>NZ_CP066776.1:2797190-3496488 GCF_010681825.2 Sulfuriroseicoccus oceanibius | reverse complement strand
GCATTCTTCGATCTTGCGGCGGGTGCGGGCGTCGAGCACTTCCTCGCCCTTCGATCCCGGTGCGGTCGGGAGAGGCGTCTCTTCGCTCGCAGCCGGGGAGAATGGCTCGTCACTGGTGAGGGTGGTCGGTTTGTCCTCGAGTGCGACTGCGGTGTCGGTCGATGCATTGGACGAAGCCGGCTCGAAAAGGCCGAAGGGTTCAGCGGCAGGTTCTTCGTCGTTCTGTGCTGGCTCGTCGAACGAAACGGCGCCGGATTCTTCGCCGGCGGGAACCATTTCGTCAAACGATGGAAGTGAGGCCTCGTCGCTTGGGGCCGGGGTGTAATCTGTCAGCCCATCGCATACGCGGAGGCGGACGGAGTACTCGGCACCGGAGACCGAGCTGATGGCCTTCTCCAAGTCGTTGCGGTAGTTGCTCTCGATCCAGAACTCGTGCATGTCGTCCGGCACGCCCAGAGTGAGCTCGCCGTCGTTGTGGTGCATCAGCCGCGCTGCGGAAAACCAGCGGTCAAATGCGTCCGCTCCAAGCTGGTTGGAGAGGTGATTGGAAGTTTTGGACCATAGAGCATCGAGGTTGTCGACCATGAGGTTGGAGAAGGGACAGAAGGTGTTGATGGAGAAGTGTTAGTGGCGGCTGCGGGCGATGTTGAGTGTCTCGGGTCCGAGCTGCTTTATGTTGCGTAACCCGTTGACTTTAAGCTAGGCGCTCCGGTGTCCGGATTGCTCTGGCGGGTCTGGGTTATTGCCTCGTTAGGGATCCCGTAGTGTTGGCGGGAGGTATCCTGTGGAGGTGAGGCGTAATCTAAAAAAAAATTAAAACCCCACAAGATTTTTTAATTTTATTAGTCTGCTTGAACGTTGTCTAACGAGTTAACGCAACCTTAAGTGTTCTGTAAGCCCCTAATCCATGCACTGCTGAAATTCCCGACCTGTTGGCAAGTGTGAAAAACTTTTTTTTATTAGGTCGAGAATAAGCGGACGATTATGCGGATTCGCGCATTTTTGAGTGCCCTCCGGGGATCAGTAATCCGCAGCCGAGAGTGAGCAGTGTGGTGAGCGGGTAGAACCAGGCGAAGCCGATTTTTGGAGTTGGTCCGGTGGTGACGATGGCGCGGTGTTGTCCGTCGAGGTGGGGCAGCAGTTGGCGTAGTTCCTCGGGGTCCGATGTGATGGCGGCGTCCGGCGTGGCAGGCGCGATGTTGGCAGCGCCTTTGACGAGCAGGCGTGGAGTGCCGTCGGTGGTGCGGCTGATCACACCCTTAATCCAGAGCGGGGCATCCTCGGTGACTAGGGGGAGTGATTCGAGGGCTTTGGCTTTGTCGATGACTTCGATCGAGAGCAGGGTGTCAGGCGCGGTGAGTTTTGCGATTTGATGTTTGGCGTCTTCGCTGCCGATGGGTTCGATAGAGTCGACTGTGAGCTCTCCGGAGGGGAGCTCCGCGGTGACGTGGTAGCCGTAGAGTGCTTCACCGTTGAACGAGGCATCGAGCTGGACCAGTGGGGAGGCGGTCTTTTTCTCGGTCATGGTGGGCAGGCCCGCGACGTCCTTTGCGCTCATGTGGCCCGTTTTCTGGGCGATGGTCCAGACCTCCATGCGGAAGCAGGCGACGATAGCCACCGATGCGATGACTCCGATGGTGAGGCCGATCATCGAAACGCGTCGGGTTTTGGCCAGAAGCGAGGCGAAGAATAGCCCGAGCATTGGGCCTGTGGTGTAGGCGATCATTCCAAATGCGAGTTGGACCATGTTGACGTTGCCTCGCAGTTGATCGAGAACGATGGCGAAAGCTGAAAGCCCAAGCCCCCAGGTGACGACCAGGATCCGCGACCAGCGCAGGAGATGGTGGTGGTCGCCGTCGCTGACGTGCTCGTCTGTGGTGTCGACGAAGAGGGATAGGGTGGTTTGTGAGAGGGCGGCGAGGATACTGTCGAGACTGGAGATGGCCGCGGCGAAAATGCCGGCAAGAATCAGTCCTCGTACGCCGATTGGTAGCTCGGAGGTGATCCAGACGGGGAACACGTAGTCACCGGACTGGGCGAACTTCCAGGCCTCGATGGAGGTGCTGCCAGTGGTCTGGTAGAAGACGAAGAGGGAAACTCCAACAGTCATCATCAGCACCGTGATGAGCTGGCCGAATGAGCTCCAGATGATGGCTTTGCGGGCGTCGTGCTCGCCACGGCAGCAGAACATGCGCTGGGCCGAAAGCTGGTCGACACCAAAGGCAAACATGTTTTGGAACGGCACTGCGATCAGCGCGACCCACAGCGTAAATTCGACCTTCGGGTCGGTGACGAAGCTGAACAGCGTGAACTTGCCGTTGGCTCCGGCTTCAGGCACGGCCTTGCCGGCATCGACGATGCCCGCCCAGCCTCCGGGGATCGCGTGGATCATCCAGACGAGCGCGAGTACCCCCCCGATCACAAAGAGGAAGAACTGCATGACATCGGTCCAGATGACGGTTTGCATTCCGCCCATCAACGTCCAGACGATGGCAAATGCGCCGATGATCCAGATGCACGTGGTGAAGCTCATCGGGGTGACGGCGTCCAGTGCAAGCGCGGCGACGAGTACCCGCACACTTTGGCCGAGGATGCTGCCGAGGAAGAAGAGGCCGGTGGCGAGGCGCTTGAGTCCCGCACCGAGGCGGTTGGCCATGAAGTCGTAGGGGCTGTAGATCTCCTTCTCGTAGTAGAATTTCACGAAGAACATGCCGACCAGACAGCGGGCGATGATCGATCCGATGGCCCATTGGAGGTAGGTCCAGTTGCCGTTGAGGGCATAGATCATGCCGGGCACCCCGATGAATGTGACGCCACTGATCTCAGTGGCGATGATGGACCCGGAAACGGCCTGCCATGGCAGAGTGCGGCCGGCGAGGAAGAAGTCGCGGATGGTAGCCTGCTTGCCGCGCATGACATGGCCCACCCATGTGGTCAATGCGAGGTAGCCGAAGACGACGAACCAGTCGATCCAGGTGAAATGAAGGCCGTTGATGGCTGAGGTGGCAAGCGTGGAGAGAGCGGAGGCGCTGGTCATGGTTGGCGACGACGATAAGGAGCCATCCGCCGGTTGTCGACCGCGAGACGTGGGAATTTGCTAGTGAGGCGAAGAGGGATTATGCCGCCCTTGCAGGGCTCGTCATTGTTGACGCGTCGGATCCCACGGCGTTGCCGTGGGCTGCGTTGGAGTGCGCCTCCGGCGCGGGTTGGGGCGAGGAATGTGGAGTGCGGTGGGCGGAAGTCATGCCGTCCGTGTTGTGCGCGTCTAGCGCGTAACGTGGAGAGCGGATGCGTGATAGACGCCTTCGGTGACGGCGGCGTTGCTGCCTGAGGATCTGGATTCTTCCCCACATGAAGGGTTGGTATTTGGTTGCCTGGGTTTGTGCTGACGCGTGCCTTCGGCACGAGTTGGCGAGCGGGTGAGTGATGGCGCCATAGCACCGGAGGTGCGGACTATCGTAGCCCACGGCGGAGCCGTGGGTGTATGGGGAGGGCGGTCATGAGCCCCAGCGGGGCGGTATAATGTGCGTTACGACCACAGGTATTTCGGGTCATAATCGATGTGGTTCTTCTTGAGGAATGCGCAGAATTCTTCTTCGAACGATTTGGTCCGGTGATGTTCCCGTTGGTTTTGGATATAGGCTTTCACCGCGAGCATGTTGGACTCGCTCACCGAAAATGCGCCGTACCCTGGTTGCCACGCGAACTTCGAGTGCTCTGGTGATTGGCGTTTGATCCATTGAGAGGACGACTTCTTTACATCCTCGACGGCGTCGGCGAGCGAAGTGGTGCGAGACAGTCGGAAGAGGATGTGTACGTGGTCTTCAATCGAATTGATCAGTATGAGGTGGCAGTCCTTTAGGTTCAGAACCGACGCCATATAGGCGTGGAGATTCGGACGGAATGTATCATCGAGCCAAGGTCTGCGGTCTTTTGTGGAGAAAATGAGGTGGATGTAGATGTTGGCGAGTGAGTGTCCCATGGAAAATGGAACGGGTGGGCTTGGTCTGTTATTTGAGTGGTTGGTTATGCCGCCCTTGCAGGGCTCGTCATTGTCGTGGTGCTGGGTCCCACGGCGTTGCCGTGGGCTACGTTGGTGTGCGCCTCCGGCGCGGGCTGGTGGCGCGACATGTGGAATGAGGATGAGTGATGGGCGGGGAAGATGCTGTCGTTGTAGCGCTCGTATTTAACGTTAGTGGGGGGCTCGGCGTTGCTTCGGTTTGAGTTGGTGTGTGCCTCGGGGCGATAAATGAAGCGCGGATCAGTGTGGGTACGGATTGTGCCGCCCTTGCAGGGCGCGTCTCTATCGGGCACGGGCCCCCATGGCACTGCCATGGGCTATGTTGGTGTGCGCCTCCGGCGCGGGCTGTTGGCGCGGAATTGGGAATGTGGACGAGTGAGAGGCGGGAATTACGCCGTCCGGGTTGCGCGTTTTTTGGCTTGGCGTGGATCCTTGGCGTTGCCGTGGGCTGGGTTCGTGTGCTTCTCCGGCGCGGCACGCGGGCGAAGACACGTGCCCTCGGTGCGGGTTTGCGATGTGGAAGGTGGCCGAAGCACCGGAGGTGCGGACTAACGTAGCCCACGGCAACGCCGTGGGATGGAAGGGTGTATTTGTGATGAGCCCTGTAGGGGCGGCACAAATGGGCGGGCGCTGGGCTAGGCGCCCATCATGGATTCTGCGACGGTCAGTGTGTCGGAGAATGGGAGGCGCTCGAGGAGGGCGAAGGTGTCGTCTCTGGTGAGGCGGGCGCGGGTGGTGGCAGGGCTGCTGAGGCCGGTGAGGAAGCGGGCGAGTTGGCGCGGGGTGCGCAGGGCTGCGTGGTTTTGGCGGATTAGCTGGTCGATTTGCTGGCGCTCCTCGATGGTGGCTGGCTCTGGGTTGGCTCCGGGCAATGGTGTGGCTGAGGTTCCCCTGCAGCGGCAGCAGTGGCCGCATGGCTGATCCAGCGATTCGCCGAAGTGACTGGTGAGGAAGTTGGTGATGCAGCCAGATTGCTCTGCGAGTTCCACAACCTGGGCGATGCGGTCGAGGTCGCTTTGTTCGCGGTGGGCGAAGCGCTCGTTCATGCGGCGTCCGACGTCGCGCAGGTTGTCTGGCTTGCGTATCAGGCGGTAGCCCTGGCGGACGCCGGTGAGGCGTAGTGCGATGTCGCCGGCTTCCTCGAGGTAGGTGAGTGCGGCGACGATGCGGTCGCGGGGTTCTCCGGTGGCTTGGGCCACGTCATCGATGTGAAAATGAATCCACGAGCGTTTGTGTTCTGCGGCGTCGAAGATCTTGCGCAAGAATGCTTTGCGGCGGTCGTCGTAGCCGGCGACGATCGAATCGAAGTCCCGTGCGATTTTCACTTGGTAGACCGAGTAAAATGGGCGAGTCGCCTCGATCCACTCGTCCATTTCCAGGTAGGTGAGTAAAGTGGAGACGACCAAAAGGCGGACGTCGCTGGCATAGGAGAGGTCGTAGGTTGAGATGTCGAACTCATCACCGAGGCGCAGGACACGGTCGATCAGTCCCTGGGTGGCTCCGGGTTCCGGGGTGTCGCCGTAGGTGAAGTTTTCGAGTGTGGTGAGGTCGTCGCGACAGGCGAGGAGCTCACACACCGAATCCTTGCCGTCGCGGCCGGCGCGCCCGATCTCCTGCGAGTAGTTTTCCAGAGACTTTGGCAGGTTGTAATGGATCACCGTGCGGATGTCTGCCTTGTCGATCCCCATGCCGAACGCGATGGTCGCGACGATGATGCGGATGTTGCCGGTCATGAACCCATCCTGGGCTGCGGCGCGTTGCTCGGCGGGGAGGCCGGCGTGGTAGGCTTGTGCCGGGACTCCGTTGCGGTTCAGGTAGGTGGCGATGCGCTCGGCGGTGTGCTGCAGTGTGACGTAGACGATGACTGCGCCATCGGTGTGCTTGAGCCGCTCGAGGAGATAAGGAGGGCGTTCCGAATCGGTGAGTGGGGTCACCCGTAGGTCGAGGTTGTGGCGGTGGAACGAGAGCTGGATGTGGTCGTCGGGAGCGATGTCGAATGCGGCGCGGATGTCATTGGCGACCGCGGGGGTGGCGGTAGCGGTCAGCGCCAGAACGCGGGGCACTCGCAGGGTGTGGCAGAGCTTTGCCAGCTTGAGGTAGTCGGGGCGGAAGTTGTGCCCCCACTCTGAGATGCAGTGCGCCTCATCGATGGCGACCATGGCGATCTTGAGTGAGGCGAGCTTTTGCCGGAATCCCTCGTTGGCCAGACGTTCTGGCGCAACGTAGAGAAGTTTCAGTGACCCATTGGCCAAGTCGCGCATTACCTCGCCGTACTCGTCGTGCGTGAGTGAGGAGTCTAGCCGAGCGGCATGAATGCCTCGGCTGCGCAGCGCATCGACTTGGTCTTTCATCAGCGCAATCAGCGGAGAGATCACCAAGGTCACGCCGTCCAGCAACAATGCGGGGAGCTGGTAGCAGAGGGATTTGCCGCCTCCGGTCGGGAAAACCGCGAGCATCGATCTGCCGGCGACCAGGCCTTCGACGATTTCCCGCTGGCCGTCGCGGAACTGATCATGACCGAAGCGCTGTTTGAGGGTGTCTGTGATCTGGCTCATGGTTTGCTTGGTTAACAGCTGAACGTTCTCTTTGGCGCGTGCCTTAGGCTTTGCTTGCTCCGGTGACGGTGATGGCTGCGTCCGTGATGGTGAAGCGGATGTTGTAGCCGCCGAGGCTGACGCCGTATTCACGTTGTGGGTCGTCCTGGTAGGCTGGGCGGGGGTCGAGGCGCAGGGTTTGTTCGACGAGAGCGGTGAGCCTGGCGTCCGACTGGAGGATAGGCTGAGCCTTCGGTGCGACGATGAAGGGTTGGGCCAGCCGTTGTGGGGCGCTGCCAAAGAGTGGGTTGGAGGCCTCAGGGATGGAGTCGCAGTAGGGGACGTAGGGCTTGATGTCGATGACGGGGGTGCCGTCAACGAGGTCGAGTCCGCTGAGGTGGATCACCGGGCCGTCCGGGGTGTCGGTTTCAATGGTTTCGATCTTCCCGACCGAGAGCCCGAGTGGGTTGGGGCGGAAGGGTGAGCGGGTGGCGAAGACACCGAGCCGCTGGTTGCCGCCGAGGCGGGGGGGGCGGACGGTGGGTGACCAGTCCTCCGAGGCTGTGGGACGGTTCTTATTGAAATGGAAGATGACCCACAGGTGCGAGCATTGTTCCAATCCACGCAAGGCGTTGGGATCGCGAAAGGTCGGGGTGAAGACCAAGGTCGCGTGTGCTGCGTCGCTCAGGCCGGATTGGCGTGGGACAGCGAACTTTTCTCCGTAATCGGAGCGGATGTGGGCAATGGGATCGAGCATGGCTGGTGGAGCAGGATGGGGGCAATCAACGGCAAAGGGAAGGCGCGATCAACCGCGCATGAGTTTGCAGGGATCGCGGTGAGTTCCCCGGATCGGTCGCTATTCTGCGCCGTCTGCGTGTCTTTCGTTGCTATGTTAACTATCTGATGATGAATTGGTTGTGTGTTATTGTTCTGTTTGATGTCTGGCATTAAATGGCAGGGCTGATACAAAAAAAGCCCGCCATCCGGAGGGGATGGCGGGCTTTGGTGAATTGGTCTGCAGTGGGATTACTGCTGGCCAGGCATTTGTGGCATTTGCGGAGCCGGAACCTTGGCGATCTTCTCGAGCTCGAGTTCGAAGATGAGCACCGAGTTGCCAGGAATGGTGCCTGGGATGCCTTGTTCGCCATAGCCGAGTGATGGTGGCAGGAAGAGCTTCCACTTTGAGCCTTCCGGCATCATGAGAAGTGCTTCGCGGAAACCTGGGACGACATTGAGGTCGAATGGAACGGCGCGACCTTCAGGGGAGGCGTCGAACTCGGTGCCGTCGATGAAGGATCCCTTGTAGTGAACCATGAAGCGCACGGGCTCCGGGGTTTCGCCTTCGGCCGGGGCTTCGTAGACTTTGCCTTCACCCTTGGTGAGGATTTGGTACTGGAGTCCGCTTTCGGTGGTGATCACGCCGTCCTTTTTGGCGTTTGCTGCGAGGAATTCTTCGGCCTGCTTTGCGTTGGCAGCGGCTTCTGCTTGTTGTTTGGCGACGAGTTGCTCACCGAATGCGCGGAAGGCGGCTTGGAGGCGGGCGTCACGATCTACCGACAGCTCCTGCTTGGCGAGGCCGTCCTTGATGCCTTGTTGGAAGGCTTCCATGTCGATGGCGGCGACGTCCACGCCGGCTTGTCCCATTTCGGTGGCGAAGCGGATGCCTGTCTGGTAACCGAAACCGTAGCCGACTTCGGATTTGATTTCCGCTTCGGTGAGTTTCGGGGCGGCAGGTTCAGCATCCTGAGCGAATACTGGGAGGGAAAGTGCGGCGGCCAGCATGGTGGCGGCGCCGAGAGGTTTGAGGGAGTTCATCAAAGAAGAATTCATGGGGCGGAAAGCTAAGGTTGGATTTTATGATTGCAACCGCTCGGCAGGAATGGTTTTGCTCAGGGCCGTAACACACCTCATCGGCGGCGCGGCTTGAAGCGTACACATTTTGGGTGACTGTTCATCAATTGCGCTATGAAGAGATATTTAGTGAAGCCTGGGAGCAAGGTGAACCTGTCGAAGGTTCCGACCAAGGACGATTCGATGTTCCCGGATGAGTCGAAGGAGACGCATTTGGTGAAGCTGGATGAGTTGCGTCAGAGCATGCAGGACCATCAGCACAAGTTCATGGCGGCGGCTTCGCACAAGTTTTTGGTGATCATTCAAGCGATGGACACGGGCGGCAAAGACGGCACGGTGCGTCATGTGTTTGCCAAGATTGATCCGGCGGGCATTCGGGTGGTGCCTTTCAAGAAGCCGAGCGAGGAGGAGTTGGCCCACGACTATTTGTGGAGGGTTCACAAAGAGGCTCCGGCCAATGGTGAGATGGTCGTTTTCAACCGCAGCCATTATGAAGACATCGTGGCGGTGCAGGTGAAGAATCTGGCACCTGAGCGCGTGTGGAAGAAGCGCTACGACCACATCAACAATTTCGAGAAGATGCTGGCGGACGAGGGAACCAAGATCGTGAAGATCTTCCTCCATATTAGCAAGGATGAGCAGGCCGAGCGCCTGAGGAAGCGTCTCGAGAACCCGGAAAAGCGCTGGAAGTTCAATCTCGATGATTTGGAAGACCGCCAGCGCTGGGACGAGTTCCAGAAGGCGTACGAGGTGCTGATTGAGAAGACGTCCACGGATCATGCGCCGTGGCACATCATTCCGGCTGACCGCAAGTGGTACCGCAATATGGTGGTTTCCAAGTTGATCAGCGACGAGCTCGAGGAGCTTGAGGTGGAACTGCCGAAGCTGAGCTTCGATCCGAGCCAGATTGTGATCGAGGATTGAGCGGAGGTTTTAGGTTTTAAGGTGGTTATGTTTTAGGATTTGGCCGTCGACGACCGATGCTGGATAGGCGTGGTCTGATGGTTGACCGGAGCTTCATGAGGTTGCCGCAATGCGGGTGCCTCCAGTTTCAGAATGAAAGTTGGGTGCTGCTGACGGGTCATTCGGTTCACTCTGATGAGTGAGAAGGGGGGGCGGTATGGGCGATGTCTCGCTGATCCGGACATCCGGAGGCGAGTTTTACTGCAATCTGCGAATCCTCCCAGTTCCATCCCCGATCGAACCCGGCTTTTCGGCAGAAATCGCCTGTGCTGCAGCGTTGCATGCGGCGCGTTGTGCGTTAGGGTGGTCGCCACTTGTCCGCAGAGCGCGGGCTGTGAGAACTTTACGTAATTGATCCGACCCATGGGAAAAACGCTGTATGAGAAAGTCTGGGACGCACACACCGTGCGGACACTGAGCAATGGTCAGACCCAACTGTTGATTGGCACCCACCTCATCCACGAGGTGACCAGTCCACAGGCCTTTGGCATGCTGCGTGACCTAGGGTTGAAGGTGCGCCACCCGGAGCGCACGTTTGCGACGGTTGACCACATTGTGCCGACCGACCAGCGTGAGGAGCCGTTTGCCGATCCATTGGCTGACGAGATGATCCGCGAGCTGCGCAAGAACGTGGACGAGCACGGGATCAAGTATTTCGACCTCAAGAGTGGCAAGCAGGGCATCGTCCACGTGGTGGGGCCTGAGCAAGGGATCACCCAGCCAGGGTCGACCATCGTTTGTGGTGACAGTCACACCGCGACCCACGGGGCATTCGGTGCGATCGCCTTTGGTATCGGCACCACCCAGGTGCGCGACGTGCTGGCAACCCAGACAATTGCCATGACCAAGCTCAAGGTGCGCCGCATCAATGTGACCGGCAAGCTCGGGCCGGGCGTTTACGCGAAGGACGTGATTTTGCACATCATCAAGCTGCTCGGAGCCAAGGGCGGTATTGGTTACTGCTACGAGTACGGCGGTGAGGTGTTCGACAACTTCTCGATGGAAGAGCGGATGACCGTTTGCAACATGTCCATCGAGGGCGGAGCCCGTTGCGGATATGTCAATCCGGACGAGACCACATTCGACTATCTCAAAGGCCGAGCCTACGTGCCGGCGGAAGGTCCTGCTTTTGATGCGGCTGTCGAGCGTTGGAAGTCGATCGCGTCCGATGCGGATGCCAAGTACGACGACGTGGTGGAAATCCGCGGCGAAGATATTGAACCATCCGTGACGTGGGGGACCTCGCCGGACCACGGTGTGTTCATCAACGAGAACATTCCAAACCCAGCGGAGATCGAGGACCCATCCGAGAAGGAAGTGGTGGCTGATGCGCTGGAGTACATGAAGCTTGAAGGTGGAGCGCCGATCAAAGGAACGCCGATTGATGTGGCGTTCATCGGATCGTGCACCAACGGGCGCCTTTCTGACTTTGAAGATGCCGCAAACTTCCTCAAAGGCCGCAAGGTGGCCGAGGGCGTGAGTGCGATTGCGGTGCCTGGCTCTCAGGTGGTGGCCGCGATTTGTGAAGGTAATGGCATTGCCCAGACCTTCCGCGACGCCGGCTTTGAGTGGCGTGGTGCTGGATGTTCGATGTGCCTTGCGATGAACCCGGACAAGCTGATCGGTGATCAGCTGTGCGCGAGTTCCTCCAACCGTAACTTCAAAGGACGCCAGGGAAGTCCGATCGGTCGCACCGTGCTGATGAGTCCGGTGATGGTGGCTGCGGCTGCCGTCGAGGGTAAAGTGGCGGACGCGCGTGAAGTGTTCGCTTCGTAGGCGAAGCCGAGAATCCCGACCTTATCTCTCCGGATGATGCGATTCACACAATTGATCTTGAAGTTGCTGGCCTCGTGGCTGGTGTGCGGTGGTTTGGTGGCCTGTGCTGCTGAGGATCCGCTGCCGCCGCAGAAGCCGTTGCTGTGGAAAGTCACAGCGCCGGATGGCACGCTGAAGGGCTACGTGTTCGGAACGATTCATCTGGGGGACCCCCGGGTGGCCAAAATTCAGCCGGTGGTGCGCGACGCGGTAAAGTCGTCCAACGTGCTGGTGACCGAGATCCACATGGACGCGGATGCCTCTGCCAAGGCGGCTGCTGCGTCGATGTTGCCGGCGGACGAGAAGCGCAATCTTGCCGATTTCCTGCCGGACGAGACCGAGGCAAAGCTGGATGCCGAGCTGAAGCGGATCTTTCCGATGTTTTCGGTTCAGGCGCCTCCGTTCAACCGGATGCAAGTTTGGAGCGTGATGGTGACCGTGCCGATCTTGGAACCGATGCTCGAATACCCCGGTGCGCCGGGAGTGGATGAGCGATTGGTTCAGATCGCCAAGAAGCACCAGATGGAGCTCGATGCGCTGGAGACTGTGGACGAGCAACTCGGCGCGCTGAGCGACTATCCGGTCGACGATTTGGTGAAGATGCTGGATCTGACGCTCGATGGGATGGCGAAATCCCGCGAGTTGGACCAAGGCAACCAGACCGAGAAAATGATCCTTTCGTATCGGAAAGGTGACCTGGAGGCGCTTGCTGCCTCTTCGGATTGGAATGAGGAGCTCTATGGGGTTCCCGAGCCGGTCTTTGTGAAGCAGTTTATGAAGGCACTGGTCGACGACCGCAATGTGCGGATGGTCGAGCGGACACTGGAGCGCTATCAGAAGCGCCCTGAAGATGTCTTTTTTGTGGCGGTGGGGGCCTTGCACCTGCCGGGAGAGACCGGGTTGATCCAAGGTCTTGAGCGCGGCGGGTATCTCGTCGAGCGCGTGGCGGTCGGTAAACTCGAAGCGGCTGCCGCCAACTAAGCGTACTGTGGCCCGCGCAATCATCAGGGTCACATGATTAGATAACTTTCCAACTGATATAGATTATGGCTATTGCTCCTATTCCATCCGTCACAGGGACCGGTGTGTTTTTGCCCGGTGCTGACATTGATACTGATGAGATCATTCCGGCACGCTTCCTCAAGTGCGTGACCTTTGATGGTCTTGGAGACGCGGCATTTGCGGACGTTCGCTACAACGAAGACGGATCGCCAAAGCCAAACTACCCGCTGAACAAGCCACAGTATCAGGATGCGACCATTCTCGTGGCTGGTATCAACTTCGGCTGCGGATCGTCCCGTGAGCACGCGCCGCAGGCGATCTACCGCGCAGGCTTCCGAGCCATCATCGCCGAGAGCTTTGCTGAGATTTTCTTCGGGAACTCGACCAACTTGGGGCTGCCATGTGTGTGCGCCGATGCGGTGGAGATCCGCAATCTGGCTGCGACCATCGAAGCGGATCCGACCACCGAGATCGTCGTTGATCTGGAGAACAAAGAAGTACGCTTTGGCTCCGAGTCGTTCGCAGTGTCGATTCCTGACTCGGCTCGCAGCGCGCTGGTGCGTGGTCGCTACGACCAACTCGGCGAGTTGCTCGAGGAGGAAGATCAAGTCGAGGCTGTGGCATCGAAGTTGCCGTATTTCGCTGGCGAATAGCGCGTCCGATTTTCCTGCTTTAACTGATTCGATCCATGGCTTCTTCGAGACTGGCGGTTGTCATTCCGGTTTACAACCACGCTCATTACATCGTGCGCGGATTGCGCTCGGTGTTGGACCAAACCCGGCCGGTTGATCGCATTATCGTGATCGACGACGGGTCGAAGGACGATTCGGTTGAGGTGATCCGGGCGATGAACGAGCCGCGGATCGAACTGCATACGCAGGAAAATCAGAACGCGTTCAACACAATCAACCGCGCCATCAAGATGGCTGCAGAGGATTGTGACTACATTGCGATTCTCAACTCAGACGACTATTACCACCTCGATCGGTTCGAGAAGCTGCTCCCAATGCTGGAGGCGAATCCGGACAAACAGGTGATTTGCTCCGCGGTCCAGGTGATCGATGAGGACAGCAATGATCTTGCCGAGGACCACGAGCGGATGAAGTGGTTCTATGCGGTATGGAGCGTGGTGGACGACAAGTCGGTCGACACCGTCGAGTGGATGGGATTGGCCAACTTCCCGGCGACGACGAGCAACGTGCTCGGGCGCGCGAAGTACATGGCGGCGAACCCATTCCGTCCGTACCACTTCAACCACGACTACTACTTCCTCACTGGTGCGGCCTGGCGCGATGCGATCATGGTGCACAATGAGAAGCTAGTGTACTACCGGGTCCATGCGACCAACACGATCACGTCGGCGCCGGCTCCTCTGATGCGTGAGTTGCTGCGTCAGCATTTGGATCTGTTGAAGGATTTCCGCGACGAGTTGCGGGCGGATGTGGCCATGCGCAGTCGCATGAAGTTGTATTTCCGTGCTGCGTTCGACAGCGTGAGCAGCTTGCACATGGGCTTGTTGATGATGATCTACAGCGACTTGCTGCAGGATGTGAGCCACGAGGAGATTCTTCACAAAGTGAACGATCTTGACGAGGGCGAGTGGGAAGAACTGCGTGTGTTTCCGAACCGCCACATAGTGAACCATCACGAGCGCGGTGGCCCATTGGGGAATTGTTCGCAAATGGCGGAGAAGTTGGATATTGCCAAGACCAAGATTGATCGCCTGCGGGCGGAAAAAGAGGCGGCGGTGGATCATCGGCGCATGGTCGCGGCGGTGCACGACTCACGCTGGATCGCATTCGGGCGCACGCTCGGGATATGCAAAGACCTGGTGGGTGAGCGAGGCAAGACCTTGCCGGATAAGTGCGATTTTCTGCGCGATGCGATTGCACGGTCCGGGTGGGTCAAGTTCGGCCTTGCCATCGGCGGCTGTCGCCGGCTGAAGGCGTTGAGTTGATTGAAAAGGTGAACCACGAAGAGCACGAAGGTGTCTTTTCGGAGGCTCCGTCTTTATTGACATTCAGATTACGAGCTTTGGGTTCTTTGGGGTTTGGCGTGAGTCTTCTTAATGGGTGGGCTTCGCGTGGTAGGTATGTGTGGCGATAGGGGGGGCGCAAGAATTCTCCTTATTTCTTAGTTCCTCATTGGCTTGAGCGGGATATGGTGGGCGCACGATGCTTACGATTCATGATGTCATGACCATGACCGGCGCGACCTTGGCGCGCGGTGACAAAGCCCAGGAAATTCAAGGTGTGGCCTCATTGACCGATGCGCTGGCTGGCGACATTGCGTTTTTTGGCAACCCGAAGTACCTGGACCAGCTGAAGGCGACGCACGCGGGCGTGGTGTTGGTTCCCGAGCAATGTCCGCTTGAGGTGGTTCCGGAGTCGGCCTCTGTTCTGGTGGTGGAGAATCCATCGGCGTCCTTTGGTGAAGTTGCGATGGCGATGCGTCCGGCCGAGCCTAAGCCGGTGATGGGTGTGCATCCCTCGGCGGTGATCGACCCTACGGCGCAATTCGACCGAGAGAAGGTGTCGATCGCGTCTGGCGTGGTGATTGGTGCTGGTGTGCAAATCGGCGACGGTACGATCATCGGAGCGAACACAGTGGTCGCTCACGGCACGGTGATGGGTGAAAATTGCCACCTGTGGGCGAATGTCTCGGTGCGCGAACGCAGCGAACTCGGCAACCGCGTGGTGCTTCACCATGGTGTCGTCATTGGTGGCGATGGTTTCGGCTACGAACTGGTCGATGGCCGCCAGCAGAAGGTGGATCAAATCGGGATCGTGCGGTTGGACGACGATGTGGAGGTTGGCGCGAACTCGACCATCGACCGCGCGCGATTCGGACGCACGTGGATCCAGGAGGGGACGAAGATCGATAACCTGGTCCAAATCGGTCACAACTGCGTGATCGGAAAGCACTGCGTAATTTGCGCCCAAACCGGGGTGGCCGGTAGTGCGGTGATCGGTGACTATTGCACCGTAGCTGCCCAGGCTGGAGTAGCCGGGCACCTGAAGATCGGGGATCAAGCGGTGATTATGGCGCGTGGCGGCGTGACCAAAGACCTACCGGGCGGTGAGATGTACATGGGCTTCCCTGCCCAGCCGGTGAAGGAAGCGCGGCGCGATATGGTGGCCGTGCGCCGGGTGGCGAGTTTGAACGCCCGGGTGAAGCAGCTTGAGCGACAACTTGCAGACGACAATGCCTGATCCGTCGCAGCTGAACCCATTGCAGATCTACGGGGCCGTTTTGCCGGTCTTTATCGTGGTCGGTATCGGGTTGTTTTTACGTTGGCGAGGTATCGTCAAACCGGAGGCCGATAAATGGCTGCTGAAGCTGGTGGTGAACCTGCTGATGCCGTGTTTGATCCTCGACAAGATGATCGGCAACCCGTCGTTGCGAGACATCAAGTTAATCGCCGTCTCTGCAGGGACGGGGTACTTGCTGGTGTCTTGCGGGATGTTGTTGGCGCTTGGTGTTGGCAAGATGGTGGGCATGAAGCGTGGCGCGGGCTTGCGCTCATTTGGCTTGGGGACGGGGGTGCAGAACTACGGCTACGTGGCGATTCCAGTGTTGTTGGCGGTTTTTGTCGGCGCGGATCTTGGTGTGTTGTTCACGCACAGCCTCGGGGTGGAGTTGGCGATTTGGACGGTGGGGATGATGGTGCTCACCGGCGAGACGCGTTTTTCGTGGCGGCGAATTCTCAGTGGTCCGGTGGTGGCGATCATCATTGGATTGAGTCTGAGCTGGACGGGGCTCGGTGAGTTTGTACCGGAGACGGTGCATTACACAATCGGCTGGCTCGGTCAGTGCGGGATCCCTATGTCTTTGCTGCTGGTCGGGATGACGATTGCCGATCTGGCGGGCAATGCCGAATGGTCGGTGAAGGTTCCGGTGGCCGGTGGTCTGTTGCGTTTGGGCGTGCTGCCATTTGGATACATAGCCGCGGCCTATCTGGTGCGGGACTGGACGCCGTTGGCGCAGGTTTTCGTGGTGCAGGCGGCGATGCCGGCGGGGAACTTTCCAATTGTGTTGGCGCGGCATTTTGGTGGCCAGCCGGATGTCCCGACCCAGGTGATGTTGGCGTCGACGGTGGGGTCTGTTTTGACCATGCCGTTGTGGGTTTCGTTCGGGGTTTGGGTGATCGGGATGTGAGGTGTCTGACAGCTCGCGAGCCCCCATTTTATGCGGGTTGCGGCTGGTCAGTCAAACTAGTGCATTTCTTCGAAAATACTTGAAAGGGTGGCTGAGAGCCTGCTGTATTGGGGCGCGATGAAGAATAGCGATACTCCTCAAATTCAGGGCACCAACCGCCGCTCCTTCCTTAAAATGGCAGGCGGATTCGGTGCGGCAATGGCAGCTGGTGGCCGCGCGTTGGCTGAGACCGGTGCTTCCGTTCCAGCTCTTGCTGCAGGTTCGACCTACATGGGTGACTTCGTGGCACCAAAGCTCGACAAGGTGAAGGTTGCCTTCATCGGATGCGGCGCTCGCGGTGGCACCCACTACCACCACATCTCGACCTTCGACAATACCGAGGTGGTCGGTATCTGCGACATCTACGAGGATCTCGCTCAGAATGCCAAGAAGCGCGTGCTTCAGAACAACGCCGAAGCTCACAAGAACGTGAAGCTCTACTTCGGTGATAAGTTCGCCTACAAGCAGATGCTGGCTGAGACCAAGCCGGACGTGGTGTACGTCATCACTCCTTGGGAATGGCACGCGCCAATGGCGATCGACGCGATGAACGCAGGTGCCCACGCGATGGTCGAAGTGCCATTGGCCACCTCGATCGAAGATTGCTGGAAGATCATCGAGACCTCCGAGAAGACCAAGCGTCACTGCATGATGCTCGAGAACGTGAACTACGGTCGCGACGAGCTGATGTTCCTCAACATGGCACGCCAGGGGGTGTTCGGTGAGCTCCTTCACGGTGAAGCTGCTTACATCCACGAACTGCGTGGCCAGATGCACCAGGTCGAACAGGGCCGCGGAACCGGTTTCTGGCGCACCCACCACTGGGCGAAAGAGAACGGCAACCTCTACCCAACCCACGGTCTCGGACCTGTGGCGCAGTACATGAACCTGGCACGTGGCGACGACAACTTCCGCCGCCTCGTCTCGTTCTCGTCGCCGGCCAAGAACCACGCGCTCTACGCCAAGGAGAACTTTGCTCCGGATTCGAAGCTCAACCAGATCGAGTACAACGGTGGTGATATGAGCACATCGATCATCAAGACCGAGCTCGGCCGCACCATCATGGTTCAGTGGGACGAAAGCTCCCCACGCCCATACTCCCGCCACAACCTCATTCAGGGAACCCGTGGTACCGGTGCAGGCTTCCCGAACCGTATCGCTCTCGACTATACTTGGAAGAACGCGACCCCTGAGTTGCGCAAGGTTCTCGGACTCAAGGAAAGCGAGCCGAACAAGCACTCCAATTACCACGCATGGCTTCAGGGCGAGGCGTATCAGGCATTTTACGAAGCCTTCGACCACCCGCTCTACACCCGCATGGAAGAGCTCGCCAAGCGTCTCGGCGGACACGGCGGAATGGACGCGATCATGAACTACCGCGTGATCGAGTGCATCCGTACCGGCCAGCCGCTTGATCAGAACGTCTACGAAGGCGCCTTCTGGTCGGCAGTGACTCCGCTTTCGCGCAAGTCGGTGGCCGAGGACGGAATGCCTCAGGACTTCCCAGACTTCACCCGCGGTCAGTGGAAGAACACCAAGCCGCTTCCAATCGTTCAGTAATTCGAGCGCTCATTCGTTTCAAATGGATCCGCCACTCTGCATCACCGCAGGGTGGCGGATTTTTTGGTTTCTGGCTGACGGGGGCGAAGGTTGGGTAAGCCGTCCCGACGGGACGAGTTCTTTCGTTGCGACAGGTTCCTGCGGTTGAAACCGCAGGCTAGCCGGTAAGGCGTCCCTGTGGGACGGGTGGAGAAGGGCTCGCTAAGGGAGTAGCGGTGCCTCCGGTCGGGTATGGGCCGCCCATGCAGGGCTCCGGCTGGATCGTGGCACATCCCATGGCGTTGCCATGGGCTATGTTGGGACGCACCTCCGGTGCTGGGAGTCGGTAGTTCGGGGAGTGGGGCGATGGCGATGGCGATGGCGATGGCGATGAGGATGAGGATGAGGATGAGGATGAGGATGAGGATGAGGATGAGGATGAGGGTGAGGATGAGGATGAGGATGAGGATGAGGATGAGGATCTCATAGCCACCTCCGCTCCATGCACGCGCAGCGCTGGAGGGACGGCATTCCTGCCGGCAAATCGGAGGGCTGCCCCAATTGTAAAACCCTCCCCGTCCGCCGACCACAAGAGTGTGGTCGCTCCATACGCATCGCGTGTGACACGTGCTCCTTATCTTTATCCTTATCCAAATCCTCATCGGAGCGCAGCGCAGCGATGCCGATGCCGATGCCGATGCCGATGCCGATGCCGATGCCGATGCCGATGCCGATGCCGATGCCGATGCCGATGCCGATGCCGATGCCGATGCCGATGCCGATAGCGATGCCGATAGCGATGCCGATAGCGATGCCGATAGCGATGCCGATAGCGATGCGGTGACGGGCGTCGCGTAGCGACGGATTACCGGTTAGCCTGCGGTTTCAACCGCAGGGGCTAATGAGCCTCGAGCTTCGTCCCGTAGGGACGGTTTACTCTTTGTGGGGCGATGGTAAAACGAAGTCGACAGGAGATGGGGCGGTTGGGTTAGGATTGTCGGAATGACGATGAACCTGGATCCCATGCATTTGGTGCTCGCGCTGATTTTTGGCGGGATTGGGGCGGTGGTGTTCTGGCACGAGCGGAAGCACGATCTGGTGCCGCAGCGGTTTATCATCGCGATCGCGTTGATGGGGTATCCGTATTTTGTTTCCACGGCGTGGATCACATTGGTGATCGGACTGGTGCTGTGTGCGGGGTTGATGGTGCGGTGGGAGTGATGCGACGGATCCGCAGTGACCTGCATTGGGAATGCTCTAACGGATTTTATGAAAAGTTAGTGAATTTTGGGGATTGGACTTGCGTGCGGTGGTCGATGTTGCGATGTGGGCGGCGATGAAAATGAAAACGCTGTTAGCCGCCTCGATGGGTGGTTTGTTGTTGGGGGCTTGTTCGAAGGACGCGGCTCAGGTGACGGGTGATGAGAAGTCCGCGGTGGAAGCAGTGAAGTCGGGTGACGGCTTCATGGTTGTGAACGATGGTGGCGAGCGTCCGCTCTATGAGTCGTTGCAAAAGCACCTGCGTCTGGGAGGCGATTACTACAGCTACACGTATGTCGGTGATTCCTACGAGGAAATCGCTGGAATGGTGGACGATTGGGTGGTGACTCCATACCTCGCCGACGCCATGAAGAAGGACGGCGTGGATTTGACTGCCGAGGGCGTGCTGCAATGGGCTGGGCTTGATGAAGTGAAGGCGATGGGGGCTTCGAGCCACGCGATCGAGGGAGGCTACGAGACCCGGAATGTATTTGTGTTGGATGATCCGAACGCGGGGATTTGGCAGATGATGGGGGCACCGCGTCCGTCGTTGGCTGCCGATGTGTTTGGTGCGGATGTTTCGGTTGCTGCTGACATGCAGTTGGACCTGACGGGTGTACGCAAGTGGCTGAAGGAGTTGAACCCAATGATCGGTGAAGAGGCCGCGGGTCAGCTTGAGATGATGCTTGAGCAGGGCGCTGGCCAGCAAACCGTGGGTGAGATGCTCGATGCGATGAATGCCCGGCTCGCGTTCGGGATGTCGATCCACGAAGACCAGAACGTGGTCTGGGATCTCGATGGCTTGGTGGTGAACGCGCCGGACATGGATCTGATCGTTTGTGCCGAAGGGCTGACCAAGAACTTCGACGAGCTGCGCACGATTATCAGCAGCAACCCTCAGTTTGAGAAAGTGGAGTTCGAGGGCGGAATCACCGGATACGCGACCGTCGACAGTGCGCCGATTGCAATGGAAGACGTGCGCCCGGTGATCGCTTACGATGCGGCGACCAACCGCATCTTCCTGGCATCCCGTGTGAGCTATCTGGAAAAGACACTGGCCGCGGCGGAGAAGCTCAAGGACAGCGCGGCCTATCAGGCGGCGATGAAGGGAATGCCGGCGGATGTGTTGTCGACCGTGTATTTCTCCAAGCAGGCGGGTACTGCGATTGGTGATTTGTTGGAGTCGACCTTCGCCGACCACGGCGAGATGCTGAGCAGTCTTGCGGCGGATGGTGCCGCGATGGCGGCCGAGGGTCAGGTTGACGTCGAGGTCGATGATGTGCAGTCGGTTGTGACTAAATTGCTCAAGCTGCGTGAGAGCTATCTGTCGCAGCCATGGGTGTCGGTGACGTCGCGGGACGGCAATGCGGTGTACACGATCAAGCGCACGCCACTCAATGGTCGGCCGTTGGTGTTGCAGGATTTCGTCGAGCTGATTTCGCTGAACCCAGTGACGATGGCCACCTTGACCGGAACATTCTTCACCAGTGCGCAGACCTATCGTGCTGGAAGTGATCGCGCTACCTGCATCCTCAACCAGCGCAATGCGCAGGTGGCCACCCGTGCGTGGTCGAACCTGTACGATATCGAGATCGGATCTCCTCTGGAGCTCAGCGATATCGTCGGTCCGGGGCGTTTTCTTGAGAACGAACCGACATGCCCAGATGGCGGCATGTACACATGGAGCCCGGTGATTCCTAGTGTGGGTGTGCAGTGCATGCGTTGCTCGAACCCGGATCACAAGCCGGAAAATACCAGCGACTGGTAATTCGCGCTCATGACTCAATTGATCCGGCTGTTGGATGGGATTCCGGCAGCCGGATTTTTTTGTGTCGAGCGGGTGTGGTGGCACCATCTGCGCTTGCCGAGACGCTTGCGGACGCTAGGGTTTCATTCATGACACCCGAGCTTTCCCAGTTGTTTGAATTCCTTCGCTTTCCGAGCATTTCCACCGACAGCGCGTATTCCGGCGACGTGCGCGCCTGCGCCGAGTGGCTGCAGGCCAAGTTGTCGGGCATGGGGCTGGATGCACAGCTTCATGAGACGCCTGGTCACCCGATTGTGGTGGCGAAAAACGAGCATCGCGATGGCGTGCCAACCGTGATGATCTACGGCCACTACGACGTCCAGCCTGTGGATCCGGTCGAGCTTTGGGACTCGCCTCCGTTTGAGCCGGAGTTGCGCGATGGCAAAATCTGGGGCCGCGGCTCGACCGACAACAAGGGGCAGATGTTCGCCCATGTGCTCGGTGTGGAAAAGGCGCTGCAGCAGGGTGAACTGCCGGTGAACCTGATTTTGCTCTTTGAGGGCGAAGAGGAAATTGGCAGCAAGAACCTGCCGGCGTTCCTGGAAGCGCATCGCGACGAGCTGAAGTGCGACGTGATCGCGGTGTCGGATACGGGGATGGTGGCGCCTGGCGTGCCGACCATGGGCTATGGGTTGCGCGGCATCACTTGTGGTGAAGTTTTGATCAAAGGGCCAAGCGGAGACCTGCATTCGGGCGTCTACGGTGGATCGGTGATGAACCCGGCGACGGCGATCGGGCGAGTGATTGCGTCGCTGCATGATGCTGACGAGCGCGTGGCGATCGATGGATTCTACGATGATGTGCGCGACCTTGAGACCTGGGAGCGTGAAATGTGGGAGACCGTGCCATTCGGCGAAAAGCAGTACCTTGAGGAGACCGGTGCTCCGGCTGCGGTCGGCGAGGCTGGCTACTCGGTGAAAGAGCGCCTGTGGGCGCGCCCAACGGCCGAAGTCAATGGTGTGGGCGCTGGCTACCAGGGCGAGGGCAGCAAGACGGTGATCGCGAGCGAGGCGATGGCGAAGTTGTCGTTCCGTCTCGTTCCGGACCAGGATCCGGATGACATTCTGCGCAAGGTGGAGGCGCATGTGATGAAGCACGCTCCTGAAGGCGTGACGGTCGAGTTTGTGCCGGGTCATTCTGGTGAGCCGTATCTGAGCGACCCGAACTCCGAGTTCGGCAAGGCAGCGCAGAGTGCGCTGGCCGAGACCTTCGGCCGCGAGCCGGTGCTGATCCGCGAGGGGGGCAGCATCCCGATCATCAATACATTCAAGAGCATCCTCGGGGCGGACTCGTTGATGCTGGGCTTGGCGCTGCCGGGTTGCCAGATCCACGCACCAAACGAGAACTTCCATGTGGCCAACTTCGAGGCTGGAATTGAACTCAACCAGCTTCTGCTCAAGAAGCTTGCCGCGTGTTCGGCCAAGTAACTTGTCCCAACGCTTAGCCAACCTACCAATGAAGCCGAGTCTTGCTCTGTTGTGCGGCCTCTTGTCGCTTGCTCCAGCGTTTGCCGATCTGACCTCGAGTCAGGCGGTGAATGCGCTTGAGCGGCAGTACGGCGCGGCGAAGTTCGATCACATCGTCAGTCTGAGCGCTGAACGTGGCGAGCCGAACCCACGGGAATGGGTGGTGGTGGTCTTCGATCCCGAATCACCGACGACGCTGCGCTCCTATTGGGCGGATGAGACGCGTGTGGTCACCAGGGGGGTGAACTCCGCATTCTATCCCGGCAGAGTGCCGTCGGGGTTTGTCGACGCCGCCAAGATCAAGGTGAACAGTGAAAGCGCGTTTGCGATTGTCGACGATCTCGCACGCCAAGAGAAGGTCGGCTTCAATGAAGTCACCTACACCCTGCGGGCGATCGACTTCACGGACGATCCGATCTGGGTGATCCGGCTGATCGACGTGCGGAGGCAGGTGGTCGGCCGGGTGACCTTGTCTGCTGAGAGCGGCAAGGTGTTGCGGCGCGTGTGGCTGACGCCGACCGCGGCGCGCCGTGGAATGGCTCCGTTTGTGCGCGACTCGCTGGCCCCGAAGGAGGGTGATGGCCGTCCCTTGATTCCTGTCGAACCGGGCGAGGGTTTGCCGACGCGCGAGGTGGATGGGTTTCCGATCGATCCGGTGCCTGATGATGCTCCGTTGGGCCTGCCGCCGTTGCCGGAAGTCGATGTGACGGCCGGGCTGGTGGGGATCGAGCGCGAGCGCCGCGAGCGTGAGCCTGAGTTGCCGACCCGTGATCCGGATCCTTTGTATCAGGAGTTGCCTGACGACGAGTAGGTTGATCGTGCGTGATCACAGATCAAAAAGAAAGCGCCCGTGGATCAAGTTTCGATCCACGGGCGCTTTTTGTTTTGATCTTTCACGGGGTTAGCGCAGGCCGGCGACGGCACCTGGAGCGTCGCGCTTGCTTTGGTCACCGGCGATCTGGCTTGGTGGGAGGTGACCGCCGGCGACCGGCCAGCTGGTCTTCAAGTTGATCTTGTCCGGTGGCGACAGCGCGACGGTCGAGCCATTCGGGCCGACGTACGATCCGTAAACGAGTGGCACGAGCGTGAGGCAGAGTTTGCTCTCCGCGATCTGTGCGCAGTTGAGCACGGTGGCAAATGCGGTGGTGCCCTCAATGCTGAGCACATCGCCCGGGCGGAAGAAGTCCTGTGGGATCGCCTCGCCGGGGAAGAGATACTCGATGGTCAAATCCGGGCAGTCGACCGCCTGGGCGCAGATGGCGACACCGGACGGGAAGATGTGCGATTCATCCAAGGGCTGGATGTCAAAGACCCGGAACTTGCCGCGGACGTAGTCGATGCTGTCGGCCTTGGAGTAGTTGGTGACGAAGTTGCGGTGAAGCTCCGCGTTCAGCTCGAGCAGGTGTTCTTCACCTGCCTGCGGATAGCGCAGGTAGCGGGCGAAGATTTCCTTGGGTTTGTAGGCGGATCCGTCTGGGACGGTCAGGTGGTCGAAGCGCTTCGGTGGTTCGATGCGCTGGAGTTTGCTCAGCACGTCATAGCTGAACGGCCGCTCCGGATGGCCGAAGACATAGAGGCAGAAAATCCACGAAAATGTGGCCGCTGTGATGAGGAGCGTCATGGTGACCGTCCAGCCGAGCAGGAAGCGCTTCGGGCGGCGTCGGTTGGCTCCTCCAGAGCGGGTGCGCTGGAGATCCAGAACTTGTTGTTCGAGAATCAGTCCTCGGTTCTTCATGAATCGGGGCAGGCGGGGAGAGGGGTCATAGTGGCGGGCGGCTGAACGCCCAAGGATTGTTTCTCTCTAACTGCTTGGATTGTCAAGGCAATACGGAGATCTGTCAGACGCTTGTATGGATCACAATTCGCACGTCGGGCAACCCCTCTTTCACGCAGCGGAAAATATTTTGAAAATTATGCATCCCGCTGCGGATCTGGCGTCGTCACGATTGCGTATCCTCCTCATCAGGAGTGCATTCCAGTGCTTCGATTTCGGGGTCGGTCGGCGGGGTGGCGTTGGCTTCGGCCGTGGTTTGGGTTGGTTCAAAGGATGAGCCGCATCCGCAGCTGCGTTCGGCGTTCGGGTTGTTGATTTTGAAGCCGCTGTCGGAGAGGGCGTCGGAGAAGTCGAGAACGCAACCTTTGAGGTAAGGCAGGCTTTGGGGATCGATGAGAACGCGCACGCCGTCGGCTTCGGTGATGTCGTCATCGGTGGCGGGGGCGTCGAACTTCATGCCGTACTGCATGCCGGCGCATCCGCCCTTTTGGACGAGAATGCGGAGACCGTGGTTGTCCGGTGCGTTTTTCGAGGCTTTGATCGACTGCAATTCTTCGACGGCTCGTGGGGAAATGGTGATCATAATGGTTCGGGGGAGGATCGGTTCGATGAGATCCGCGCTTGCGGGGGGATCGGTGAGGCGGCAACATGCGCCTCGCGCGTGGTAGTCGGCGATTCACTACCACGAGAACATTATCACTTCCAGTCTGAGATCCATGGGAAAAATTGCCGTCATGCCTGATACATTGGCGAGCCAAGTGGCTGCCGGTGAGGTCGTTGAGCGTCCGGCTTCGGTTGTGCGCGAACTGCTCGATAACGCACTCGATGCTGGGGCGACATCCATTGAAGTGCAGATTGGTAAGGGTGGTGCCGGGTTGATCCGGGTGACCGACAATGGCGCCGGAATGACCCGCGACGACGCGGTGATGTGTATCGAGCGCCACGCCACCAGTAAGATCAAAACTGCAGAGGATCTGGTGACGGTGAGTACGCTTGGGTTCCGTGGTGAAGCGTTGCCGAGTGTGGCAAGTGTCTCGCGCTTCAAGCTGCGCACCTGCGAACACGGAGCGCTCAATGGCACGTGCGTGGAAGTGGACGGAGGTCGCCTGGTCGAGGTGCGCGACGACGGATGTGCTCCGGGCACGTCGGTCGAGGTGCGGTCACTCTTTGTGAATGTGCCGGCGCGGCGCAAGTTCCTGAAAACAGAGAACACGGAGTTTGGTCACATTGACCAGCAGGTGCGCTTGCACGCGATTGCTCACCCAAAAGTCGCGTTCCGCCTGGTGCGTGACGGAAGAGTCTCGTTGGATCTGCCGGCGACGGGGGACCAGTGGGAACGTGTGCGCGGGTTGGTCGGCGATGAAATTGCAGGCGGGTTGTTCGAGATGGAGCCTTTTGAAAACGCCGGGATCAAAGTCACCGGTGTGATGAGCCGCCCTGGAGTGAGCCGTCCGAACCGACGCATGCAGTGGGTCTTTTTGAATGGCCGGCCGGTGGAGAACTCGGTCTTGTTCCGTGCGATCAAAGAGGCGTACCGCGGGCTGGTCGAGCGGGACGGGCATCCGCTGGCTTTCTTGTTTCTAGAACTTCCTGCAGGAAGCTTCGATATCAACGTGCACCCGGCGAAGAAAGAGGTGCGCTTCCAGAAGACCGGTGCGGTTGAGCGTGCGGTTTATGATGCGTTGGTGGCTTCATTGGAGAATCCGTCCGGAGCCGAAAGCGGTGCCGATGCGATCGAGGTCGCACCGTCCAAGGCACCGGCTCCCGCGAAAAAGCCAGCGTCTCCTGCAGTGCGGCTGACACCGGCGCCCCCCTCGGCCGAGGCACCCAAGACGGCCCGCCCGGCACCAGCACGTCCTGCATTCAAGCTGAGTACGGAGTCGATCAAGCCGCGTGTGACGCAGCCTGAGATGCAACCGGTGGTCGACGATGTCGTGGCGGCTGCCAACGAGCTTCGGAACAAAAAAACCACACCCGTCGCTCAGGCTGCAGCCGGGCCGGAGGAAGGTGCGGACGATGATTTGGACTCCAATGCCGGGATCCCGGATGATTTTGTCTTTCTGTCTGTGCTGGCAGACGGCTACGTCCTCTATGAAACCGATGAGGGGCTGGCGCTTCTGCATGTGCGTGCCGCACGCGAGCGGATTGTCTATGAGCAGTTGGCCGACGAGCAACCGGAGGGAGCTGATGAGTCGGCGTCTCAGCGTCTGTTGTTGCCGGTGACATTGGAAACCGAGCAGGAAGAATACGAGACGATTGTCGAGGTGCTCGACGAGTTGTGTGCGGTCGGCTTCGAGATTGAGGAGTTCGGTGCGCGTACGTTCAAGGTAAGTTCTCTGCCGGCCGGTGTGAAGCAGGTGAATGCAGCGGATGTGATCCGCCAGGTTTTTGCAACCGTTGGTGATGTCAGGCGCGGCGCTGTGGGCGCTCCGTCGGATGGCGAGCGTCGCAAGCTGCAGGTCGGTGTCGCGCGGGTGCTCGCCCGCGAGTTCGAGCTTGGCGGAGGAGCTTCGGTCGATACCGCACTGGATGCGGCTGGCGCAGCGCAGCTGGCGGAGCGTTTGTTCGGGTGCCGGATGCCTTATTGTTGTCCGCAGGGGCGGCCGACGTTGGTGCATATCGGGTTTGCCGAGCTGGCGCGCCGCTTTGGCCGCTGAGCCGGAGTTGGAGGTCTATTCAGGCGGGAGAGTCTTGATTTGCGATTGGGGTAAACATTGTTTGATCTGATGGTGTGAGCCATTATTGTTGTGGGGATTACGGGAATTCTAAGAATTTCTAGATGTGTTGCGTCCCGCTAATGTTCTCCGGCGTAACAAGTGGGGAATGGAATCCTCAACTCTCACAACACGCATGGCTGAAAACGAAGAATTGCCCGATTTGATGACGGTCAAGGAGACGTCTCAATACCTTAGGATTCCCTTACCGACGGTATATTACCTGGTTCAGAGGCAGCAGTTGCCAGCAGTGCAGATCGGTGGGCGTTGGCGAATCAAGCGCAAGCTCCTCGACCGTGATATTTTGAAGAAAGAGGAACCTCGCGAGCGTTCGGTCATGTTGATTGACACGGATGAGGCGATGCGGGTGATGGTGGGGCAGTATTTGACGAAGTCCGGAGTCGCACCGGTGCTGGTGAAGAACGCCGAAGAGGCGATCGGGCAGTTGGCGGTGAACCAGCCGGACTTGATCCTGCTCGACTTGAACCAACCTGATCTGGCCGGCGACGAGTTATACACGAGGATCCGCAAGAGCCACCCGGATGTGCCTTTGTTTGTGATCAGCGGTCATCCGGACGGAGAGGTGCTGTGGCGGATCATGCAGGCGGGTCCGGTGACCATGTTGCGTAAGCCGATTCACTTCGAGCATTTGGAAGCTTTGCTGAAAATGACCGAGCCCTCGGCTGTCGAGGAGTAGCCTGGTGTATTGTGTCGCGGCGCTTGGAGGGCGGCTAGTGGGCAGGTGTTGAGGTCGGGTCAAATCGCGCGATCTGCTGGATTGGTTTGGTGCGCGTGTCCCAGGGGGGCGCCTGAGGCTCTCGTCACCCGAGCTGGTTTGCGATCTCCTATCAAGAGATGGAGCGGTCTGGCTGTGCACTATGGATGGAGCTTGGCGACTGGGTCGGAGGTGCAGTGGCTTTGGGGCTCCTCATCGATATCGATATCCCAATCGGAGTCGCGGATAGGACGGGCTCACGGAAAGACCTCAAGACCCAAAGCGAGGTTGCGGAGGTATGGGAGTGCGGCGAGAATCGCTGCTTTTGATTGGAGGCGGAGCCGGTAGGGATGGCCACGAAGAGGCAAAAAAAGCCACGGAAAAGGGATGAGGTTGTTTTGTCGGAGCTGCCCGAGGGCCTGCGGGCGGCTGGGATTGGTGGATCTGCGCCGCACGCTTGGCCGAGGTTATGGGGCGGGTTACCTAGGGTGTGGTCGCCTGAGGCTCCCGTCACCCTGGGCTGGTTTGCATTTACCCTTCAGGGAAGAGTGGGGCGTGGAAAAGGCTGATTGACTCTTGATCTGCAATACACTTGCAACGCCCAGCGCGGTCCGCGCCTCGCTGTCGCCACGCTATCGGAATCGGAGCGCAGCGAACATTGCGTGTTCCGCCCCTTGAGTCGCGAATGCAGTCCCTCGACTGATTCCTCGACGAAGGCATCCCGCATTCCTATGAGATCGGGGGGGCGCTCTCTTCAGTGTGTGTGTGCGGAAGCAGGACGCGGAATGTGGTGTGCTGGTGCGGCACACTGTCGACTTCGATGGAGCCGCCATGCGCTTCCACGGCGCGTTTGACGATGGAGAGCCCGAGGCCGGTGCCTTTGATCGTTTGTGAGTGATCCTTCTGGACGCGGTAGAAGCGTTTGAAGATGAAAGGCTGTGAGCTGAGTGGGATGCCGACGCCGTTGTCAGTCACCTCAACCACGTGGTGTTCGTCTTCGATACGGGTGCTGATCTTGACGTCGATTGGCTGGGTGGGGTTGTTCTTCAGGGCGTTCTCCGTCAGGTTGAAGATGATCTGATCCCAGTAGAAGCGGTCGCCGACGATGAATTCGGACTCGGGGTCGGTCTCAATGGTGACGGTCGCCGATTGGGCGTCGATGATCGGTTGGAGTTGATCGATGACGTGTTCCGCGCAGCGGGCAAGAGAGAAGCGCTCCGAGGTGATTTGTCCAATCTGGCCTGACTCCAGTTTGGAAATGGTGAGCATGTCTTCGATCAGCCGGTTGGTGCGGTGGCTGTGTTTGCGTGCGACCTTGAGGAACTTGGTGGCGAGTTCCGGGCGGTTGATGGCGCCATCGAGCAGGTTGTCGATGTAGCCGGAGATGATGGTGATGGGGGTGCGCAGTTCGTGGGAGGCGTTGGCGATGAACTCGCGCCGGATCTGCTCGGTGCGGATTTGCTCGGTATCGTCGCGGATGACGATGCGAACGAGAGGCTTCGGTGCGCTTGGATCCTCCGGTTTCGGAGACGTGCCAAGTGTGATGTAGACGGTCCAAAAGCGGGAGTCGTCCTCTGCCGCACCGAGCTTTTCTTTCACGGAGCTGCCTGAGGTGATGGCTTTTTGGGTCAGCTCGAGAAGTTGGTGGGACCGGCAGACGTCGAGCAACGGCCGGCCGGTGATTTCATTACTGGTGCGGAAAAAGCGATCGCATCGCTTGTTGGCGTAGACGACGGCCAGATCGTCCGGATCAACGAGCATCACCGCCTCTTGCAGGAGGTCCAGAGTTTCAGAAAGGGTGGTGAAATTGACCTGGTCCGACGGGCGGGCGGGCTGCCGTTCTTCCTTCGTGTCCTTTTTGTTCTCCGGGGTCTCCCGGGCCCAACGGAACAATGCCGCAATGGCGCCGCCGACCAATAGGCCGATGACAAAGGTTGCGGAGTCGATGGGGCTGCCTGCGATCATGGAGGGATTAGCGTAGTCTTGCTGAAGGTAGCAAAAATCCGCCGGCCGTCACGTGATCGTGCGCGGGCGGCGGAGACTGAAGCTGCGGGGGAATTAAACTTCAGCGTGGAATACGTAGCCGACACCGCGGACCGTTTCGATGTGCTCGGCGTATTCGCCAATCTTTTCGCGCAGGCGTTTGATGTGTGTGTCGAGCGTGCGGGTGAGCGTGGAGTCGCGGTATCCCCAGACTTGGCGCAGCAGGTGGTCGCGCTCCTGCACTTCGCCTTCGTGTTGCATCAACAAAAGCACGAGCTTGAACTCGGTGGCGGTGAGATCGACGACCTGGTTGTCGAGGTCGAGGCGGAGGGTTTCGCGGTCGAGGCGGAACGAGCCGACTTCGAGGATGTCTGGTGAGCCGCCATCGCCTTCGGTGCGACGCAGTACGGCGGCCAGACGGAGTTGCAGTTCTTTTGAATCGAATGGTTTGCTCAGGTAGTCATCGGCACCGGACTCGAAGCCTTTGATGCGGTCTTCCACGGCGGAGCGGGCGGTGAGCATGATCACGGGAATGCCGGCAAACCCAGGGCGCTTGCGCATCTCCTTGAGGGTGGCGATTCCATCCATGTGCGGCATCATCATATCGAGCAGCACAGCATCCGGACGCGACTTGTCCATGGCTTCGAGGGCTTCGAGGCCATTGCTGGCGGTTGCCACGGTGTGGCCCGCACTTTCGATGTTGAAGGTCAGGAGATCGACCAGATCTGGTTCGTCGTCGACGATGAGGATGCGTGACATAGCGGTAGGTTTCTCGTTTTGGTGCGCCTGCTGGAACACCGCGAACAGGGTGTGGGATGTCACGCCAATCGCCAAGTGACACTTTTGTCAGGGCTGCGACCCGATTTCCGGCGGCGGGTGAATTCGCGGGTTGATCTTTAGTGCGATCGTTTCTACCTGTCTACTCACCCTTAGTGAACCTCAAATTTCCCGCAGAGAGCCATGGCCAACGACCGCATTGATATCCACCACACCGCGAAGCTCGCTCGTTTGGAGCTGACTGATGACGAGGTGCAACTGTTTGAGTCACAGCTGGAAAAGGTGGTTGGCTATGTGGAGAAGCTCTCCGAATTGGATCTCAGCGATGTGCCGCCGACCGATCATGCGGGCACGGTGCACACGGCGTTGCGCGAAGATGAGCCTCGTCCGGGGATGGGTACTGAGGCGGTGGTCCAAAACGCACCACAGAGCGCACGCGATCAGATCGTGGTGCCACGCGTGATTGAATAAGCCCCCCTCTGCTGACTGGTCCTCACTGATTTTTCTTACCTTTTATCGATTTCCCTACTCATGTCGCTCGCAGCCTCCACCATCACCGATCTTCGCGCCAAGCTGGTCGAAGGAACGATCACCCCGGCCGATATCATCAACGACATCCGCAAAGCCAATGAGGCTGCGGATCCACGGGTGACAGGCTATTTGTCCCTCGATTACGACGCGGCACTGGCGGAGGCGGAAAACGCGGATCTGTCGCTGCCTCTCGGTGGTATCCCGATTGCGATCAAGGACAACATCAATGTCAAAGGACAGGGCTGCGGTTGTGCATCGAAGCTTTTGACCGGCGGCTACACCTCACCGTACGACGCGACGGTGATCGCCAAGTTGCGCGCAGCGGGTGCCATTCCGCTCGGCCGCACAAACATGGACGAGTTCGCCATGGGCTCGACTACTGAAAACTCCGCAACCGGCGAGACCCGCAACCCGTGGGATATCGACCGCGTGCCAGGTGGGTCGTCCGGTGGATCCGGAGCGGCGGTTGGTGCGCGCACTGCCGTTGCCGCACTGGGCTCGGATACGGGTGGCTCGATCCGTCAGCCGGCTGCGTTCAATGGTATTGTCGGTCTCAAGCCGAGCTACGGCCGCGTGTCGCGCTACGGATTGGTGGCCTTTGCCTCGTCGCTCGACCAGATCGGACCAATGACCCGCTCGGTGGAAGATGCCGCGCTGATGCTCAATGTCATGGCCGGCTCGGACATCCAGGACTCGACGTCGGCCCAGATCGATGTGCCGGATTACACCGCAGGACTCGATGGTGATCTGAACGGGCTTCGCGTTGGCGTGCCGAAGGAGTTCTTTGGCGAAGGTCTGGATGCCGATGTGAAGGCATCGGTGGACGCTGCGATCGCCAAGCTCGAAGAGCTCGGTGCAGAGATTGTCGAAGTTTCCCTCCCGCACACCGAATACGCGGTGGCGACCTACTACATCATCGCTACGGCTGAGGCGTCTGCGAACTTGGCACGCTTCGATGGCGTGCGTTATGGCAACCGTGCGGAAGATCCGGCGGACTTGCTCCAGCTCTACACCCGCACCCGCGAGCTCGGGTTTGGCGAGGAAGTAAAACGCCGCATTCTTCTGGGAACCTACGTTCTCAGCTCCGGTTACTACGATGCCTATTACCTTCAGGCGCAGAAGGCGCGTACTCTCTTCCGCCGCGATTTTGAGGCAGCGTTTGAAAAGGTCGACGTCATTGTCGGGCCGACCTCGCCTGGTCCTGCGTTTGAAGCTGGCTCGCTGACCGCGGATCCGTTGCAGATGTACCTGGCGGACATTTACACCATTTCGGCCAACCTGGCGGGGATTCCGGCAATGAGCCAGCCATGTGGATTTGTCGAGCGAGAAGCCGGCAAGCCGCTTCCAGTTGGCTTGCAGCTGATGGCCAAGCCATTCGACGAGCAGACTCTGCTCAAAGTCGGTGCCGCCTACGAGCGCGCCACCGATTGGCACACCCGCGCCCCAGGAGCGTAGGTTTTGCATTTAGGTGATTGGCGGTGGCGGGGGGATATGCCCGCTACCGCAAGCACTGATTGGATCCCGGCAGAGCGAAATGGCGCCGTATGAACGGTGGCCGTCGGCCGACGTTAGAGGCTACCACTCACCTTCGGGATATTTGGCGTTGATCTCTGCTTTGAGGTCATCGCTCAGAAGCCCGGTGCGTGACATGTAGATTTGGTTTCGGTAAACCTCGCGGCCCCAAAGGAGGGGGAGGATGCGCATGGTTTGCCTGTGGAGAAACACATGGTTGTGGCGTTGTCCGATCACGCAGTAGTCACTCATGGAGCTTGAGTAACTGCTTTCGGCAATATGGTATTGCTTCTCGAACTCAGCAGGAGAGAGAGTCTTTACCGTCGAGCATGAGGAGAGAGCGAAGGCGAGAGCGCTTGTCGCTACTAGTGGTTTGATTTTCATGCTGGCAGGTTGGCTGTGTGCTGCTTTTTGCAGGGTCTCTACGGCAAGCAAACAGCCAAGGCAGAGCGCATCGCGGCCTTGTGGGCCTGCACTCTGAGTTCCAGAGGAGCGCTGCTAGGTGTTTCGAATGTGAATGACAGAGGGCAGCCAATCTTTGCCAAGAAAATGGCTTCCGGCCATCGCTCCGGCTCGTCTGGTTCACATTCGTGGTAGATCCATCCGGGTTTTCGTACGTTGTGGTCATCGATCACCTGCTCGGGTTCCATTTGCATGACCTCTCCAACCGCAGCCGAAATCAGAGCGTAGCGCTCCGGGCAGTCTTCGCCTTGATTGATCTCGTAGTAGTAAAAGCCGGTGCTTTCCCAGTCCTCGTGCAATGAGAGTGCGAAATCGTAGGATGCGCCGTCCAGCCAGCGAGCGTGGCCTGCGACCTCGTCCGTGCGTCGGCTCAGGTAGTCGCGGTTCAGGTCTTCTCCCTGATGGTTTTCCCTTTGTGCCAGAGCCAGGCCGGTTGGGTTCAGCACCGGGCAAATCACCCAGCTGATTCCAGTGGGCTTGAAGAAACCTTCTCGCAGGAGCTCCAGTAGAGCGAGCGGGCCTGCTGGTTCGTCGCCGTGCATTCCTGCGGAGACATAGCCCCGGCGTGCTCCATCGCCCAACCGATAGGCTACGAGCGGGTAGCCGCAGACGTCCCCGTACTGCTCTCGCTTTGCGCCAATGCGCGAGAATTCATCATCGAAGCTGCGTATCAATTCGTGGACGTCCATCACGCTCACTCACTAGACACGGCACGCCTTCGAATCAATCGCAAATACGGTGCAGGTGATGGCTCCGCGCGGGTTCTTGGATGGGAGACAGGCGAACGGCCAGAGGATGGGGCGCTCAGTATTTCACAGAGGCGCCCGTCGGCACGATGACATGCCATGGTGCGTCTTTGGTGCCGTGAATTGGCGTGCCTGAGGTGTCTTCGATGAAGAAGAGTTCCTCGGAAGTAGAGATGATCTCGATTGCCACGTCGGCGGGTGCTTCGAAGCGGACGGTGACAGGCGGGTCGAGCAGATCGTCGTTTTGTTCGGGAATGGTGAGCGTGGCTTTGCCGGTGTCGAGTTCTACGCTGAGCTCTTGCAGGCGTTGCGGAGCGAATGTAGCGCGGATGGTCTGTTGCAGTTCGCTGGTGAGGCCGGACTCGCGTTGTTTGAGTTCGGCGACGATACGGCCGTCGTCTTTTTGTTCTTCGTTCCAGACGGACTTGATGCCCGAGCCAGGGAGGCCGTGGCCATGGCTGGTGGCGGTGGCGGCAAAGGTGTCGCCCGGAAGCAGGTGGAGGGTAGCTGTGGGAGATTTGACCATCAGCTTGACCGGTGCGGACTGGTCTGCTGTCTCGAGTTCGAACGTTTGGTTGCTGCTGATCGGGGAGGCAAGCAAGCCGAAGAAGATGATGGCGGGGAGCGCGAGGCAGAAAAGCGACAACTTAGGCCACGAGACGGGCTTGAATTGCTCGGATGCGACTGCGGGGAGCGGTTGGTCGATTTTCATCCAGCGCGCAAGGAAGGCGCAAGTGAACCAAAGCACTCCGGCTGCCCACAGTGTGTCACTGGCAAAGTGGCCGCCCTGCAGGAGGCGCGCCATGCCGATGATCGAGCCATAGCCGAGGCCGGCGACGAGGAAGCCCTTTGCCAGTCTCGGGCGTCGGCTGCGCAGGAGAAAGTAAAAGGCGAAAAAGAAGAACCCCATGGTGGCATGGCCGCAGGGGAAGGATTTGCCCGGGCTGGAGAGATCCATGGTGAGCACTTCTTCGAATGCGTACTCACCTCCGAGCGGGGCTGTGTCCCTCGGGCGTGGGCGGCCCCAGTGATCTTTGAGGATCGCGTTGGCGATAATGAGCGGGCCCACCAGCAGCACCAGCAAAAGATAGCCTGCGGGCTTGCGGAAGCGCGCGGCGGCAGGGCGGCGCAATCCGACGAGTAGGATCAAAATCGCGGCGACGCCGGAAAGCAAGGCGGGCCAGGTGCCGACGACGTAGAGAACGCGCCAGATTCCGGTGTCTCCGCGCGACCAGCCTCCCTGGTCGTCCTGAGCCCACAGAGCTACTGGGAGGTCCCAGTTGAAAATGCGGAAAAGGATGGTGCCGATGAGCAAAAGGGCCAAAGCGGGCAGGATGTCGCGGACAACGAAGTGGGGGCGCGGCATGAAATTAAATGGAGGCGGGTGGGTTGAGTTTCGCGGCAGGGGAGCTGCTTTCGGTGAGGTGGGTGAGGCCGATGGCCAAGGCGTCGGCGGCATCGTGGTCCGGTGTTTCGCGCAAGCCGAGGAGTGCGCGCACCATGAATGCGACCTGATCTTTGTCTGCAGCGCCACGGCCCACTACCGATTGTTTGACCCTTTTTGGGGCATATTCGCGGATTTCCAGGCCGGCTTCGGCGGCGGCGATCAACGCGGCGGCGCGCGCGGCCCCCATGGTAATGGCGGTGCGGTGGGATTGTACGTAGATAATCCCTTCCACCGCGCATTCGTTGGGTTGGTGTGTACGGATCACCTCCCGCAGGTGTTCGGTGATTGCCAGCAGGCAGGCGGACTGGCGTAGCGACGCCTTGTTTTTGATGGTCCCGTACGCGAGCGGAGTCGGGGTGCGCTGCCCGTCACGCTGTTCTAAAACAGCAAACCCCGTATTCCTGATGGCTGGGTCGATCGCTAATATGCGGCGGCTCATGCCAGGAATACGGGGCGGGGTTGCAATTTGTGCTGCGGGACCCTGCGAGGGGTGTGCTCAAGCAGGTGTCCGTTTCAGCTACAGAAAGGCTGTACGAAAGCTATGGGCTAGTCGAACTAATTCTGTAACTTTCTCAGCATCCGGTTATCTACGGCGACGGCGGCCACCACCACCGCGGCGGCGGTTGCGTCCGAGTGCTTTCTTCAACGCGTCCGGATCGCTCGGGACATCGTCGTCGAGCATGGCCGTGTAGAGGTAGTTGAAGTCTTCGAGTTTCTTGCGCTCGACCTTCGAGCCGATGAAGCGCTCAACCGCCTCCGCGTACTCGAGTTCGTCACCGCTGAGGAGGGTGAAAGCATCGCCGGTCTTGTTGGCGCGGCCGGTACGTCCGATACGGTGGACGTAGTCTTCCGGGTTCTCTGGCACGCGGTAGTTGATCACGTGGGAGACGTCGGAAACGTCGATGCCGCGGGCGGCGACGTCGGTGGCGACGATGATCTCAAACTTACCTTCACGGAAGCCCTGCAGTGCCTGGGTGCGCTGGGACTGGCGGATGTCCGAGTGCATCACGGTGGCCTTGTGGTTGCCGTCGCGTTCGATCATGTCGAAGATGCGGTCGGCCTCGGCCTTGGTGCGGGTGAAGATCATCACCGAGTGGAAGTCCGTCTTCTTGAGCATCGCGAGGATCAGCTCGTTGCGCTGCTCGTCGGCGACTGGGTAGAAGGCGTGCGCCACGGTGTCGGCTGGCGAGAAACGGCGGCCGACCTCGACTTTTTCAGGCTCTTTGAGCGCGAACGACGCGAGGCTTTCAATCTGCGGCGGCATGGTAGCCGAGAAGAAGAGCGTCTGGCGGTCCTTCGAGCATTTTTCGACGATGCGGCGGACGTCCGGAAGGAAGCCCATGTCGAGCATGCGGTCGACTTCGTCGAGCACGAGGTAGTCGATCTCGTCGAGCGAGATGGTGCCCGAGTTCATGTGGTCGAGCAGGCGGCCCGGGGTGGCGACGACGATGTCGACGCCGCGCTTGAGGAATTCATTCTGCTTACCGTAACCGACGCCACCGTGGACGACGAGTTCGCGGATGTCGGTGAATTTACCGAAATTGACGATCGCGTCTTCGACCTGGGCAGCGAGTTCGCGGGTCGGCTCGAGTACGAGGCAGCGCAGCTTGCCGTGGGACTTGAGCTTGTCGATGATCGGCAACATGAAGGCAGCCGTTTTACCGGTACCTGTTTGGGATGCGCCGATGATGTCCTTGCCGGCGAGCACGATTGGAATCGATTTTGCCTGGATCTCGGTTGGGCTGACGTAGCCCATGGCGGTCACCGCTTTGGCGACTTCGTCGGACAGACCGAGAGCGGAGAATTGATTGTCTTCGCCGAGTTCGACGGCCGAGGCATCGGCGATCTCCCAGTGTGGTGGGTTTGGAGCGTCTGGAGCGAAGGTGAGTTCCTTCTCTTCCTTGCGCTCGCGTCCACGGCCCCCACCGGAGCGTCCGCCACGGCGGCGGTCGCCACCTTCGGAGCGGCGGCGTGGTTTGCGTTCGTCGGATCCGCTCTTAGGCGACTCGCTGCGAGGCTTGTCGTCCTTGGATCCTCCATCTGCAGGCTTTTCGCCCTGTGGCTTGCGCCTGCGGGACTGGGACTCGCGGCGTACTTCGCCGGACTCGTTGCGTGGGCGGTTGCCGCTGCGCTTCTTCTTTGCCGGACGCTTCTTCGGTGCCGGTCCGTCGCTTGGCGACCAGTCGCCAGGGTTGCCGCTTTTCGTTTTGGTTTCTGGGGCGGCTGGTTTGGTTTGCTTGTCGGCAGGGGCGGATGCGCCTTCCTCTTTGCCGAGGATTTTGCCGATGAATTTGATTACGCTTTTCATTCCTACTATCTGGGTTGCCCGGTGTGGGTTTCAGGAGGAAACCGTGATGGCCGCGCATCTGCCTACCGTGGTGGTGGCGGGATGAATGGGCAAGCCGGGCTGCAATCCGATTCCCCTGATGGGTCATTTCTGAGCGGCCATTGGGGCCGCGCACCTTGTTTTGCGGGGTGGATTGCCTCTATATGTCGTGGCGATTTGTCAATCTTGCAAGGGATACCTTCGTGGATTATCCGCGGGTGCAATCGGCTGGAATAGAGAGGATTGCGGGATCTTTGGGTGCGCTGCGGCGGTGAGTTAGCTGGCGGCGCTGGATCGGGCTTCCGCAGGCGCAATGGGCGGATCGTGGTGAGCCCGAGGATGCAGCGGAGGGTGGAGTAGATCAAAGCCCGCCACATCCAACTTCCATTCGGCTTTTTCGTTCATTGGGATCCATTCGATGCGGGAGATCGTTGTCAGGTGCTTGCGCAGTGCCTCCAGATCGAGCTCGATCTCGGTCCAGTGTTTGCTTGACCAGTTCCAGTTGTGGACGAGTTCGATGGAGGATTCATCTCCGGCAGTCTCTTGGGTTCCGGTGATTTTAAGTTTTGAGGCGGTTCCGTTCTTCGGGCGGGCGCAGAGGCGGATTGTGGTGCACGTGTCGATCTGCTGAAGCTTGTGCCATTGCATGGTAACCGTGCCTTTCCCCCAAAGGCTGGCGTAGGGCTTTTGCTGGGGACGCAAGAGCAGTTTGCTGCGCTCCAACGTGGGGAATGTAGAGCCCAGCGCATTGCTGGTCGGTGCAGGCGTGGACTTGGCTGAGGGGGGCTTTGGGATGGAAAATGCAGCATCCCAGCTTTCGCGGTTCAGGCAGGGCGATGCCGGGATGCGGACCTCGCATCCTTTTGCTCCGGCTTGGCCGGCTTTTAGCGCAAACTCCGCCACGCTTTTGGAGAAGAGTGGGGTCTCCACCCCGCGCATGGTCAGGAACCGAGCCAACGGCGGGCATCCTCGGCGCATCGGGGCTCGGTTGGCTGGCAGAGCATGGCGGGTCAGGCCTTCGCGTAGTGCCGCGGCGTGATCGGCCGGTGTGAATTGGTAGCCTGGGTTCTTCAGGCAGTGTTGTTGGATTTTATCCTGATTGGACGCGAACTCGACCAATGCCTCGCGGATGGCCAGGGTTGAGTTCATGTCGAAGATCAAGCCCGTGCGGCCGTGCTCGACGAAGTCTACCATGCCCCTGGCGCGGGAGGTGAGCACCGGCCGACCTGCCGACAGCGCTTCAAGCATGACCAGCGGTGCATTTTCATGCCAGATCGACGGCACGACCACCGCATCGACGTCACGTAGGACGGTGTAAATGTCATCGCCGTTGAAGGATCCGCAGTATGTAACGCCGGGAGTATGCTTGATTTGGTCGAGGATTGCCGATGCGTGAGGGTCGCCTGGGTTAGGCTTCCCGTGAATCGACAAGGTCGCTCCAGGAATCTTGGCTGCCGCAAAAGCATCAATCAGCAAATCGAGACCTTTGTGCCTCGCCATCTGGCCGATGAAGGCAAATGCAGGCCCTTCTCGGTTCGGCAGGGATTGCAACGCCTGCTTTTCTTCTGCGTTTGGGATGCGGATGCCGTAGGTGAGGAGTTTGCCCAATCCTGGTTCGATGAGCCCGAATTCCTCGCACGACTCTTGCAGGAAGCGGCTTGGGTACCAGACCTCACGGAAACTGGAAAAGGCTTCCGCCATGGTTCCGTTGCGTTTTCGGATGCTGGCGAGGTCAGGGATCCACTGGTCGCGGATCGAGCGTGGGAGGCTCGAGGCTGCCCGGATTGCGGATCGCTGAAGCGGGCCGGAGGGAAGGCTGCTGAGGTGCTTCTCAAGAGAAGAGGAGAAATTTCCTGTGGCTTTCTTGACCTGCAGGAAGTCGGCGGCGCAGTGGATGGCATTCTTGCCGGGGCCGCTGCACAGTTGGTTGTCACATGGTTTGACCATTTGGCCGGCCCAGCAAATGCCCCAGAGATCGGTCAGCGTTGCCGTGACCGGGATGTTCAAGTCGTCACACGCGGTGAGAAAGTCCACCCCGAGGTGGAGCAGGTGGCAGCAGTGAACAATATCGGGTTGGTAATCAAACAGTACGTCCTTGTATAACTCGAGGCGATCCGGGCGGGTGTGGTAGTCCTGTAGTTTGCGGATTGGGGATGTGGATGAATCCACGGCGAGCACCCGGATGCCGTCCCAATGATATTCTCTGATGGGGTGGCCCATGGATTCCGGGCTCGGAGTGAGGTCGACAGTCAGAACCGTGACGTCATCACCCATGGCTTGAAGTCCTTTGGCAAGAGCCAGCGTATAGCGTTCAGTGCCGAGTGTGAATTCGGGGAAGAACTGATGAACAGTGATCAGGACGCGCATGGGAAGATTGTCGGGGGATGGTGTTTGACAGGGAGGGGGTGAACGGCGTTCGATGTGCGCGGAATGGATACCGTGCAAATGATTTTATGGGCGCTCCAATTTGCGATGCTGGGGGCGTTGATCTTGCTTGTGCTCAGTGTGCGCGGGCGGATCCGTCAACATGAGAGGGTTTTGGAGAAGCTGATGCAACGGCAAAAGCGCATGCGTTCCCAGATCGAAGGTGTTGAGGCCAAGGTTGCTAAGAGGAAACGAACTGATGAGGCGAGCGGTTTGCAGGGAGTGCACCGGGCTCTGGCGGACCAGCTCACCCATGCCGGTGAGCATCTGGATCGTCGAATTGGTGAATTGGAGGCGCAGTTGGCCGCGCGGGGGGGGCAGGTTGTCCAGCCAGTGGCGGACGAAGCGCCACCAGCGCCTGATGCTGAAGTGTTGTTGGCTAGCGAAGGGATGAAGAGTGCTCCGGAGCGGAATCTTCATATGGTCCACGCCATTCAAAAAACGGGGAACAGCTCGCTGTTGGCGACGTTGTGGGCCTCCAAGGAGGTGGTGGACGCCGCGATGAGTGCTCATTTCTACTCTGTGGCTGCGATGGAGGATTTGAAACGCAAGTGTGAGGTTGCCTTCAGCGAGGCTGCTAGGAAGGATGCGGAGCATCAGTACCAGCGGGCACTGGCAACGCGCGAGTTTCTCGGTGGATTGGGATATCTGAAAGATTGGCCCGGTTACGAGGCCTTGCCGGTTCCTGAGCACAAGTTGAATGTGATTTGTGCGTTCCGGGATCCAGTGGCCGCTGCTTTGAGCTTCCGTTACTATGTGAAGTCGCGCGGTGGGCCGAAAGATGCCGCAGAAGTGATGCAGGCCAGGGGAAGGGGGCTACAGGTTCCGCTAGCGGGTGAGTATCCATTTCATCCGGAAGAACATCTGAAGTGGATGCAGAACTGGGCGCATCATGAGCTGGAGTTGCTCTATGGGATCAGTTTGGAGGATGTGCGCATTGATCATGACAAGGGGTATGGGGTTTTTGAAACCGACCGCATCCGGTTGTTGGTGCTGACTACCGAGTCGTTTGGGCGGTTGGATCAAACCTTGGCTGAGTTTTATCATGTCACGCCAGATGCCTTTAATGTGGTGAAGGCAAATGATGGGGAGTCGCGTGCCGATGCGGCGGAGTACAGGGAGGCGGTGAAGAATTACAAATTGTCTGGCCGCCTGTTGGATGATCTGTATGAGGCGCCGATCCTTCGCCACTTGTATTCCGAGGACCAGTTGAATGGGTTCAAGCGGAAGTGGAGCGTGGACTCCGAAGTTCCGGCTGGGCGATAATTATCCGGGGCTATGAGTAAGCGGCTGATCTTACATATCGGGGTGCACAAGACGGGTACCAGCGCGATTCAGTCATGGATGGAGTATCTGGCGCGTGAGGGGCGGTGTCCGGTTCATTATGCGCGAGCTGGCAGGGACGGAAGTGCGCACCATCGTTTGGTTCAGGAATTGCAAATGTTCGGCGATTTGTCGGCTGCGGTTGATATGAGGCGTGAGGTGCTTGCCTCCGAGAGCGATTTGGTGGTGGTCTCAGCGGAAGGAATGTCGAAATTGAACCGTGCCGAGGTGGAGGATTTGTTTTCGGTTTTCCGCGGAGCCGATATTGACCTTGAGGTGCTCGCTTGGCTGAGACGACCGGATCAATATGTGGAAGCGGTTTTTTCGCAATTGGTGAAATCCGGCAAGGATGCCCGGGACGCCAGGAAGCCGATGATGAATCGGGTTGGCGGGGGAGAGTTGTTTTCCGATATGTTGCAGCCGTGGCAGGATGTGCTGGGAGAGGATCTGGTAAGGATTCTTCCTTATGATCGCAAACGATGGCGGGAGGGCTCTCTTTGGGCGGCTTGGTGGCAGGCGCTGGGTGTGGACGCTCCGTGCGCGGAGAGTGAGATGCCGCGGTCGATTCGTGAGGCGAATGTTTCCCCCTCGGCCATGACTCTCGCGGTAGTAGCGGAGCTTACGCGTCGATTGAAGGATCGGCAGGTGGCGGTCCGTCAGATGTGGCTCTTCATCCTGAATGTAGTCAACCCTATCCAGGAACGGCTAGCGAATCAGTGGCCGGATGTAGCGGCGATTCGTTTTTCTATGTTTACGCCCGGTGAACGTCTGGCGTTTATTCAGAATGGGGGGCTTCGTCGGACTGGCGATTCGTGGTGGAATGAAGATGATGTGTTGGGATCGGCTTCCGATTGCAACCTCTCCTGGGTTTTGGATCCGGGGGGGATACCGGAAGTCTACCGACTGTGTTACGAGGAGTTGTTGGTGTTTGCCGTGTCGCTCGCCGAGCGCTGCCACGCAGCGAATGCAGGTGTCTTTTACTGAGGCTGGCGAGGGTGAGGGGCAATTTTTCTGCAGCCGGTAATGAATAGGTGCCTCTCAGGGTGGTAATTCGGCGGTTTCATAACTTCGTTGAGTCCAAAAGGTGGAACAGGGGCGTTCTTCGGGCTATGGGTCATCACTATCGAGACTGAGTCTCTGAGTTTTTCTCGTTATGCACATTGAGACGTTAAAAGTATTTTGCGATATCGCGGCCACCGGAAGCTTTTCTGCTGCAGCCGAGCGCAATTTGCTGACCCAGAGCGCGGTGAGCCAGAAGATGCGTGGGTTGGAGAAGCATTTTGGCGTGCAGTTGATTGATCGGGGGAAGCCGGTTTCGTTGACGGATGAGGGCAGGGTGTTTTTGAAGTCTGCGGAACGAATTTTAGACGCTTATGGCGAGATCCCTGAGCGCCTGCTGAAGGCGAGTGGTGTGCCGCGAGGGGAAGTGCGTGTTGCGACCGTGCCGAATATTGGCCTCTACGACTTGGCTGAAGTGCGGGCTGGTTTCGCTGAGAAGTACCCTTCTCTTGTGGTAAAGACCAGCTATCTGGCGTGGGAACACGGCTACGAAGCGGTGGCGGAGGATCAGGTGGATTTTGCCTTGGTTCCTTATCCGGAAAAACGTGAAGGCTTCACGGTAGAGACCGTGTGGCACGAGAAGCTGGTGTTGGTTTGCCCGAAGACTCATCGCTTGGCTCGGCATGGCGTAGTGAATGTCCGTGACCTGAGGGGCGAGCGCTTCGTCTGGTACGCGGCCGACCGCGTCTCAAGTGTCGTGCTGGAGGAGATCTTGAAGAAAGCGAATGTCGATTTGGATATCGTCATTCAAGTGCGGAACCCGGATGCGGCCAAGCGAGCAATCGCGATTGAGGGCGTGGTGGGCTTCTTGCCTGAGAGCTCTATACACGACGAAGCGCAGGAGCTCTCGCTGAGTGTGGTTGAGTTGAGCTCGGCTGACTTCTGGTTGCCGATTGGGATCGTGCGAAAGAAGGGGGCTGAGATGTCGCTGGCTGCCGCCGAGTTGATCACTGTGTTGAGGGACCGGGGCGAACCAGTGGACGCCTCGGGCGACAAGTGATGGCTGCGTGCTCTGTTGCATTCAGCCGATTGATTCCAAGCAACAAGGCCGCCCGTGAGGGCGGCCTTTGTCGTGTCAGGATGGCGCTGCTTCAGCGGACTAAAGCACGCTGTGGGTGCCGGAAATCGAATTTTACGTGAATATTCGGACCGTCGTACATTGCTGGATTTCAGCGGGTTGAGGGGTGGGTTCGGGGTGTGAATATACGAATAATTCGCACCTTCCGCCTCAAAATGAGTTGCGGGGACTTTGGGCGTGCGTATACTTCAAGCCCGGCCGGAACGAGCCGGACGCGAACGACGCGAAGTCGATCGCCTGCTGCTTCAATGAGAGTTGAGCGAAGGTGGTCGTTTTTTTATGTCCGAGCGTGTGAGATCTTTTGAAAAGTTGGATTCGTGCTGACCGGAGAGTGTCAGTATGAATTGGAGAAGAAAAGGCTAAAATGTGTACTGTGCGGTGACAAGTTTATCGCACGGGTCTGGCAAGTGGCTGTGGAGCTGCTTGATCGGACTGAAAACTTTTTGGCAATACGCCAATACCAATTTCTTTATGGAGAGTTTGATTCTGGCTCAGAACGAACGCTGGCGGCGTGGATAAGACATGCAAGTCGAACGGGGAATGTGATTAGCTTGCTAAATGCATTCCTAGTGGCGAACGGGTGCGTAACACGTGAGTAATATGCCTCGAAGAGCGGGATAGCCCAGCGAAAGTTGGATTAATACCGCATGTGGCGGAGATGGGATTCCATTTCTTGCTAAAGGTAGGGACCTTCGGGCCTGCCGCTTCGAGATTGGCTCGCGGCCTATCAGTTTGTTGGTGGGGTAATGGCCTACCAAGACAACGACGGGTAGCCGGTCTGAGAGGATGTCCGGCCACACTGGAACTGAGACACGGTCCAGACACCTACGGGTGGCAGCAGTCGAGAATCATGCACAATGGGCGAAAGCCTGATGCTGCAACGCCGCGTGGAGGATGAAGGCCCTAGGGTCGTAAACTCCTGTCACCAATGAGTATGGGTATTATGTTTAATAGATGTAGTATTTGATAGTAATTGGAGAGGAAGGGACGGCTAACTTCGTGCCAGCAGCCGCGGTAATACGAAGGTCCCAAGCGTTGTTCGGAATCACTGGGCGTAAAGCGTATGTAGGCGGCGTGGAAAGTCAGGTGTGAAAGCCCGGGGCTCAACCTCGGAACTGCACCCGATACTCCCACGCTAGAGTAATGGAGGGGAGTCTGGAATTCACGGTGTAGCAGTGAAATGCGTGGATATCGTGAGGAACACTAGTGGCGAAGGCGAGACTCTGGACATTTACTGACGCTGAGATACGAAGGCTAGGGGAGCGAACAGGATTAGATACCCTGGTAGTCCTAGCAGTAAACGGTGCTCGCTTGGTGTGAGAGGATTCGACCCCTTTCGTGCCGGAGCTAACGCGTTAAGCGAGCCGCCTGGGGAGTACGGTCGCAAGACTAAAACTCAAAGAAATTGACGGGGACCCGCACAAGCGGTGGAGTATGTGGCTTAATTCGATGCAACGCGAAGAACCTTACCTGGGCTTGACATGCCGTCGTAGGTCTGTGAAAGCAGACTGTCAATTCGGTTGGACGTGCACAGGTGCTGCATGGCCGTCGTCAGCTCGTGTCGTGAGATGTTGGGTTAAGTCCCGCAACGAGCGCAACCCCTGTGATTAGTTGCCAGCACGTAATGGTGGGGACTCTAGTCAGACTGCCCAGATCAACTGGGAGGAAGGTGGGGACGACGTCAGGTCAGTATGGCCCTTATGCCCAGGGCCGCACACGTACTACAATGCTCAGTACAATGAGAACCGATACCGCGAGGTGGAGGAAATCTACAAAACTGGGCTCAGTTCGGATTGTAGGCTGCAACTCGCCTACATGAAGCTGGAATCGCTAGTAACGGCGCATCAGCTACGGCGCCGTGAATACGTTCCCGGGTCTTGTACACACCGCCCGTCACATCATGGAAGCCGACCGCACCCGAAGTATCGCAACTCGGTCCTAAGGTGTAGTTGGTAACTGGGATGAAGTCGTAACAAGGTAGCCGTAGGGGAACCTGCGGCTGGATCACCTCCTTTCTAAGGAGTAATTTGACCGGTCCGTCTCACGGAAATATCCGGCAAATAGGTCGACGCCTAAGTGCTGCTTGCAGCATAAGTTTGGAAACAAGCTGGCGCAGTCAGGGAAGAAATGAACTGACAACTCACAACCTTGAGTGCGTTTGGAATCGCGCAGTGCACATTTTAGTCTTTACTTCTCCTTCCACAAAAACCGTTTTCCAACGGGGGTATAGCTCAGTTGGTAGAGCGCCAGCTTTGCAAGCTGGATGTCTGGGGTTCGAATCCCCATGCCTCCACCAACGTCTTCAAGTAGCGAGTAGGAAGTAGGGAGTAGGAAGGGAAACCTTGCTACTAGCTGCCAGCTACTGGCTACGCCAAATGAAGGGCCTGTAGCTCAGTTGGTTAGAGCGCGCGCTTGATAAGCGTGAGGTCACAGGTTCAAGTCCTGTCTGGCCCACCATTTATTGAGACGTTGTTGGTTTGAGTGGAACGATGGTGATCCAAAAGAGATGGTTCTTTGATATCTGTATGCAGGATAAAAAGTAATATAGAAATACAATTTCATTGTGTGACAATGATTTCTATCCTGACGTCTAGTAGAAATACTAACAACGGCAAATTTTGTAATGATCCTCCCTTGAGGGGGTGAGTTACTTACTGATCTAAATCAAGAGAACAAGTATATAAGGGCATGCAGTGGATGCCTTGGTACCAACAGGCGATGAAGGACGTGATAAGCTGCGATAAGCCTCGGAGAGCTGCAAATAAGCTTTGATCCGTGGATTTCCGAATGGGGTAACCTGGCTGAGTTAATACTCAGTCGTCTCTTGCTGAATACATAGGCAAGAGGTCGCAATACCCGGTGAAGTGAAACATCTCAGTAACCGGAGGAAAAGAAAGAGAATCGATTCCGTAAGTAGTGGCGAGCGAAAGCGGAAGAGCCCAAACCAGGAGCTTGCTCCTGGGGTTGTAGGACTCCGATGTGGGATTTCTGAAGATAGATTAAGCATCTGGAAAGTTGCGTCATAGAGGGTGATAGCCCCGTGATCGAAATCTGAAGAAACCCTAGGATGTTCCTGAGTAGCACGACACACGTGAAACGTTGTGTGAATCTGCGCGGACCACCGCGTAAGGCTAAATACTAGTTGGTGACCGATAGTGAACAAGTACCGTGAGGGAAAGGTGAAAAGAACCGCTGCGAGCGGAGTGAAATAGAACCTGAAACCGCATGCCTACAAGGTGTCAGAGCCTCTATATGGGGTGATGGCGTGCCTTTTGCTTAATGAGTCTGCGAGTCAGTGCCAGTGGCGAGCTTAAGTCCTTCCGGGACGGAGGCGTAGCGAAAGCGAGTCTGAATAGGGCGACATAGTCGCTGGCGCTGGACCCGAAGCCGAGGTGACCTACCCATGGCCAGGTTGAAGCTGCAGTAAAATGCAGTGGAGGACCGAACCGATGTGTGTTGAAAAACGCTCGGATGAGCTGTGGGTCGGAGTGAAAGGCTAATCAAACCCGGTGATAGCTGGTTCTCCCCGAAATGCATTTAGGTGCAGCGTTGTGTGCTGACCCACGGGGGTAGAGCACTGAATGAGCTAGGGGCCATACCCGGTTACCAAACTCAATCAAACTCCGAATACCGTGGGGTGAAACACAGCAGTGAGTCTATGGGGGATAAGCTTCATAGTCGAAAGGGAAACAACCCAGATCAGCAGCTAAGGTGCCCAAATACCGCTCAGTGGAAAGGATGTGAGATTTCTTTGACAGTGAGGATGTTGGCTTAGAAGCAGCCACCATTTAAACAGTGCGTAACAGCTGACTCATCGAGAGATCTTGCGCCTAAAATAATTGGCGATCAAGCGGTATACCGAAGCTCTGGATGCTCTTTATAGAGTGTGGTAGGGGAGCGTTCCCAACAGCATTGAAGCCCGATGGCGACTGACGGTGGAGTGTTGGGAAGTGAGTATGCAGACATGAGTAACGATAAGACGGGTGAAATCCCCGTCCGCCGTAAACCCAAGGTTTCCTGGGCAACGTTTTTCGTCCCAGGGTTAGTCGGGACCTAAGCCGAGGCCGATAGGCGTAGGCGATGGATAGCTGGTTAATATTCCAGCACCTCCGAACCTTAATCCGCGAGGACGCGGGTGGTGACTGATAATGCCGATTGAAAGTGGCAGAGGGGAAGCTTCGGCTGAACCTACCTTCATGATCCAACCGCCTAGAAAAGTCGCGGGGTACGCTAAGGAGCCCGTACCGTAAACCGACACAGGTGGGTGAGTTGAGTATACTAAGGCGTAAGAGTGAAATCTGGTTAAGGAACTCGGCAAATTGACCCCGTAACTTCGGGATAAGGGGTGCCCCTTTATTGGGGGCCGCAGTGAACCGGGCCAACCGACTGTTTAGCAAAAACACAGCATTGTGCTAAGACGAAAGTCGACGTATACGATGTGACACGTGACCAATGCCAAAAGATTACGGTAAGGTGTTAGCTTTCGAGCGAAGCTCCGAGCCCAAGTCCTGGTGAATGTCGGCCGTAACTATAACGGTCCTAAGGTAGCGAAATTCCTTGTCGGGTAAGTTCCGACCTGCACGAATCGTGCAACGAGTTGGCCGCTGTCTCAACCAGATGCTCAGTGAAATTGTAATGACGGTGAAGATGCCGTCTACCCGCAGAAAGACGGAAAGACCCTATGCACCTTAACTGTACGCTGTTATTGATTTTTCGGTTTCAATGCTCAGCATAAGTGGGAGGCTTTGAAACATATCTTTAGGGATATGTGGAGCCGCCAGTGAGATACCACCCTTTGGTATTGGAAAATCTAACCTCTGACCTTGAATCAGGTAGGGGAACAATGGCAGCCGGTCAGTTTTACTGGGGCGGTATCCTCCTAAAGAGTAACGGAGGAGCGCGAAGGTTGGCTCAGCGCAGTTGGCAATTGCGTTTCGAGTGCATTGGCATAAGCCAGCCTAACTGTGAGACCCACAAGTCGAGCAGATACGAAAGTAGGTCAAAGTGATCCGGTGGTTGAATGTGGAATTGCCATCGCTCAACGGATAAAAGGTACGCTAGGGATAACAGGCTGATTTCGCCCAAGAGTTCATATCGACGGCGAAGTTTGGCACCTCGATGTCGGCTCGTCGCATCCTGGGGCTGGAGAAGGTCCCAAGGGTCCGGCTGTTCGCCGGTTAAAGCGGCACGCGAGCTGGGTTCAGAACGTCGCGAGACAGTTCGGTCCTCTATCTTCTGTGGGCGTAGGAAAATTGAAGGGTTCAAACTCTAGTACGAGAGGACCGAGTTTGACGCACCTCTGGTGCTCCAGTTGTTCTGTCAAGGGCATTGCTGGGCAGCTAAGTGCGGAAAGGATAAGCGCTGAAAGCATCTAAGCGCCAAGCCCCTCCTAAGACTAATTTTCCCTGAAGGATCGTGGTAGACCACCACGTTGATAGGTTACGGGTGTAAGCATGGCAACATGTTCAGCTTAGTAATACTAATCATCCGTTCGACTTGTTCTTCTTGTTTAGATTGGTTTTATTTCTCTAAACGAACGTCAGGAATGACGGGAATCGAAAGACACAAGATTGTGTTTCTAATTGCCTCTTCTGCATACAGATATCAGTGAATCACCCCAAGGAGGTTCACTCACACGTCAGCTCAGACTGAGTTGTTCGCGTTGATCTTTTTTCATCAAGTTCTGAAACCAGGCAACTGGTCATCAGATTACCAGCCACGAAACGAATGAATCGGAATCGTGGCTGCCATCTGGTGGCTATAGCACGTTGGTCCCACCCGGTCCCATCCCGAACCCGGAAGTGAAACGACGTTGCGCCGATGGTAGTGTGGCGATAGGCCATGCGAGAGTAGGTCGCCGCCAGAACTTGATGGTCCCCATCTCCGAGTAGGAGATGGGGATTTTTTTTGCCCTGAATTCGGGAGGTGAGGGCGGAGGAATGCGCTGGGCGGGGCCGTGTGTGACAGACGTGGAGAAATAGGTCTGATAGGGCCTATAGGACTTATGGGGCCAGGCTAGATACAAAAAATCGCCGGGCAGCGTGTGGCCGTCCGACGATGGGGAATTAAGCTTTGGTTTGTAATACTAGGCGCGGGGTTTGGTGAGCCCGGCTTCGCGCTTGATGTTGTTGACGCTTGCAGGCGAGCAGCCAAATTTGTCGGCCGTGGCGTTGGCGGTAGCGCCTGCTTTCAGATCTTCGATGATTCCTGCGCGGTCGGCAGCGGTAAGCTTCTTACGCTTGCCTTTCTTCTTTGCGCGTTTTGGTGCGGCGGCGCGGTTGTTTGCCTTTTTGGCGGTGGTGCGGCGGGATGCGAGTTCGTCCAGGGTGAACTCGAGGCCCTTGGCGGCGAGTTCTTTTTGGAGGGCGAGGAGATCGCCGGATTCGTCAATGACGTCCTGGGCGGCCTTGGTCGCTTGTACAACGAGCGCGTCGGAGGACTTGATGCCGTGAGGTACCGTGATGGTGATTTTCAGACTCTTGGTTGCCATAGCGATACTATGAGATTGCTATAAGCTTGAGCGCAAGTGACTTTTGAGGAATTGGAAGTCTAAAATCGTTATAATTTCCATAACGATTGAAGCGTTTTCCGGAGCCAGACGGTGAGTTGTTCCGGGGACGATGCGGTGGGGTAATCGTCATTCCAGAACGGAGGCACGAGGCCTTCGGGGAAGTAGCCGATCATTGGCTTATTATATTGTTGGGCCAATGTGTGCTCAGAGGCGGTGCCTGCGCTGCCCGGAAGGAAGATCAAAACCTGACTCGTCAGGATATTGATATGGTTGCGGGACATCGTCGATGTTCCCGTGATGCCTGTGAGAGGCAGATGGGTGTAGATGGGGATTTCCACCCATGGGTTAGGATAGTTTTCGTGAGACGGGTGGAGGGTACCGTTGCTGTTGCCAGGGATGACCCCGAGGACGCGGCCCTGTCCTTGGAAACGGGCTTTCACGAATGAGCGTGAGACGGCTTCCATGATGCCCTCCCCTCCGCCGGTGAGGAGGTGCACGCCCTCGCCAGCCAAGACGGTGCCCACATCATGAGCGAGGTGATCGTAGGAGAACGATCCTGAGCCCATGACGCCGATGATTGGCAGGCGGTTAACGGCGGGGTGCGGAGGCATGGAGGTGTTGGCTCAAATCGATCTGAACGACCCGGATTACCAAGGGACGTCGACTTTTACATCGTGTCCGGCCTTGTCCTTGAACTTGATAAAGCCATTCTCCACACCGTACTCGTGGACGTAGCGGGTGACTTTGACGTCGTAGGCGCAGTACTCTGCGATTTCCTTCAACTTGCCTTCGCGCCACCATTTGATTGCCTGGAGGCCTTCTGCGGTTTTTCCTGCACCGAGGGATGCTTCAGCCACGGAGTCGAGTTTCGGTCTGATGCCGCATTGTTTTTCAATGCTGACCATCATGTCGAGGTTGTTGGTTTGGCTGAGGATGTCGAAGGCGTAATAGCCTTGGAGCACGGCGTAGTCGAAATAGAGGTGGTTGTAGCCGACGACGAGATCGGCGTTGAGGAGTTGTTGAATCAACTCGTTTGCTTCACTCTCGGCGTACATTTTATATTCGCCGCTGGCGGTGCTGTAGGTAACGCCGACTGACATGCCCATGCGGTCTTTGAAGTTCCATCCGCCGACATCGTTGGCGGAGCGCTGGGTTTCGAGGTCGAAGTAGACGATGTCTTTAGCCATGAGCAGAGGGGAATAGAGTCGTGATGAAGTCGGATGGGAGTGTCGTTACGGCGGGCGGTTGGGTCAAGTTTCGCGCGTTGGAGATTACGGATAATTGAGCGCGAACTCGGTGAGCTGAAAGCGCGAGTCGAAGCGGCCGCTGTTGTGGGTAGTGCAGCAGCGGTGGCAGGCGGCCTCGGCCCGGATTCTACGCACCCGTTGGATTTCGTATCCGCACTCCGGGCAGCGGTAGAGGAACTTCGGGCGCTGGCGGGTGCGGGGCAATGGCAGCCGATGGGTTGCGGCGGCGCCTGGTATCCCCAGGTCCGTGCAGGCTTGTTGCCACTCGGCGCCGTGGGGCTGGATGCGGCGGATCGGGTGGCGCTTTCGTGCGAGGAGATGAGCGGCTTCGTGCCACAAGGTTTCGAGCAAATGCTCGTCGCCGATTGGGACCAGCCGTGGGTTCAACTCGATCAACGCAGCCCCCGGCAGGGCGCGGCCTGCGGTGGACTTGAGTCGTGGGTTGAAGACGACCCGGACGGTGGTTGCCCAGCGGGGAGAGGCCAACCCACCGAGTTTGTCCCTGACTTGGGATTGAAGTGACTCGGTGAGTTGTTGCCAGTCGATTGGTTGCTGATTGTCGCTCGAAGTCATGGAGCGATAATCAGGCGGATGCCTTGCGGCAGTGGGCGGTTACCCATTTCCCGCGGCGGATCGGTTCGTTGATGAGGAGCCCCTCTTTGAGCAGCGCTTCTTCCACGTCTGGCCAGCTGCTGTGGAGGATGCCCGAGACGATCAGGTGCCCGTCAGGTTCGATGGCCTTATGGATGGCGGGCATGCCGGCAATGAGCACGTTGGCGAAAAGGTTGGCGGCCACGACTCGGAACTGACGGGGTGGCTCCCACTGGGTGACATCGCTTTCTTCGAATGTGATCGTCGGCGTCTCATTGCGCTCGGCATTCGACTTGGCGACTTTGAGTGCGAGAGGGTCGAAGTCTGTGGCGAGTACCTGGTCGGGCTGGGCACCGAGTTTGGTGGCGGCGATGGCGAGCAATCCCGTGCCGGTTCCCAGATCGAGCATCGACCATTCCGGATTCTCCGAGCGCTTGAACTCTTTCGAGATGTCGCAAAGCAGGCGCATGCAGGTGGCGGTGGTCGGGTGATCACCGGTGCCGAATGCGAGCTCTGGTGGGATGTGGATGAAGTGCTTCTTCGGGTTGGCTGCTTTGAGCTCCGCGACTTTGGCTTCATCGCTCGCGTTGGAGATGATGAACTGGTCGCGGATGAACAACGGTTTGCCCGGAGGCGGGGTCATCGCTGCCCAGTTCTCCATTTTGAGTTCCCGTACAGATCCCCCGAACTGTTCTTGGATTGCTTCGGCCTGTTCCTTGGTCTCGGTGTAAACCTCGACACGGATGGATTTGTTGCCTTTGATGTCGGTGATGACGGCGTTGGTTTGGCCGTCGCCGTGGAAGCGTTCCTCCCAGGCGTCGCGCCATTGGTGCGATGATAATTTACTCCAGACGAACATGGAGAAAGGGTGCCCCAGCATGTGAAATCATGCCAGTGGAATTCGGAGGTCCCATGAAAGTATCGGAGCGCACCTAGTTGCTCCCATGGGGCCCATAGGAACAATAGAACAGGCATCAGATCAGTTGCAGACCCAGCCCGGCCAGAGCGCAGGCGGCCAAGACCCAGAGCAGGTCGAGCTTGAGCCATTTCATGGCGGCGAACGAGAGGGTTGCGGCGATAGCGACGAACCCGTTGATGCCTCCGTTGGCTAGATCCAGCGCATGGAGGGCGAACCAGATGGCGAGATTGAGAATCACGCCAACGACCGCTGCAGTGATGGCGGTCAGTGCCGCAGCGATGGCAGGTTTGTTACGCATCGATTCGACGTAGGGTCCGCCGAGGAAGATGAACATGAAGCAGGGGAGGAATGTGGTCCAACTGGTGACCGCTGCCGCCAGTGTGCCGGATGTCAATGGCGACATGCCCACCGGCGGGTGTTGCCATCCTCCGGCGAACCCGACGAACTGGAGCACCATAATCAACGGGCCGGGAGTGGTTTCCGCCAATCCGAGCCCCGCCATCATCTGGCCGTGATCGAGCCAGCCGTGAATGTCGACGGCTTGTTGGGCAACGTAGGGCAGCACCGCGTAGGCACCGCCGAATGTGATCAGGGCGGCTTTACTGAAGAAAATTCCCTCCTGGAAATGCGTGCCGTTCCAGCCGAGCCATGCGCCGATCGCGATCAATGGGACGAGCCAGATGCAGAGTCCGCTGGTGAGGACCCGTAAATTGCGCCCGAGGGTTGGTTTTGGAACGTCGGGCAACGGGGCGTGTGCTGAGAGAGACTGGCCGCTGGTATCTGTGGGTGGTGTTTGTTTGGCGGGGAACTGAGAAGGCAGCCAGCGTGCGCCGATGAGTCCTGTGGCGGCAGCTCCGGCGATGATCAGAACAAACGAGATGTTGAGGAAGAAGATGCCGATAAACGAGAGCGCGGCGATGGCCCAGAGTGCCGGGGTGCGCAGGGTTTTGCCTCCGATCTTGAGCATCGCGCTCAGGACGATGGCGATCACGGCAGGTTCGAGTCCGTCGAAGATGCCCTTCACCCAGGTGACGTCGCCTGCGGCCATGTAGAGCCACGAGAGTCCGAGCAAAAGGAGTGCGGATGGCAGGACGAAAAGGGCTCCGGCAGCGATGCCTCCACGCACGCCGTGAAGGCGCCATCCAAGGTAGGTGGCGAGCTGCATGGCTTCCGGGCCGGGCAGCAGCATGCAGAAGTTGAGGGCGTGGAGGAAGTGGTCGTCATCCATCCAGCGTCGTTTGTCGACGATCTCCTGATGCATGATGGCGATTTGTCCGGCGGGGCCGCCGAAGCTGATCCATCCGAGTTTCCACCAGAATTTCAGGGCGTCGGAGAATTTGGGAGCGTCAGGAGTTGGGGCGGATTGGCTCATGTCAGCTTGCCGACCATCGGCGGGATTGCTTACGGTAAAAATCCATGGATTGCGACACAAATGGCACAGACGACGGGCAGGAGATTCCCGATGAGGTGGAGATTCCGATCACCAACGAGCTGGATTTGCACACGTTCCGCCCGTCTGAGATCGGGGAGTTGTTGCCGGCCTACTTTGATGAGTGCCGCGCGCGTGGGATCTTAACGGTCCGCGTGATCCACGGCAAGGGGACTGGGACGTTGCGCGAGGGTGTGCACCGCTTGCTCGAGAAGCTGCCGGAGGTGCGGGAGTTTCACCTGGCGGGCGGAGGCTCCGGAGGCTGGGGCGCTACGTGGGTCTATCTCAAAGAAGAGTGCTAGTTTGCTAGTGTTCAGTTTTTAGCTCCTCAGTGTGCGAAGGAGAGCTGGTGGCGCCATAAGTCTTAGTGGACTCTCAGTCCTATGTGGAAAACTCCAACACAGGGACCTGCCGGTGCCGCTGGAGTTGCGCTGTCTGCTATGGTGGAAGGATTCCCCGAGTTGCCTGAGTTATGGAAAAGAAAAACCGCCCTGTGTTTAGCGACGATCTGAACTTTGATCTCGCGCCGAAGCCGTCCACGCCGAAGAAGAAGGCGGCTGGTGGTTCGTGTTGTGGAGGAGGGGGCAAGGAGGTTGATTTCTCGGTCGGCGGGACGCCTGCGAAGGCTGATCAACCGGGTAAGCGTGAGGCGTCGTGCTGTGGTGGTGGCGGAAAGAAGAAGTTCGATTGGTTGATGTGGGGATCGCTGCTGGTTTGTCTGGCGGCGGTGGTAGTTACGGTTTTCGGATTGGCGGAAGCCGGGACGAAGCTGGCGCAGTTCAGTCACAGTATTGCGATGCTGTTGAAGGAGATGTGGTGGGGGCTGGCACTGGGGATGGTCGCGGTGGGTGTGTTGCATGACGTGCCGCGTGAGTTCATCATCAGCTTGCTGGGGAAAGGAAATGGGTTCCGCGGATTGTTGCGCGCCACGTTCGCTGGATTGTTGCTGGATCTCTGTAACCACGGGATCCTGCTGGTGGGGATGACGCTTTACCGTCGGGGTGCGACACTTGGGCAGACGATGGCGTTTTTGATCGCGAGCCCGTGGAACTCGTTGTCGCTGACGTTGATTTTGATCGCGCTGATCGGGTTGCCTTGGACCTTGGTTTTTATCGTGTGTTCGGGAGTGATTGCGCTGTCGGCGGGGTGGATGTTTGAGCGACTGGTGGGCAAAGGCGTATTGCCGGAGAACCCGAACCGGATCGATCTGCCGGCTGGGTTCAAGTTCTGGCCGGAGGCGAAGGCCGCGATCAAGCGAACCAAGTGGACGCCGGGGCGCCTTGGCCGTGTGTTGGTGCAAGGAGTGAAACAATCGGGGATGATCGTGCGCTGGTTGTTGTTCGGGACCATCCTCGCCGCATTGATCCGTGTGTTCGTGCCGCAGGAGTTTTTCGGCCAGTACTTTGGTCCGAGTGTGGTCGGGTTGGCGCTGACGCTGGTGGCGGCGACGGTGATCGAGGTGTGCTCCGAGGGCTCTACTCCGATTGCCGCGGATTTGTTCAACCGCGCGGGAGCGCCGGGTAACGCGTTTACGTTTTTGATGGCAGGGGCCGCAACCGATTACACCGAAATCATGGTGCTGCGTGAGACCACCAAGTCGTGGAAGATCTCGTTGTTCCTGCCCTTGCTGACGGTGCCTCAGGTGTTGTTAATCGCGTACGCCATGAATACGCTGGGGGCGTGACGAGTGGTCCCTGCGCTCCGGTTTTTTGGATGTCGACAGGAATGTCGATCCACCAGCGCCCTCCGTTATTGGGGGCGAAGCGAGGAAGGGACGCCGTTCTTGTCTTCGGTGGAAAACAAAAACAGCTGGCTCAAATGGCACCCATCTTCACTCAGCGCGCCAGACGAGGGCGTAGCTAGTGACATCGATGTTCTTTTTCAGCGGCTTCACCTGTTGGGTTTCGATGGCGAGGTTGGCTGGTGAGAGACGATCGTCGATGGCGGCGAGTTCGTCCTCGAGTTCCCGCTCCATGGCTTCGAGGTCTTGTTGGGCGTCCTCGAGGTTTTCCTCGGCGCGGGCGATGTCGGTGTGTTGTTGGTAGGAACGGGAGACCTTGCGGCCTGCGGTGCCGAGGCGTGACGTGGTGATCCGACGCCCGCCGAAAAGGGCACCAAGTACAGACATACCGACTTCGATCAAGGTCGAGCGCTTGGCTTCTGCGGCCTGTTCTGCTTCGCGTTCGACGGCTTGTTCCGCGCGGCGCAGCCGGTCTTCCAATGTTTCCAGCTTGCGGGAGTACTTCCGGCGCAGGTCGTCTTTGGTTTCATCGCGAAGCTCCCGCGCCTTTTGGGCGATGCGCATTTGGAACTGGGCAGGGGACTCTCCGATGGTGGCCTCGAGGTCGAGCGCCGGGCAATGGGGCACATCGAGCCTCTCATTCCGGTAGAGCGTGTCCTTCCATTTGCGGGCACCGCTGGTGAAGAATGGGCTCTCGGAGGCGACGGTGGGCAGAGGTTCGAAAGGAATGCCCTCGGTAGGGACGGAGGTTAACCGGTCGTTGGCGTCGAAGGGTTCAAGGTGATCTTCGTCGGTGACTGCGATGGATTTCACCAGCGGAATCAACTCACTGAACGAGCGTTCCACTGGCTCGCTGGAGGACGGATCGATAAAGCGCACGGTGGCCTGGCGCAGCAGGTAAGGGTGGAAGCTAAGGTCGTCCGCACCATCGACGAGAGGGGGGAGGAAATACTCATCGATTTTGGCGTTGGTGCGCGGTTTCACCGCCGATGACTTCGTTTTGCCCGGTGCGTTGCTGTGCTGAGGGGCTTGGTGGGCGAATCGGAAGCGGTCGCGTATCGGATCGGTGAGCGTTTCGATCTGCGGGCGGGAAAGCGGGCCTGCCAAGTAGGACATGGCCCAGCGGGTGTGGAAGACCCGGTCACTGCCCGCGTGGACATTGTGGAGAAGGAACTCGCGACCATTGAGAGATGCGAGCATTTGCTCGATTTCCTTGCGGTCGAATTGTCCTCCCTGACTGGAGGCAGCGCCTTCGAGTCCGCTCATGACGCGGGCCTGGTCGCGCTCGGTTTGGAGCCTTCCCAGGAACCATGTGCCAATATTCGACAATGCCTTGTAGTCGAGATCGACTGGGTTCTGCGTGGCGAGCAAGGTGCCGACACCGTAGGCACGTGCTTGTTTGAGCAGCGTCATCAGCGGCTTTTTCGACGGTGGGTTGGCGGTCGGTGGCAGGAAGCCGAAAATTTCATCCATGTAGACCAGCGCGCGCAGGCTGGTGGTGCCGGACTGGCGGCGCATCCATTCGACCATGCGGTTGAGCACCATCGAGACGACGAACATGCGCTCCGAGTCGCTGAGGTGGGCGATCGAGATGATAGAGATGCGCGGTTTGCCTTCCGGACTATAGAGCAATCGGTCGATATCGAGGGGGAAGCCATTGAGCCATTGGCTGAATCCGGGGGATGCGATCAGGTTGTTGATGCGGATGCCGAGGTCGAATCGTTTGTCTTCGGGGAAGAACTGATCGAGGTCGAGAGCGCCGATGCGCTGGATCGGCGGAGATTGGATGGCCTGGATGAACCGTGGCAGGTCGAGGTTTTCTCCCTGGGTCCAGTAGTGTTGGAGAATGGACGCGAGCAGGATGTGTTCGCGGCTCTGCACCGGGTCGGCGTCGACTCCTGCCATGGTCAGGATGCCGGTGACTGCGGATTCGATCAGATCAGCGAAAGCTTCTCGGTCGTCGATGAGCGCGGCGTCCGGGGCGGCGAGTGAGCCGAGGATGGAAACCGGAATGCCCGCCGTGCTACCGGGGGTGAAGATGGTGGTCTCCACCTGGTCACGCATTTTGCGGATGCGCTCGCCGGTCTGCCCCCACTGGGCGAGGCCGGACTTCCACAGCTCGGCCTGGTCGGCGGCGAACTGGTCCACGCTGACGCCCTTGCGGCGGGCGGTGTCTGGGTTGACCCATGGTTTGAACTCATCGGCGCTGAGTTCAGGAAAGGTGAGCATCAGGTTGGCGATGTCGCCTTTGGGGTCGATGACGATGGCGGGGATGCCGTCCATCGCGGCCTCTTCCAGCAAGCTGATGCAGAGGCCGGTTTTGCCCGATCCGGTCATGCCCAGAACCACGCCGTGGGTTACGAGGTCGCGCGAATCGTAGAGAACGAGGTCGTCGGTCTGGGATTTGGTTTCCGGATCGATTTCGCGTCCGAGGTAGAACGAGCCGAGCTTTTCGTATTCCATGGGGTGGGGGTGTTAGCGGATCACTACAAAGGGGAGCTTTGCAGTGCGGCCGGACACCGGACGTGGTAGTCGTGCGCCTTGGTGGGCGATTACCCGTAACGAATGCTCGCCTGCCTCAAGGTGGCTGATGTCCACTGTTAGCAAAAACTTCCCTTTGTTCGTACGCTCGACGATGTATGAGCGGGCGAAATATTCTTCATCGATCTTGATATCGATGCGATCGACGAACCCACGGTCGACCTCGTAGATGAGGCCGAGTTTCAGCGGCTCGGCTTTGGTTGAGAAGCTATCGGTTCCCCCCACGAACGCGACCTGCGGGTAATAATCCATCAGCATGCCCGGACCACGGGATGTGGTGCCGGACGTCTGGCATGCGCAAAACGTGGTGATGGCGAGAAGCCCGAGTGCGGCCTTCCAGATGCGCTTCATTTCGCGGGAATGGCGGTGTTGCTGTCGGAAATGGCGAGCCATTTGATCTGTGAGAAGTCCGCGGGCAGTTCGAGACTGGAGTTGGAAAAGATGGCCTCAAGATCGATCCAGTCAAAATAAATGGTATCGCCGCCGAGTGCGCCGGGATCCAAAGAGGGGCCGGAACTGAAGATCAAGCCGCCGCCAACGGATTTCTCACCGAGGAGCAGGCCGTAGCGGTTGTAGGCTTTGAGCGTGTACTTGGGGAAGACGGTCTTCTCGGTGGTGTTTTTGTAGGCGACGGTGATGTTCTTTCCGATAGCGAACTCGCGGATGATGTTGTTTTCCACGCGGGCCTCGTTGTTGGTGACTTCGATCAACGTGGTGCCGTCGCTGACTTCGATCGTGGTGACTGGAGTGATTGGCGATGAAGTCGGGGCATCGTTGGCGAGGGCTGATGGGACGAGTATCGTCAGTGCCGCGGCGGTGGTGAGAATGTGTTTGGTGAGCATGGTGCGTTGTTATGACGAGCTGGGGTGGGGTGAGCAAGCCGGAACTCACCGTGAACTGGGAACAAGAGACGATTTAAGGATAGATCTTGCTTGCTCCGGTGGGGCTGTGGCAACGAATGTGGAACTTCGCGAGCCGCCAGAATTTCACGCCGATGCCTGACCACCCACTTTCGATGAACCGCGCCTGGGTCGAGACCGATCCGTCCGCCGTGGTGGAGAATGCCCGCGCCGTGCGGGGATTGTCATCAGCGGTGGCAGGACGGCCGATGCAGTTGATGGCGGTGGTGAAAGCGGATGCGTATGGGCACGGGCTCGGCGCGGTGGCGGCGGCGCTGGACCCTGAGGTGGATTTGTTTGGAGTGGCTTGTGTTTCCGAAGCCACGCGTATCCGCGAGGTGGGCGCGACGTCTGATGTGTTGATGCTCGGGCCGGTGCCGGTGGGCGATATTCCGGAGGTGGTTGCCAATGGTTGGATTCCCGTGATCTCGTGTGTCAGTGAGGCGCGGGATTATCAAGAGCAGATGGAATGCCAGCGCCCCGGTGAGGAAATGGGCGTGCATGTTGCGGTCGATACCGGAATGGGACGCGAAGGGGCGGTGCTTGACGTGGCGGGTGAATTGATCCGGTTCGTCCGCGAGGAATGTGCCGGGCTGCGGCTGGATGGACTGATGACGCATTACCCGTCCGCTGACGACGACGATGATTTTACCCGTGACCAGACCGCGCGCTTTGATGCGTTTTTGGATGCTCTGGCGGATGAGCATGGATTGCCTCCGATGGTGCATTTGGCCAATAGTGCGGGCTTGTTGACCTGTGCGAGCCGCCATGCGACTACAGTGCGTGCGGGTTTGTTGTTGTACGGGGTGGCTCCTGTGGATGCTGACGTGACTTTGCGCCCGGCTCTACATGTGAAAGCGCGGGTGACCTTGGTCCGTGATTTGGCGCCTGGGAGCGGGGTGAGTTATGGGCGGCGGTTTGTGACCGAGCGCGAGCCGGTGACGACGGTGGCTACGATTGCGATCGGATATGGCGACGGGTATTTCCGCCATTTGTCCGAGAGCGGGGCGGAGGTTTTGGTGAATGGTCGGCGTTGTCCGTTGTTGGGGCGGGTGACGATGGACCAGATCATGGTGGATGTGAGTGAGCTGCCCGAGCGGCCGCAGCGCGGGGATGTGGCTATTGTGCTGGGTGGCGGTGCGGGAGGTGACGAGATCACCGCCTCCGAGTTGGCAGAGCGGGCCGGGACGATTTCGTGGGAGATTCTGTGTCGCTTCGGGTCGCCTCGTCTGGGCCGGATTGTGGTGTAATACCATTTAAACGGTCACCTTGTCGGAACCGATGGGGATCGAGTGAGTAGGATCAGAGATTGCGAAAGTGATCTTGGCGGGATCTTTTTGAGTGATGCTGTGTTGCTCACCGCTCAGGTAGCCCGCTAGCATCGCGGTTCGCGTCTTGCCTCACTCGAAAAAGCTCTTCGCCATTCCGCCAATTTGACCGTTCAAATGGTATAAGTGCGAGCCTGAGTTGAGGCGAACTCGGCGAGTCCGCATTCTTGATTCTTGGCTCTTGAATCTTCAAATGTCCGGTTCCATGTTCGGAGTGTGCTACAGATTGTATTCAACGAGATCAGCGCCTCCGAGATCAGCCAGCTTGATACCTTGGAACAGCTTGAATTGCTGTCCGAGTTCAAGGTGACGGCTGAAGATGTGGAGAAGATCGCTGCCGGCGAACATCCGAAGTTTGGCCGCATCGAGCGAGACGGGAAAATGTTGTTCCGTTATCGTGCGAGCGATTCCAGGATTTACTTCGAGGTCTGTGGTGAGTCGGTGATCGTGCACCGTGTGCTGCATCGTAACACATTCACGGACTTCTTGTTCCGCACCAACCTTGGCGACATTGATGAAGATGAAGAGCTCGCCAAGAACAAACACTTTTGGAAGCTGATTGCCGAGGGCGTGAATGCCCGCCGTGTGTAAATTGGCAGCGCAGATCACGGATTAACCTTGCTTGACGACCGGTGAAACGCCGCCGTAGTCTGTGCGTCACGAACGATTTCGAATCCCAACCATCCACCTCAACCCAACCAAGACTGTTTTGGACACTAAAGATATCCGCAAGATCGTCGAGATGATGAAGGAGAACGACCTGTCGCTCTTCCATCTCGAGAAGGACGAATTCAAGATCAAGCTCAAGCGAGGCAGCGAGCTCGACGATATCAAATCCGTGCTGAGCGCATTGCCTGCTCCAGCGGCGGCACCAGCGGCAGCGGCCGCCCCTGCACCTGTGGCAGCAGCGGCTCCGGCCGCAGCAGACGCAGCACCTGCAGCCGATGGCGCAGCAGGTGAAGAAATCACCTCGCCAATGGTGGGTACCTTCTACCGCAAGCCATCCCCGGATGCAGCGAACTTCGTGGAAGTGGGCACAGCGATTGCCGAAGGTCAGACTCTTTGCATCATCGAAGCGATGAAGGTGATGAACGAGATCAAGGCCGAGAAGTCCGGCACGATCACTGCGGTGCTCGTTGAAGATGGCACTCCGGTTCAGTTCGGCGAGGCTCTCTTCAAGATCCAGTAATCTCATTCCGGCACCGATGGGTTGTATGCCGTCGGTGCCTTTATTCTGACAACCTATCGGGACTGTGGTGTGCTAGCGCCGCGGTCCTCGTATTGATCAACAGTTCATGTTCTCCAAAGTTCTCGTCGCCAACCGAGGTGAAATCGCGCTGCGTGTGATCCGCGCCTGCCGCGAGCTCAATATTGAAACGGTCGCGGTTTATTCCGAAGCCGATGTGGATTCGATGCACGTTCAGCTTGCTGATGAAGCGGTGTGCATTGGTTCCGGGCCAAGCAATCAAAGTTATTTGAAGTCCGACCGCATCATTGCGGCGGCTGAGATCACCGGTGCGGATGCGATTCACCCTGGTTACGGGTTCCTTTCCGAGAACGCTCGATTCGCTGAGATCTGCGAGTCTTGCAACATCAAGTTCATCGGACCAAGCGCCGAAGTCATCCGCATGATGGGTGACAAGAACACCGCTCGCGCCACGGCATTCGCCAATGGTGTGCCAGCGACTCCGGGTTCGGATGGCTGCGTGGAAGATGCGCAGGACGGCCTCAAGGTGGCGAAGGAAATTGGTTTCCCTGTGATGATCAAGGCGACCGCCGGTGGCGGTGGCCGCGGGATGCGTCCTGTGTTCGAGGAGAGCGAGTTCATTTCCCAGTTTGACGCAGCGAGCAGCGAGGCAATGGCCTGCTTCGGAAACGGAGACTGCTACATCGAGAAGCTGGTGTTGAACCCGCACCACATCGAGTTCCAGATCATCGCGGACAGCCACGGCAACGCGGTGCATCTCGGTGAGCGCGACTGCTCGATGCAGCGCCGTAACCAGAAGATCATCGAGGAAGCGCCATCGCCAATTCTCGGCGAAGACCTGCGCAAGCGCATGGGCGAGGCCTCGGTGAACATCGTGAAGGCGATCGGTTACGAGAACGCCGGAACCATTGAGTACCTCGTTGATAATGACGGGAACTTCTACTTCATGGAGATGAACACCCGGATCCAGGTGGAGCACCCGATCACCGAAGAGGTGTATGGCTGCGACCTGATCAAGGAGCAGATCCGAATTGCAGCTGGCCTCGAGCTTTCCGATCACCTCAAGTCCTGCACTCCACGCGGGCACTCGATTGAATGCCGGATCAATGCGGAAGACGCCTACGCAGGCTTCATGCCGTCGCCAGGTCAGATCGAACTGTGGTACGCTCCGGGCGGACGCGGTGTGCGTGTGGATACCCACGTGTACTCCGGATATTCGGTGCCACCGTACTATGATTCAATGATCGCGAAGTTGATCGTTCACGGTGCGACCCGTGAGTCCGCGATTGCTCGCATGCGTCGTGCGTTGAAGGAGTTCATGATCCACGGAATCAAGACAACGATTCCATTCCAGCTTTCGATCATCGACCACAAGGATTTCCGTGAAGGGAATTACGACATTGGTTGGGTGGGTGAGTTCATCAAGCGAGGCGAGCACCTCGAGTTGCGTGAAGATCACGAAGTGAGCTAGTTCCAGCGTCGGTAACGACTAGATTTCTATCCGCCGTGGTTCCTCTCGGATCCGCGGCGGATTTTTTTTGTCGGCGGGGACGGGGATTTGGACCGTCCTTACAGGGCTCATGCGTAGGGGCGTGTTGTTCCCATGGCGTTGCCATGGGCTACGATGGGGTGCGCCTCCGGCGCGGCCGTGCTGCGAAGCGGAAGTCTGAATCGAGCATCGATCCTGTTAGTGCATTCCTGTTGGATGCGTTGATGGTTGGCCATGTGGTCACAGGGCTGAAGCCCTGTGCTGAGGAACGCTTCCTTTTAGGTGCCGGATGAAGTGAATGAGCACCGGAGGTGCGGTGCAACGTAGCCCACACGAAGCCGTGGGGATAGCTGGGCGGAATGACAGAGCCCTGCAAGGGCGGTCCGGCTGCGGCGTTGTCTGGAGCGGCCGGGGAAGGGTAAAGCGTGTCCTGTGGCGGGCGGAAGATTCCTCACATGATCCCTTGCATGCGTCGCTTTTGTTGCAGAAGGTGCGTCCCCAAAATTATTCCCCCCAGATCCCAGGATCATGAGCAAACAAACTCTCTCCAACGTCCTCCTCTACGGCATTCTCGACATGGGATATGTCGACGAGCAAAAAGCCACCGAAGTGACCCGTCAGTTGATTGCCGGTGGTGCTGGTGCGCTACAAATCCGAGCCAAGCGCTGGGGACGTGAGCGGATCGCGGCGATGGCCGAGCGCGTGCTCCCGATCACCCGTGACGCGGGTGTGCCGCTGATCATCAACGACTACCCGGAAGTGGCGGTTGAAGTGGGGGCTGATGGCGTGCATGTCGGCCAGGACGACGGAACCATTGATGAGATCCGTTACTTGGTGGGGGAGGATATGTTGATTGGCCGCTCCACCCACACTCCAGCCCAGGCCGAGGCGGCGCTGGAAGACGGGTTCGATTACATCGGGTTTGGTCCTGTGTTTCCAACTCCTACCAAAGCGGGGCGCCCTGGAATCGGGATGGAAAACATCCAATCGGTGCACGAGAAGGTCGGCGTGGAGATTCCGATGTTTTGTATCGGCGGGATCAAGCCGGAGAACCTGGATCAAGTGATCGCCGCGGGTGCCCGCCGCGTGGTGGTGGTTTCCGCCTTGCTTCAGGCGGACGACATTGCAGCGACCACGGCAGAGGTGGTTGCGAAGTTGAAGGGGTAGTCTTTCAATGCCTCGGGAGCCGGGCTGTCCGGTGCCACATTTTCACTCCGAAGTGCGCAGGTCGCGGATCAACAATTGAACCGATTCGCGGCCGCGCCAGACATTGCGTTGGAGCATGAACGCGATGTCCCATGGCCCGGCGGGCAGCTCGGGGTGGGTTTCGCATCCGGAGAACCAGATGGCGTCAATTGGCGTGCCGCCTGATTCATCGGTAATGCGGAACTTCCAATGCTTGTCTTTGAGCTTACGGGGTTCGCCGACACAGCCCGCGTGGCGCACGATCATGAGCGGCTCGGGATTCCCCATCCCGAATGGAGCGACTTGATCCAAGCGGTTGAGGAGGTCGAGATTGAGTTGGTCGACCGATGTTTCGATGTCTGGTGAGATCTCGGGAATGAAGACCTCAGCCGGAGTCGTGGCGGCGATGGACGCGGTGAGAGCGGCGCGGAAGGAGTCGATCTGATCGCGCTGGACCGAGATGCCCGCGGCTGCGGCGTGGCCTCCTCCTTTGACCAGCAGATGGCGGGCTTTGTCGATGTGTTCGACGAGGTTGATGCCTTGGATCGAGCGACCGGAGCCTTTGCCCATCCCGGACTCGTCAAAGCCAATGATGAACGTGGGGCGGTGGAATCTGCGCATGATGCGCGACGCGACGATGCCGACCACACCGGGGTGCCATTCGGGTTCGGCGAGTACGAGCGCGGCGGGAAGGTCGGAACCATGAAGCGCTTCGATTTGAGCGAGCGCGGATTTGAGGACTTCCGCTTCGATGGTTTGGCGTTCGCGGTTCTGGGCATCCAGAGCGCTGGCGATGGCGAGCGCTTCGGCGTCGTCACCCGCGGTGAGAAGGTGGAGAGCGTCGAGCGCGGAGTCGAGGCGGCCGGCGGCATTGAGGCGTGGGCCAATACGGAAGCCGATATCGCTGGCGATTGGGCGCTCACCTACGGCAGCGACTTGGATCAACGCCCGCAGTCCGGGGTGTTGCGTGTTGGCGAGACGTTTTAAGCCGGCTGTGACCAGAAGGCGGTTGTCGTCTTCGAGGGGGACCAGGTCGGCGACGGTGCCGACGGCAGCGAGATCGAGTACCGAGCGCAGGTCGAATGCTTTTCGGTGCGACGGGTCGATCTTTTGCAGTGCGTGGAGGAACTTGAACGCGAGTCCGGCCGAGCAGAGGTAGTGTTGGTCTGGGCCGAGCTGGGGATTGACGATGGCAATGGCCGGCGGAAAGGTTTCTTCCGCGCCCTGGTGGTGGTCGATGACAATCAGGTCGATCCCTTGGGCGGCCAGGATTTCGCCTTCGGCCTTTGAGGTGGTGCCGCAGTCGACGGCGAGCACCAGATCCGGCTGGCATTCATTGAGCAAGCGCTCGATGCCGTCGTCTGAGAGGCCGTAGCCTTCGTCCATTCGGTGGGGGAGAAAGCAATGCACGCGGCCGCCGAGCGCTTCTATCCCGAACTTGAGAATGCTGAGTGAGGTCACGCCATCGACGTCGTAGTCGCCGTAGAGGGCGATCGATTCGCCAGCAGCAATGGCGGCCAGCACGCGCTTAGCTGCGGGTTCCATTTGCGGCAGGCTCAGCGGGTCGGTCAGGTTGCCCAGGTTTGGGTTGAGGAACGGTTCCGCGATGTCTGGTCCAATGCCGCGCAATTTGAGCAAGGCATCCACGACGGGGTCTCCGGTGATGGCCGGTGCGCTACCTTGATGGGCGTTGATCTTGGCCGCCGACCAGCGGCGAACAGGGGGAGCGGGTGAGGACGTGACTGACAAAGTGGTAGTGAGCTGGCTGGGTGATCGAGAAAACGAAGTCGTGGAGAGAGGGCGAAACTAGGGAGGATGCAGCCCCTTCGCAAGCACTCGAAGTGAGAATTGCCACGATCCCCAGTGAGAGGTCGGGTCGCTGCAGCGTGCTCTTGCAGCGCGCGTGCGCAGGTGCTTGAGTGGGCGATCATGAGCGATTCGATCATTGCATTCAAAGAATGGGCAGACGTGTGCGATCTGTTGGCCGACGGGAGTTACAGCATGATCCTGCGCAAAGGCGGGATCCACGAAGGGCGTGAGGGGTTCTCGTTCAAGCACGAGAAGTTCCTGCTGTTCTCGACCGGGTTTCATCAGAAGGAGACTGGGCTGGTGGATGCGGCGTCCGAGCACTTGATTCAATCGCCGGATTCCAAGATTCACACTCCGGTTGAAGAAGGCAACGAGGTGGTCTTCAAAGCCTGGGCCGAAGCTGAGTTCGCCGTGCGGGTGCGGGACAAGGCATTGGTAGACCAGTTGGCACCATTCCATTGCTGGCCGCAGAATGTGGTCGATGACCGTTATAGCTACAGCGAGAAGTTGGAGGCGGACTGCATCAGCGTGGCGTTTGTCCGCGTTTTCCGGTTGGCTGAACCGTGGACGGTGCCGTACCAGCGCAAGTTTGGTGGTTGCCGCTCGTGGCTTGAGCTCGAGGGCGCTCCCTCTGGATTGCTCGAGGGCATGACCCCGGTGGTGGACGACGCCACTCACGCCGAGCGTGCTCAAGCGGTGCGTGCGGTGCTCGGGATCTGATACCGATTTATTCGGTCGCCTTGGCGCGTCCTCCGGGGGGGGGACCGATCAGTTGGTGTCGCTGGGGGCTGGCGGGGAAATTCAGGATTCCCCGCGCTTCGTTAAGATTAGTGTGGACTGATCGCCGCGGATGCGTGCATCGTGCGTGGAAATTTCCGCCCGGGATCAGAGGCGGGTGATCATTTCTTTCCACAAAGCATGGCAGCCTCGAGCAGTACGGATTCACGATCGTTGGTAGGATGGGCATTGGTGATGGTTTTCGTCATCGTGCTAACTGTTTTCCACCTTTATGCGGACCACCGCGGATTGACCACCCCAGAGGGGATGGACCGCGCCCAGATTTCGCGTGAGATTGCGCGCGGTAACGGAGCGGTGACCCAGAACCTGAAACCGTTGTTGGTTGGCGAGCGTGCCAGACACGCGGCGGCATCCGGCGAGGCGGTGGATTTGGCTCATTTTGAGGACACCTACCATTCGCCTCTCGGGCTTTGGATTGATGCTGCTGTGTTGAAGCTCGGTGCGGACAACTGGGCGCTCGAGACTTCGACGGATCTGTTGGCGCCCTACGCGCCGGACCGGATGCTGATTGCCTTATCTATGGGCTTTCTGATCGGTTCGGTGGTATTGGCGTATCTGTTGGTGGCGCGGATTTTCGATCATAAGATCGGGGTGGTAGTGGCGCTGGTAATGGTGCTGTGTGACCTGCTTTGGGACTTTTCCCGCTCCGGGTTACCGCAGACGCAAATGTTGTTCTTCTTCCTGGCGTCGAGTTTCGCCTTGTTCCGGGCGGTGGAGAATCAAGAGCGGGGCGAGCCTGTGGTGCGGTGGATCGTTTTGGCCTCGGCTTTGTTTGGCGCGCTGGCATTGATCCATTGGATCACGGTGTGGGTTTTCCTGGGGGCATTGGTCTATGTGATGGTGGCTTTCCGTCCGCGTGCGTTGTTTGCTGTGGTGATGCTGAGCGTTTTCGCGGTGGTGATTGCACCCGCATTGATCCGTAACTACGAGGTTACCGGCCATGTGGCGGGGGATGCCCGGTGGGCGGTGAGCGAGGGCCTGATTGGTGCCGGAGGATCGTCCGATCTGATGCGCCAGACCAAGGTCGAGCGGGGGAGTATCGAAGGGCTTCCAACGCGGGCGCTCGTGACCTCGATCGACCAGATGAGCAACCTGACCTCTTACATGGGGGCGATGTTCGCAGCACCGCTGTTTTTCCTGACCTTGCTGCATCGGTTCAAGCGGGGGGAGATCGGGGATTTCCGCTGGGCGTTGTTTTCGATGTGGGTGTTTGCTGTGTTCGGGATGACGCTTTTCGGATTGGAAGGCGACGAGATGAGCACCAACCAAATGCACATTCTGTTTGCTCCGTTAATGGCGGCTTATGGCGTGGCATTGCTCGCCGTGCTTTGGGGGCGGATGAAGTTCCAAGGGCACGGCGCCGTGGTCACGCACGGTTATATGTTCATTGTGGTCGCGCTGTCCGCGCTGCCGATGCTCTCCGCGGTGGTTCAGACGATGAAAGGCTACGCCTGGGGTGAGTACCGTCCGAACTACCCATATATCCCGGCCCTGATGCAAGAGGTGCACGACTGGATGGAAGACGACGAGATCATCGTGTCCGACATGCCGGAGGGGGTTGCGTGGTACGGTGATCGCACCGCCATCGCGCTGCCGGTGACGTCGGGTGAGTTTGCGCAACTCGAGTCGGTGGTGAAGAACGACGGACTGGAGATCGCTGCAGTGCACATTTCCCCGATTTCCGCCAACCTGCCATTGATCGATGGCATGGATCGTTTGTACAAAGACTGGCGTGAACTGGTGGCAGCGCCTCAGTTGCGCCGGATCGCTGAGCCCAACCCAACTCAGATTCAGTTGAAAAACTTCCCCTACCGTGTGCCAAACCCAATCCTACGCGAGATGACGTTGTGGGCGAAGCGGCCACTCGGGCCTCATGCGGACCGGCGGCAGTAATGTCATATCTGCGCGGATAATCGCGTAATTGAGAAAATTTGCGAAGCGTATCGCCTATTTTCTGTTCGAGGGTTCTTTTTTTAAAAATGCGTATTGACTGAAACGGCGCAATCCGATTAGATCACGTTTGTAGGCCGCGAGCGGCATTTGGTTTTTCGGGGGATTAACCCAAATGACGTTAGGTCTACAGCAAGTAAGAGACAGATATTCGTTTCGTGCACTTCAGGGCAGTCGGTTTTCCGGCTGTCCTGATTTTTTATTGGTTGGCGGCGCGTTTTTGGAACGGGAGCCAGAGAAGGGTCATGGCGATGAAGCCTGCGGCTTGGATGGCGAGGAGGTAGGTCCAGCCGGTGCCCATCCAGTCGAGTAGAGACGGTTGCGAGGGCGTCTCGTTGAGGAACCCGTAATTTGTGCCAAGGAGGGAATTGGTTCCCAGTGCTGCGAAAAAGTAGGCTTCGGTGCCCAGAATTGCGAGCCACCATGAACCGCGAGTTGGTTTGATTTGACGGCCGAAGACCAGGGCTACTGCAGCGATGACGACACCGCTGTGTTGCAGGAAAAAGGTGAACCACGCTGGATGTGGGAAGTCGAGCAGGAGTGCGGGAGTGAGCAGGCCCTGAAGGGTGGCGGCAATGCCCCAGAACCAGGCGAGCTCGCACGCGATTCGTCGGTGGGTGAGCAAGGCGATGCCACAGGCAACGCAGGCCCAGTTGCACAAGTACATCGGGAGGACTTCCTGCCATGATCCGAATGTGCCGGTCGCGAGCTTGGCCAGCACGTCGAGCGGCCAGTGGGCGAGCAGAGCGATGGCGAGGAGGATTTCCGTCCGCCGCAGGATGTGGGAGTTTGGATCGGTCCTGCCGCAACGCACCATCCACGTGGCGGCGGCAGCCGTCAGCGCCAGCACCGCCCAGTGGCTGGCGGAGAATGTGTGGAAGGCTGCGGTATTGGCGGTCATTTGTTTGGTTAGGTTGGTAGCGCAGGGTGCCGGGTGCAAGTCTGGGTTTGCGGATGGGGCAGACGGGCGTCGGGGATCGCTGGTTGACCGTGTCGGGAGGTCGCGCTTTGATGGCAACGACTTATGATCCGGGTTTACGCATACAAAAATTGTGACGGCTGCCGCAAGGCGGTGAATTGGCTGGGCCAGCGCGGGGTGGAGTTCGAACAACTTCCAGTGAGAGAAACGCCGCCTTCGGTTGAAGAATTAGAGTTTGCTGCAACTGCTGTGGACGGTGGTCTGCGCAAGTTGTTCAACACAGCGGGCAAGGATTATCGGGAAATGGGGATGAAGGACAAGTTGCCGCAGATGACTGAGGAGGAGGCGATTGAGCTGTTGTCCCAGCACGGCAACCTGGTGAAGCGACCGTTGCTCTTGGATCGCGAGCGGGGAATTGCTTTGGCCGGTTTCAAGGAAGCGGTTTGGGCGGAATTGTTTTAGTAACACCCTTTAAACGGTCACCTTGGCCTATCCGATGAGGATGGGATCAGTGGGAGATGTGGGGAAGAAGGAGCTCGCCGCCATTCCACCAATTTGACCGTTCAAATGGTATCAGAGAGCGGCCCCCGTTCAGATGTTTGAGCGTGGGGCCGTTAGTCGATGAGGGGAGTGTGGCCTCTGTCGACCGAGGAGCGGATTAGTGTGCGGTGGGGACGTGAGTCGTTGTGACGAATTGGTTGCAAGTGCGTGCTAGAACTGGGTGGAAAACGTCACACGGAAGTGGGTGCGGGGTGGCGTGAATTCTCCTTAGTGGCTGGGGTCGGATCCAACCGTCCGCCATCAGCCACTCATGTCTACCACGCCATCGTTACTATCCGTTGATTTAGAGAAATTGCAGCCGCTTCGGGCTCCTGGGTTTAGTTCCCCAAAGGGCGGTGTGGGATACCATGACCCCAAGGTGCAGGAGGTGCTGGAGCTTTCGTACGGTCCGATCTTCCCCAAGGTGCTGCAGAAAGATGGGCAGTATTTATATGAGTCGCGCGACGACCGCGGGAGAGAGACCTGCACGTTGAGTGAGCCGGTGCGCAACATTTCGGATATTCCCAAGGGGGAGTTGTTGCGAGTGATGGAGGGCTGGATCAAATGCCGCCGCCTACTTCAACTGCAGGACTTTCCGAATCGGATTGAGTCGATTTTGCTCAACTTCAAGGTGCCGAACCCTCGCCGGAGCTTGGAGTCCTATCGCATCTACCAGGATGGCGAGCGGACGCGACTTCATGTGTTGTGGGGATTTGAGGCGAATAGTGCGGGCTCGGTATCGGTGGAGAAGGCATTGTCGATCTTGCTCGGCGTGCCCGAGAGCCACATGCACAGCATTTTGTCGGCATCGATGCCGACGCCGGGAGAGTCTACATCGACGGTGCCGGTGAGTGTGAACTTGGATACCGCAGCGATTGCCTCATTGGCGCAGCAGCAGCTCAATGCCGCGCGCCCTGCGGAGTCTCGCACATCGACATACGTGATTGCCGGGTTGGTCGGAGTGATTTTGGTGGGTTGTGGGATGTTGCTGCCGGGGATTTTAAATTCGGGAGACGGGGAGGTGGTGGAGATCAAAGGTCGCGATGAAGTGCGCCGCGAGCGCAATCTGGAGCAGGATGTGAAGGATTACCGTGACCTCCGTCAGGCGAACGCATTCAAGGATCCAATGATAGGCTCGCAGGATCAACACGTGGTGGTTGATCCACAGGTGGCAGGGGCGACGCCTCAGGAGGAGCTGGTGGCTGTTGTGACCCCGCCCGCTGAAGAGCCCGAGCCGCTGGAAATGACGGGGGGAGGAGCCGAGCACCCGGGTGATGAGGGGCTGGATCTTGGCGCAATGGCCGGGGCGGCAGGTGAGGACGGCAGTGATCGAAGTGATGAGGGCGACGGCTTGCTGGATCAGATGACATCAGCACCCGCGGCTCCGTCCCGAGACGTCGACAGCGAAGAACTCAATATGATCATCAATTCGTAAACTAATGAAAACGACAATCAAAATCCTGATGTTGGCCGTGGTGGCCTTGGTGTGTGTGCCAAGTGTTCTGGCGGTCTCAGATTCCGCATTGCGGGATGAGTTCAAACTCTTGAATGCCGAGCGCGATAAGCGGGCGGTGTTGGTGGACTATTTGAAGAAGGCTTCGGTGGTGGAGGAGACCGCTGACGGAACTTTGAAGCTGTCCGGCGATGGAGATTCCCATGCCCGCGCGGCCGTGGAGGAAGAGAACCGTGATCGTTTGCGTCAGTTCGAGATAATTGCCCGCATCAATGGCGAACCGGTGGCGGAAGTGGCCAAGCAGTTTGCCATGCGTATGGGTGTGGATGTGGACGCTCCCGAGGTGCGGACTTTGTTGCGCATTCATGGATCCAACACAGTGGGAGCAAGTCTGGCGCCAGAATTGGTGCGGCAGTTCCTCACCTCCCGCGGATACCAGAATATCTCGCTTCAGCGCGACGGCGTGGAGGCGACGATTCGCTTCTCATTGCCGGGCGAACGCGAGCTGGGAGAGGTGGAGATCAAAGCGCACGGATCGAGTACTGCGTTTGGCGAGACATCAAGCTCCAAGAGTGTGGGGCTGGCCGGGGGCTTCTGCGACATCGGGATGGCATCGCGTCCGATCAAAGAGAAAGAGGCAATCAATCTGGCCCAGCTGGGGATTGGAGATTTGCGCAATCCTGCCTGTGAGTTTCCGATCGCTCTCGACGGGGTGGCGGTTGTGGTGAACCGGAACAACCCGGTGTCGTCGCTGACCGTGGATCAGATTTCGAAGTTGTTCTCGGGTGAGATTGCCAACTGGAAAGAACTCGGTGGACCGGACCAGCCGGTATTTGTGTATGCCCGCGATGAGCAGTCAGGAACATGGGATACATTCAAGGCGCGCGTGTTGAAGCCGTTCAAACGGAAGCTCACCACGTCCAATGTCGATCGTTTTGAGGACAGCGAAAAGCTGGTGCGCAACGTGGCGACTCATCCCAATGGGATCGGGTTTGTGGGGCTGGCGTATGTGGGGGCGAGCGTGAAGGCACTTCGGGTGCAGGCGGGTGAGCAAGCGCTCCCGCTGGAGGCGACCCGCTTGACGGTGAAGACGCAGGACTATCCGTTGGCGAGGTTGTTGTATTTCTATGTGCCGGTGAATGCGTCGCCGATGGCGTTGGATTTTGTGAAGTTCACCATGTCCAACGATGGGCAGGAAGTCGTGGATGGTACCGGATTGGTGGGTCAGGGATTGTCGACCAAGACCGACCGCGAGAATGCGGATAGTCTCAAGCAGCAACTGTTGGCAAGTGAGGACGTGCCGTATGGCTATCGGGAGGCGATCCGTCGTGCCGACCGTCGTGATACGCAGGCCAACATCCGCTTCAGCAGTGGCTCGGACCAGCCGGATATCAACTCGTTGAATAACCTGGAGCGTCTGGCCGGATTACTCGCATCGGCAGGGAACGAGAATGTGTCGGTGGTGCTGATTGGGTTTGCCGACAACGTGGGGGCGAGTGAGAACAACCTGCGGATTTCGCAGCGGCGCGCCGAGGCGGTGGCTGACGTGCTACGCGCCAAAGGGGTACGCAATATCGAGGTGCATGGGTTTGGCGAAGCCATGCCGGTGGCGGACAACGCCTCCGCAGCGGGACGAGCCAACAACCGCCGGGTGGAAGTCTGGCTGGTGCGGGGCTAGGGCCTTCGCGGGTAATTGTCGGGTAATTGTCGGGTAACCGCGGGAAATCGGCGCGTCCGGGAGCAAGGTGGGGTTGCTTCCGGGCGTGTCGTCGTTTTATCGTCTGACGATGAAGACTGATCACACGAAACTGCTGCAGTTGATCACGCTGCTTGATTTGACCACGCTGACCGCGGTGGATAACGAGGACGATGTAGCGATGCTGTGCCAGCGAGCGGTCGAGCCTTTGGGGTACGATCATGGGCTGGAGAACCCACCCTCCTGTGCGGCGGTGTGCGTGTGGCCTGTGTTTGCCGGGCTTGCTGCGGACATCACGGAGGGGACGTCGGTCGGGGTGGCGTGTGTTGCCGGCGGCTTTCCTTTCGCGCAGACGCCGCTGACATCAAAGATTTCTGAGATCCATTACGCGGTGGATGAAGGGGCCAGTGAAATTGACGTGGCGATCAACCGTGGTGCGTTTCTTGCCGGCGAGTTGGAAGAGGTACACGATGAGATCGCGGCGATGAAGGACGCGTGCTCCGGTGCCCATCTGAAGGTGATTTTGGAAACCTGTGACCTGCCGCATGAGGACGCGGTGCGTCAGGCGGCTCAGATTGCGCTGCAGGCGGGTGCGGACTTTCTCAAAACGTCAACCGGCATGGGACGCGCCGGTGCGACGATGGCTGATGTCGGTGTGCTGCTCGAGGAAGCCGTGGCGTGGGAGGCTGCCACTGGGCGTGCGGTCGGCGTGAAGGCGGCCGGTGGTATCAAGTCGGCGTACGATGCGCTCGACTACGTGGAGCTGGCCAATTCGCTGCATGGTCCGGTGTCGCCGGTAAACTTCCGGATCGGCGCGAGCTCGCTACTGGACGATGTGTTGGCGCAGTTGGCGGGGAGCTGAGCTCTCGGTCATATCAGCAGGAGCCGTGTGGAGTAAACCGCACCTGCGGCGCGGGGTTTTTCCGAGGCTAGGAACCTGCGGTTGAAACCGCAGGCTAGCCGGTAAGTCATCGCTCCGCGATGGGGGCGAGATTCGGTGTGATGGATTCGCGCCGACGGCAGGACTGTCGTCCGCCCAGCGCTTCAAGCCGTGGCATCGGCGGCGGAGGGCTGTGTGGGTGCGAAACCACGAAGGGCTCTAAGTTCACGAAGGCATTGGGGGATGCGAAGCTATCGCTATTGGAGCGAAGCCAGTGTGGGGGGGCGCAACCTCCTCATCGATATCGCGATCCCAATCGATGGCTTGGGTGTGAAGGATGTTCGCGGTAAACCGCACCTACGGCGCGGGATTTTCCCGAGGCTAGGAACCTGCGGTTGAAACCGCAGGCTAGCCGGCAAGCGATCGCTCCGCGATGGATGATGGCTTCGCGGTGGGTGGAGCCTCGCGGTGGGTAGAGCCTCGCGTCGCGGGGTAAAGCCTCGCGACTGGGAAAGCTCTCCAGGCGGGGGGAGGTGCTGGCTTCGGGGAGAGGCTGACCTTCCTCCTCGCTCGGCGAGCGATCGGCTGTGGCCGTGTGGGACTCTTGAGTGATAGTGCGCGCTCCGGGAGGGCGGCGTCTGTAGCCGGTATCGTCTAATCACCAGGGGCGATATTCGGTGCATTTCGTCGCGGAGCGACGCGTTACCGGCTAGCCTGCGGTTTCAACCGCAGGTTCAACGAGTGACACATCAGTCGTCCCGAAGGGACGGTTTACCACCTAGGCGCGCGGTTGCCTTGGTAGGCCGGCAGCTCCAACGAACTGCCGGTCTACTAGCAGTTTAAGACTGCACCTCACGCAGGGCTTCGAGCACCTCTGCGTCGTGGGTTTTCACCTTCACCTTGTCCCAGCGGCGGGCGATTTTCCCATCGGGGGCGATGAGGAAGGAGACACGCTTGATGCCGAGGAACTCGCGGCCCATGAATTTCTTCGGGCCCCACACCCCGTAGCTTTCGGCGACCGAGTGGTCTTCGTCGGCGAGTAGTGGGAAGTTGAGCTCGTGTTTGTTAGCGAACTTGGCCTTGCCTTTGACGTCGCCGATGCTCATGCCGAGAACGACCGCGCCAAGGTCGGTGAGTTCGTCCTTGGCGTCGCGGAAGCTGCAGGCCTCCGTGGTGCAGCCTGGTGTGCTGTCTTTCGGGTAGAAAAAGAGCACAACCCACTTGCCGCGATAGTCGCTCAGCTTGTGTGGGGTGTCGGTCTGGTCCGGTAGATTAAAATCCGGGGCCGTATCGCCGACGGCTGGAGACGGTGTGTCGCTCATGGTTGCGGTGGTTTCGGGGTCTCGGATGGCGCGTCTTCGATTGCTTTTGGCGCGCTGTCATCGTTGTCGGATTTGTCGACCGAGGCGGGCTCGTCGATGGTGACCGGGGTTTTGGCAGGGGGGGGCTGCGAATCAGCTGGCTGCTCGACCGAGCAGGCTCCGCTCATTCATGTGGAGACTCCCATTTTGGGCAGAACCCATTTCATCAGAACCAAGTAGCCCCCAACAAAGAGGGCGAACATGAGGAATTGTTTCAGCATAACGTCGGTGGGATGTGTTTCGCTGCGAATGTATTCCCAATTGCTTGCATCGCCAATGATTCTGTCGCTTGTTCGGGCGCAGAACTCTCAGCCTAAGAACTTCACCAAGATCGCTATGTCCATTCTTGTCGCCGGAACCATCGCCATTGATAACATCAAAACCCCGAATGCCGAAGCTACCCAGTTGCTCGGTGGATCGGCTGCCTATGCGGCCCTCTCGGCGTCATATTTCACCGACGATGTGCGCTTGGTCGGGATCATCGGCAAGGACTATCCGCAGGCTCATTTGGACATGCTTGCCTCGCATCAGGTCAACCTCGACGGCGTGGAACGCTCGGAGGCGGACTCGTTCACCTGGACAGGTGAGTATTTCCAAAACATGAACGACCGCCAGACGCACAGCGTCGCGTTGAACGTGTTGGAGAACTGGGAACCGAAAGTGCCGGCGTCGATCTCAGGTGCCAAGGTCTGCGTGCTGGCGAATATGTCGCCGGACAACCAGTTGCAGACGCTCGACCAGTGTCAGGATGCCGACTTTGTGGTGGCCGACTCGATGGACTTGTGGATCGAGATCGCCCGCGATCGACTCAAAGACGTGCTGAAGCGCCTGGATTTGTTCGTGATCAACGACGGCGAAGCCCGCGAGCTCACCGGTGAGTCGAACCTGGTGGTTGCCGGTGAGGCGTTGTTGGCGATGGGACCGAAGGCGGTGGTGATCAAACTCGGTGAATATGGGGCGATGCTCTTTGGCCCTGGTGGCCGTTTCTTCCGCGTGGGTGCACACCCGCTGCGGGTGGTGACCGACCCAACCGGTGCCGGCGATACCTTCCTCGGAGGACTTGCGGGTGCCTTGGTGAAAGCTGGTGCGGTGAAGCCGGGCGGCGAGGTGGCGTTCGACGAGCTGAAGAAGGCGGTCGTCGCCGGAACGATCATGGCATCGTTCACCTGCGAAGAGTTCTCGACCCGCCGATTGCAGAACCTGAGCCAGGCCGATATCGACGAGCGGATGAACTTCTTCCGTCAGATCGGCGAGTATTAGGGAAGTAGCGGGTAGCTAGTAGGGAGTAGGAAGGGGGGCGCTGGCGCGTTTGCGGTGCTCCGCGCGAAATAGGTCCTATGAGTCCGATAGGGCCTATTTTGTGAACTTTGGCAGTTCAGGGCTCACTAGCCTCTTTCTTCTCCCCGTCTCGCAGCTGCGTTCCGAGCCTCCGGCGAGGAACGCGCCTACTTAAACTCAGCGGTCTTGAGGAAGCCTTTGAAGTATCCGGCGCCGGAGTAGACGGTGAGAGCCAGCACGACCCAGAACAATCCGTCGATGGCGTAGCCGAGGAATGGCTCGGCGATGCTCAGGTCGATGCCAAGATCGACGACTGTGGCGCGCTCTGCGAGGATCACGCAGATCAGCACGATCTGGAAGATGGTCTTGAGTTTCCCCCAGCCGTCGGCGGCGATCACGGTTTTGCTGGAGAGCGCCAGCATGCGCACGCCGGTGACGAGGAATTCGCGGAAGAGAATGACGATCACAAACCAAGCGGGCAGCAGCGGAGCTCCACTGGCGTCTTGATGTTGCACCATGAGAACCAGCGCGGCGGCGACGAGGATCTTGTCGGCCAGCGGATCCATTAGTTTGCCGAAGTCGGTGACCAGGTTCCACTTGCGAGCGAGGTGTCCGTCGAGGAAGTCGGTGATTGATGCGATGGCAAAGATGATCAGTGCCCACAGGTAGGCATTTGCCATGTCCACGGACAGGACGATCACGAAAATAACACTCAGGACGATGCGCAGCAGGGTGAGTTGGTTGGGAATGTTCATGGTGAGCCTGTGGCACCACGATCACGGTGCGATGCGCTATACGCAACGAAATTTCGTGTCGGATGTGGGGACTTGGGATCAGGAGTGGTTTCAACCATGAATTGAGCTTGGCTTGGGCTCTGGATCTGGTTGGATAGCCGCGACATGAGCGCCCTGCCGCCAAGAGAGAACCGAGTCCTGCAAGCTGCCGACGCCCTCAAAGGGTTGATTTTGTCGGGCAGCGTGGCTGGCGTGCTGCCTGGTGAGCGGGAGCTTTCGCGCCGACTTGGTGTCGGGCGTGTTACGGTGGGGAGTGCCCTTCAGATGTTGGAGCAGGAGGGGGTGATCGCCCCATCCGAACCCGGACGCAGGAGGCGGGTCTTGAAGGGGGGCGAGTTAGGGGGAGCCAAGGTCGAGCTGCCAGCCGGAACGAGGCGCAAGACGGTGGTGGTGCTTTGTTCGTTAGCTCTGAGCGAACTCTCAGCCTATGAGCGGCTGAACCATAATCGGTTAGGTTCTCTGTGTTCTGATGCGGGAATCAGACTGAGGCACCGGGCATTGGAGCTCGCTCATTACAAGCGCCCGCACCACCGGTTGCAGGAGTTTGTCCGGCAAAACCCGGCAGACCTTTATATCCTGCAGTTGACCACGAGCCAGCCCCAGTTGTGGTTTCAAGCGGAACGCATCCCCGCGATGGTAGCTGGTACCCCTCATCCCTCGGTTGACTTGCCCTTTGTGGATGTGGATCAACGGGCACTCGGTGTGCATGCGGCGTCTATGTTGGAACGGCTTGGGCACCGGCGAGTGGCATTGCTGTATCCGGAGGCCGAGCATCAGGGAATGCGCCGATTCCATGAGGGAATGACCCAGTCCCACACACGTATGGACGTGGTGCTCGGTCGGCAGAATGATTCGGCCGATTCGATTGTCAGAGTGTTGCCGGAGCTCTTTGAGGCGAAGGATCGGCCGAGTGCGCTGATTTTGCCGCGCATGCCCTATTTGCTGTCTGCGCTTACAGTGCTGCCTTCGCTCGGTTTGCGGGTTCCCCAGGACGTGTCGTTGTTGTGTTTGGTTCACGACCGGATGTTTGAGTACGCGCGTCCGACGATAGCCGGGTATCAAATTCCCGAGGGCTCGTTAGCCCGCGGACTTTTTCAGTTGGCGGTCCGCATGCTGACCCATCCGTCGACCGCGACGCACGGGAGGGCGTTGATCATGCCGGATTATGTGGCCGGGGGCAGCCTCGTGGCATGCTCCTGGTGATTTGACGTGGTGCGACTGGTTCTAAATAGAGCCGCTTCAAGGGCGTGGAAAGACCGAGTGCTGGTTGGGTAGGTTCATCGCTGCCGATTCGGTCCGGTTTGTAATGGATGAACCGCAACTGGGTTGGCGTGATTAACCAAAGAAACAAAATCAATATGAAACACATGCATACATTGGCAGTGCTCGCAGCTTCGACTCTCGGAGCTCATGCTGCGATTGTCGCCGAAGCCGACTCGTCGGGTTTCGATTATCTGTACGAAATGGACACGAATCCAGCGACCCTGGATTTGGACTCCAATTCTACCAACGACTGGTTTGGGGGCACCGTCAGTGGCGCCACGATTCCCCAGACCTATACCGGTGGGGTGGCGTACTCCAATGACTCCGCAGGCGAGAATCTGTTCCGCGTCGACTTCGGGGGGAGTATCCTGCGCAACAACTTCTCCGATGCCAATCCTATGACTATGGAGCTCAGTGTCTCCAAGCAAGGTGGCAGCCAGGGTACTCTGGGCTGGTTCGGGGCTGCGTTGCAGATGCCGGGAGCGAGTAACTCGATCGTGGTCGCGTTTGCAGACGACCACGTCAAGGTGCGTGAGACCGGCGGCGGTTATTCAGAGTACCTGAATGGTACGGACTTTACTTCAGGCTTCCACACGATGCGCGTGGCGAAGGAAGGCGGCGATAACTACTACATCTGGATCGACGATGTGCTGCTGAATGCGGATCTGAGCACGCCGATCGGTGGAGGTAACGGAAACTTCAACTCGGGTGGGTCGTGGTTCATTGGTGACTACAGCAGCGGAGGCTTCGGCAGCGCCGACTGGGGGGTGGACTACATTCGGATGGAAGCAGATGGCGCATTCGCTCCGGTGGCGGTTCCCGAGCCGTCATCCGCTGTGCTTCTCGGACTTGGTGGTGCTGCGCTGATCTTGCGCCGCCGTAAATAATGCCATTTGAAAGGTCAAATTGGCGGAATGGCGGAGAGCTTTTTCGAGTGAGGCAAGGCGCGAACCGCGATGCCAGCGGGCTACCTGAGCTGTGAGCAACACAGCATCACTCAAAAATATCCCGCCAAGATCACTGTCTTTATCTCTGATCCTAGTTACTCAACCCCATCGGTTACGACAAGGTGACCGTTTAAATGGTATAAGATTACTGCCGTTCATGAATTGCGTCTGAGCGAAGTAAGAAGTGGCACCCCGTTCTCCGATGTTGGAGGGCGGGGTGTTTGACTTTAAGAGCAAAGGTTTACTTCTGGATCCTTTGGGCGTGGGTTGTTCAGGATGCCGATTTAGGCCATATGCTAGTCGGTCACACACTCTTGCAGGGCTATGTTGCCTGGCGGGTGAGGGGCTCGGTACCCGAGGTGCCGGAACCACGACATGAACACGCTATGAAAACACTTCTTACAACGATGTCGGCGTTAGCATTAGGCGCTTTGACCGCCAATGCAGTAACGTTAGCTTCGTACGATTCCGGGGTGGCCGCCCAAGCCGGAGCTGCTGGAGCGGCAGATCCAACCTCCCAGGGGTGGTCCGCAGTGATTGGAACCAATACCTATCTTGTGGGGCAAGACACGGGAAATGGTGGATGGAACCTTTCGGATGGAACCAACTCTGGTGTGGTTTATTACGAACATAGCCTCGACGCCGCGGCGACTACCGAAATGGCCAACGGCTGGACGCTCGACTTTACCGTGGCATCCGATAATGACCTTTTTGACACCGGCGGAGGATCCCTCGATAACTGGGTGACCAGCAGCCGGCAGCAAGCGAATGTCTGGATCGAGAACTCTACCGCAGGTTACTTCTACTTGCTTACGATCACTCATGACCCCGCGGATGGATCCGTGTCCATTGGTGATGGCACCAATACATTCCTCGTTGGGACGGATCTGGTCAGCCAACAAGTGGGCGATGGGGCGCCTGCGATGAACTTCATCGATTTCACCTTAACCTATGATGCCGGTACCGGCACCGCCACGCTAACTGACAGCGAGGGAGGAAACAACGCGATCGCGTCCGCTGGCACGGGTTCTTCGGATCGCTTGATCTTTGGTACCACTTCCAGTGGAAGCCTTGGATCGACTACGTGGAACTCGGTAACCTTGGACTCGGTGCCCGAGCCGTCGTCCGCACTGCTCACCGGTCTTGGTGGTCTGGCGCTGATCTTGCGCCGCCGTAAGTAGCCGCATCGAGCGTTCTTTGATTTACGCCCTGCCTTCCTTCCGGGAGGTGGGGCGTTTTTTTGTGCCGATTTCTTGGTTTGTTTGCGGCGTCCGATCGGACTGGGGTTGCCGTAAATTCCTGCACGTGAGGACTTTCCGGCTGCTGCTGTTAGCGGTTGCGGAGATCTGTAACGACTCACCTGAACAAACAAAAGAAGTCATATGAAATGGAAATCCCTCGTCGTAGCCATGGTTGCGACCTCTGCTGGTGCCGATGCGGCGATCACTGCAATCGCTGATTCCTCGACCTTCGATTACAAGTATGAAATGGACGTCGATCCTACCACCCAAAACCTTGACGGACTGGGGGCTGAGGATTGGTTCAATGGAACTTCCGGAGGCTTTACCAGCCCTGCCGTGTCGGGTGGTTTTGCGTTCTCAAACCAAGCAACCAGCGCCACGCTCTTGAGAGGAGACTTTAATGCCGGTGGTGCGGGGAGCATGTGGCGTGAATTGGTATCGGGTGGGGCCGCGTCCACGTGGACGATGGAGGTGCGCTTTGCCAAGGTTTCCGGCACCCAGGGTTCGAATGGTTGGTTCGGGATCGCAACGGCCAACCTCAGTGAGAGCAATTCCAGCGCGGTGTATGTCCTCGATGACCGGATCCGCTTGAATGGCGGTGCCGATTATCTGGTGGGGACTGACTTCAGTACCGGGTTCCACACCGTGCGGGTCGCCCACGATGCGGTGGACAATGCCTACTACTACTGGGTGAACGACGTGCTGCTTAACACGGATCTTTCGACTCCCATCGCCGGAACCAATGGAGGAAGCTTCGATAACAACACGTTCATCGGTGACTTTTCCGGGTCGCTGAGCGGCGAATGGCAGATCGACTATGTACGGGTTGACACCGAGGCATTGGCCGCTGTTCCAGAGCCGTCGGCGGCGGTGCTTTTGGGTCTCGGGGGACTTGCCATGATCCTGCGCCGGCGTAGTTGATCCGGCGGTCTGGTTCACGATTCAAGTTTTGGGATAAGAGAAGGGAAAAATGGACACCCAGTTCTCCAGCAAGGAGGGCTGGGTGTTTTTGTGTCTGTTGGGGCGATTCGGTACTCGGTGACATCGAGGCGGGTGGAACGCATGTGGTCTGGTTGTGAGACCTTTTATGTATCGTTGTGATTTTTCCGAAGATCCCGCATAAAATGCCCGATTGATCGCAGTGCGCCTGCTATCGGACCGGCTGGTTCGTTAGTCAGCTGCCGCGTTCAATCGCTCAGACGCAATCCTTCAAACAAACAGATACATATTATTATGAAAACACTTCTTAAGACAGCCGCAGCCATCGCGCTGACGGCAGGCGCTGCAAATGCGGCGACGATTATCGACATCACTCCTGGAGATAACAGAGCCAATATGTCTCAAGACGCTGGTCAAACGTTCACCACAGGTGTTCTTGGCGCAGAGTCGTTCCTCTCGGAAATCGGGATCTTCGGTGATTCCAATGGTACAGCGAGCAGCTCCGTGGTTACTGCCCAGCTCTGGATCGATACCGACCAAGACTTCGGTACTTGGGATCCAGGTGCATTGGTTGCCACGTCGACCAATTCGCAGGCGATTGCGGCAGCAGACCAGTTGTTTACTTTCACCTTCAGTGGCGAGGCACTGTCCGATAACACGGTCTACGTGCTTAGTTTCACAGATGGAACCAACAATCACGTAGCATTCCGCTCCGACCTTACCAGTGGTGGCGGTTCGCTGGCTGACGGTGCGTTGTTCTCTTCGGGCGCGCAGCCTTTTGGCGGAGCTTATGATGCGTCGATTAAGGTAGTTACTACCACCCAAGCTGTTCCAGAACCATCTTCCGCTGCCCTTCTTGGTCTTGGTGGATTGGCACTCATCTTGCGTCGCCGCAAGTAATTGAAAACACCGCGTCTGAGGAGAAACCAAAAAACCGGTGGCCCGCATCCCGCATTGGGGTGCGGGTCATTTTTTTTGACATGGGAAAGCTGAAAGTAGAAATCTGAGATTGGAAATCGGTTGGTGGGCCGCATTCAAACAAGTGGGTGGTTGCGTAAGATGGGGCGGGGTAGCCCATCAACACGACCAGCACGACGAACATTCCGGAACCGTCATCGGGGCCTTGCTAGGATTGGCTGGAGCCGGGCTCTTGATTCACCGGCGCCGGCAGTGATTGTTTCTCGTGCTGCTTGTTGGTGTGGTTGTGATACCTTTAAGGGTGGGTTGTGTGGAGTGGTTTGATTTGGGTAACTTTCACATTAAATTGGTATCCATCCTACGCTGGAGGGCGTATTGCGTGGGTACCAATCTCCCAAACACGACAAAAACAATGAAAGCATTAATTAGTTCAGCCGCGGCCATTGGACTGACAGTGAGCGTTGCGAATGCAGCGATTATCCTGGATACATCTCCGGCCAATGACCGTGCCGATCTTTCTACACAGGCTGGTCAGACCTTTACCCTCACCACCGGTGACGGACTTGACCAAGCATTGAACTCGATTGTGGTCTTCGGGCCTTCAGATGCAGGCAACGCAGGACTTACCACGGTAGAATACACCCTCAAGGTCTGGACGGATCTCGACGGGAACTTCTCTACATGGGATCCAGGGCAGTTGGTAGCCGAGTCTACCAATACCAGCACCATTGCACAAAATGGAACCGGCACCTTTAACTTCTCTCAAGAGGTCCTTCAGCAAGGTGAGGTGTACGCATTCAGCTTTACGACTGGTTCGGGTGATCATCAGGCATTCCGACCGGGCCTGACGAATGTGGACGGCATTCGCTTGACTGACGGAGCTTTGTTCTCTGGAGGAACTCAACCCTTTGGGGGAGCTTACGACGCGTCGTTCCAGATCGATGCTACCAAGGTTCCCGAACCATCATCGGCTGCGCTTCTTGGCCTCGGTGGTTTGGCACTGATTTTGCGTCGTCGCAAGTAGGCTGCTTTCAGGGAAGGAATTCCTAGACTAATTTTCCAACCCGCATCCTGATTCAGGGTGCGGGTTGTTTTTTGGGGAGAAGCAAGAAGCTAGACGGTAGAGGCTAGACCTGCATGGAACTGTGAGGTTCTGGTGTTTCTTCTGACATGATGGACGGGATTTTTGAGTGGGAGGAGAACCACGAAGGGACGAAGAGCACGAAGTTGTAGTGGCGATCGGATCGGTGCTTCTTCTTTGGGGCTTAGGGTGCTTTGCGTGAGGCTTGTTGAGGGAAGAGTGGTCGCTGCGCTCCGTGGGGATTGGGGGCCGTACTGGAGAACGGCGGTCCGAGTGGGCGCTGCGTGATGCGGAGGGGCCATGGAGGTTCGACGTCCTCGTCGACAACTGGGATGGGCGTGGCAGGCATTGCGGTGGGTTAGGGTGGAGCGGAGCCGCTCGTTCAACCTCAGGAGTGAGGTTGGTCCATCGTCGCCCGTCGGACGGAGCGGTGCCGGTGCATTTTTGGACAGGATGGACATGATTTACGGGATTTGTGAATTGGAGGGGAACCTCGAAGGGACGAAGAGCACGAAGTTGTATTGGGGGGCGGATCGGTGCTTCTTCTTTGGGGCTTAGGGTGCTTTGCGTGAGGTCTGGTGAGGAAGAGTGGTCGCTGCGCTCCGTGGGGATTGATGGCCGTACTGGAGAACGGCGGTCCGAGGGGGCGCTGCGTGATGCGGAGGGTGTATGGAGGTTCGACGTCCTCGTCGACAAAGGGGATGTTCGGGGGTGGTTAGGGTGGAGCGGAGCCGCTCGTTCAACCTCAGGAGTGAGGTTGGTCCATCGTCGCCCGTCGGACGGAGCGGTGCCGGTGCATTTTTGGACACGATGGACATGATTCACGGGATTTATGAGTTGGGGGGAGGGCGGCGAAGGGCGCGAAGAGGTCGAAGTTCTTGTGGCAATTGGATCGCTACTTCTCCTTTGGGTCTTTGGGTGCTTTGCGTGAGGAAGGTTTTGGTAGAGTGGTAGGCGGATGGGGGCGTGCTGCTCTCTGCTGATTACGGGAGAGGATTTTTATTTTTTGATGGGTTCTAACGCTTAAATGTGTCTGGTTTTGGGTGAGGGTGGCGGCGATCGATTCGTACTTGAGTTTTGGCGCGGAATATCCTTTTTATCTGCTGGTCTGAATGGAGATGATGATGATGCGTAAGTGGTTGTTTTTGACGGTTTTTGGGTGTGCCGTGGTGTCGGCGGTGGGGAACTCGGTTTCCAGTTTGCCTGCGGAGGATCAGGCAAATCTTTTGGGCCCGATTGGGCAGACGTTTGCGCTCCCTGTGGGTGGCGGATTGAATGTGGATGCGGTGACGTTGGGGCGTGCGGCCCATTTCTATAAAGAGGACAAAGAGAATGGCTGGCTAGGGGCGGTTTCGGTGGAGTTGCGTGAGGATCTCGATGGCAACCCGGAAACTTGGGATCCTGGTGAAGTATTGGCGCGGTCTGAAGCCGTGGAGTTACTTGGTCAGGGGTCTGATGTCACCGCGAACTTGGCGCAGCCTGTGCGCCTTAGAGGGGGGCGGGTCTATGCGTTGGTAGTGCTGGATGGGCGAGGACGTGTGGCAACCCGGCGTGTAGGGCTCAGTCCAGCCGGGGCGCGTCCCGGCTGGTGTTTGTTTTCCGACAAAAAGCCTGCTTTCGAGGGGCGGTTCGACCTGGCGATGAGGCTTGAGGCCACTGCAGATGGAGATGTTTCGTCGTTGCCCGCGGTTGATAGTGCGAATTTCGAAGAGTCGTGTGGTCAGACCTTCACCATGGCGCAGAGCATGGAGGTGGATGCCATTGAGGTGGGGGGCGCTAAATTGATGGGACATCAGGATGATATTGATAACAAATCAGTGAAGCTGGTGCTGAGCGAGGATGCGGATGGTGATGCCTCGACCTGGGGGCTCGGAGCTGAGATTGCAGAGAGCACGGTGAAGGATTTGGCATTGGGTGACGGGGTGGTGACCCGTTTTGAGTTTCCGAGCGGTGTAAGGCTGCGGCAGGGACGTGTTTATGTGCTGAGTTTTGCCAATTCGGGCGGTGGTGATGTCGCTGTCCGGGTGGGTCTGGGCGAGGAGACTTCCCGTTTGAATGGCGTCTTGTTCGACAAGGGAGAGCCGATTTACGAGGATCGCTTTGATTTGGCGATGCGCCTTCGTGGTTCGTCGGGCGCGCGCGCCTCCATGGGAACCGGTTCTTCGACAGTCCGTTATCAGGGACTGAAGCTTCATTTGCGGCGCAAACGGTAGGACCGGAGGAGCCGGATGCGAGGGGCGGCGGTTTTGGAATCGTGTTTGGACAGGATTGACATGATTCACGGGATTTCGGAGAGAGAAGCGTGGTAGGGTATGCTGGAGTCGCTCGGTCAACCTCAAGAGTGAGGTTGCTCCATCGCCGTTCGTGTGGCGGTGCGAAGCGCTGGAGGGACGGCATTCCTGCCGTCGGGCGAAGGAGGGGGAGTAGTGGTCGCTGCGCTCCTTGAGGATTGGTGGCCGGATGGGAAACCGGCGGTCCGTGGGGCCTCTGTGTGATGCGGAGGATGCGTGGTGGTTCGACGTCCTCGTCGACAATGGGGATGGGGCTGTTCCACGGACGGTGGGGACACCGTGATTCCATGGGGGCTCGTCGATCTATGGGGTGAGTGTCGCGATTGAGGATGGGCACAAAAATGCCCGCTGAGCGGGGGGCTCAGCGGGCATATTGATCGTGCGTCCGGGCGATTTTTAACGAGGAACTATGGGTGGGAGACTTCGACCTTGTAGAAGGTGCGGTTGCCGGTCGGGGTGTCTTGGAAGACGAGGTTGCTGCCGTTGCCGGTGATGGGGCCTTGGCCCGGCACAGCGGCCCACGGATCCGCGATTCCAAGATCGACGCTCTTTTTGAGGGTATAGCGCCGGGCGGTGGACGATTTCGGGACGGTCAGGTTCCATGTGCCCTCGGCGGAGTTCACGGTCGATGTGACGGTTAGTGTCGAGTTGGAATCGGTTGGGTTGGTGTCGGCTGTGTACTCGTCGAGGTTGTTGCGGCCGTCGGCATCGTCGTCTGCGGTTGCGGATGCGCCGGTGAGGCTGCCGTAGTAGCGGTCTTCCCACAGGTCGGGCAGGCCGTCCTTGTCGGCGTCGGCGGTGAGGGGCAGGTATGAGTTACCTGAGTCGGTGCGGATGTAGTCGATGGTGACATCGAAGTTATTGCCGAACGGGCCGGTTGTGTAGTCACCGAGGATCATGCGCTGGGTGAGGACGTTTGCGTCTGGTGTCGCGCCCTGGGTATTGGTGAGGCGTTCGCCGTCGCGCCAGACGTGGTAGACTTCGCGTGCCGCGTCGTAGCCGATGCGGAAGGTGTGGAATTCTCCATCGACGTTGTTGTGGCTGATGGAGAAGCTGTTGGCTCCGAGGTCTTCCGTGCGGTCCGGAAAGAGCGCGACTTGGATTGCCTTGGCTCCGGTTTCGAGCCAGATGATGAACCCGTTGGCTACGTTGTCGCACTTGATCCGTGACTCCCATGTCCAGTAGCTGTCGTTTTTGGTTGCCCAATCGGTGTTCTCCCCTTCGAGCCATGCGGGCCCCGATCCAGGGTTAACGAGCTGAAGGTCTGTGGAGTTAACGATGGTTGCGGTGAGGGCATTTTGTGCATTCGTCCAACTGTTGATGAACGAAGTGCCATTGTGGATTTCGTTGCCCTCGTAGCCGCCGCGATACATCACGTAGTCTACGGTGACTGAGTAGCCGTCGCCGAAGGAACTGCCGGTGAAGTCACCGAGGATCATGCGTTCGTCATCGGTGGGGCCGTCGTATGGGGCACCTCCTGCAGGGGTGAGCTGTACGTCATCGCGCCAGACGTGGTAGCGGTTGGTATTCGGGTCGTGGGTGACTCTGAACGTGTGGAACTGGCCATCGGTGTTGTTGTGTGCAACGTTGAACGATTGCCCGCCGGTGTCCTGGGTGCGGTCGGCATAGAGCTCGATGAAAATTGCGTCCTCGCCCGTGCCGAGCCAGACGATGAAGCCATTCGGGAGTGCGTCGAACTTGAAGCGGGCTTCCCAGGTCCAGATGCCGTCGTTGATGTCGGACCATCCTGTGTTGGTGCCTTCGATCCAGTGGGCGATCGCATCACCGGGGTGGGTGATGCGGATGTCGTTGTCGTCGGCTGCCGTTGCGCCGGGATTGCCGTTGCTGATCCATCCGGTGGCAAAGCTGCCGGTGTTCCAGATGTCGGTTCCTTCAAATTTGGCTGAGCCGAGGTCGTTGCTGTCTTTTTCTTGCAATGGCAGGGCGGTGACGCCGCCAGGTACGGGCATTTCGATCAATGCGAGGCCGCCGGAGATGCGGTTGCCGACGTAGGCTTCGCCGTCAGCGTTCGGGTGCACTTGGTCGAAAGTCTGGGTGACTGGGTTAAAGCCGGTGTTGGTTTCGATCACCCAGATCGGCGAGGTGCTCGTGGTTTTGTCGGCAGCCAAGGAGGGAAGCAGCGCATTCAGTTCGTCGACTTTTGCGTTCAGAGCTGCGCCCTTGTTGATGTAGAGCACCTGGCTGAGGAAGATGCGGACATTGGCGTTGGCGGCCTGGAGTTGGTCGATCATAGTGCCGATGTCGTCGCGGATCTGAGTGACGGCGACCCCGTCGGCGATGTCGTTGATACCGATTTTGATCACTGCAGTGTCCGGGGTGTAGGTCGTGCCGGTATTGCCTGTGTCCGAAGCCGCTGGGTCGGGGTACGGGACCTTGTTGCCGATGGAGTCCAAGTCGTACTCTTGAGGGTTGGCCTGACCGGTCCAGTTGAGCAAGGTGCCTTCACCTCGGTTGCCACTGCGGCGCCCAGCGGGCAGGGCGACGCGTCCGACTTCCCAGGATACGCGCCAGCCGTAGTGGCCTTCGTGGACATTGCTAAAGCTTTGGCCGTTGACGTCCGGGGTGGTGACGTTGCCGCCACCGCTGGCGGTGGTGTGGGCTCCGGTGACGCTGCCGACGAACTGATAGCCGGTAGCTGCGTCGGCCGGGACGTTGGCGTTGGCCAGGTTCTTGAAGACCTGGTAGCGATAGCTCGGATGGTCTCCGTTACCGCCCTGGGTGATGGAGTCGCCAATGAACACGAGACGTCCGTAGTGGCGGGAGACGATGCCTGCGTCGAATGCGGCATTGGCAAAACGCTGGCCGATGGTCAGTTTTCCTTGCTTGTTAAAGTGGAGGCCGTCGGGTGAGTAGTTGGCGGTTTGGTCGACGTTATCGAAGTAGGAAATGTAGGATGTGCTGGCGGCGATGGCAGCGTGCTGGGCGCGAGTGGTGTCTTCCTCGCTGCCGGATTTCGCGATGCCGCCGATCAACCCGTGGAGTGACGCTGCGTTCGGGAGGTCCGAGCGCAGGTTGTCGACGAGTGTTTTGAATCGGCTGCCGGCGACGGAGGCTTCGGCAGCGGTGTTGCTTTCACCTTGGAAGTAGAGCAGGCCGACGATTTCGAAGGTATGGCCGTCTGCGGTGAGGTCGGCGGTGGCTTCGGTCACGGTATCGACGACGTCGGTGTACATGTGGCCGCCGGCGGATTTGTCCCAGAATGTGTTACCGCCGCCGCCACGGCTGGCTTTGATGATGCCGAAGTTACGGACGCCTGCTTTGAAGAGATTGCGGCCGAAGGAAATTTCCGGTCCCCAGTGCGTGGCGCTGCCTCCGTAGACACCGCCCTGCTGATCCTGAAGCGTGGTGAAGTCCGCGGTGGTGGTAGCTGGGTCCAAGGTTTGGCCGGAGTGGCCAATAGTGGTCGTGGCATTTTGGACATTGCGCCAGGCGAACTTGATGTGGCTGTCGGCGGGATCGCTGCCCGAGCTTGGATCGCTCTCACCTCCATTGGTAGTGCCGAGTGAGTTGGACTGTCCGGTGAGAACGAAGAGCTTATAGTGTTCCGCGTAGGCGGAGGTCAGAGGGGCTGCCAATGTGGTGCAGGCCGTGAGTGCAAGGATGCGGGAAATGCGGTTCATGTGCGTTAACTCGATGATATCCAGTCAGCCGTGGGCTGGGGGTGTGCCGCAGAATATCTCTGAGTGGACGACAGAACGCTATGGAATCTGCGATGGTTCACGTTGATACCATTACGGGTTTTTCAGACATAAAAAAAACCTCCCAAGGCGCGAACCTTGGGAGGAAAACCAAAACAAAACAATGAAAACACCGAAACAAGCGCCAGGCACATGAAGCGGATTTACAAACGTTACGTGTCCGCTCATGGGCACGGCGTTCAAAACAAATGTAAAAAAAAACCTCCCGGAGCGTGAACTCCGGGAGGAAAACAAAAAACAATGAAAACACATCAGGTCACACGACCATGACAACAGATGGTTTGTTTCTCTGCAGTGGCAGTGCGTTCAAAGAAAATGCACGGAGATCGCGTTTTTTTTGAGCAGTGGTTATCGCGAGCTGTTTCCCTTTTTGAATTCAGGGATGAGGTTGATTCGGGCTGATGAGGAAATGTGTGCGCTCATCAGGTCATTGAGCTGTGGGATGATCTCGGTGACGGCTCGCTCTTCGTTGATCGCATAATGCGAGAGGGATGGATAAACGTAGCGCATGAGTGGTTGGGACCGCAGCAGGATGATGCTGACTTGGTCGGGGATTTTGATGCGGTGGTGTTGGAGCCAAGTGGTGGCGTAGAGTGCGCTGTGGACGTGGGTACAGATCAACGCGGACGGTGGGCGTTGGTCGTTTTTGGTGAAAACGCGAACGAGTTCCCGCTCGATCTGTTCGGGTTCGTCACCGATGCGGATGGCCGTGTGGTGGATGTTGTCGGTTGCGAGTTGGAGGAAGCGTTCCTCCATGCGTTGGTCACCTACCAGTTTGTTATCGGGGCGCAGCAAGGCGATGTGGGTGTGTCCGCTGTGTTGGAGTTGGATAGTGGCGTGCTGCATGGCAGCGGCGGTGTCGAACTCGATGCTGGCGAGGTCGATGCCGTCTGCCGGTGTGCCGAAGATACAGGCGTCACGGCGGTGATGGTGGAACCAGCGTTGGACGGGCTCGGGCATCCAGTGGAGAATCCAGGCATCGGCTTCGATATCGCCCATCCACCTATCCATGTGGCGTTCCGGTTTTTCGCGGACGCGCTCCGGTAGTTGGATGATGGAGAGTGTGCAGTTGCGCTGGGCGAGGCGCGCCTGGAGGGACGCGATGAGGCGGATGTTGATGCTGGACATCTCGGCCAATGGGGTTTGGCTGAGCCAGACGATGCGGTGGGTGGTGTTGGTGTATTCCTCTGGCAGGCGGGCGCGTTCCGGATCGGGTTTTGCGAGGATGGTTCTGCGTTTGCCGGAGCCGCCGAGGTCGATGAGTCCTTCGGCCGCGACTTTTTCGAGAGCCCTGCGCAGAGTACTGCGGCTGATCTGGAGGCGCTCACAGAGGGTGCGCTCCGGCGGCAGGTATTGTCCCCACGATCCATCGTAGATTTGATTGCGGATGCTGTTGACCGTTTGCGCGAGGAGAGAGATGCGCTTTGGAACTGGTGCGGACATAATTTGTATGACGGGTTTGTCAAAGGTGCCAATAAAGGACTTTTGAGAGCAAGTCGAATCCGTGCTGATGGTTTTATGAGCAGACCATTGGTGGGCTTGCGGTTGATGTCGAGGGAGTTTCCGAGATTGGCGGTGGGGGCGTTGTGTGGTGGAGGGTCAGTATTTCTGCCGTCGCTGCCTCAGGGAAGTTTTTGGACAGGATTGACATGATTCATGGGATTTTTGAATTGGGGGGGGAACCTCGAAGGGCTGGAAGGACACGAAGCTTTTGTGGCGATCGGATCGGTAGCTCTTCTTTGGGATCTTCGGGGCTTTGCGTGAGGTGAGTTTTGGGAGAGTGGTCGCTGCGCTCCGATGGCTACGCTTCTAGCGTAGTCCCGCGACTGCGGGATGGCCGGATGGGAAACCGGCGGTCCGTGGGGCGCTGCGTGATGCGGAGTCGCGCGTTCAACCTCAAGAGTGAGGTTGCTCCATCGACGCTCGTGAGACGGTGCGAAGCGCTGGTGGGACGGCCTTCCGGTTGTTGGTGTGACGTCGGGCGGGCCTTTTGGGGGGATCGGGGGAAAGCGCGGATTGAAAGCAAACTCCAACTTGTTTCGTGCGGATTTCTCGCGAAGTTGTGCCCATGGAAAACAAAAGCGACTTCGGCCTGATCGGGCTTGCTGTGATGGGACAGAACTTGGTGCTCAATGTGGAGAGCCGCGGGTTCCAGGTTTCTGTATATAACCGAACCGGTTCGGTGACCGATGAATTTGTGTCGGCGCATCCGGACAAGAAGTTGGTGGGCACCCAGAGCTTGGAGGAGTTTGTCCAGAGTCTTGCACGCCCACGCAAGGTGATGATCATGGTCAAGGCTGGTGGTCCTGTTGACGCGGTGATCGAGTCATTGATTCCTCTGCTCGAAGAAGGGGACATCATCATTGACGGTGGTAACTCACTTTACACCGACACCGAGCGCCGTGACGCCTGGCTTGAGAAGGAAGGTCTGCGTTTCATTGGTGCCGGCGTTTCCGGTGGTGAGGAAGGTGCCCGCAAAGGGCCATCGATCATGCCTGGTGGACCTGAGTCGACCTGGGATGTGATGAAGCCAATTTTCGAGAGCATCTCCGCCAAGGTGGACGGCGAGGCATGCGTGACCCACATCGGTCCTGGTGGTGCCGGTCACTACGTGAAGATGATCCACAACGGCATCGAGTACGGCGACATGCAGCTGATCTGCGAAGCGTACAGCATTTTCAAGGCAGCTGGTTTCACCGCAGAGGAGCTTGCCGCTGTGTTCACCGAGTGGAACAACGGCGACCTTGAGAGCTACCTGATTCAGATTACCGCTGAGATCTTCAAGCAGAATGATCCGGAGACCGGCGCGCCTATCGTCGATGTGATCCTCGATACAGCCGGCCAGAAAGGCACCGGTCGCTGGACCATCATGAACGCGGTGGAAAACGCCGTGGTGATTTCCACCATCAACGCAGCAGTGGAAGCCCGCATCCTTTCGTCGATGAAAGAGAAGCGTGTCGACGCCAGCACTCAGTTGGAAGGGCCAAAAGTCGAGCTTTCCGTGGAGAAGGCTGCGTTGGTCGACAAAGTCCGCGACGCTCTCTACGCGTCGAAGATCATTTCCTACGCACAGGGGCTGGACCTCATCGCCACCACCGGCGAGCAGAAGGGCTGGAACCTGGACCTCGCGGCAATCGCAGCCATCTGGCGCGGCGGCTGCATCATCCGTGCTCGTTTCCTCAACCGCATCACCGACGCGTACCGCAACAACGCAGAGCTCAGCAACCTGATGCTCGATCCGTTCTTCAAGGACGTGTTGAACAAGAACCAGCAGAACTGGCGCGAAGTGGTTGCTTTGGCGGTTTCCAATGGAATCCCTGTGCCGGCCTTCAGCGCGAGCCTCGGTTACTACGACAGCTACCGCAACGAGCGTCTGTCGGCCAACCTGCTCCAGGCGCAGCGTGACTTCTTTGGCGCGCACACCTACGAGCGCACCGACAAGCCACGTGGTGAGTTCTTCCACACCGACTGGCCTGAGGTGATTGATTAATGCTAGCGAATGCGCCACCCCGCTAGTGGGAGTGGTTCGTTTTCGGTCGGGGCTTCGGAGAAATCCGGAGCCCCGATTTTGTTTTCCTGAGGTGTCGCTCCGAGGGGGCGTGGATGGAAGGTGTGGATAACAGACGTGGGGGGCGGAGTCCGGCCGGAGGGGGAGGGGGATTCGTTGGTCTGCGATTCTTCCTTTAGTCCGAATCCGAACCGCTCGGGAGGGGATGCGGAACAATGGACGGAATCTTATGGAACTCCGTCTCCAGACAGCGCAAATAAGCGGAATCCCCTCGTTCTGAGGAGGATTGAAAATTTTACGAATGACGCGTATGAGCACTGCAAATGAACAACTTCCCGAGATCATCCAAGGAGGCATGGGTGTAGGGGTATCGAACTGGACGCTTGCCAAGGCTGTGGCGCAGGCTGGGCAATTGGGAGTCGTCTCTGGAACGGCGCTGGACACGGTTTTGGCGCGTCGGTTGCAGAACGGAGACCCGGATGGCTCCGTCCGCCGGGCGATGGCCGCGTATCCCGATCAGGATCTGGCAAAGGCGATTCTCGACAAGTATTTCATCGAGGGCGGCAAGCCTGCGGACAAACCGTTCAAGGTGTTGCCGATGCCGTCACTTCAACTGACCCGCACCAGCGTGGACATGATGATGATGGGCGCCTTTGTCGAGGTATGGCTCGCCAAGGAAGGGCATGATGGAGTGATCGGGATGAACCTGTTGGAGAAGATCCAGCTTCCGACCATGCCGACGCTTTTTGGCGCGATGATTGCCGGCGTGGATTACGTGCTGATGGGGGGCGGGATTCCTTTGATGATCCCAGGAATTCTGGATGGCTTGGCTGGAATCAAGTCGGTGGAATTGAAAGTGCATGTCAGCGGTGGCGAGGAGAGTTATTTCCAGCAGTTTGACCCGGATGAGTACTGCCCGGTGGGTATCACCGAATTGAAGCGTCCTAAGTTCATTGCGGTCATTTCGTCGGACACGCTGGCGCGTACATTGGTCAAGCGTGCGACCGGGCATGTGGATGGTTTTGTGATCGAGCACCACTCCGCCGGTGGGCACAACGCACCACCGCGTCGTGGTCAGTATGGACCTCGCGATGAGGTGAACCTGGCGAAGATCCGCGAATTGGGCCGCCCATTCTGGCTCGCAGGAGGATGTGCTTCCTACGATATGCTCGAGGCGGCCAAGGTCGATGGCGCCCAGGGCGTGCAGGTTGGCACCGCTTTTGCCTACTGCCGTGAGTCGGGCATCCTCCCTGAGATCAAACAAGAAGTGATCGAGAAGTATTTCGCTCACAAGCTCCATGTGGAGACGGATTTTAATGCGTCGCCGACAGGTTATCCTATCAAGTTGATCGAACTCGATGGCTATGAAGTGCCTGATGAGTCGACTCGACGATGCGATCTTGGGTATTTGCGCTCCGGCTTTGTGAGCAAGAATGGCGAGGTTTCGTTCCGTTGCCCGTCGTCACCGGTTTCCAAGTTTGTCGAGCGTGGTGGATCCTCGGATATGTGCGCTGGCAAGCAGTGCCTGTGCAATGGCTTGCTCTCGACCATTGGTCTTGGCCAGGTGCGCGATGGCGAGGTGATCCCGCCGATTGTCACCAGTGGCTCGGACTTCTCGTTCCTGCGCTACCTTCTCGATTCGCCACACGACTCGTATGGTGCTGCCGATGTAGTGGATATGCTGCAAGGTAGGACCAAGGTGAGCTAAGGTATCACTTCCGTTCTCTTCCACCCAATCCTGCGCCACATGCGCGGGGTTGGGTGTTTTTGTAATGAGTTGGTGTGGAGTGGTTTGTGGTGTCTTTGGTGGCCTTTTGCACTTTGATGCCTGTCATCAAATTGTAGCGGATTGGGGGGGCGTTGTTACTCGGGACTCATCACAGTTCAGGCAAGACGTCCTTCGATGATCTCGCCGACACTGAGCTCCAAGCTAACCAGCTTGTGATGATTTCTTCTCCTTTGCATCCGTTGCCGGTTTGGGTTTCGGCTTTGGTGTGAGGCGGCTGAGCATGACTTCTGCCGCTTTGACCGATGGCTCGCGGCGATAGCGCTTTTTCAAATCACGCAGGAGGTCGAGAGCGTCGGCTTTCTGTTTTTTAGCGAGCAAGGCATCCGCTTCAAGTAGACCGCAGCGCAGTTTGTCGGCTGGGGACGAGTAGATCTGCTGCGCGCGCTGGAGGAACTCGATGCACTCGCTGAACCCATTCTGCTGGTAGTGGTGGAGAGCAATCGTTTCGTAGTAAATTCCATTGCGAGTCCGGCGGAAGGCCTGCTCCAGTTTGCGGTGGAGTGTCATCGGAGTGCGCCCCCAGGAGGAAAAAGCCACGGCAATGGCGATGTAATCTTTGTCCTGAGGGAGATCACTCGGGCTGATCTTCAACTCGTGACGGCGGGCGAACGGGCGGTAGAGCGGGTCGCCCATGGTCACATTCATCCACGAAACCGCAGGCAGTGACATGTAGCCGGCCTCGACCAATGTGTAGCCATCGAGCAGACGTTGGTGGAGGAGCTCAAAGTAATGGGTGAGCTGGAGGTAGGGTTCGTAGACGTTGCCGACGGTGGCTGCCGCACCTGCATTGAGGATCGGGCCGACCCAGTGTTTGTCCGTCGTGCGCACGGTGGCGGCGCTGAACGAGTGGAGGTGAACGGCGACGGCACCTTGTTTGAACTTCCAGTCCGGGTTCATGAGAGGGCCGTCGCGGTGGCCGCTGTACCAACCAAAGTAGACTGCGGTATCACGCAGCGGGTAGTGCGATGGAATGGTCGGCTTGTGGCGGTCGATGAGTGTGGGGATGCCAGCTTTCCAGTTGGCTTTATAGATGTTCTTGAGCCAGGCCTCACCGAGCGGGAACTTACCAGCCAGGTCGACCACGCCCATGCCCCACAGGCCGGATTTCTCGACTTGGATCGCGTCGTCGATCATGCGGCGCGCGATCTTATAGCTTGGGCCGTCGATGCGGCCGACGAGGAAGAGCCACGGGATGTTGGCTTCGGTGATGCTCTGATCCTTCTTGAAGTACGGGTTGCGGACGAAGCCGGTGGTTGGGTGGTCGATCAGCCCGAGTGCGGCGAGTTCCGAGTCGATGGCGGCTTCGTTGGCTTTGAACGTGCCCTTCTTGCCTTCTATCTCGAGCGCGTCGCGTGAGACGCGGAGCGGGACGCCCTTGATCATCACGATGACTTTGATTTTGCTGGCGACGGCTTCCTGCGTGCCTTGCCGCGTTCGGGCGAGTTGCCACAATTTGTTTTTGCTCAGGTGGTCGCGGATCGGTCGTTCGATCGAGGTGATGAACTCGCTGCGGGTGATGGTCTCTTTTTCCGAGCAACGGAGGCCCAGCAGGTTTTCCCGCGGGATGTTGCGAGCTGTGGCGTAGTGCTCGGCGAGCTCGCGCGAGGCCTGCTCGTTTTGGTTGAATACGACCAGCACCTGTGAGCGGTCGATCTCGGGTGGAGCGGTGCGGCGGGCGAGTGCCGGTTGGAGCAACAAGGCTCCGAGCACGAGCAGGGCGAGGAAATGAGAAACAATGCGGGGCATGAGAAGTGAATGTGGAGCGTAGGCCACGCTCAAATCACGACTTCCAGCATGTCATAGGCAATCTCCACGTGGTTGGGGAGCGAGGGCTCCAGGTCGCGGAACCGGATGTCGTGGGTGAGGTGGGTCAGCAGGGTGCGAGGAGAACCGATCCGTTCCGAAAACGCAAGCGCTTCGTCGATGCACATGTGGGTCGGGTGCGGGGCGGGGCGCAGTGCGTCGATGACGAGCAAGTCGAGGGATCCCAGTTGCTCGCGGGATTCAGCGGGCACGGTCTTGACGTCGCTCATGTAGGCGATGCGCTTGCCTGCTTCTGTTTCAAAAAGGTAGCCGATGGTGTCGACGTTGCCGTGGATGACGGGCAGAGGAGTGACCCGGGTGGTACCGAGGTGGAATGGCCCTGTGAGGCACATCGGGTTGGGGTGGAAGTAGCCCTTTTGGCGGATGGCGTTGTCGAATGCGAAGCCGAACGACTGGCGCAGCGTGACCAGTGAGTCGTGGGTGGCATAGATGGGGAGCCCGTCATCCTTGCGCCACGAGAATGGGCGCAGGTCATCGAAGCCCATGACGTGGTCGGTGTGGGCATGGGAGATGAGTACGGCGTCCAGGTGTTCGATTCCGGCGCGGAGGCATTGGGTGCGCAGGTCCGGGCCGCAGTCGACGATCCAGCAGGTGCCGTCTTGGGCCTCGACGTGGATGGACGAGCGCAGGCGGGTATCGCGCGGGTCATTGGAGGTGCAGACTTCGCAGTGGCAACTGATGACGGGCACACCGACAGATGTTCCCGTCCCTAGAAAAGTGATTTTCATTCCGCTCATCGATCGTTAGCGTTCGTGCTTGCGATTCCTGTTGCAGAACGCGCAGGATCTGCGCATTCGTAGGCAAGCATTGCCATAATCATCAGATCACCGCAACCACCCACTATGCTCACCACACTGCGAATTCAGAACCTGGCCCTGGTCGAAGAATTGGTTTGGGAGTTGTCGCCGGGGATGGTGTCGGTCACAGGTGAGACCGGGGCGGGCAAGTCGGTGATTGTGGGGGCGTTGAACCTGGTGCTCGGCGAGCGAGCCGACCGATCGCTGGTGCGGAGTGGTGAGGACAAGTGTGTGGTGGAAGCGGTTTTCCAACTGCCGGACACTCGCAAGATCGATGCGATTTTGGAGGAGTCGGGCGGCGTGGCCTGTGAGGACGGTCAGCTTTTACTGCGCCGCGTCGTGAGTTTGGGGGGCGCTAACAAACAATTCGTGAACTGCTCGCCAGTGACTTTGCAGGTGATGAAGGCGATTGGTGAGTACTTGATCGACCTGCACGGGCCGCATGACCATCAGTCTTTGTTGTCGCGCGATCATCAACGCCATCTTCTCGATGCATTTGGCGCCGGCGTGGATTTGCACGCGGAGTACCGCCTCGCATGGAAAACGTGGCAGGACGCCCATAATCGATGGAAGCAGCTCCGTGATAGCGAGAGGGCGTCGGAGCAGGAGGTGGATTTGTTGGAACATCAGATCAAGGAGATCGAGGCGGCATCGCTGGACGATCTCGATGAGGAGCAAATGCTCGACCGCTACCGTCGTGGAACGAATGCGGTGCGCTTGATTGAGCTTTCCGGGTTGATCGGCGATGCGGTGGACGGCGATGACGGCGTGGTGGCGCGGCTTGGCGATGTGCAGCGGGCGGCGCGTGAACTGGAGCGGCTCGACCCCTCGGCGGCTGAGTTGTTCTCAGGGCTGGATTCGGCGGTGATTGAACTGGGTGAACTGAGCAGCGGGTTGGCGGACTACCGGGATGAGGTGGAAATTGACCCGCAGGAGATTGCCCAGTTGGAGCAACGGGTGGATGTGATCGAATCTCTGAAGCGCAAGTACGGCGACACGATCGACGAGGTGAAGTCGTTTTACGAGCGAGCATCCGAGCGGTTGCATTCGATCCAGAACCGGGGCGACGAGCTCGAGCGCTTGGAGCAAGAGGCGAACCGCGCGGAACAGAGTGTGCGCGAGATTGGGCGCAAGCTGTCGGAGGTTCGTGCCAAGGCAGCGCCGAAGCTGGCGGTCGAGATCGAGGCGAATTTGAAGGACCTTGGGTTCAAGCAATCGCGCTTCGCCGTGGACGTGGAGGCTCTCGACACACCGGGGCCTCACGGACTGGATGCGGTGGAGTTTCAATTTATGCCGAACCCAGGCGAGCCCGCGAAACCTTTGCGCTTGATCGGATCCAGCGGTGAGATTTCCCGGGTGATGCTGGCGGTGAAGAGCGCACTCGCCGAGCAGGACCAAGTGGCCTTGTTGGTCTTCGATGAAATCGACGCCAATGTCGGCGGTGAAGTGGCGCATGCGGTGGGACGGAAGATGCAGACCATTGCGGCCAAACGTCAGCTCATTACGATCACGCACTTGCCGCAGGTCGCGGCCTGTGGCGGGCAGCATTTCGTTGTCGACAAGGTGGTGGAAGATGACCGCACATATTCGAAGCTGCGGGAGGTTAGCGGCGACGAGCGCGTGGGTGAGATCGCGCGGATGCTTGGGGGATCGACTTCCGAGTCGGGTCGCCAGCATGCCAAGGCATTGTTGGTTGGGTAAGGTTGTTTAGCGTATTTGGGGCGCGCGCTCAGACGGCTGGAAGGCTGTTGCCGCAGTGCTGCGCAACGGAGTGCGGAACTGTGGGGTGACTCTCCGATTTGGTGTGATGACACACGCTGTGCGAGCGGCAAAAAAATGCTCCCGCAGCGCGAGGCTGCGGGAGCTGAAGGAAACTTCGATTGGTGGATGATTACTCGGTGAGTTCTTTGAGCTTGGCGAATACGGCGCCGCTCTTGCGGGCCAGTTCCTTGCCTTCTTTATCGACGAGGATGTAGTCGGGAACGTAGCCTGCGGCGTACTTTTCCAACCCGGTGGCTTTCACCTTTTCAGGAAGGACGGTTGGCCATGGGAACTTTTCCTTGGCCGCCCAGGTAGTCGCGGCTTTTGCGTTGCGGTCGGCGCTGAGGTGCACCATTTCGACTTTGTCGTTCGTGGCGATGGTCTTCGCGTAAGTCTCCACCAACTGTGGAGCGGTACTACGGCATGGTCCTCACCAGCTGGCCGAGAAATAGAGAATGTAATATTCCGGCTCGCCTTGGATATCCTGGGCTTTGAACTCAGTGCCTTCGAGCACCGATGTGTTCCCAGCGAGTTTTTCTTTGATCGTGCCGGCGTGGGCGGTTGCTGCGATCGCGAGGAATGCGAGCGCCTTGACTATGGGGAGAGCGAATTGCTTCATGGGGTGTTATTTGGTCAGTTCCTTCAGTTTGCTGAAGGCTTGGTATTGGCCTTCTGCGAGTTTGTTGCCATCTTTGTCGACGAGGACGTAGTGAGGGACACCGCGTCCGGCAAATTTCTTCAATGATGTCTTGTTGGCCTTTTTAGGAAGCATGATAGGCCATGGCATCTTGGCGTTTTTTGCCCACTTCTCTGCGGCTTCATCGCTGCGGTCGAGACTGATGTGAATCATCTCGGCTTTGTCGTTATCGGCGATCTGGTCGTTGTATTTCTCCACCAACTGTGGAGCAGAAGATTTACAAGGGCCTCACCAGCTGGCCGAGAAGTAAAGGATGTAGTACTCGGGTGCTTTGGTCAGTTTGTAGGATTTGACCCGTTTGCCGTCGAGTTTGGCGAGTTTCTTCTCCACCTCTTTGCCGATTGCTTGTGACGACAGATCCGCTTCTCCGGTGGCTTCTGGTGGTTCAGGTTTGCTGTTCTCAGCGATCCATGTTTGGTCGGCCTCGGACAGTTTGTCTTTTGTGAATGTGAGGCGGCGGCCGTTGACATCGACGGTGACTTTCTCGCCGCGTTCGCTGATGAACGTGCCTTCGAATGTCTTGGAGCCGTCAGAGCTGGTCCAGGTTCTGGCATCCGCGCTGGCGCTGAGTGCGAGCGCCAGACCAGCCAGAGCGAGGCTTCTGCAGTGTGTTTTCATGGGTGGATGTGTGTGCTTGGAGTGTGTGTGGGCTCAGGCACGGCCTGAACATGAGAATACCTATGACGCAGGAACGATCAAAGCGGTGGGGATTACGAAAAAAGTTCGAATTCCTTGCTCAAATGTAACGCATTTCTGCGGCTCCGCCTGTGACAATTCCCCTTTACCCGTTCTGGCGGAGAGAGTAGGGTCTCGCCCGTGAGCGCAGGGATCCATCCGTTTCGTCTTTTGGCATCGTCACTCCTCGTGGCGGCGGTGAGCTTTTCTGTGGGCTGCAAGAGCTCTGGCTCCGCAGGGGATGATGTCTCCTATTCTGGCGGCTCGTTTGAGGAGCGTCTTGCGAATAACCAAATGTACAGCGGTGGAGGGGGCGGAGGGCGCCGCAGTCAGTTTGAGAAAAAGGGCTTCAGAGCGGAAGGAAAGACCAAGTTGCGTAGTGACTACCGTGTGAGTGAGTTCAAGAGCGGGGAGTTCCGCACTCAGAACTACCGCGGCGTGTCTGAATTCCGCACCAACGAAGCACGTGATGCCAGTCAGGCGTTTGCGACCAGTGCCTATCGGGGCGGTAATGAGCGGGCGCTGACTGACCGCAAGAATTACAAGACCGGTGAGTACGCCACGTCGGATAGCCGGCTCCAAGGGAAGAGCTACTCGACCTACGATAATGTCGAGGTCAGCAATGACCGATATCTCGATGATGAACCGGTGGACAATATCGTTCCGCTGAGCGGACGTGAAGAATCGTTCACGTTCAAAGATATCAAAGAGATGGTCGGTCAGTAATGGCTGCGTTTTCTTTAGCGGCCATCGGGGGGGGGCTTAGGGTTTCGACGAGGTCGTCGGCTCGGCCGGCTGGTAGGGCACGGTGATCCCAGGGTGTGGTCGCCTGAGGCTCCCGTCACCCCAGGCTGGTTTGCGCCTCCCTGTCAGGGAGGATGCCGATTTGGTTGGTTCATAAGCTGAGCTTTGAGGTATCGCCCAGCTCCAGCAGCCTCTCTCTTCGCTATCGGAATCGGCATCGCTGCCGATCAATACATCAGGTCCGACCTGTTGGGGCGTGTTGTGTTCCTTCCCAGCGGCCGCGTACGCAGCAAAAAAATCAGCCGACTCCCAAGTGAGGGAGTCGGCTGGTGGCTGAATTCAGTCGGAGGGGATTAGTCTTGGTCGATTGGTCCGCGTGGGCCACGGCCGCCGCCGCGCTTGTGCCGGCGTTCGCGCATGTGTTCACGGCGGGCTTCGATCATGTCGGTGAGTTCTGCCTCATCGAGCGATCCGCTGGCATCGGTGTCATGTTTTTCGATCACGTCTTCAGCGGTTGGGCGCTTGCGGCGTTCGCGCTTCTGACCATCTTCATCGCCGTCACCTCGTGGTGGGCGTGGGCCTTTGCGGAAGCCCTTTCCTTCACCTTTGCGGCGTCGGCGTTCCTTGGCCTGTTCTTTTCGTGCTTCGTGGGCGGCCTTGAGTTCCTCGGCGTCGAGGGCTCCGTCGCCGTTCTCGTCGTGATCGGCGAGCATCTGCTGGGCGATCTCTTCTGGAGCCGGCGGTTGTGGGCGTTCGCGGTCTTGATCTGCAGCAGCGTAACCGATGGTGGCAGCAAGAGCAGCGAGGGTGAGTACGGATTTTTTCATCTTTCTTTAACAGGTAGTGTTTTTTGATTCGGCCTCGGGCGGTGGGCTGAAGTGCTTTCCGCGTTGGCTTAATCAAGGGAACCCTGATGGAGAAAGATGGTTGCGGGGCGTTGCAGAAAAAAATCAACGCCCCGCTGGCAAGCAACTAGCGCTTGAAGAAAAGGAACAGGAAGGTCAGGGAGGCCAGCACGATGGCAACGGTCCAGCGGGTCTGTGACACATCGAATATGGCAGCGGCCTTGGCGGCAGCTTCCTTTACCGCGCTCTCGGCGGCTTCTTCGACTGCCTCGGCGCCACCTTCGACGGAGAGAAGTTGCTCCAAGGTTTCAACGACCGGGCCAACACCTTGGTATTTTCCTTTGCCCTTGTTCTTGTAGCCACTGTTGATGTAGCGGCCGTCTTTGGTGACAAGAAGTGCGTTCGGGATGCCGCCTCCCGTCATTTTGCGAAATGGCTTCGCGCTGTTCATCTCGATGTAGTCGAGCGCAGGCCACGGCATGCTGGTCTTGCGCATGTACTTGATCATTTCGTCGGGACCTCGGTCTGCCGAGACGAAGATGACTTCGAACTGATTGCCGTTAGGACCTTGCTTGAGTTCACGGTATTTGGACACCAACCCGGGTGTCACTTTCGCGCATGGGCCTCACCAGCTGGCGGCGAAGTAGATCAGGTAGAACTGCGGCTTGGCCGTCGTTTCGTAGGGAACTGGTTGGCCGTTGGAGGCAAGCTTGAGCAACTTGCCTTCGAAGTGCTTGGCAACGTCAATCTTGTCGTCGGCGGCTGCGGCCGTCCCCAGAGAGGCCCAGGTGACCACCAACGCGAGTAGCAAGCGCGCGATGGAGCGAAGAGGATGGGAGATCATATTGGAGGCGAGCGTAGCGACTCGGTCCGTGGCTATCAAGTCGCGGATCGTTTTCAATTCGGAGAATTTCCCTGCTTGGCAGGGGCTTAGCTTAGCATCATCGCGCCTTTTTTAACTGCGGCGATGAATGCATCGACTTCTTCTTCCGTGTTGTAGACGGCGAACGAGGCGCGCACTGTGCCGGTGATGCCGAAGCGTGACATCAGTGGCTGGCAGCAGTGGTGACCGGTGCGGACGGCGACACCCATTTGGTCCATGATCGAGCCCAGATCGAAGTGGTGGATGCCCTCGATGAGGAACGAAAGCACTGATGCTTTGTTTGGGCAGGTGCCGTAGATCTTGACGCCGTCGATCTCGCTCAAGCCTGCGGTCGCGCGGTCGAGTAGCAACTTTTCCTGGGCGTAGATGTTGTCCATCCCGATGGCATTGGCGTAGTCGAGGGCAGCAGCCAGGGCGATGCCACCTTCGATGTTCGGGGTGCCGGCCTCGTATTTGAACGGTGGATCGTTGTAGGTGGTCTTTTCGAAAGTGACCAGGCGGATCATTTCGCCGCCGCCCTTCCATGGGGGGAGTTTCTCAAGCAGGTCGTACTTGCCGAACAGGATGCCGACACCGGTCGGAGCGAAAACTTTATGGCCGGAAAACGCGAAGAAATCGCAATCGAGGTCCTGCACGTCGATTGCCATGTGTGGGATCGACTGGGCGCCGTCGACAACCGTGATGACGTCACCAACCTTGCGTGCGGCGGCGATCATATCCTTCACCGGGTTGATGGTGCCGAGTGCGTTCGAGACTTGGTTGACCGAGAGTACCTTGGTTTGTGGGCCGAGCAGCGTGGCGAACGCCTCCTGATCGAGTGATCCGTCTTCGAGAACCGGGATGACTTTGAGTGTCGCGCCGGTTGCCTCGCACAGCATTTGCCATGGGACGGTATTGGAGTGGTGCTCCAGGCCGGAGATCAGAATCTCGTCGCCCTCGCCGATGGTGCCACTGCGCTCCAGCACGTTTGCCACCAGGTTGATGCTGTCGGTGGTGCCGGAGGTGAAGATGACTTCTTCCGGGCGGCTGGCGTTGAGGTGTTTGGCAATGGTCTCGCGTGCCTGTTCGTGGGCGGCGGTAGCGGATTGCGCCAGTTTGTGCACACCGCGATGGATGTTGCTGTTGATGTTGCGGTAGTAGTTCGCCGAGGCCTCAAGCACTTGGAGCGGCTTTTGCGAGGTGGCCGCGTTGTCGAGATACACGAGTGGGCGTCCGTTGATCTGCTGGTGCAGAATCGGGAAGTCTTCGCGGATTTTCTGAATGTCGATTGGGGACATGGTTGGGAGATGGTTGGAAAAACTTAGCTGTGGATGACGACTCCGCCTTGGGGCGATTCCCGGCGGACGCGGACGGCGGCATCGATCACCAGCTTGGCGGCGGATTCGACCTCGACCGCAGTGGTCAGCGAGCTCAGGGAAAAGCGCAAGCTGGTTCGTGCGTCGCGCGCTGGGATCCCCATTGCGGTGAGCACTGCCGATGGAGCGCTGCTGCCGGTTTTGCATGCCGAGCCCGATGAACAGCAGAGCCCCGCTTCGTCGAGAAGCATCAGCATTGCCTCGGCGCGGGCACCGGAAATGCACAGGTTCGATGTGTTCGGCACGCGGTGCTCCGGCGAGCCATTGATCGTGACACTGTCCAGACCGTCGACGACCAGATTCTCGAAATGGTTTCGCAGGAGCTCGACGCGATGCATCACACCATCGGCGATGCGATAGCGCATGGCTTCCGCGGCGGCGCCCATCGCGACGATGCCGGCGACATTCTCCGTGCCGGCGCGGCGTCCCGCTTCTTGTCCGCCGCCGACGAGTTGGTTGCGGAAACGAGCGCCGGTGCGGACGTAGAGTGCGCCCACGCCTTTCGGGCCATGAAACTTATGCGCTGCCAGTGAGAGGTAGGTGACGGGCAGGGCGGCGACGTCGATCGGGACTTTCCCTGCTGCCTGGATGGCGTCGGTGTGGAATGGGATGCCGGCGGCCTGGGTGAGGGCTGCAATTTCCTCCACCGGGTGGATCACACCGGTTTCGTTGTTCGCCCACATGATGGAAACCAGTGCGATCTCGGGGGCGTGGTTTTCGAGTGTGGAGCGGAGCACCTCCAGGTCGAGCCGACCATCTCGTTGGACCGGAATGACGAGCACGTTTTGTTTGCCCGCGATGTGGGCGGCGGCTTTGCCGATGGCGCTGTGCTCGGTAGCTCCGACCACCACTTTCTTGCGGGATGGCTGTAGTGCCAGCGCCGAGGCGATTGCTGAGTTGTCTGCTTCCGTGCCACAGCCGGTGAAGATGATTTCCTCCGGCGAGGCGTTGATCAACTCCGCCACCTGAACGTGTGCTTTCTCCATCGCTTCGCGCACCGGTGCAGCAAAGTCGTACGCCACTGATGGGTTGGCGTAGTGCTTGGTGAGAAACGGCAACATTGCGTCGACGACTTCGGGCAGCAGCGGGGTGGTGGCGTTGTTGTCGAGGTAAATCATGCGCAGAGGATCGGCGGATTCGCTGGTTGCAACTTACCGGTGACGAGCCGATTGTCGAGGCTCCCTCGCGAAATCCTTTTCGTCGCTCATTATGGACATTTTCTTCCTTTCCACTCTCCTGGCCGATGCAGATCTCAGCCCGATGCATCGACCGTTGTTCGGCATCGAATCGGTGACGATCACTGGATGGAAGCTTGTCGGTTATGTGGGGACCATTCTATTCGCTGGCCGCTGGTTGGTTCAGCTTTGGGCGTCGAAACGGAGCAAGCAGGTCACCATGCCGCGCATGTTCTGGTACATGTCGATTGTCGGCAGCTTGATGGCGCTCAGCTATTTCATCTTTGGTAAGAACGACTCGGTTGGGATTCTTCAGAACTCATTCCCATTCACGGTCGCCTGCTACAATCTGTACCTGGATATTTCCCATAAGCGCCGCTCGATGGATGAGGACGCGTAGGGGGGGGGCGGAGCCTCCTCAATAGGTCTTATAAGTCCTATGGGGCCTATTTTTGTAATGCTGACAACGTGAGCACCACGTCGTCGCCTTTCCCTTGGTCGTCGGTTTGGTCAATGCCGACCGACCAGATGGTGGCGCTGCCGTCATCTTCAATGCGGTAGAGCAGAGACCCATTGGTCATCGGGTCGGTTGCTGGTGCTGGCAGGATGTCAGGGGTGAGGGCGTCGATTGACTTTGGATAGTGACCGTGCTGCCGGTGGTATAGCGTGAGCGCCGCCGCAACACGGGTGAGGCGGGATTGGGTGACCTCTTCACACACTGCAGGCACGTAGGTCGTTAGTACATAGCGGCCTGCGCTAGCGAGAGTTTCGGTGAGCCTTGCACGGATGTCTTTCGAGTGCTCGTTGCTGGTGGTTTCGAGGTCGTTTCCGAGTACGATCAATGGGGTGTTGGCTGGCAGGGCTTCATAGCGGGAAATGGGGGGCATGATGATCTGGGCGAGGGCGTGTTGCTGGGCCGCAATGAACACACGCATTCGGCGGGTCTTCGCGTTATCAGCTATCGACTGGAAGGTGGCTACTGATGACGCCACTTCGCCTCGTAGTGCCTGAAGCGTGCGATCGCGGGCGGAGGTCTCCCATCCGTCGCTGCGCGCGATTTCCAGAAGTTGGTTGTCAGTCCATGCGTCGAGTTCAATGCCGGTTCGCCATACGTTGCTGAGGGATGTGTGGGTAGTAACGTTCAACAGGTGGGGTGTTAGTCCGATGCCGTTTTTGGTCCAGTCTCGAACCGTCCTGATCCGGGCAGCATCGCGCCAGGCTTCCTCTGGATTGTCCAGAATCAAGTGGCAGGCCGAGTGGGCGTACCATAGGTGTTTGAGGTCTCGTGCCACCTGGTTTACCGCCCAGTCGTTGTGGAATGGCGTGTTGTGATCAAGTCGTTGCCAGTTGGGGCGCGATGAAATCTCGGTGGCCAATGCGACGCTAGGTGCATTGGCGGTGGCGTCGAGAAAGCGTTGGGCGAGCTCGCGTGGGAGGGTTTCCCGATCGTGGTAGGGGTAGGCGAAGATCTTGTCCACCAGATCCTCTGGGATTCCTCTAAGAATCTCGCTTTCAAGATCCGGGTATTCGGTGGCTTGTAGTTGTGTGGTAAGCCAAGGATGAAGTGCAGCGTTGGAGGAGTCGGTCACCGCAGCGGGCTGAAAGTCGTGAGGGTCGAACGACTCTCCCTTGGCTTCCCAATTTGCGCGAGCCTTGGGCCAGTTGAGGGCTTTGGTGAGAGCTGGGCTCAAGAACCATGTGGCTCCAGCAATCGTGAGCAATGTCACGGCGATCGCAGAGAGAATCAGGGCTCGTTTCAGTTTCGGCTTCATCGGAGGGGTTGTTATATTCGAAATCCCCAGGCTCCGAAGCCTAAACTCAGATTGAGCCACGTTTCTCCCGATAGGTCCCATCAGTCCCATAGGACCTATTTCTTGAGCCCTTTCACGCCGGGCACAAAAAAAAGACCGTACCGCAGGAGCTGCGGCACGGTCTTGTAAATGGATTCGCAATGGAGCGAGGCGATTAGCCGGCTGCCACTACTTCGTCGACGTTGACGCGGCGACCGTTCTGGTCGAAGCGGACGACGCCGTCGGTAAGAGCGAAAAGGGTGTAGTCTTTTCCGCATCCGACGTTCTTGCCTGGCTTCCACTTGGTGCCGGTCTGACGGATGAGAATGTTGCCTGCGATAACGGCTTCGCTACCGAACTTTTTCACGCCGCGGCGCTTGCTGTTCGAGTCGCGGCCGTTCTTGACGGAACCTTGTCCTTTTTTATGTGCCATGGGATGAGTCTCCTAGCTTGGGGTGGAAATGATGGGTGAGCGGAACTTACGCGGAGATCGACTTGATCTGGATGTAAGTGATCTGGCGGCGGTGGCCCTTGGTCTTGTGGTAACCCTTACGACGCTTGAATTTGAACGCGATGACTTTGTCTGCGCGGTTCTGAGCAACGACCTCTGCGGTCACCTTGGCGCCTTCCACGAATGGGGTGCCAACCTTGCCGTCAACGTAAAGCACTTCGTCGAACGACGCTTCCGCGCCGACTTCGAGGTCGAGTTTCTCGACGTTGATCTTGTCGCCTTCTGAGACGCGGTACTGCTTACCGCCTGTTTTGAAAATTGCGTATGCCATGGTGCTTTCGTCCTCGGTTGGTTTCCGTAGGTGAACGGGCGCGGAACCTGCCACAGCTCTTGCAGGGCGGCAACAAAATTTTTTATTGGCTTGAAATTATCGTGCCTGCCCGCCGCGCTCACCATCAATGGGTTCGTGAGGGAGCCGCAATCTAGCCCGTGAAGCTGCAGGGTGCAACGGAGTCTTCTCTCATAGGTCCGATAGGGCCTATAAGACTTATTTCTCTAATTCCCGGCCGTCTGCACCCCATGATTGGTTTTGACCTTTGGCGCTGGCGCATTAGGGTGTGCCAACATGAAAATTCTCATCACAGGAGGTGCAGGTTTTATCGGGTCGCATACCGCCCGTCGATTCGGTGAAATGGGTCACGAGATTGTCGTGCTCGATGATTTTAACGATTACTATGATCCGTCGATCAAGCGTGAGAACGTGGCGACCCGCTTGCCTGAAGGCTCTGTGGTGATCGAAGGAGACATCCGCGACAAAGAAGCGGTGAAGGAAGCATTCAGCCACGGTATTGATGCGGTGATCCACCTAGCCGCCCGTGCCGGTGTGCGCCCGTCGTTGGAAGATCCGGAGCTTTATATCTCCACCAACATCAGCGGTACGTTCAATATTCTGGAAGCCGCCCGTGATAATGGGGTCAAGAAGGTACTCTTTGCGTCGAGCTCGTCGGTTTACGGTGTGAATGACAAAGTGCCATTCGCCGAGGACGATTTGCTCCAGCGCACGATTTCTCCATACGCGATGACCAAGCTGGCTGGTGAGCACATGTGCTCGAACTTCAGCCACCTCTACGGCATGCAGATTGTTTGTTTGCGGTTCTTCACCGTGTACGGACCTGGTCAGCGCCCTGACCTGGCGATCCACAAGTTCAGCCAGAAGATCTGGGACGGCACGCCGATCGACCAGTACGGCGACGGATCGACCCGCCGAGACTATACTTATATCGACGACATCGTGGATGGCATCGTTGGTTCATTTAACTACAACGACAAGCCGTTCGAGATCCTCAACCTCGGCGAGTCGCAGACCACCACGCTCAAGGAGCTTATCGAAGGAATCGAGTCGGCTATTGGCAAGAAGGCACAGATCAACCTGATGCCAGAACAGCCAGGCGACGTGCCGCGTACCTTTGCGGATATTTCGAAAGCGAAGGAGCTGATCGGTTACAACCCGCAGACCAAGATCAAGGAAGGTCTGCCGAAGTTTGCCGAGTGGTTCATTGGCCGCCAGCAGGCCAAGTAAGCAAGCGATCTTATGGCCACGGCGTTCCCTCAAAGTGTAGTCGAGCTTTTGCAGGAGCTGGTCCGGATTCCGAGTGTGAATCCGGACAGCGCCACCGAAGCCGAACACGAGTTCTGCGGTGAGCAGAAGGTGGCGCGCCGCGTGGCCGAGTTGCTGCGCGACCTCGGCGCCGACGTCCATTTCGACGAAGTGGTCGACGGCCGCCCGAATGTGATCGGAACGATTCCATTCAATGGCGCTGGCGAGCCGAAGGTTCGGCTTTTGTTGGCCCCGCATCTCGACACGGTCGGGATCTCCGGAATGAGCATCGATCCTTTCGGCGGGGAGATCCGCGACGGGAAGGTCTGGGGGCGCGGTGCGTCCGACACCAAAGGCACTGCCGCGGCGATGCTGTGGTGTCTTCACCAGATGCGCGACGAGCTCGCGACGTTGCCGATTGAGGTCACGTTCGTGGGGTTGATGGGTGAGGAGACCGGCCAGCCGGGATCGATTGATTTCGCCCAGGGTTATGGCGATCGCTACGACTTTGCGATTGTCGGCGAGCCGACCGAATGTGATTTCGTGCATGCCCACAAGGGGTGCGCGTGGATTGAAGTGGCGGCGCGCGGACAGGCAGCCCATGCGTCGACGCCCGAGCGTGGGCACAACGCGATTGTCGATCTCGCTCGTTTTGTGGTCGGTGCTTCCGGTGAGTTTTTCGACCGACTCAAACGCGATTACGCCCACGATGTATTGGGCGTGCCGAGTTTGAATATCGGCGAGATCAGTGGCGGTACGCGGCCGAACATCGTGGCCGACCGCGCACGGGTCATGGTGGACATCCGCACGACGCCGAACCTGGCGGATGCGGACCCAACGAACCTGGTGCGCGAGTACCTCGATGAGCTCGGGTTGAAGGATTGCACTCTCTATGAAGTGGCCAACTGCAAGCCAATGTGGACGCCGGAGGACAACCCTGTGTTGCAGGCGCTGACCAAGGGAACACGGGGCAAGCTGGTGACCGCTCCGTGGTTCTGCGATGGCGCGCATTTGGGTAATGGTGGGATTCCATCGGTTGCGGCGGGGCCGGGCTCGATCGCCCAGGCGCACACCAAAGACGAGTGGATCGAGATCGCTGCGCTTGAGGAAGGTGTCGAATTCTACCGCGAGTGCCTGCTTGCTGTGGCGAATGCCTAGTCCTCAAGTTGTCGGATTTATGACATTTCGGAATGTCATAAACACCGGACATCATCTGAGAGTGGGCTGATTGGCCTGCATCGTTTCTGTGCCAAATTGCACTCGCATGTCTGGGGGCGCGGGCTTAAATGAGTGCATGGTTTCAGAAATTTTCCACGCTGAGGACTGGAAGGAAGTCGAGGGCTTTTCGTTTGAAGATATCACCTATCACGAGGCGGTCGTCGGTGGCACGGTGCGGATCGCGTTCAACCGTCCGGAGTGCCGTAACGCATTTCGCCCGCAAACCGTGGATGAGTTGTATCGCGCGCTCGAGCACGCGCGAACCAATGCGTCGATCGGCGTGGTGCTGCTGACCGGTAACGGACCTAGCCCGAAGGATGGCGGTTGGGCGTTTTGTTCCGGCGGCGACCAGCGGGTGCGTGGCAAGGACGGTTACAAATACGAGGGCACCGAGGATGCGACGGGCGCAGGGCTCGGGCGCTTGCACATTCTGGAAGTGCAGCGCTTGATCCGCTTCATGCCAAAGGTCGTGATCGCAGTGGTTCCAGGTTACGCGGTGGGCGGTGGCCATTCGTTGCATGTCGTTTGCGACCTGACCCTGGCATCGAAAGAGCACGCTGTGTTCCAGCAAAAGGATGCGGATGTTGCGAGTTTCGACGCGGGTTATGGCTCGGCGTATCTTGCCAAACAAGTCGGGCAGAAGCGGGCACGTGAGATTTTCTTCCTCGGTCTGCGTTACACCGCTCAGGACGCATATGAGATGGGGATGGTGAACAAAGTGGTGCCTCACGCGGAGCTGGAAAAGAAGGCGCTCGAGTGGGCCTGCATCATCAACGAAAAGTCACCAACCGCGCAAAAGATGCTGAAGTATGCGTTCAACCTGACCGACGACGGGATGGTGGGGCAGCAGATCTTCGCGGGTGAGGCGACTCGTCTGGCGTACGGCACCGACGAGGCTGCGGAAGGGCGCGAGGCATTCGTGGAGAAGCGGAAGCCGGACTTTTCCAAGTTCTCGCGCCAGTATTAACGCCGCGGTGGGATTCTTCCCGGATTGGTATGTAACATTTATCTCTGGTTGGACGTCTGTGGGCACCACATGAAACAACAGACGTCCAACATTCAGAAGCAGGTGAAAAAGCGGTTCCGCCTCGGGGCCGCGATTGGTTTTGGTCTGTCGTTAGTCGCGGGTCAGGTCGCGCAGGCGGCGGATTCCTTCAAGCCAGGGGAAGTTTGGCCTGATGACAAAGGTGTGCACATCAATGCGCACGGCGGCGGGGTGCTCTTCCACGAGGGAACCTATTATTGGTACGGCGAGCACAAGATCGAAGGCACGGCGGGTAACCGTGCGGAGGTCGGCGTGCATGTTTATTCGTCCAAGGATCTCTACAATTGGAAAGACGAAGGCATTGCGCTCGCGGTTTCCGATGATCCGGAGAGTGAGATTGTAAAAGGTTGCATCATCGAGCGACCGAAGGTGATCTACAACGAGACCACGAAGAAGTTCGTGATGTGGTTCCATTTGGAACTCAAAGGGCAGGGGTATTCGGCGGCGCGTTCCGGTGTGGCCGTGGCGGACAATCCGACCGGACCATTCACTTATGTCCGTAGCATGCGCCCGAATGCTGGTGTGTGGCCGGTGAATGTGACCGAGGATTTGAAGGATCCGGAGTCGATCGCGAAGGCGAAAGGGAAGTACTTCGGCGGGGGCGTCGATGAGAACCAGAAGCAGTACAATGTGCTGGGTGCGGATTTTGAGGGTGGGCAGATGGCTCGCGACATGACTTTGTTTGTCGATGACGACGGTGCCGCCTACCATCTCTACTCGTCCGAGCACAATGCCACACTGCATATCTCGAAGCTGACGCCGGACTATCTCGACCACGCCGGCGAGTACGCTCGCTTTTTCCCGCACCGCTGGATGGAGGCACCCGCGATCTGCAAGCGTGACGGGAAGTATTACATCATCGCCTCGGGGTGCACCGGATGGGCGCCAAATGCCGCGCGCTCCGCTGTGGCCGATTCGATTTTCGGACCATGGAAGGAGCTGGGGAACCCATGCGTGGGCGAGAATGCGGAGATCACCTTTGGTGGGCAGAGTACATTCATCCTTCCGGTTCAGGGGAAGGATGACGCTTACATTGCCATGTTTGACCAGTGGCGCCCGAACAACGCAATCGATGGCCGCTATGTCTGGCTGCCGATTGAGTTCACCGACGAGGGGATGAAAATTGAATGGCGCGACGAGTGGAGCCTCGACGTCTTTGATCCGAAGTAATCGGATGACTCCGGCACGAGCCGAAGCGGTTCTGTGTCGGTCGAATCATTCTTTGCCACCTCCATTAGGTAGCCTTGCCGAGTGGAGGTGGTTTGTTTTGTGGTATACGGTGCCGCCATGATGATCGAACGTCAGGATACGAAACAAAGAATGAGCCGGATCGTGAAGCATAACGGCACGATCTACCTTTGCGGCCAGGTTTGTAAGGACGCGGATGCCGGGATTGCCGAACAAACCGCCACCATGCTGGAGAAAGTGGATGAATTGCTGGTCCAGGCCGGATCCGACCGCAACCACATGCTCTCCGCTACGGTCTACCTTCGCGACATGAAGGACTTCGCGGCAATGAACGAGGTGTGGGATGCATGGGTGCCCGAGGGGTATGCTCCGGCACGTGCCTGTGTCGAAGCGCGTATGGCCCGCCCCGAGTTGCTGGTCGAGGTGTCGGTGATCGCTGCGGAGGTTGTCTCGTAGCAGAGGTGTCTGTGATTAAATCAAAAAAAAAGCGCCCCGTCCGCGAGTGATGCGGACGGGGCGCTTTGGTTGTGAATGCTTACTTCTTGTAAACGGCGTCCGGGTCGTAGCTCTGTTCGGACTGCTGGGTCAGCGGGTAGTCGCCGTCGGTGGCGGTGACATCGCTTTCCAGTGGCACCGCACGGTAGAAGCAGGACGGGTAGCCGGCGTGGCAGCAGCCCGATCCGATTTGCTCGACCTTGAGCACAAGCGCGTCTTGGTCGCAGTCGGTTTTGATCTCTTTGACCTTCTGGACGTGACCACTGGTGGCTCCCTTATGCCAGATCTCCTGACGGCTGCGGCTGAAGTAAACCGCTTCTCCAAGCTCGAGAGTCTTGCGCAGCGACTCCTCGTTCATGTAGGCGACCATGAGAACCTCGTTGGTCACATGGTCCGTCGCGATGGCCACAATCAAGCCGTTCTCGTCGAACTTCGGGGCGAAGGCCAAGGCGGATTCAACCGCTTTGCGATCATCACGGGATGCGAATGGAAGGGACATAGTGATACGTCGATTTTGTGTTGCTGCCGCCCCGCGCAGGATGCGCCGTGAGCGAACGCTCTATAGATAAGGGCGAAAATCCACTTTTGCCACCGCTGTCTGGGAATCGTTCGGATTCGAAGGGGGGAGCGGTGATCGTGGGTGCGGCGTCCGCTCCGCTGCCGGTCTCGATGTGGTCGCTTGTAGAGGGTACTCGCAATGCGACGGATCACGGGGACGTGGTTCTCTACGAGAGCATCATTGAGGGGATTCGCCGTTTTCTGGTTCGTTTGGTCTGGTGATCGTCGTTCTCGTCGAGAGCGATGTTGGCATGTCCATTGTCAGGGAACGCGCTCCCTCGGTGCGAGTCATGGTGGATGTGACTTTGGAATCACGCTTGAGGTCGATGAAGTGGATTAGCGAGCGCGTCGAGCTTCCCTGCCCCTTGAGCACCATGGTGGCCCCTTCATCATTCTTGCCTGTGACCTGGAAAGTGAAATCCAACACCGCGCACTTCTGACCGTGATATTCGGTGAGCTTCGAGAAGGTGATTGTCATTTCGCCCTTGATGTCGCGATCCAATCCTGAAATCGACTTTAACATGTCCATGTCGCCTTGCCAGGTTTCGCCGACATGGCGTGGGACGAGTGAATAGTGCCAGCGCTTGGCGTTCATCGACGCCTCTTTCTGTTTAAGTTTGGTCTTTTGCTCGCTGGTGGGTTCCGCATTTGGTTGAAACTTTAGCTGCCATCGATTGCCGACCTTCACCGCAAGCATCTTGACTCCTCGCAATGGGTCTATTTCCGGTCGAGACGGCATGGGAATCCCATTAATTGTAAGAGCTCGGTTAGTCTGGTTTTCGGTTACCTCGATTTCTCTTTCCGATGGACCGAGGGTTCGGTCGATAGTCTCACTGTGTTGGTGAAGCGAGCCTGCGCCGGTCCTGGCTTGATTTCCGTTTTGGAAGCGGATCTTCATCTCGTCGCAGTGACCGGTGTATTCGGTGGTGACTACAGTGCCTGTCGGTAACGTGTAATCCAGCTGATGCAGCGGATAGGACTCCGCAGCTTGAGCGCCTGATAGGGTGGAGAGGAGTAGTGCGGTAAGTGCGGTCTTTTTCAGGAGGTTTTTCATGTCAGATGGTCTGGATGATCGGAGCGGAATCACAGCCGCTATATCGTCACCGGCATCCAGCCATTGCGGATGGTGGCGGTGGCGTGCCATTCGGGGTTGGTCTCCGGATCGTTGATGGCGACGTTGCGGACAACGGCCGGATCGTCACTTTCAGGGAGCGGGCCGCGGGTGATTTGAAAACAAAGGTGCTGGTCGGGGGCGAGACGTCGCCTCAATTCGAGTGCCGTCCGCCCCATGGTGTGGCGGCAGTTGATCTCAACAATCAGTTGGTTGCGTAGCTCGCCGCCGGTGTCCCTCCAGACAAACGCATCAATCCCGACCGGACCGAAATAGCCGAGAGGCTCGAGCAGATCGTTGAGGAGCGCGGGCATCGACGATTGGTGGGCGTGCAGTGCGCCGTGCCGTGCATGAAGAAAGGCCGCCAGCTCCGGAGTCAGACCAGTGCCAAACTTCGCGCCAGCTTCGCTCGCCTTCCACTGGCCCCGGCGGTTGGTGTGGATGCGCGTGAACCCTTGGAAGCGCACCACGCCGGGAGCACTGCGGTCGAAGTGCGCAGAGTATTCGAACACTTTGTCGCGCCATGGTTCCAAAATGATGCTCTGGCCTGCCGCAAGTTGGCGTTCGATCCACCCATGCGCTTTCTCGACGGGAGTGCCATCAAATAGGCATTGGTTGCCTTGGGCGGCGGCGCCGTAGTTGCTCTTCATGACTAGCGACTCGTGGCCCTCCGCGCGGAGCCGTGCGGCGTGCGCTGCCAGCGATTCGATTGTCTCGTGAGCGGTGCCGACGCATCCGATCTCCAGCCTTGCCTGGTCAGTCTGTTCGTTCCAGCGCTGCTGCGCGGTGAGGGTCAGTTCCTTGGCGAGTGTGGAGGCGGTGTTGTGATCTGCGGCGCGGCGGGCTTGTTCGTCGGCGCCGCGGCATTGGCTGTGCAGCGCACCGATGGTTTGTTCGGCAGTCGGCGACCAGCCCCACGGTTTCAGGTTGCGCAGCTTGCGGTCGTCGAGCTCCCGAGTGGAGGTGATGATTTCCGGTAGGTTGAACCCATTCTTCTGCAGGTAGGCCAGGTGCTTGAGCGACGGCTCCTGTTTGACGAGCAAGACGTCGTCCGCATGGGTGAATGCGATCGGGAGCAACTCCGCATCACGGGCCAATGCCGACAGTCCCTTGGATTCCGCGTTCACCATCTCCGCCTCACAGCCCGGGTTGAACCAATAGACGTCCGGGGTACGGCCGCGCGACCTTCCGAAAACCTCAAGTTCGTCGATGAACGATTGCTCCAGCCCGGCGCGAAGTCTCCCTTCCGCGTTGAATGGTACGTTTCCATGCGCTTTGGCACGGATCGGGGACATCGGAAACCTCAGCTGCTTTTTAAATGCCTGCCAGTCGTTGTCCTTTTCGTCTTTCCAGTGGCGGAACCAGTGGAGCCCGTAGCCCACGTGGCTGATTTCATCGCGATAGATGCGCCCGAGGATCTTCGCGGTCGCGGTGTCGCCCGCCTGCGTCATGACCTCGGAATAGTGCTTGGAGTAGTCGAGGTTGGATTGCTCGAACGTAAGGCTCAACCGGCTGACGTAGTCGAGCGGCGTCTCCATTGTCGAGATCTGCTCCCAGATCATGCCGCTGACCGGGAAGTCGCCGAAATGGACACCGCACTGCTGCATGCGGCTGGTGTACCATTTGGTGTGGGCTTGCTCCTCCCGCAATGTGTTGTAGATCCCTTTGCGGAAGCGCTTGGGGGCGTCGGGGAACTTGAGCAGCACCAGCGCCATCAGCTCGACCGCCAATAGCTCGTGGTTGGCGAAAAAGTGGAGCAAAATCGCGCGCTTCTCCTCGTCGATCAGTGTCGGGTCCTTCGGGAAATTGATCTTCTCGCCACTCCGGTGCATCCTCAGGTCGGCGGGGCGTCCCGGTGTCGGGCTGCCGGCGATGGCTCCGCCCGGATCGTTGTCGGTGATCGGATCTCCCGCGGGCGGGCCGGCGAGCTTTTCTTCCAGGGTGGTGGCGAAAAGCACGCGTTGGGCAAATTCTCGAAGTTCCATCGGGTGTGGTGAGCCTTGCTAATGAAATTATTTCCCGTAGCCCATGTCGCCGAGTGCGCGTTTGAGCGAGTCGATGTCGCGGCGGTCGCGTTTGGTCGGTCGGCCAAGCCCGGTCGGACGGTGGGCCGCTGCTGCCGCCTTCTGTTCGCGCACCGCATCGATCCGCGCCTGTGGCGTGTGGTCGATGTAGCACTCGATCGCGACCTTGTGCCCGACCCGTTTGTTGATCACCCGGTTGATTTCGACTTCGCGGATCAGTCCGTCCTTCGAGATCTCGATCCGCTGGCCGCAGCTCAGGTTGGTGGATGCTTTGATCGCTTTCCCGTCGCGTTTGATTTTGTCACCGGCGCATGCCTCGGTCGCCAGTGCGCGGGTTTTGAAAAAACGGGTCGCCCACAGCCATTTGTCGGCGCGGGTGGAGGTGAGTTCGTTTTGATCAGGAGTGGCCATGAGTTCTGCGAAAGGATGCGGTGCGCCACGCGGGAATGCAAGGAGGTGCTGCTTCCGGTCAGAAATGCGGACCTATCGGCAGATTGCCATTGTCTGGCCATCCTGTCGCGGCTATCAAAACCTCCATGGATATTGGATCTGACCCGGCAGTCCCCGCCATCGGGGTGATTGGAGGAAGCGGCTTGTATGAGATGGAGGGCTTGGAGAATGTGCGCGAGGTGCAAGTGGAGACGCCATTTGGTGCTCCGTCGGACGCGTTGATTCAAGGTGAGCTGGGCGGGCGTACGATCTACTTCCTGCCGCGTCATGGTCGCGGGCATCGGTTGTTGCCTCATGAGGTGCCGCATCGTGCCAATATGTGGGCGTTGCGCTCGCTTGGTGTGCGGTTTGTGATCTGTGTCACGGCAGTGGGGAGCTTGAAGGAGGAGTATGCGCCGCGCTCGATTGTCGTGCCGGATCAATACTTTGATCGCACAAGCAAGCGGGACGAGCATACCTTCTTCGGCAATGGGATCGTCGGGCACGTTTCGTTCGGCGAGCCGGTGAGCGCCGGGTTGCGTGAGATCCTGGTTGGTGAGGCGCGTGCCGCGGGGGCAACCGTGCACGACGGGGGAACCTACGTTTGTATGGACGGTCCCGCATTCTCCACTAAGGCGGAAAGCGAGCGCAACCGTCGCGATGGCTTCGACGTGATCGGGATGACCAATTTGCCGGAGGCGAAACTTGCGCGTGAGGCGGAGATCGCGCTTGCTACCCTGTCGATGGTGACGGACTACGATTGCTGGAAGGAGGACGAAGAGGATGTCTCCGCGGATACCGTGATCGGGCATCTCCACGCAAACGCAGCGATGGCGAAACAGATCATTGCCAGTGCCGTGCCGAAGATGCCGAGTTTGGCCGATTGGTCGGAGCACCAGGCTCTGGATCCGGCAATCATGACTCCGCGTGAATTCTGGCCTGCCGAGACAGCCCTCCGCCTTGAGCCCATTCTCCGCCGCTGGATTGCCGCGAAGTAACGATCTTATTGTATTTCAATGATGAAACTTCTGATTAACCTTTCTAATAGCCCAAGTGTGAAACGTTGGTTCGTACGAGGCGTTGCCGCGATGCTGGTAGCCGCCGGATTGAACTCGTGCGTGACAATGGATCCCGCGGTTGCCGCTGCTATTGCCAAGCGTGATGCGCAAATCGCCGTCGAGCCTTTGGGGGATTACTATATTGGCCGACGGTATCATGTGCCGGATACCCGGTTCTGGGGCTATCTGCGGAAGCCTCGCCAGAGCTGGGAAGACGCGCAGCTCGTCATTATGGATGAGTGGAGTGTCCAGGTGCCGGATCGATTGCCGGAAGCCGAGGCGATTCCGGCGCACGGGTTCGACAACAACCGTGAGTACTATGTCTACGGGAGCTACACCTCGAAGGCGGCGTATGATCCAAATAGTGATCTGACCTTGCCCGTGTTCAAGCCAACCAAGTTTGTAATGAAGGACGGAGAGCCGGGCTTTCTGTTTAGTCCGAATCAGATTTACCGAAGCGATGCGGTGTCATTGCAGCCCCGGGGAGGTGTGCCGCGTGCTTCGACGCCAATCTCGACAGGTCGGTAGTCCAGCGATCCGGATGCCTGCTCCCTCAGTAAGAGGGGGGGACATGAATTCAAGCAACAAGGCCGCCCGTGAGGGCGGCCTTTGTCGTGTTTGGAGGACGGTGGAATCAGTGATGGCGTGCCCGCTGGACGCAGTAACCCGAATTTTAAGTGAATGTTCGGACCGTCGTACGTTGCTGGATTTCAGCGGGTTGAGGGGTGGGCGCAGGGTGTGAATATGCGAATAATTCGCACCTTCCGCCTCAAAATGAGTTGCGGGGACTTTGGGCGTGCGTATACTTCAAGCCCGGCCGGAACGAGCCGGACGCGAACGACGCGAAGTCGATCGCCTGCTGCTTCAGCGAGAGTTGAGCGAAGGTGGTCGTTTTTTTTATGTCCGAGCGTGTGAGATCTTTTGAAAAGTTGGATTCGTGCTGACCGGAGAGTGTCAGTATGAATTGGAGAAGAAAAGGCTAAAATGTGTACTGTGCGGTGACAAGTTTATCGCACGGGTCTGGCAAGTGGCTGTGGAGCTGCTTGATCGGACTGAAAACTTTTTGGCAATACGCCAATACCAATTTCTTTATGGAGAGTTTGATTCTGGCTCAGAACGAACGCTGGCGGCGTGGATAAGACATGCAAGTCGAACGGGGAATGTGATTAGCTTGCTAAATGCATTCCTAGTGGCGAACGGGTGCGTAACACGTGAGTAATATGCCTCGAAGAGCGGGATAGCCCAGCGAAAGTTGGATTAATACCGCATGTGGCGGAGATGGGATTCCATTTCTTGCTAAAGGTAGGGACCTTCGGGCCTGCCGCTTCGAGATTGGCTCGCGGCCTATCAGTTTGTTGGTGGGGTAATGGCCTACCAAGACAACGACGGGTAGCCGGTCTGAGAGGATGTCCGGCCACACTGGAACTGAGACACGGTCCAGACACCTACGGGTGGCAGCAGTCGAGAATCATGCACAATGGGCGAAAGCCTGATGCTGCAACGCCGCGTGGAGGATGAAGGCCCTAGGGTCGTAAACTCCTGTCACCAATGAGTATGGGTATTATGTTTAATAGATGTAGTATTTGATAGTAATTGGAGAGGAAGGGACGGCTAACTTCGTGCCAGCAGCCGCGGTAATACGAAGGTCCCAAGCGTTGTTCGGAATCACTGGGCGTAAAGCGTATGTAGGCGGCGTGGAAAGTCAGGTGTGAAAGCCCGGGGCTCAACCTCGGAACTGCACCCGATACTCCCACGCTAGAGTAATGGAGGGGAGTCTGGAATTCACGGTGTAGCAGTGAAATGCGTGGATATCGTGAGGAACACTAGTGGCGAAGGCGAGACTCTGGACATTTACTGACGCTGAGATACGAAGGCTAGGGGAGCGAACAGGATTAGATACCCTGGTAGTCCTAGCAGTAAACGGTGCTCGCTTGGTGTGAGAGGATTCGACCCCTTTCGTGCCGGAGCTAACGCGTTAAGCGAGCCGCCTGGGGAGTACGGTCGCAAGACTAAAACTCAAAGAAATTGACGGGGACCCGCACAAGCGGTGGAGTATGTGGCTTAATTCGATGCAACGCGAAGAACCTTACCTGGGCTTGACATGCCGTCGTAGGTCTGTGAAAGCAGACTGTCAATTCGGTTGGACGTGCACAGGTGCTGCATGGCCGTCGTCAGCTCGTGTCGTGAGATGTTGGGTTAAGTCCCGCAACGAGCGCAACCCCTGTGATTAGTTGCCAGCACGTAATGGTGGGGACTCTAGTCAGACTGCCCAGATCAACTGGGAGGAAGGTGGGGACGACGTCAGGTCAGTATGGCCCTTATGCCCAGGGCCGCACACGTACTACAATGCTCAGTACAATGAGAACCGATACCGCGAGGTGGAGGAAATCTACAAAACTGGGCTCAGTTCGGATTGTAGGCTGCAACTCGCCTACATGAAGCTGGAATCGCTAGTAACGGCGCATCAGCTACGGCGCCGTGAATACGTTCCCGGGTCTTGTACACACCGCCCGTCACATCATGGAAGCCGACCGCACCCGAAGTATCGCAACTCGGTCCTAAGGTGTAGTTGGTAACTGGGATGAAGTCGTAACAAGGTAGCCGTAGGGGAACCTGCGGCTGGATCACCTCCTTTCTAAGGAGTAATTTGACCGGTCCGTCTCACGGAAATATCCGGCAAATAGGTCGACGCCTAAGTGCTGCTTGCAGCATAAGTTTGGAAACAAGCTGGCGCAGTCAGGGAAGAAATGAACTGACAACTCACAACCTTGAGTGCGTTTGGAATCGCGCAGTGCACATTTTAGTCTTTACTTCTCCTTCCACAAAAACCGTTTTCCAACGGGGGTATAGCTCAGTTGGTAGAGCGCCAGCTTTGCAAGCTGGATGTCTGGGGTTCGAATCCCCATGCCTCCACCAACGTCTTCAAGTAGCGAGTAGGAAGTAGGGAGTAGGAAGGGAAACCTTGCTACTAGCTGCCAGCTACTGGCTACGCCAAATGAAGGGCCTGTAGCTCAGTTGGTTAGAGCGCGCGCTTGATAAGCGTGAGGTCACAGGTTCAAGTCCTGTCTGGCCCACCATTTATTGAGACGTTGTTGGTTTGAGTGGAACGATGGTGATCCAAAAGAGATGGTTCTTTGATATCTGTATGCAGGATAAAAAGTAATATAGAAATACAATTTCATTGTGTGACAATGATTTCTATCCTGACGTCTAGTGGAAATACTAACAACGGTAAATTTTGTAATGATCCTCCCTTGAGGAGGTGAGTTACTTACTGATCTAAATCAAGAGAACAAGTATATAAGGGCATGCAGTGGATGCCTTGGTACCAACAGGCGATGAAGGACGTGATAAGCTGCGATAAGCCTCGGAGAGCTGCAAATAAGCTTTGATCCGTGGATTTCCGAATGGGGTAACCTGACTGGGATAATACTCAGTCGTCTCTTGCTGAATACATAGGCAAGAGGTCGCAATACCCGGTGAAGTGAAACATCTCAGTAACCGGAGGAAAAGAAAGAGAATCGATTCCGTAAGTAGTGGCGAGCGAAAGCGGAAGAGCCCAAACCAGGAGCTTGCTCCTGGGGTTGTAGGACTCCGATGTGGGATTTCTGACGATAGATTAAGCATCTGGAAAGTTGCGTCATAGAGGGTGATAGCCCCGTGATCGAAATCTGAAGAAACCCTAGGATGTTCCTGAGTAGCACGACACACGTGAAACGTTGTGTGAATCTGCGCGGACCACCGCGTAAGGCTAAATACTAGTTGGTGACCGATAGTGAACAAGTACCGTGAGGGAAAGGTGAAAAGAACCGCTGCGAGCGGAGTGAAATAGAACCTGAAACCGCATGCCTACAAGGTGTCAGAGCCTCTATATGGGGTGATGGCGTGCCTTTTGCTTAATGAGTCTGCGAGTCAGTGCCAGTGGCGAGCTTAAGTCCTTCCGGGACGGAGGCGTAGCGAAAGCGAGTCTGAATAGGGCGACATAGTCGCTGGCGCTGGACCCGAAGCCGAGGTGACCTACCCATGGCCAGGTTGAAGCTGCAGTAAAATGCAGTGGAGGACCGAACCGATGTGTGTTGAAAAACGCTCGGATGAGCTGTGGGTCGGAGTGAAAGGCTAATCAAACCCGGTGATAGCTGGTTCTCCCCGAAATGCATTTAGGTGCAGCGTTGTGTGCTGACCCACGGGGGTAGAGCACTGAATGAGCTAGGGGCCATACCCGGTTACCAAACTCAATCAAACTCCGAATACCGTGGGGTGAAACACAGCAGTGAGTCTATGGGGGATAAGCTTCATAGTCGAAAGGGAAACAACCCAGATCAGCAGCTAAGGTGCCCAAATACCGCTCAGTGGAAAGGATGTGAGATTTCTTTGACAGTGAGGATGTTGGCTTAGAAGCAGCCACCATTTAAACAGTGCGTAACAGCTGACTCATCGAGAGATCTTGCGCCTAAAATAATTGGCGATCAAGCGGTATACCGAAGCTCTGGATGCTTCTTTTAGAAGTGTGGTAGGGGAGCGTTCCCAACAGCATTGAAGCCCGATGGCGACTGACGGTGGAGTGTTGGGAAGTGAGTATGCAGACATGAGTAACGATAAGACGGGTGAAATCCCCGTCCGCCGTAAACCCAAGGTTTCCTGGGCAACGTTTTTCGTCCCAGGGTTAGTCGGGACCTAAGCCGAGGCCGATAGGCGTAGGCGATGGATAGCTGGTTAATATTCCAGCACCTCTGAACCTTAATCCGCGAGGACGCGGGTGGTGACTGATAATGCCGATTGAAAGTGGCAGAGGGGAAGCTTCGGCTGAACCTACCTTCATGATCCAACCGCCTAGAAAAGTCGCGGGGTACGCTAAGGAGCCCGTACCGTAAACCGACACAGGTGGGTGAGTTGAGTATACTAAGGCGTAAGAGTGAAATCTGGTTAAGGAACTCGGCAAATTGACCCCGTAACTTCGGGATAAGGGGTGCCCCTTTATTGGGGGCCGCAGTGAACCGGGCCAACCGACTGTTTAGCAAAAACACAGCATTGTGCTAAGACGAAAGTCGACGTATACGATGTGACACGTGACCAATGCCAAAAGATTACGGTAAGGTGTTAGCTTTCGAGCGAAGCTCCGAGCCCAAGTCCTGGTGAATGTCGGCCGTAACTATAACGGTCCTAAGGTAGCGAAATTCCTTGTCGGGTAAGTTCCGACCTGCACGAATCGTGCAACGAGTTGGCCGCTGTCTCAACCAGATGCTCAGTGAAATTGTAATGACGGTGAAGATGCCGTCTACCCGCAGAAAGACGGAAAGACCCTATGCACCTTAACTGTACGCTGTTATTGATTTTTCGGTTTCAATGCTCAGCATAAGTGGGAGGCTTTGAAACATATCTTTAGGGATATGTGGAGCCGCCAGTGAGATACCACCCTTTGGTATTGGAAAATCTAACCTCTGACCTTGAATCAGGTAGGGGAACAATGGCAGCCGGTCAGTTTTACTGGGGCGGTATCCTCCTAAAGAGTAACGGAGGAGCGCGAAGGTTGGCTCAGCGCAGTTGGCAATTGCGTTTCGAGTGCATTGGCATAAGCCAGCCTAACTGTGAGACCCACAAGTCGAGCAGATACGAAAGTAGGTCAAAGTGATCCGGTGGTTGAATGTGGAATTGCCATCGCTCAACGGATAAAAGGTACGCTAGGGATAACAGGCTGATTTCGCCCAAGAGTTCATATCGACGGCGAAGTTTGGCACCTCGATGTCGGCTCGTCGCATCCTGGGGCTGGAGAAGGTCCCAAGGGTCCGGCTGTTCGCCGGTTAAAGCGGCACGCGAGCTGGGTTCAGAACGTCGCGAGACAGTTCGGTCCTCTATCTTCTGTGGGCGTAGGAAAATTGAAGGGTTCAAACTCTAGTACGAGAGGACCGAGTTTGACGCACCTCTGGTGCTCCAGTTGTTCTGTCAAGGGCATTGCTGGGCAGCTAAGTGCGGAAAGGATAAGCGCTGAAAGCATCTAAGCGCCAAGCCCCTCCTAAGACTAATTTTCCCTGAAGGATCGTGGTAGACCACCACGTTGATAGGTTACGGGTGTAAGCATGGCAACATGTTCAGCTTAGTAATACTAATCATCCGTTCGACTTGTTCTTCTTGTTTAGATTGGTTTTATTTCTCTAAACGAACGTCAGGAATGACGGGAATCGAAAGACACAAGATTGTGTTTCTTATTACCTCTTCTGCATACAGATATCAGTGAATCACCCCAAGGAGGTTCACTCACACGTCAGCTCAGACTGAGTTGTTCGCGTAGATCTTTTTTCATCAAGTTCTGAAGCCCAGGCAACTGGTCATCAGATTACCAGCCACGAAACAAATGAATCGGCATCGTGGCTGCCATCTGGTGGCTATAGCACGTTGGTCCCACCCGGTCCCATCCCGAACCCGGAAGTGAAACGACGTTGCGCCGATGGTAGTGTGGCGATAGGCCATGCGAGAGTAGGTCGCCGCCAGAACTTGATGATCCCCATCTCCGAATAGGAGATGGGGATTTTTTTTGCCCAGAATTCGGGAGGTGAGGGCGGAGCGACGAGGCGAGTGCGACCTAGGGGGGACGGAGGTGGAGAAATAGGTCGTATAGGGCCTATAGGACTTATTGGGAAGAGTGCCTTGGATAAGCAAAGCCGCAGCGGTCGGGGACCACTGCGGCTTGCTGTTGTTTGTTGTTGGGCTTTGGTAAGCCTGTTGGGGGCGAGAGTCGCCGATCCTGAAAAATGATGAAGAAAATTGCAAGACTGTATCTATCGCTTAGCGGGGAATTTTTTCATCAGGAGCTTATGCGGGGGGCAGCCTTCACCCGCTTTCGGGGAGATTTGATGTATTGGAGGTTATTGAGTGAAAAAAAAAAACGACCGCCCTCCTGTTACACAACGGGGACGGTCGCTTGAGTGTCCAGCAATCTACTTGCGACGGATTAGAATCATGGCGAGACCGCCGAGGCCGAGCAGTGCAGCTGACGAAGGCTCGGGAACCGCAGTGAGGCGGACGTTGTCGATGTGGAAGCGGCCGGAGCTGTTCTCTTCCGACAACACGACGGTGATGTTGCCGACTTCCGCGCCAGTGGCGGTGTAGTCGAATGAGTAGTCGTTGAAGTTGTTGACTTGGTCGCCGGTAAACGCGGTTGTATCCACAGAGAAAGAAGCCAACTCGCCGTTGTCGTCATGGAGCGCAAAGATACCTGAATTGGTGTTTGCTTGTCCGGTACGGTTCGTGATCGCCAGAGTGAGTGTGTAAATATTGCCTGCGATGTAGCTGACACCAAGGTTTTGGGAGACGGTGCCTGTGTCTTGCAGGGTGAGGAAATCCGCTCCGTCTGCGGTGCCTAGAGAGAACCCTACGGAAGTGATATCCTCCAAGAAGACGCTGCCTCCTTCGTTTGTCCAGTCGGTGGGAGTTTGGAAAGTAAAGCCGCCGTTGGCGCCAGGAGACTCGAAACTGTTGTTTGAGATGGACACGGTGGCAGCGGACGCCGCGCCGACGAATGTGGCGGCCAGAGCGATGGCTGGGATGATTTTCATTGGAATTACGATTGTTGGGTTGATGTTGGGGCGGGGGAATCGGGATGAGTAGGTTAACTATTTGGGTTCCAGTTGGCGATGAGTTTGTTGGTGAGTCTCTGATGGAGCGTGTCTGAAAAAACAGGACGCCTGAGGGGAGGGGAGGGATCTGGGTAGAAAAATACCGCAACGACCTAGATCGCTGCGGTATGAGGATTGTTCGCTACTGCGATTCAGACTACTTGCGGCGACGCAGAATCATTGCAAGCCCACCGAGTCCGAGGAGGGCTGCGGAGGACGGTTCTGGTACGGCCGTTGTATCGACGATTACGATTCCTGCGAGTGATCCGCGGCCTCCGTCCCATGCGTCAATGCCGTTCACTCGAACTGTTGAACCGGTTGCATCGAATGTCCAATAGTTGCCACGGGTTACGCCTTGCTCGATTTCCACCCAGTAGCTGCCTGTTGCATTGAAGGCGGCAGTGGAATTTCCATAGGCCTCGGCCTGGGCATTACGGTTGGATCCGCCCCATACGTAAGATCCGTTTACTTGGAAATTGCGTGATGAGTATTGATCTCCAGCATCGGATGCAAGGATGCCGTAGATTGTGTATGTATCAAATGTGATGCCGCTCACGGTGATGTCGACACCGACGGCTCCACCGGTGGTGTTATCGAAGCCAATGGTATTGGCGTCGTCCAGGTACCCCGTTGTAAGCTTGGCGTCATCGGAGCCTGTGCCGCCGGATGCCACCCATGTGTTTTGTGAGTTCCATGTAACAGACGCACCTGTCAAGGCACCGGAGTCATCTTTAAGGTTGGTGATGGATCCGGCATTGAAATCACCGGAGTCGCGATCGATGGAGCTGTTCCAGTTCGAGCCGTCGATGCCGGTTGGTCCGAGGGCGGTTCCTCCGACAAAGGCTTGATTGGTATTTTCGGCGAAGTTGATCGCGATGGATGCGGCCGAAGCCGAGCCGATCATTGCTAAGCAAGTGAGTGCTGTTGCGATGTTTTTCATTTGTTTTGGGTTTGTTACTACATGAACGCACGTGCTCCGTGGCGTTCGGGCTAGACGCTAGCAGCTCCTTCATTGCTCTAAAATTGCTAGTTGTTTGAAAGTGCGTGACACTGTGTCTCATAAAATGAGACGGTGCGTCCGAGATGAGCGGATACATCAAAATGACTTTGGCGGAGCGGGTTGCCGGGAAGCTTCGGCAGGAGATTGGCGAGCGGCGATGGGGGCGGGAGTTGCCGGGGATTCGGACGTTGGCCGACGAGATGGGGGTGAGCAAGGCAACGATGACCAAGGCGCTTCAAGTGTTGGAGGCGTGGGGCGTGGTGGAGCCGGTTGTAAAGGGGAAGGCTCGGCGCGTGGTAGAGAGTGAAGTCTTGGGGCAAGTAACTGGTGTTGGTGCGACTCCGGTGGCGTGTCCTCGTGTTGTGATGTTAACGCGAATTTCGTATGACCGTCTGGGACGGGTCGACCGAGAGTTCTATGGGCATCTGCTGAGGTTGTTTGAAGAGCAAGGGAGACGGGTCAGTGTGGTGACGGCGGCTACCGGAGATATGAGTGAAGATGAACTGCGGTGCATGGTGGCGGATCATCCTGCCGATATTTATGTGATTTGGAATAGTGGTGAGCATGTGGCGCGGTGGTTTCGGCAGCATCGGATTCGCGCGGTTTTTGTTGGAGGTCAGTTCAGGCCGGGCAGCGCGTGTCTGGTGAGTTTCTCGGGACAAGTTGTTGTCGAGCAGGCATTGGGGCATCTGATTGGTTTAGGCCATCGGCGGATTGTGTTGCCGCGTATTGGAAAGCCTGATGATTCGGGGGGGATTACATTGGCGGTTCAGCGGCTATTCAAGGAGGCTGGGATACAGTTTGGCCCGTATAATATGCCCTTTTGGGATGGTGATCCGGATGGGTTTATCGATTTGTTGCGGCGCTCGTTTCAACTCACTCCGCCGACGGCGTTGGTAGTGTGGAGCGCTCCTTTGGTCCCCGCGTTGTGGTCGTTTATGATTGAGCAAGGGATACGTTGCCCGGAGGATCTCTCGGTGGTGTTGCTGGACGATAACCCGTTGTTGGACACGATGAGGCCGCAGTTGGATGTGGTGGAGAAGAGTCCGAAGGTTCTGGCATCGCGGATGGCGGCAAAGGTAGCTGAGTTGGCGCTAGCCCAGGTTGACGATGAGACTGCGACGCAGTCGGTTTTAATCGGTGGAAAGTTGAGGGTGAGGGGCAGTAGCCGGTCTTTGGTGGCGGCTGTAAAATGAAACAGCCTCCCAATGAGGGAGGCTGTAGGGATTGGGAAGCGGTGAATGAAGTGGATCACTCGAGGAAACTCTTGAGCATCCAGAGGGTTTTTTCGTGCACTTGAATGCGGGCGATGGCGAGATCCTCGGTTTCATTGTCGCCTGAATCTCCCGCAGCGTCGCGGAGGGTGCGCAGGCTGGTTACGAGTGTTTCGTTCCCCTTTGCGAGGTGGGCGACCATTTCTTCGGCGCTGGCGTCTTCGGCGATTTCCTCGATATGGGACATGGCGGAGAGGTTGGCCAGGCCGCCGGGGGCGAGGGCCCCGAGTGCGCGGATGCGTTCGGCGAGTTCGTCGACTGCGGGGAAGAGTTCGGTGTATTGCTCTTCGAACGCGGTATGGAGAGCGAAGAAGCCGGGACCGCGTACGTTCCAGTGACAGATATGGGTTTGGCCGATCAGCGCGTAGCTGTCTGCTACGACTTGGCGCAGTGCGTCGATTACGTTTTGGTTGGTTGCTTTGCTCATCATAGGATTTTGTTAAGTGGTGTGATTCAGCTCCTTCGTTAAGGAGGTCTGAATTGGTTACGAGATGATCCTAGGGTAAGACGCTCTGTAGGTGAAATTGATCTTTTCTCTATGATGTATAGGTAATATCTATAGATAGAGCCTATGGAGATTCGTCAGTTGGAGTATTTCGTTGCTTTGGTGGAGGAGAAGACCTTCAGCGCCGCAGCCGCGCGGTGTGGGGTGGCGCAGCCGTCACTGAGTCAGCAGATCAAGAAGCTGGAGCTTGAGTTGGGGGCGGATGTAGTGGTGCGGAGGCGCAGCGGGGTGGAGTTGACTGCGGCGGGGAAATTGTTGTGGCGGCGTGCCGCGGCGATCCTGGGGTTGGTGGGGGATGTGGAGCGGTTGTTTTTGGATCGGGGGGAGTTGATTGCCGAGCGGGTCACGGTGGGGGCGATTCCTACGATAGCTCCCTATTGGTTGCCTGAGATCTTGAGGCAGATGCGGGCGAGGTTCCCAGAGGTATCCATTGATCTAGTGGAAGATGAGACCGTCCGGCTGCTTGAATTGGTGCTGGCGGGGGATGTGGATTTTGCGATCACCAGCGACATGGATGTGGACGTCAGCGGACTGATTGACCGGCGATTGTTTGATGAACCGCTGTGGCTGACGGTGGCGGCTGATTCAGAGTTGGCTCAGAGCGATGTGGTGGATGTGGAGAGGTTGAAAGAGGAAGCGTTGCTCGTGATGCAGGAGGGGCACTGTTTGACGGATCAGACAGTGCGGCAGTGCAGAGCCCGTGATTTTAAACCACGAACAGGGATTCGTTGCAGTAGCTTGGAGACGTTGGTCGGGCTGATCGAGGCAGGGCTCGGGGTGGGGTTTATTCCAGAAATGGCGAGAGCGGTTTACGGCAAGCGGGCGGTCCGGATGGTGGAAGTGGCGGCCGGGCGTTTTTCGCGGAGTGTGCGGATTGTGAGTCGGGCGGACAAAGTGTTTGCGCCACATGAGCGGCGGTTAGTCGAATTGATTACCGAGCACGTGGAGACGGGAGGCGGCAATGGGTGAGTGCCTCCTCCTAGATTGCTTGTGGTAGCGTGATGTGGCTATCGGGCGAAAACGTCCTGTGGGGTGTTGGATCCGGAGATGCGGAGGACGATGGTGCCGTGTGCTGGTACGCTGTAGGTGAGCGACTCCGAGGTTTGGTTGTTGGCTGTCGTTTTCTGGAGCCAGCAGTCACGGATGGAATAGCCCTTGTGGGGATCAATGCCTAGGGCGGCGAGATCGACAGAGATTCGGGCGGGCTGGTTGCTGCGGTTGAAAAGTGCTACCGCGACTTTGCCGTCGGTGCGTTTGATCAATGGGCGGGCCCAGACTTCCTGATCCCCTGCGTCATGTAGTTTGCGGGCTTGATAGACGAGCGGGTCCTGGTTGATAGCGATGAGATCCTTGTTGGTGAGGATCTCGAGGGTTTCCTGCTTCATTGATCGGAGGTCGTTGCCGGCAAGCAGAGGTGAGGCCATCATGCACCACATGGCGAAGTGGGATTTATCCTGCTCAAGAGTCATGCCTCGGCCGACTTGCAGCATGTCCATGTCATTTATGTTGCCGGGGGACGCGTGGATCCAGAGAGGTTCGCACTTATCGATGATGTGGCAGATGCTGCTGAAGTTTGGTGCGATGTCAGCGGAGACTCGCCAAGAGTCGGCGACCTTTAGAGCCCACTTGCCGGGGAACTCCCAGCGGCAGATGTTGTAAATGGCCGATGGATTGGTTTCGCGTACGATTTTTCCGATTTCTGTGTACCTGGTTTCTTCGTCCAAGCCCATCCATTCACCGCTGCACCAGTCGACTTTGAGGAAGTCGTACCCCCAATCTCCGAGCATCAGGGCGATGTCCTTCTTGTCGTGGCCGAGGAGCCCGACTCCGTAGCCTCGGGGATCGTTGTCCCACTTGGTGCCGCATGTGTCCTTTCCTGCGTCGGAGTAGATGCCGGCCTTCAGCCCTTTCGAGTGGATGTACGATGCGAGAGCTTTCATGCCCGAGGGGAAGGTTTCGGGGTCGCAGAAGAGCGTTCCGTTTTCATCTCGGCCGCCGAAGTATCCGTCGTCGATGTTAATGAACTGATAGCCAACTTCCTTCATGCCGTTGGTCGCCATGGCGTCGGCCTGCCCCTTGATGATGCTCTCGTCGATTTTGATACGGAAGTGATTCCAGCTGCTCCATCCCATGATGGGAGTTTGCTTGCGAGGGGAGGTTTGTTCGGAGTGCGCTGAGAGGACGGCTAATATACCGCAGGCGACGATGGAGATTGGCTTGATCATGGATGGTGGGAGTTAGGTGGGGGGGCTTTGTTTGGCAGCTCGGCAGTTCGGGGGGCGGACTACCGTGGGTGCCTAATACGCGGAGTGGTTCGCGTTCTTCCAACTCGTTCACCTTAGGTTGCTTGGAGGTGGCTCCCGTGGGCGGTGCAAAAAAAACACCCCGACTCTGCGAACAGAGCCGGGGTGAAAACAACAAAACGTCAACAACAATGAAAACAACAGTAATTGACGCCGCCAATGTGCACGTGATTTCCGTTTCGTGGAAGTTTTTCGCAGGCAATCAGGCCGGTTGCTTTTCCAGTCCAGTTTTTTGCAGATGTGGGTGCGAATGAGGGGATTGCTCGTGCATAGGGTGGGGCTACGCGATTTCGATGACCAGCTTGCCGATGTGTTGTTTGCATTCGAACGCTCGTTGGGCTTCTGGGATTTGAGCGAGTGGGAATGTTTGGGCGACGAGTGGTGAGATGTTGCCTGATTCGATGCGCTGAATGAGAGCAGGGAATATTTCGGGAGAGAGGGCGGTGCCACCGAAGAGAGAGAGGTCTTTGAGGTAGAGTGTGCGCAGGTCGAGTTCGACGATCGGGCCGGCGATGGCACCGGATGTCGCGTAGCGACCGAAGGGTTTGAGCGCGTTCAGTAGGAGTGGCCAGTGCGAGCCGCCTACGAGGTCGATGACGACGTCCACGGAATCGGTGCCGACGGTATCGGGCAGATGGGAGTCACGATCGACTGTGCGATGGGCGCCGAGTTTGAGTAAGGCGTCCGCTTTCGAGGGAGATGTGACGGCGATGACCCGTGCGCCGCGGGCGTTGGCGAGTTGGATGGCGGCCGAGCCGACACCTCCTGAGGCGCCCGTGATGAGAACAATGTCTTGGGCGGTGACTTTCGCTCGGGTGAGCAGGTTTTCGGCGGTGGAGTACGAGCAGGGGAAGGAGGCGAGCTCTGTGCTGGTGAGCGTGCTGTTGATTCTATGGGCGTAGCGGGCGGGGACGGTAGTGTATTCGGCGAATCCTCCATGGCAGTCGGACCCTAGATAGACCGGACGATCGAGTTGTTTCCCGTGGCGTTCGTGGAAGCACGGTTCGACGAGCACGCGGCATCCAACGAGTTGGGGATCGGCTTCCGGGCCGACGGCGACGACGGTGCCGCAGACGTCGGCTCCCTGGATCAGAGGGAAAGGGATTGCGTTGCCTTGCCATCCTGCGTCGTCACTGGATTGGTCTGATTTTGAATACCAGCCGGTGCGCAGATTGAGGTCGGTATTATTGACTCCGGCTGCATGGACTTTGATCAGAGCGTCGCCGAGGCCTGGAGTGGGGATATCGATCGAGTGATTGACCTGCAGTTGAGAGAGATCCCCGTGGCCGATGAGTTGAACTCCTGTCATTTGTTTGGGGGGCGTGTGCATGGTGCGATTCGGTTTATGAGGAGGACCTGTGCGGTTTCATAGGTAGGTAGGGGCTGAAATCACAAACGCCCCAGACCAGAGGTCTGAGGCGCTTGCGAAACACTATGAACACACCTGCTGGCTCTTCGGCCTGCATTGCTCATGAATACGAGGCGGCCAGTGGAAGTGGATGCGTGTTGTTTTAAAAAAATAGTGGAGCGGTACTATTATTTTCCAGAAGGGCGACCGGCGATTCGCCAGCCGACGAATTTGAGTGAGATCTTCACGCACTGGATGCCGTAGCGAAGGGCTTTGGAGAATGGGATCGAGCTGGCGTCGTCTTCGTAGCTGGTTGGGCAAGTGACTTCACACGTGTTGGATCCGTTCTTGAGGGCGGCGATGAACATTTCGTTGTCGAAGATGAAGTCATCGGCGAGGGCGTGGAAATCGACTTCTTCCAAGACCTTGCGCGAGTAGGCACGGTAGCCGGTGTGGTACTCGGTGTGATGGACGCCGAAGCAGAAGTCCATGAACGTGGTGAGCCCCCAGTTGGCGACAAAGCGCCAGATCGGCATGCCTCCGGAGAGTGCGCCTTTGCCCGATGTGCGTGATGCCAGACAGACATCGTACTCGTCGGTAGCCAGCATGGCGCTCATCGCAGGGATGAGCTTCGGCGTGTACTGGAAGTCTGGGTGGAGGAGGATGAGGATATCGGCACCGGCGTCGAGGCCCTTCTGGAGGCAACGTTTCACATTGCCTCCGTAGTTGAGGTTGGTCTCGTTGCGGTAGGTTTCAATCCCCAACGCCTTGGCGGCTTCCACGGTGTTATCCTTCGAGCAATCGTCGACCAGGATGATGTGGTCGACGATGTCTTTCGGGATGGCGTTATAGGTTTTGGCGACCGTTTTTTCCGCCCAGTAGGCGGGCATGACGACGGCGATGCGTTTTCCTTGGAGCATGATGGATGGAGGTCAGGCTGATGGATTGCGGACGGATTAGGAAAGTTTATCCGACCAGCGTTGGCATTCGCTGCGCACGTTTTGCGGTGACGGGGCACCTGGGTTGGTGCGGGCGGCGAGGGCGCGCTTGAGGTCGAAGACCTCGCGGGCGTCAGGGCCGTAGCTTTCCGAGATGTTCTGCAACTGCTCGTCGCTCAGTTTGTCGAGTGGGGTGTTGGTTTCCACTGAAAGGGCGACCGCGGTGCCGACGAGTTCGTGGGCGCTGCGGAATGGGACGCCTTGCTTCACGAGGTAGTCCGCCAGGTCGGTGGCGAGCAGCATTGGGTCTGAGGCTGCGGCGAGGGTGCGCTCCTCATTAATCTCCATGGCGGCGATCATTTCGGTGTTCACGCGCAGGGTGAGGGAGATGGTGTCGATTGAGTCGAAGAGAGGCTCTTTATCTTCCTGCAGGTCGCGGTTGTAGGTGAGCGGCAGGCCTTTCACAGCGGTGAGCAGAGCGACCAGGTTGCCGTAGAGGCGTCCGGTTTTGCCGCGGGTGATTTCGGCGACGTCAGGGTTTTTCTTTTGCGGCATCAACGACGAGCCTGTGGTGTGGGCATCGCTGAGGGTGGCGAATCCGAACTCGGCGGATGTCCAGAGGATGAGGTCTTCGCTGAAGCGGGAGAGGTGGGTGCCGACCAGCGCGAGGGCGAAGAGGATCTCGGCGATGTAATCGCGGTCTGCGATGGCGTCCATCGAGTTGGTGGTCGGGCGGTCGAATTCGAGCTCGGCGGCGATGGCGTGGCGGTCGAGGTTGATGGTCGAACCGGCGAGCGCGCCGGAGCCGAGAGGGGAAATGTTGACGCGCTTGCGGGCGTCGGTGAGGCGGTCGGCGTCGCGGTCGAGCATTTCGACGTAGGCGAGCAGGTGGTGGCCGATTGTGACCGGCTGGCCTCGCTGAAGGTGGGTGTAGCCAGGTACGACGGATTCGGCGTATTGTTCGGCTTTTGTCACGAGGACACGCTGGAGGTCGCGGATCAGGTCGATGGTGACGTCGATCATTTCGCGGCAGTAGAGGCGGGTGTCGGTAGCGACCTGGTCGTTGCGCGAGCGAGCGGTGTGGAGTTTTCCGCCGGCGGCACCGATGCGTTTTGTGAGTTCGCTTTCGATGTTCATGTGGACATCTTCCAGCGCGATGGACCATTCCATGTTACCGGCGTCGATGTCTGCTTCGATCGAGCGCAGGCCCGCTTCGATTTGGGCGAACTCGTCAGCGGTGAGGAGTCCGGCATTGAGCTGGGCCCGGGCGTGGGCGATGGACCCGCGGACGTCGTGTTTATAGAGGCGCCAATCGTAAGAGATGGATTCGCCGAATTGTTGGACGAGGTCAGCGGTTTGTTGGGAGAATCTGCCTTTCCACATAAGATAGCTAGTAAGTGCTGGTTGATTGAAAGTGATGAGTTCGCGCCACGATGGACGGAGATTGGCCGTAGCTCAAGCACGGCGATGCATTGTCTGCTCCGCTCGGGGGCAATGCGGCGGTGCCTGTTGGGTTAGCGCACCGGAAGTTTGCGGCGCACCAAACGCGCGTTGATCAGGTTTTCGCAGGTGCCGGTCTGGCGCAACTGCTCACAACAGGCCTCGATGCGGAGGGAGGAGGTTGATGGCCGGAAGCCGAGGCGGCGCACGATGCAGTCTTCGAGCACCTGAAGGTTTGCGTCGGAGAACTCGATCACCTTGCCGCAGTCCACGCAGATGAGGTGAGCGTGGTCGGGGTGGTCGTTGAAGTTCGGGTCGTAGTGCTTGAGATCGCCGCCGAGGTCGATTTCCCGCAGCAGTCCGGCTTCGATGAGCAATGGGATGGTGCGGTAGACCGTGGCGCGCGATGTGTTGGGGTCAATCGCCTTGGTGCGCTCGAGAAGTTCTTCGGCTGTGAAGTGTTCTTCATTGGCGAAGGCGGCGCGGAAGATAGCGTCGCGTTGACCGGTCTTGCGCAGGCCTTTCTTTTTTACGAAGGCGTCGAAGCGGTCTTTGATCTCTTGATTCATGCAGTGGCGGTCGGCAGCGGTTGGTCGGATGGAGTGCACAAGGTAGCCTTGCGGGTAACGGTTGGTCAACTACGAGGGCCGCATGATTTGGAGAGCGCGGTGGTGTGATCCGTTCTTGCCTGAAGATGGACTCCGGTGGAGACTCGGAGCGATGATGACGCCACGCCGAACGCAGCACGACCCTAGGTTTCCCCGGACTGACGGAAAAAACCGCGCATGGGAGGGAGCGTCGTCGGATCAGAGTTTGCGCAAGGGATCGCGCGCACGTGCGCTGTGGGTTGGGAGTGCCGCCACTGGGTTGGTAGTGGTGGCGGTGTTGATTGCGGTGGCGGTGAAGCTCAAGCAGCTGGAGTCGGAGTCGGGGCCGGTGGTGGCTCTAGGGGCTACCTATGAGGATCTGCAGGCGGTCGATGTCTCGGCTCGTGATGAATTGCTGCCGGTGGATCCGTGGTGGCTGGTGGGGCTGCCGGAGGCGGGGTGGTTTATTTCGCCAATGGGGGCGCGCAGTGGGGCGATGACTTATAATGCCCAAGGTTTCGATGCACCAAACGCGACGCGTGGTGGTCGTCATGCAGGTGATGATTTGAACGGAATTGGTCAGGAGAATAGTGACCTCGGTGATCCTGTATATGCGGCTGCCAATGGAGGCGTGCTTTTTGCCGCGGAAGTCGGTGGGGGATGGGGAGGAGTTGTCGTTCTGCAGCACCGGATGGCGGATGGTACGTGGGTCCAGACCGTTTATGCGCATTTGGAGTCCATCTTTGTGCTTGAGGGGAGTACAGTGGCTCGCGGGGAGAATATAGGGAGTGTGGGGAATGCGGATGGAGCCTATCTGGCGCACCTGCATTTTGAAGTACGTCGGGGTGTCCGACCATACTTGGGGGCAGGTTATCTGCCGATGGAGAGCGGCAGCTCCCACGGGCGGGTCGACCCTACGGTCTTTTTGAAAGAGCATGGGCCTCCATTCGCCGATGCGTTGTTCTACGAGTCTCCGCTGGGCTTTCGCAGTGGTGTGGAACTGCGGGTGAGCTCTCCTGATGCGGAAGAGGGCGAGTGATCGAGCCTGATGGCGTGAGATCAGGGCAAAAAAAAGACTGCCAAGGAGCCACGGCAATAAGGAACACGCTACCGTTGCTGCATTCCTGCCCTGGCGGGGTTCACGAGTCTTTACTCCGTGGTCCCTGACAGCGGAGCCAAGCTAGGAGCAGTCTGGGGGCTGTGCAAGCGGAATCGGGGAAATTGCGGGGTGATGGGTTCAGGGGTTGTGGATTTGTTGGGTCGGTTTGAAATTTGATGGTGCGGATTCTTCCGGATTGGAAGAGATCTCTAAGAAATATCGGAAACTGAGCGTTTTGTCTGCCCATTGACCTGAGACTGTGAAATTGTCATTGATCTACATTTCTTGAACATTTGTATTGTCAGCATCCTGAGTCATCGCTAGATGATGTGCGTTCAATGCGGAACAGTGTCTTGACGCTGTCTGCTGATTCAATTTCTATCAATCCCTCCAACCCAGCGCTAACGCAGAGAAAATCCCTCCATGAAGGTATCAGACTACATTTTGATCGCAGCCGGTGTGGCCGGTGCAGCCGGGGCCTACCTCACTTACCAGAACTACTCGGACTTCGCCGGTGACCCGTTCGGTGACGAGCCAAAGGCCCGATACAACGACAAGACTCCACTGGTGCCTGTGTTCAAGGCCAAGGAGAAGCGCAACGAGACCTTGACGGAAGCGCTGACGGAGAAGCAGGACGACTTGGCCACCCTCAATACTGAGATCGCCTCGTTGAATGAGGAGATTGAAGTGTTGCGCACCGAGAATAGCCAGCTTTCCAAGGACAAGCTCGACGTGGACGAGGATTTGAAGCGTTACGACCGTCAGATTGCCCGTAACGAAGCGAAGCTCGATGAGATGAACCGTTACCTTCAGAAGTTCGGTGACCCTGAGCAAATCAAGGCAAAGGTGGAGCGACTTCGCGACGATTTGGCCTCGACGCGTGCTAGCTTGGCCGCGGCGAAGGATGAGCTTGCCAGCAACATTGCGCGTAACGAGCAGTTGCAGAAATCGATCGGTGGTCATCGTGAGACCATTGAGATGGCGCAGACTGGGCGCATGCGTCCGTCGTTCCGCTCGACCATCAGCGAAGTTTACGGTCGCTGGGGCTTCGTGGTGATTCAGGGTGGTGTCGATCAGGGAGTGAATGCCAATGCAACGCTCGACGTGATCCGTGGTGGCCAGCGTATCGGTCAGGTTGTTGTGACTACCGTGGAGCCATCTGTTTCGGTGTGTTCGCTGGTTGAAGGTTCGATGGTGGGTGGTGTGCAAATCATGCCGGGCGACCAAGTGAAGCCAGCTCCCAAGCCTGCAGATCAAGAACCATCCGCAGGAGTGACCGCGTTGCTGGATGCCTAACGTCCGCGCCGCTGAAACGACTATAAGCAAACTTTAGATTCTTGCGGCGGGATGCCGCGCCAACCTTTATTTCCCCAGAACCAAAAATTACGATGGCTAGATCGATCACACTATTTGTCGCGCTCTTCTGCGCACTTGGTGCCGCCTTTTTCAGTTACACCAACTTGAACAAGGCGATCAAGAAGCAGAAGGATATCGTTGAACTGACCGCGGACAACCGCCAGCTCACCAAGGACATTGACTCCACCAGTCAGGAGATCGATGAGCGCGAGGGCGTGAAGGAAACTGCGCTTACCAACAAGGGAAGCCAGGAAGGGGAGAAACTGACTCTCGAGTCAGATCTGCGCCGTGCCAAGGAGCAGTTGCCTGCCCGCCAGCGTAAGATTCAGGCACAGGAGCGTGATATCGAGAACTACGATAAGACCGTTGCTGAGATTCAGGATGTTCTCGGAGATGTTGGAGTCCAGGAGCCTGAGGAGATTGAGCAGGCCATCCAGCAAATGGAGCAGGACAAGATCGCCTTGCGCAAAGAGCTCGAAGAAACCGAGACGCTTGCCGCTGCTGCAGCTGAGCGCGTCGAGACCGCTCAAGGCCAACTGGAGCGCCTCGGTGGTACCATCGCCAAGCGTCGTGAGGGGATTGCTCGCAACGTGATCGAGTCGACCGTTGCTGCGGTCAACAACGACTGGGGCTTTGTGGTGATCGACGCAGGTAAGTCGCAAGGCTTCTCGGCGGATCAGAGCTTGCTTGTGAAGCGTGGCAACACCTACATCGCCAAGCTTGCTGTGGTTTCGCTTGAGAGCAATCGCATCATCGCTGATGTGGCTCCGAACTCGCTCGCTCCAGGTGCACGTGTGATGCCTGGTGACCGCGTGATCGTCGAGACGCCAAACCGCTAATCGGTTTATCTTTGATTTTCGATCCGATCGGCTGGGAGTGATCCCGGTCGATCGGATTTTTTTTCGCTTGAATTGGCGCAGGGATCGCGGCTTGATGGTGCCGCTTTGCCGGATGTCAGGCCGGTGCTAACCTTGAATGTTCGATGATGAAATCTCTGTTTGTTAAGTTTTTTGCGGTGGCTCTTGGGGGCTTGTGCGTGTTGTTGACGAGTTGTGAACAGACCAAGCCTCGTGGCCCGCAGCCGAAGTCGAGCTCGCTTGGGTGGAATCACATCCGTCCGGGGGAAGGGGCTGGTATCATGGGGCAGCAGATGGGCAGCCGCTAAAGGCTGGCATCATTGGATCCGGGGTGTGGTGGTTTGTTGTAAGACTTGATTATGAGTGGCGGGACGCAGTCATTGGAGGCAGGCGCAGCGCGGCGTCAGGTTTTGGCGCGGCGTGACGTGATCCATGTGGTTTTGTTTGAGCCTGAGATTCCGCCGAACACGGGAAATATCGGGCGCATGTGTTGGGCGAGTGGCAATCCGCTGCATTTGATCAAACCTCTGGGGTTTGATTTGAGCGAGCGTTCGCTCAAGCGTGCTGGGTTGGACTACTGGCCTGAGCTTGAGTTGGCGGTGTGGGAGAATTTCGAGGAGTTTGAGCAAGCGTGGAATGGGGAGGGCGGTGCTGACCGTTCGATGTACTATTTCACGACGCGGGGCAAGAAGGCGCACTGGGATGCGGACTATGCTTTAGGGGATGCGTTGGTTTTCGGCCCAGAGACGCGCGGGCTGCCTGCGGCGATGGTCGAAGAGGATTTGGATCGGGCGGTGCGTATTCCGATGACCAATGGTCGGAGTCTGAATCTGGCGACCTCCGCTGGGATCGGTTTGTATGAGGCATTGCGTCAGTGCGGCGGCGATGTGGATGGAGGTCAGGTATGAGTGGGGCGGCCGGTGATATGGATCATGGATTGATCAGCGCGAGGGATGTGACGCGTCAGTTCCGGATTGGGCGGCGCCAGATTGATGTACTACGCGGGGTTTCTCTGGAGATTCAGCGTGGTGAGAAGGTGTTTTTGTGCGGGCCCTCTGGCGCGGGGAAGACGACGTTGATGTACACGCTTGCCGGATTGGAGCGGCCGACATCGGGCGAGGTTTTGATCAACGGGAAGTCGTTGTACCGTGGTGGCCGGAAGGAGATTTCGCGGACTCGCAACCAGATGATGGGGTATGTGTTCCAGAACTTCCTGCTGATGCCTGAGCTGTCTGCATTGGAGAATGTGTTGCTGCCTGCATTCATTGGGCGTGACGATCGCCTGGAGCAGGCCAAGGATATTTTGGAGCGGGTTGGAATGGGGCATCGGCTGCACCATTTGCCGAGTGAGTTGTCGGGAGGTGAGCAGCAGCGCGTGGCGATTGCCCGGGCGCTGGTGAACGAGCCGGCGATTCTCTTTGCCGATGAGCCGACAGGGAACCTCGACAGCAAAGCGGGAGCGGAGGTGATGGAGCTTTTAACGCATCTGGTGAGCGAAAAGGGAACCACGCTGGTGGTGGTCACTCACGACGAAGGGTTGACTCATCTTGGGGACAGGGTGCTGCATTTGGTGGATGGGCAGATTTCTGCGGATGCTGCGCCGACGGCGGGTGTCCTCTGAGGGGTGCAGGGTGCGAGGCGCTTGTGATCTCTCGATTGTCAGGAATCTTTAATTGCGGGGGGCGTGGATTGCGCCATCTTGCCCGTCAGTTTCCTATGAAAGTATATATCGACGGTCAGCTGGTGGATAAGTCAGAGGCGAAGATTTCGGTCTTCGACCACGGATTGCTTTATGGTGATGGGATCTTTGAAGGGATCCGGATCTACAACGGCCGGATTTTCGAACTCGATGCGCACATCAAGCGCCTTGAGGATTCCGCGCGTGCGATCTGCCTCGAGTTGCCAATGTCACTTGAAGAGATTTCCCAGGCGACCGTCGACACTGTGGCGGCCAATGGTTTGCGCGATGGTTACATCCGTCTGGTGGTGACCCGCGGAGCCGGTGGGCTCGGGCTGAACCCATACCTCTGTGAGAAGGCTTCGGTGATCATTATTGCCGACACTATCAAGCTCTACCCTGAAGAGTTTTACCAGAATGGCTTGGACATCATCACCTGTGCCACGCGCCGCCCGACTCCTGCGTCGCTTTCGCCTCAGGTGAAATCGCTCAACTACCTCAACAACGTGATGGCTAAGATCGAAGCGATCCAGGCTGGCACATTGGAGGCGCTGATGCTCAACGAGCAGGGCTACGTGGCCGAGTGCACCGGCGACAATGTGTTTGTGGTTCGTGACGGGGTGATTTTCACACCGTCGATTTCCGCGGGCGCGCTTGACGGGATTACCCGCCGTACCATCATGAAGCTCGCTGTGGAGAGCGGCTACGAGGTGCGCGAGGTGTACATGAGTCGCTACGAGATTTTCACTGCTGATGAATGTTTCCTGACAGGAACCGCCGCCGAAGTGATTCCAGTCGTATCGTTGGATAAACGAACCATTGGGTCCGGGCAGCCGGGTGAGATTACGCGTGAATTGATCGCGAAATACCGTGCGCTGGTGGCGGAATCCGGCACTCCAGTTGGTGTGTGAGCTGGTGCGGCACGCATGCCCGGCGGTTTGTTGAGCGAGCTGTCGGCCTGCGTCGATGGCCGCTGTTGAACAATCTGACGAACAACGATGGGTATGAAGTGTGATCTTTGCGACGAGAAGGCGACAGTATTCCTGACGCAAATCGTCGACGGCAAGATGCAGAAAGTGAACCTGTGCGAGACCTGCGCCCAAGACAAAGGGGTGACGGATCCGACCGGGTTCGCTTTGGCTGATCTGTTGTTCGGGTTTGGCAACGAAGAGGAGGTGGAGATCCCGGGCTTTGAGGCGACGGAGTGTCCATCCTGTGGCTATCCGTTGGAGCAGCTGAAGAAGTCGGGGCGGTTGGGGTGTGCGAAGTGCTACGATGCGTTCGCTCCCAGCTTGCAGTCGTTGGTGAAGGCGATGCACAAGGGCGTTCGTCACCACGGGAAGGTTCCGAGTGGTGCGGTGATGCGGCGGGTGCTCGATGAGCGCCGTCAGGAGCTCGAAGAGGAGTTGGCCAAGGCGATTGCGGAAGAGCGGTACGAAGATGCTGCGCGGTTCCGCGACCAGCTTACCGAGGTTGAGGCAACGATCGCCGAGGGCGCTGCTGATTCGGATTCCTCAGGAAAAGATTAAGGCGGGGGCGGCGGTGGGCTTCGTTCGTACTGTTGTCTGGTGGCTGATCCCCTTTTATATTGCGATTCTTTCATGATGCGATTCTCAACATTGCTGAAATATCCCGCGGACTGGATGACTGGCGGGCAGCAGCGCTCCAATGGGGTGGTGGTGTCGAGTCGGATCCGGTTGGCTCGCAACTTGTGTGACGAGGTATTTCCTAGTTGGGCGAAGCCGGACCAGCGGATGCACGCATTGGATCGGATTCTGCCTGCGGTTGAGGCGTTGCCTGAGATGGAGCGGGGCTTTTCAAAATCGCTGGATTCCCTCAGCGCGATCGACAAGAGAGTGTTGGTGGAGCGGCATTTGATCAGTCGAGAGCAGGCTGGCAATGCGAATGGCAGTGCGGTGGTAATCAACCGCTCGCAAAGCTTGAGCATCATGATCAATGAGGAGGATCACCTGCGGATTCAGGCGATTTTTCCCGGCTTCGATCTTGAGAAGGCGTATGATTTCATCGACCGCGTTGACTCCAGCCTGGAGCAGGAGCTCGACTATGCCTTCGACACGAAGTACGGCTACTTGACCTCGTGCCCGAGTAACCTTGGGACGGGGATGCGTGCGAGTGTGATGCTGCACTTGCCTGGCTTGGTGTTGAGTCACCAGATCGGTAAGGTGATTGCAGCTGCCAACCGGATCGGTCTGGCGGTGCGCGGGATTTTTGGCGAGGGCTCCGAGGCGCAGGCGAACCTTTTCCAGGTGTCGAACCAGCGGACGCTGGGGGAGTCGGAGCGCGATATTATCGAGAGACTGCAGCGGGTGATCGAGCGGACGATTCGTCATGAGTTGGCTGCCCGTGAGAAGTTGCTTGAGGACAATGCGACGATGGTGCGCGATCAGATCGGGCGGGCGTATGCGAACTTGCGTTTCGCGCACGTGATGACCAGTAAAGAGGCATTGAACCAGCTGTCCTTGATGCGTCTTGGGATGGATTGTGGATTGATCCCGGAATGGTCCGACGAGTCGCTTGAGCTGTTGTTGATGGAGATTCAGCCGGCCCACTTGCAGTTGTTGGCCAAAGAGACGCTCAGTCCTGAGCAACGGGACGTGGTGCGAGCCGAATTGTTGCGAACAAAATTGAAGTCAGTCCCTGAGCCTGATATGCCATCAGATAGCGACGGGACATGGGACGCGACTTCGCCATCGGGCGACGAGACCCGTTGAATTTTCAACTTGAGAAATACATGAGTAATTTTACCCCACGAGCTCAACAAGTTTTGGCGTTGGCCCGCAAGGAGGCCGACCGTTTCAACCATAATTATGTTGGCACCGAGCACTTGCTGCTTGGCTTGATCAAGCTGGGCCAGGGTGTTGCTGTCAATGTGCTTCAGAAGCTTGGAATGGACCTCAATACGGTGCGTATGGAGGTGGAGAAGCAGGTCGGAGCCGGGCCTGAAAACAAGATGTCCGGCAACATTCCCTACACACCTCGCGTGAAGAAGGTGTTGGCTCTGTCCTCGAAAGAGGCGAAGGCGCTGAACCACTCGTACGTGGGCACCGAGCACATTTTGCTGGGCTTGCTGCGTGAAGGCGAAGGTGTCGCTGCACGAGTGCTTGAGAGCCTCAACGTGGACATCGACACCGCGCGCAACGAGGTTCTCAAGGAGCTCGACCCGAACTTCAGCGAGGGGCCGGACGAGGACGAGATGGACGAGATGCCTGGTGAAGAAGAGGCGCTCGGTGGGAAGAAGGCGTCGCGCACACCGGCTTTGCGTGCCTTTGGTCGCGACTTGACCGAGTTGGCTCGTGAAGGGGGCTTGGATCCTGTGATCGGTCGGTCTGAGGAGATCGAGCGTGTGATTCAGATTTTGTGCCGCCGGACCAAGAACAACCCTGTGCTCGTGGGTGAGCCGGGCGTGGGTAAGACCGCGATCGTTGAAGGTCTCGCGCAAGAGATCGCTGCCGGTGAGGTGCCTGAAATCCTGCGGGACAAGAAGGTGATCACTTTGGATCTTGCCTTGATGGTGGCTGGTACCAAGTACCGTGGTCAGTTCGAAGAACGGATCAAAGCGGTGATGGACGAGATCCGTCGGGCCGGTGATGTGATCCTTTTCATTGATGAGTTGCACACCATCGTGGGTGCGGGATCGGCCGAGGGCGCAATGGACGCGTCGAACATCATCAAGCCGTCGCTGAGCCGCGGCGAGCTGCAGTGCATCGGTGCCACAACGATCAACGAGTACCGCAAGCACATCGAGAAAGATGGCGCGTTGGAGCGTCGATTCCAGCAGGTCAAGGTTGATGAGCCCTCGGTGGACGATGCGATCAAGATTTTGCAGGGCTTGAAGGTGAAGTACGAGCTTCACCACAAGGCGAAGTTTTCTGACGCGGCGATCGAGGCTGCGGTGCGTTTGTCCGCACGTTATTTGACTGGCCGTTACCTGCCGGACAAGGCGATCGACATCATGGACGAAGCTGGTGCCAAGGCTCGGATTGCGTCTATGATCCGTCCACCGTCGGTGAAGGACATTGAGGCGGAGATCGAGGAGATCCACAGCGCCAAATCCGAGGCGATCAAGGATCAGGATTTCGAAAAGGCAGCCGCATTGCGCGACGAAGAGAAGGAAGCCAAGGCTCGACTTGAGAGCGTGTTGGAAGAATGGCGCACCGAGAGCGAGGAGACCATTGTCGACGTCGATGACGACGAGATCATGGCAGTGGTTTCCAAGTGGACTGGGGTGCCATTGCAGCGGATGGAGGAGAAGGAGACACAGCGCTTGCTCAAAATGGAAGACGAGTTGCGTGAGTCCGTCATCGGCCAGGATGAGGCCGTGGTCGCTATTTCCAAGGCACTGCGCCGTAGCCGTGCCGACTTGAAAGACCCTCGTCGTCCGATCGGATCGTTTGTGTTCCTTGGGCCGACCGGTGTGGGTAAGACCTATCTTGCGCGCAACCTGGCGGAGTTCATGTTTGGTGATCCGGATGCCTTGATCCAGATCGACATGTCCGAGTACATGGAGAAGTTCACGTCGAGCCGATTGATCGGATCGCCTCCGGGCTATGTCGGTCACGAGGAAGGTGGCCAGCTGTCCGAGCAGGTGCGTCGTCGTCCATACTCGGTGGTGCTTTTCGATGAGATTGAGAAAGCGCACCCGGACGTGATGAACCTGTTGTTGCAGGTGCTTGAGGAAGGGATGATCACCGACAGCCTCGGGCGCCGTGTGGATTTCCGCAATACCATCATCATCCTGACGTCGAATGTCGGTGCGGAGTTGATCAAGAAGCAGAACGTGATGGGCTTCGGTGCCGCGACCGGCGAAGAAGATGCCAACTACGACGTGATGCGAGACAAGCTCACCGAGCAGGCGCGCAAGGCATTCAAGCCTGAGTTCCTGAACCGACTCGACGATCTGATTGTGTTCCACATGCTGGAGCGCAAGGATCTCGTGCGCATTGTGGACCTTGAGATCAAAAAGGTGGATGGCCGTTTGGCTGAGAAGCAGATCTCGATGGATCTGGACAGTTCGGCGAAAGACTTGCTGATCGAGAAGGGATACGATCCGAGCTACGGCGCGCGTCCGATGCGCCGTGCGGTTGAGCGTTATCTTGAAGATCCGCTGGCAGAGAAACTTTTGGTCGGGGATATCGCCGAGGGCGACACCGTTCAAGTGCGCAAGTCCGACAGTGAGGACGCGCTTGAGTTCGATGTCACCGGGCGCACCGGCAAAGGTAAAGCCAAGAGCGGCAGCGAGCGGTAATCGTTTCGAAGAAGTTCAATCGGCCGCCACTGGGGTGATTCCTGGTGGCGGCTTTTTTGCGCCTTGATGGGATAGTGTAACGAGGCGGCGGGTCAGACCTTGGCGTCCATCCATTTTGCGGAGTGGAAGCGGATGCCGAAGATGATGGCCTGAGTGAGCAGGTCAAACGACATGACCAGCCAGATCCACCACAGGCCCAATCCCAGCACGGAGCCGACCAGATAGGCACCGCCGAGGCGCACGATGAGCATGCTGCCGTAGGAGTAGCGCATGACGGCTTTGGTATCCCCAGCACCACGGAAGGTGGTTTTGAGGATCACGCACGTGGCCAACATGGGCTGGGTCAGACCACAGAGGAAGACGATGGGAGCGGCCAATTCCAAGTGAACTGGGGAGTCCGGAGCAATCAGGCCGACCAGTTGTTCTGAAAAGACCAGAAAGACGATTCCAATGAGTGTCATCAATGCACCGCCGCCGATCCAGCAGGTCCATGCGGCTTGCTTGGCTCGCGATTTGTCCTCCATCCCCAGGTACTGGCCGGCGAGAGTCGCAGACGCGGCGCCGAGCGCGAAGCCCGGCAGGAAACTGAGCGATTCGCAGCGGATTGCGATGAAGTGGGCGCCGAGCGTGCCCTCGGCGGGGAGTCCGCTGATGATGCGCACGACGAGGGCGTTGATGGTCCACATGCCGAAGATTTCGATCGCTGATGGGACGCCGACGCGCACGATGCGCCGCATGACGTCGTAGTCCGGGCGCAGTGCGTTGAGGTTTAGTTTGAGCCCCTTTGAACGAACCAAAAGAACCACGGTGAGGACCAGCGCCCCCATGACCCAGGCAATGGTCGTGCCAAGAGCGATGCCGGTCATGCCTCTGCCTCCAAATGGCTCGGGGCCGTAAACGAAGAGCCAGCTCAGTCCGATGTTGATGCCATTGACCAAGGTCATCACGAAGAACGGGGTTCGCGTGTCTCCCGATCCTCGGAGCGCGGCGTTGCCGGCGAACATGATGCCGCTGAATGGCGCGCTGAGCGCGACGATATCGATGTAGATGGTGGCGAGCCGGCCTGCTTCGGGAGAGAGCCCGAAGAGTTTCACCAGCAGTGGCATAGAGAGTAGCAGGGCACCACCCGCCAGAATACCGGCAACGCAGCCGAGCAAAAGCGCCTGGCCTAGCGAGCGGTTGGCGAGTTCCTTGTCGTCAGCTCCAGTGGCGCGGGAAATCATCGCCATGCCACCGGTCGCGGCTGCGCCTTGCAGGATCATCATCAACCAAGTGAGGTAGGCAGCCAGAGCCAGAGCATCCAGTGCCGCGACACGTTCCGCGCCTTCGCCAATGCGGCCTGCGAGTACGGAGTCGGTCATGCCGACGAGGAACCCTAGAAGTTGTTCTAACAGCGGCCAGATCGCGAGTACCGCGACTTGGTGGGGGATGGACTTTCCCGCGAGGTTGCCGCCGAGTTCGCGCCGGGCGGCCCCATCGTTTGCGGCATCCACTGTGACTCCGGATTTTGACATAGGCTGATAGTTACCGTGGTGGTGGATGCGAGTGATCGCAAGAGAGGATTAGCTGGAGACCAGTGTGTTTGACGGGGGGAATTGTTGACCCTGTATGACAAATTTGTGTCATTTGGGTTTGTTGGCACGTCTAGTGCTTGAGGACCAGTGGGTTCCATCCGCTTGTGTGGCTGGAGCCCTCCCGTGAGTCGCATGATGCTAGGAGGCTCATTGATCGGGATCGTAAAGCGTCACAAAACCCAGAAATGTATGAAATTAGAGATTAAAACCCTTGCGGCATCGTTGATGGTTGCCGCTCCTGTTATTGCTGGTGAGGCTCCAAAAGCGACTGAGGTGGTTAGTGAAAGCCCTTCGGTTTTCTCGGGCAAGTTGGTTGCCGGCTACTCGAGCAGCTATGAATTCCGAGGCGTCGATTTTGGCGACCATCTGGTGGATGTGTGTTTGTCGACGGGGTTTGACCTCGGAAACGATGTCGAGCTCGGTCTCGGTACGTGGTACGGATCGTTGGTTCAGGACGATTATACCGAGCTCAACTTGGTGGCCGATGTGACCAAGAGCTTTGGTGCATTCGAGCTCGGAGCTGGGTACACGTACTACTACTTTGGTGAGAGTGGGGCCAAGGCACACGAGGTTGGTCTATTCGGTTCCTATCAGATCGTGCCTGCTGTGGCGTGGAACCTGGGAGGCTATTACGATTTCGAAACCGAGGGCACCTATATCGAAACCTCACTCGCAGCGGAGACCCAATGCCTGATTTGGGACCGGCTGACATGGGCCGCTGAGATTGGCGTGGCGTACAACGTCGACTACTACGTCGATGGGGACGGCTTCAACCACTCGTTCCTTGAGATCTCGGCTCCGATCACTCTTACCGATAACGCAACACTGACTCCATTCATCCGCGGTACGCTGGCGATGGATGTGTTGGAAGACAGCGAAGATGACTTGCTTATTGGAGGCGTTTCGCTTGCCGTGACCTTCTAAAGAGAATGGCCGGCTAGCGATGGTGGATTCCATCGCTCGCGAGAGATTAATGGTAGATCTGAAAAGAGGCGCCCTGTGGATTCCCCGTGATCCGCAGGGCGTTTTATGTATCTTTTTTTGCACTTTCGGTGAAAGGTAGGTCTTTCTCGTCGGCGTTAAGGCGCCCTGCTAGTAGATAATTATGATGCATCGACTTTCTCTCATCCTCGCTGGAGCGCTGGCCGTCAGTGCCGTGCATGCTGCTGAATCAAAGCCCAATGTCGTTCTGATTTATGGTGACGACGTGGGGTATGGTGATGTGGGCGCTTACGGCGCGGAGATGATCCCGACTCCCAACATTGACCAGCTCGCAGATGAAGGAACGCGCTTCACCGACGGGCATTGTTCCGCGGCCACGTGCACGCCCTCGCGCTTTTCCATGCTGACCGGGCGTCACGGCTTCCGTCACGGGGTGCGGATTCTTGCGCCGAATGCGCCGATGGCGATCCAGCCAGAGATGCTCACGCTGCCACAGGTTTTCAAGCAGGCGGGTTATCAGACAGCGGTGATCGGCAAATGGCACCTCGGGCTCGGTGACGGCAAGACGCCGGTCGACTGGAATGGGGATGTGAAACCCGGACCGCTCGAGATTGGCTTCGATTATTCGTTCCTCCTGCCATCGACAAATGACCGCGTGCCATGCGTCTATCTTGAGAATTACCGGGTCGTGAACTTGGATCCGAAAGACCCGCTCTTTGTTGGCAGCAAGCCGAACGGGGTGGAAGCGACCGAATACCCGGATGGACGCAAGAACCCGGAAGCGATGACTTATTACAAGAGCTCGCACGGGCACAACAATTCGGTCATCAATGGGATCGGCCGTATTGGGTTCCAGTGGGGGGGCAAGTCCGCGCTGTGGAACGATGAAACGATGAGCGATGTGTTCGTCGAGAAGACCCGCGAGTACTTGGCGAAGGCTAAAGAAAAAGACCAGCCGTTCTTCCTTTATTTTGCATCGCAGGACATCCACGTCCCACGCGCGCCGCATCCACGCTTCAAAGGGATGTCTCAGCTCGGCTACCGCGGTGATGCGATGGTGCAGTTTGACTGGTCGGTCGGCGAGATCATGAAGGCGCTCGACGAGCAGGGACTGGCGGAAAACACGATCGTGATCTTCTCCAGCGACAATGGTCCTGTTTATGACGACGGCTATCATGATGGCACGACCGTGTTAACATCGAGCCAGGAGAGTGACCGAGGGCATGATGGCTCGGGGCCATTCCGTGGTGGCAAGTACCAGATCTACGAGGGGGGCACCCGTGTGCCTACGATCGTGCGTTGGCCTGGTAATGTGAAGGCGGGTGAAGTTTCCGACGCGATGGTAAATCAGATCGATCTGTTGGCCTCGTTTGCCGGGATGCTCGATGTGAAGGTGCCGGCGACTCAGGCGATCGACAGCCGCGATATGTCCGGTGCCTGGTTTGCCAACGCGGACAAGGGAGCCGAAGTAATGCTGGAAGAAGCGGCGATCGTCGCGATCCGCCAAGGGAAGTGGAAGTTTATTCCGGCTTACGCCAACCGAGCTGCCGAGTTGTACGACTTGGATGCTGATCCAGGTGAGCAAAAGAACCTGGCAGGAGAGCAACCGCAGAAGGTCGAGGAGCTGACCGCTTTGCTCAAAAAGCTGAAGTCCGACGGGCGTGGTGTGCGCGCTGTGTTGGGCGCCGCGGTCAAGTAAGCGCTGATCCCCTCCGGATAATTGCGTTTACCTCGGGTGGGGGCGCGGGCTAGACTGCTGGTCGAACTCATTGCCAGCAGCTATGCCCCAGACGCCCCAATCACCACCAGAACTTCCTGCCATCGGGTTCTTGGAGCAGATGAGCGACGAGGATCGCAAATTGCTCAGCTCATATGGTGAGTTTATAGACGCAACCGAGGGGAGTGAACTAATCAAAGAAGGCGAGCCCCAAGGGCAACTCTATTTGTTGCTCTCGGGGCTTCTTCATGTCTCGCGCGAGCGCAACGGAACGCGCACCTTGCTGTGGCGCGCGGCTCCCGGCGAGGCTATTGGCGAGGTGAATGTGTTTGATCCGGGCGAGGGCAGTGCGGATGTGACCGCTCACGAGGACTCTCGGGTTTGGCGCGTGGGGCGTGAGGATTTGGAAACGTTTGTCGACTCGCATCCCGCCAGCGGTGCGGCGTTGATGTTGGGGATCAGCCGGATGCTTAGCAAACGCTTGCGGGCCATGAACGAACGCTTTGCCATGCTCCAGCGGGCGATGGCGGACCACGCGGGCTGGAAATAGATTATTACTCGCCTCGATGATGGACCCCTTAATCATGCTCGCCTCGCCCACGCTGTCTCTCGATGCATTCGGCAGTGTCGCTGGCGCGCTGACGCTCTTTTTCGCGCTGTTGATCGGGCACGCTCTCGGGGATTTTCCTCTGCAGGGAGAGTTTCTGGCGACGGGGAAGAACCGCCACCTCGTAACGGAAAAAGGTGGTGATTTGGTTGGTGGTGGGTGGTTTGTTTGTTTGATCGCCCATGCGCTGATCCACGCAGGTTTGGTCTGGGCTCTGACCGGGTCCGTGGTGTTGGGATGTACCGAACTGGTTCTCCATGCGGTGATAGACGCCATCCGGTGTGAGGGGAAACTTGGGTTTGTTGCAGATCAATTGCTGCATGTTGCCTGTAAAGGAGGCTTTGCCGTGTTGCTATTTTTCGGGCTTGTGGCGTAGTGGGGATCGCGCAAACTATGCGCGCTCAATGCCCTGCGATGATGCCGTTCTCTGGGCAGGGTGATTGAAAATCCTACCGACCCCCATGGATCCGGAAACCGAAAACCACCAAGAAGATTGGCCGTCGTTCCGCGGCTTGTTGAGCGTTCAAACCTTGAATGCACTCAACGATAACGTCGTAAAGTTCCTGCTGATCGGTGTGGCGCTGAACCTGGGAATCGTTTGGGCGGTGCCGGGCTCGGGTTATGCGATGCCCTTCCAGCACGTGCTGGGCGCGCTGGCCGCGTTGACGTTCATCGTTTTCTCGCCGCTGGCTGGCTGGTTTTCCGACCGCTATTCGAAGGCGGGGGTCATTGTCTCCTGCATGTGGTTGCAGTTGCTCTGTTTTCTTATCATTGCGGGCTCCTTGTATGCTGAGTGGATCTGGGGAGCGGTGATCGGCTTCGTGTTGATCTCCATCCAGTCGGTGATTTTCTCACCGGCCAAGGTAGGGATTGTCAAAGAACTGTTGGGCAGCAGCAGGCTGGGCGCGGCTGCGGGGTGGATGCAGATGTGGGTAATCGTGGCGATCATCGCGGGCTCCGCGTTGGGTGGATCGGTCTACGATGGATTGACGGGTTCGCTCGGTCCGTGGTCAGCAGCAGCAGCGCCGATGGCCGCGTTGTTTGTGGTGTCGATTGCAGCGGTGATTGTGAGTCGACGGATCCGGCGCACGCCAGCGCACGATCCGAAGCCATTCTCGCCAGCTATCCTGACCAAGCAGTTCCATTACTTTGCCGAGTTGTGTGCCGAGAAGCGCCAGCGGCGCAGCGCGTTGGGCAAGGCGTACTTCTGGGGCGTTGGCATGTTCATCCTGCTGGTGGTGACCGAGAAGGCGGACCAGATCGCGGGCGGCACCAGTGAGGCCGGGCGGATTGCCGGTCAGATGATGGCGTGGATGGGGCTGGGCGTGGCGATCGGTGGCGCGTTTACCGCCGCGGTGTCCAAGCGGCGGATCCAACTTGGAATCGTCCCGATTGGTGGCGCGTTTTTTGCGTTGTCGATGGCGGTGCTGCCGTGGGCCGGCGAACCTGGTGAGTGGCTTTATATTGCGGTGCTTTTTGTGTTGGGTTTTGCCGGTAGTTGTTTCCTGACTCCGCTCAATGCCTACCTGCAGGATGTCTGCACGCCGACGCGCCGTGGACGGATGCTCGCGGCCTCGGCATTGCTTGATGCTCTGGCGAACCTAGGCGCCGTTGGGGTTCAGCTCGCGCTGCGCGATGGACTCAATCTTTCGATCAACGCCCAACTGCTCGTGGCCGCGGTGGCGACAGGGTTGGTCACGCTTTACACCATGCGCTTGCTACCGCTGGATACGCTTAAAGCGCTCGTCCTTCCTGTGGTGCGTGTGGTCTACGGCGTGCGCAGCCACCATCCTGACAACGTGCCGGCGAATGGGCCGGTCTTGCTCACTGCAAATCATGTCAGCTATGTCGATGCGTTCATTGTGATGGCGGCGTGCCATCGCCCCGTGCGCTTTCTGATGCTCAAGTCCTACTATGACATGTGGTGGGCGAACTGGGCGTTCCGCATCGGCGGGGCGATTCCGATTGATACCTCGAAGAACGCGTCCGCCGCGATCAAGGCCTGTGTCGATGCGTTGAACAACGACGAAGTGGTCTGCATTTTTCCCGAGGGAAAACTGACCCGCCACGGTGGGATGAATGAGTTCAAGCGAGGCATGGAGATCATCGCCAAGCGCTCTGGGGCCAAAGTTGTACCCGTCGCACTGGCGGGGCTTTACGGATCGTTCTTCAGCCATTGGGGCAAAGGCATGATGAAAGGGCGATCCAAGCGGTTCCCTCTCAAGGTGGATGTTACCTTTGCTCAGCTACTCAACGCCGATGATGCCCGCGCCGCCGATGTCCAGCAAACGATTCAACGGATGTTGGATGAGGGGGGACGGGAGGGCTGAAGCTCTGTGTTTTGATCCGTTCTCTGTCGAAATGGGGGCGTATTGCTCGCTGCGCTCGTTGGGGTCTGGTGGCCGTACTGGAGAACGGCGGTCCGGTAGGGCGCAGGTTGGAGTGTGAGCGGTGAGCGAAAGGGGCGAGCTTACGCAGAGATGGCTAGACGTAGAGAAGGGGAGTTCTACGTGTGCTGGACTGACGGTGTCCTCACCGACGGAGGGAGTGCGGGCGAACCTGACGTGAAATGGCTTGTTGGAGAACTCCTCGGGGAATAGGCTTCTTCGGTTGGTTTCGAATTGCACGTGTCTCGGGGAGGTAAAACAAGCAGCCATCATGACCACAATGAACGCCTGGGCCTTCGACCCGCTTCGTAACCAAGTTGCCCTCAGCCGCCTTCCTCAGCCCGCGCCGGCTGCGGGCGAGCTCTTGATCGAGAACCTGGCCATCGGCATCAATCCGGTGGATTGGAAGTTCATTCAAGCGAATCCGCTGGCTTGGCAGGAGGGACATGTTCCCGGGGTAGATGGCTCTGGTACGGTGGTCGCCGTAGGTGATGGTGGTGATCCAAAGCTTGTCGGGATGCAGGTGGCCTATCACGCGTCCCTGACGAGCGATGGGAGTTTCGCCACTCATACGCTTGTGAATGCGGAACGGGTGATGGTCACACCCGTGGGCATGGCTGCCAGTTTGGCGGCGGCCTTGCCCTGCCCAATGCTGACCGCGTGGCAAGCGGTCGAGAAGATCCCTGTCAAACAAGGGAAACGTGCTCTGGTGGTTGGCTTGGGGGCGGTGAACAAACTGCTGGTTCAATTGCTCGCGCAGCGCGGATTTGTGATCGACGTGGTGTCGGCCAGCCTAAGTGACGCCCAGGCCGCAGAGCTGGGCATTCGACGCATCTATCGGGCCCTGACTGAGGTGCCTGAGTCTTACTTTGCCGCGTTTGACGCGGTCGGCGGCAAGAATGCAGCGATGGTGGTGCCCTGCTTGATGGCCAACGGTCACATTGTGTGCATCCAAGACCGCATCCCATCGCCTGTAGATGCGCCATTCACCCGCACCATTTCCTATCATGAGATCGCTCTAGGCGCGCTTCATGAGTATGGAGATCGTGAGGCATGGAAAGAATTGATGGCGGATGGTGAGAGCCTGTTGGCTCAGGTTTTGGCCGGAGAGATCAATGTGGAAGAACCGGTCACCTTCCCGTTTGATCAATTGGATCTGGCGCTAAGACACAGCGAGGGCACGAAGCAGAAGACGGTGGTGATACTCGAATAGAAGCGCGAGCGGGGCGAAAAAAAAGAACCGGCCACATCGAGTGATGCGACCGGCTCGTGGTGAAACGAAATTTAAAATGGCCAGCCTTAGCGGCGGCGGCGAAGGACGAGCGCGAGGCCGCCCAGGCCGAAGAGAGCTGCTGAGGATGGCTCTGGAACCGCGGTCACAGAGATGTCATCGAAGCTGGCACCGCCGGTGTTGGTCGCGCCACTTGAGAGGAAGAGTCGGACTTTGACGTCGCCGGTCTGATTAATGGCGATGGTTTCGGTGGTCCAGCCGCCACCTCCGTTAGAAGGGGAAGGTCCGGTGAGGTCGATGGTGCTGACGGTATTCCACAGTTCGTTTCCGTCGATGGTGTCGGTGGTCCACTGAACCTGCAGAGGCGTGCTTGTGGTGGTGAAGCGTTCCCAGCTGAAGGTGATCGATCCGACGCCGTCCGCGCCTGCGGCATCGACGGTGATGAATTGGTCGGTGGTGGAGACGTTACCGATCACAGCGGATTGCGTGCCGGTGAGGGCTTGTCCAGCCCATGCGCCTGCGTAGTTTCCAGTGGCACCGCCAGCGGTCCAGGTGGCACCGTCCGAGGTGACGACGTTGAAGCCACCTGTAACGGTGTTGTTAGGGAAGCCATCGGAGGTCTCGAAGCTGGTGGAGGCGATGATGGTTGCTGCACTGGCACCCAGGGTGGTAGCGACAAGAGCCGCAAGTGTTTGCTTAATCATGGTTCTTTTGATTCGGGGTTATCCGGCAGGCGGGTCCTGACCGGATCTCATCAGAGGCCGGAATCTACACATGGTGAGGGGGCGTCCGCGAGGCGTCTCAGGTGGTCTCCTAGGGTGCCGGTTTGTGGCGAACTTGATGGAGCTTAGGAAGCCGTGGCCAATCCCACACTGTCGCCGGGGACGAAGTCGGGCATGATGAGTGAGGTCGATTTGGCATTGGTGGTGGGGTGTCGCAACGTGTGGGTGATGCTGCGATGCACCTCTTTTGCAAAGCGATCCATGCTGAACGAATAGCCTGCGAGGGAGGGGGAGGTGTAGTCGCACAGACGATCGTGGCTGAGGCACATGATCGAGAGCTGTTGCGGGACCTTGAGGCCGAGTTGGCTCGCCGTGGTTAACACTGTGACGCCGCAAAATACGGTTGGAGTGAGGATTGCGGTGGGGCGTGGGCGGACGTCGGTGAGGAGTTTTCGAACGGCGTTCACGATGCTCTCCGGAGATTCGTTGTGCTTCGCGAGGGTCAACGTTAGCGATTGATGGGTAGCCACCAGACGGTCGGCAAAGATCTCTAGGCCTCTTTTACTGGGAGATGGGAAGAGCATGGCGACGTGTTGGTGTCCTTTTCGTTGAAGCAATGACGCAGCGTGGACTGCCATGGCGCCCATGTCTGCGGACACGTTCGGGAGCTTGAGATCATCCCAGCGGTCTCCAAGAACCAGGCATGGGGTCTGTGTTGACTTGAACCATCGCTGCATTGCCAGCGACCCATGTTGCAGCAAATAGAGCTCGGCCGGATTCCGGTCGACGAACTCAGTCAACCTGTGCGAGGGGCGCTGCATGTGGCGGATGTCGATGTGGCGATGTGTCAGATCGATCCCTGATTTGGTGCAAAGCCGGTTCAGTGTGCTTTGGAAAAGTCGCTCGGGGCCGCCCATCTGATCCAATGCCTTGGGGGCAATGGTGACGACCCGCTGATGTGTGACCATCGCGGTGTCCTTTGGTGTGGTGCGTTTGTGTGGGCCGTTGCGGATCTGGCGCCGTTTTCCCGGGCTTGCCGGCAGTAGGCGTTGCTCCGCTTCGAGGATGTCGATGGCTTTGCGCAGTGTCTTGCGGCTTACATTCATCCGGCGGGCCAGCTCACGCTCTCCTGGAAGATAGTTGGCGAACCTGCCAGCATCGATTTCGCCCTTCAAGACGTCGACTGTCTGCAGTGTTCGGTTATCAGGTAAAGGGAGGGATGCCACGGGGAGAATTTATTGGTGGGTGAGCAGGATGACAATTGAGTCGTAGATGTATCATCTTGAGTACTTTAGAGGTGTGTTATGGGGGGCTGAGCGGAGGGCAGGTTGGTCGATCTGGTTTGGCGTGGCCTGATTTGGGCGGGGCGTGGTGACACAGGGCTGCAGCCCGGTGCTTTGATCCGTCCTCCTTGCAGGAGGGCAGGAGTGCTCGCTGCGCTCGCTTGGGGGTGGAATCGACGGGGACGTCGAGGCTCCTGATGGGCATTGCTACGATGCGGGGTGGTTGGAGTGACGGTGTCCTCACCGTCGTGGCGGCGCGGGTGGCAGGCTCCGCCTGAATGGGATGCAGGGCAGGTGAAATCCGGTGGTCCGATGGCGAGCGACGGGGTGGATGTGGAGGGGACAAAAAAAGGCAGCACGCGGGATGCGTGCTGCCTTTGGTTGGAATGTTGGGAATTGGGGCTTAGTCAGCGAGGAGGCTGAACTCGGCACCGCCGGCGAAGTCCTGACCGTTCTGCGAGTTCACGCCGGTGAAGCGGACGTAGCGGGCTTTGACTGGTTTGTCGAAGATTACGCGCTTCTCGGCTTTGTTGCGCTTGAATGTGCCTTTGTGGATGACCTCGCTCCACTCCTTGCCGTCGAGGCTGGTCTGGATGGTGAAGTCTTTGATGTCGCCGTTTTCACCGCCGTCCTGACGTGGCAGGTAGGTGAAGCCTTTGATCTCTTTCACCTCACCACCGTCGAAGTCGACCCAGTGTGGGTACTGGGCAACGGTGACCGAGTACATGGTGTGCCAGATGGTCGAGGCGTTGCTGTCGACGAGGTTCTTGGCCGAGTTGCCGCCGCCTGGTTCTTCGCTGCTGACGAAGACGACGCGGGTGGCGATTTTATCGATCTTGGCGAACGTCATCTCGGTGCTGGACTGCTTGTCGCCCTTGTACCACGCCTGGATGGTGCCGCCCTCACGGAGAGGAACCGGAGTGGTGTAGGCTTTGGCGGTACCGCCGTTGACCGAGTACTCGAGTTCGGCGCCATCCTTGGCCGAGGCGATGGTCACGTCACCAGCGAACGAGCGGGTGATCGAGATTGGCACCTGGCCGGCTGGCGAGACTTTGGCGATTTTTGCCAGGTCAGCGCCTGCTGGGCGGATGATGAACCCGAAGTCGGTTTGTTTGGCGTAGGCGCGGTCGTGCTCGAGCGGGCCGCCCTGGCCGCAGCTCGCACCACCGAGGCCGGTCATTTTGGCATCGAGGTGAAGCACGGTGTCGCCAGCTTCAGGCAGTTCGTGCGGGTGACCGGCGACTGCCAGGTCCAGATCGGTGTATGGCAACGCACTGACCGCCATGTCACCGGTTGCGACGAAGACAGCACCGGCATTGCCATTGGTCAGGGCGCACCAGCGAACTTCTTCGCGGTTGGCCATGTCCTGAGGTTTCGGGAAGTTGAGCACCATGTCAGAGACCTTGGTGACGTGCTTCTCGATGAACTGGCTGGTCTTGCGGTCGTTGTAGTTGTTGATCGGTCCGCGGCCGTAGTAGGTGAACTCGGAGAACTCCTTAGGCACGGTCAGGGCATAGCCGAGACGTGGCAGGATGAAGCCCGGATCGTTCGAGGTGATGCTCGACTGCAGTTCGATCGAGCCGTCAGGGTAGACGGTCCAGATTTGGTTGGTGGTGAACTTGAAGTCCTCCGGTCCGAACTTGCGGTTGGTGAGTTCCTCGACGCGGATGACGCCGCCGCTGGTGCCGCCGTGTTGGCGGGCTGCGTTCGGAGCCTGCGACTCTACGATGAACGCGAGGGTCAGGGTTCCGTCGTCATTGCGGCGCATCTTCGAGCTGGTGGCCGTGTGCTTGAGGTTGTGCAAGCCGCGGTCGAACCAGTTGGTGTAGACCCAGACGTCGTTGTTGACGTAGGCGCGGAATGCGTCGAGCTGCGGGCCATTGCCGTCGGCGATGATGGTTTTGCCATCGTAGCTGAGGGCGTAGAGCGAGCCGTCCTTGGTGTTGAACTTGGCTTTGAAGTTGTCGCCTTCGATCAAGGTGATGTCATCGCTCAACTTGGTGCCTTTGAGCTCACCGCCATTGGCTTTCGAGACCTCTGCGATCGACGGCTGGGTGCCGGCTTCCTGCAGCAGGATCTGCTCGTCCGCCTGGACGTAGCCCTTTTCGGCCCATGGCTGGTCTTCAGCGAGCTTGAACTGGAACTTCACGAAGTACTCGGAGCTCGGGTCGAACTTGGTCACATCGTATGGGACGGTGATCGACGCCTTGGTGCGGGCTGCGATTTCCGGCAGGTCGATGGTACCTTCCTCGACTTGGGAGCCATCTTTCCAAAGCGACCATGAGAGGTCGAAGTGGCAGAGCGACTTGAAGTAGTTCTTGTTGAAGATTTCGAAGGTGCCAGCCTGGGTGTCCTGAGCGGAGACCGCGAGGTTTTGGTAGACCTTCTTCACTTCGAAGTACTGTGGCTTTGGATCGCGTTCGGCGAAGATGATGCCGTTCATGACGAACTGTCCGTCATTTGGCTTGTCGCCGAAGTCGCCGCCGTAGGCGAGGTAGCGCTCGCCGGTTTCTGGATCGTAGTTGTAGATCGACTGGTCGACCCAGTCCCAGATGGCGCCACCGCAGAAGAAGTTGGTGGATTCGATTGCCTCCCAGTAATCGACGAGGTTGCCGGCGGCGTTACCCATCGAGTGGGCGTACTCCGAGATGTGGAATGGGTACTTGATGCCCATTTTGCCGGTGACCGCACTCTTCATCCATCCGATGGATGGGTACTGGTTCGAGCCCATGTCGACGATGTTGTTGTTGCGCTCGTATTGGACAGGGCGCGACGTGTCGACTTTCTTCAGGGCGTCGTAAGCGTGGACGAAGTTCTGGCCAGGGCCGGCTTCGTTACCGAGCGACCAGATGACGATCGACGGGTAGTTCTTGCTCTGGTGGGTCATTTCCAGCACGCGGCCGACGTGGGCGTTCTTCCACTCCGGTGGGTGGGAGAGCGACGCGGCGCCGTAGTAGTACTGGTGCGATTCGATGTTGGCTTCGTCTTCCTGGTAGATGCCGTACTTATCGCAGAGGTAGTAGAAGTACTCGTTTGGTGGGTAGTGCGAGTTGCGGACGTGGTTGATGTTGGCGCGGCGCATCAGCATCACTTCCTCTTCCATCTGCTCGCGGGTGAGCACGTGGCCGGTGGCCGGGTGGGTTTCGTGGCGGTTGACGCCTTTGAGCTTCACCGGCTTGCCGTTGATGTAATAGTAACGGCCAGCCAATCCGAACTCGTCGTCTTCCGCTGCGGTTTCCTTGATCTCGACTTCGCGGAAGCCTGTGAATGCGGAAACGGTCTCCACCACGTTGCCGGAGGCGTCCTTGAGCTGGGCGACCACGGTGTAGCGGTATGGGTTCTCAGCCGACCACAGTTTCGGTGCGGTCATACTGAGTTCTGCAACGGCCTCCTGCTCGCTGCCGGCTGCCACATCAGGAACCTGTGCGGTAGCAGTCACGCCGTCGACCAGTTCGTTCTCATCGGAGAACAACTTGTTGGCGTAAAGCGAGTAATCGATGGTGTAGCCGGCGGCCTTGGCCTCGCTGAGGTTGCGAATGTCCGCGGTGACCTTGAGTTTGCCGTTCTCGTAGTTGTCGTCGAGGTCAGGCAGGATGAAGAGGTCGCGGACCTGAACCTGCGGTGTCGAGTAGAGCGAGACCGAGCGGAAGATGCCAGGGAGGCGGAACATGTCCTGCGCTTCGAGGAACGAGCCGTCTGAGTTGCGGTAGACTTCCACCGCGATCACGTTTTCGCCCTTTTTGACGTAATCGGTGATGTTGAAGATGGCGGCGTTGCGCGAGTTCTTCGAGAAGCCGATGTACTGTCCGTTGATCCAGAGGTAGAAGAACGAATCGACGCCCTCGAATTTGACGAAGAGTTCGCGGCCGTCCCAGTCGGCAGGGACTTCGAACGTACGGCGGTGCGAGCCCACTTCGTTGCGGTGCTCGTAGGTCACCCAATCCTTTGGTGGGGTGCGCATGACGCCACCACGCCAGTCGTCGACGGCGACGGTGTGCTTGAAGATGACCGGCTGGTTGCAGTAGATCGGGACGCCGTATTTCAGGTTGTCCTTGATGCCGAGTAGGTTCCAGTTCGATGGCACTGGGATCTCATCCCATTTGGAGACGTCGAACGATGGCTTGAAAAAGTCTTTCGGGCGGCTGTCCGGATCCTTTGCCCAGTTGAACTTCCACTGACCGTCGAGCGATTTCCAGAACTGAGAAGCTTCTGGCAGCACTTTGCGTGCGCTCTCCACGTCACCGAACGAGTAAAAGATCGAACGTGGTTGTTCCTTGTTGTGCGCCAGGTGTTCCGGGCTTTCCCATTCGTTGCCGGCTGGGGCTTCCTTGGATCCGAACGTGAATCCGTCCAGCGCGGTGGGCGCGGCGAAACACGGAGCGGCCAAGCTCATCATCAGGCCTAGGGTGGTTGTCTTTATCATCATGCTGTGATTCGTGTTGGAGGAATTCCTGAGCTGCGTCGGGAACCGTGGGTGGAATAGGGTGACCCACGATGGCCCGATGATCGACTGGATTCTTGCCTTTTTGGTCGAGCTTTTGGCAGGAACTTGGTCGATTCCATTTAGCAGCGTAAACGGAATGCGGAGGCACTTACGCATAGAGCGCGGGCGATCGTTCGCTCTATGTGGAAAAAAACACGGCAGCTGGATGGGATGCCGTGATTGGAGAGATTGAGGGGCGCGGAGGGTGCTACTTGCCCTGAGGCTTCATGATCGTAAAGCCGGGAGCTGAGCGGGTGCTGCGGTTGCTAGGTTCACGGGTTGCGAGCAGAATCGTGCCAGGGGAGACGACGGTCTTGAGCTTTTCCATGTAACCGCGTGGAAGGATGAGGCGTGCGCGCAGTTCTTCCACCACGTTGCTGCTGGGCGGGCCTCCGGTGAGGCTGGCCACCGACCATGGGTTTACATTGCGGCCGAGTGCTTTCGAGTATTCCTTGCCCTCTAGCATGATAAAGACGCCTTCGGGGATTGCGCGCACGTTGTCGCGGATGTCGATCGGAGCCTGGCCGATCTTTTTGCCGTTGCGCCAGACGTAGAGCGAGCGGTCAGCATAGCTGATGAGAATGCTGACGGGCCCGGTACGGCTTTTTTCGGGCTGCCAAATGGTGGTGCCCACGGGGTCGGCGGTCGGGCGTTCGCTGGGAACCGGGTGGCGGCTCGAAAGGAGTAGCGATGCGGGTTTCTCTGATTTGCTCGGGATCGAGGCCTTGCGCGTGATCACCACGGTCGAGCCGTTCTCCATGATCGAGTAGATTTTCTCTGAGAACTCGAGAGGCAGGCGGATGCAGCCACTGGATGCCGGATAGCCTGGCAGGTTGCCGGCGTGCATTGCGATGCCGCTCCAGGTCAGGCGCTGCATGTAGGGCATTTGTGCGCCTTTGTAGATGTTGGACTCGTGCTCGACTTTGCGTTGAAGGATGGTGAATACGCCGGTCGGGGTTTCCTTGCCCGGGCGGCCGGTGCTGACTGTGGAGCGGGCAATCTCCAGGCCATTGCGGTACACGTAGGCCATTTGGTCGTCGATGCTGACAACGACGAGTAGCGGGCCGGACTTCGCGCGATGCGGTGCCCATTCGTATTCCCCGGGGGCGAGTTTTCTGTGGGTTGGGGCGGTGGTGGCGCAAGAGATCAACCCTGCACAGGTCGAGAGAATTGCTGCCGCGTAGGCAAGGGGACGGAGGGATCGCATGGGCGGCAGCATGCAAAAAACCACCCGCTCGTGACAAGCGGGTGGTTGTTATAATTTCTGTAAAACTGGTGGGCTAGCCTTTCGCGTCGAGGTACTTCCATTTGCCCTTGAATCGGCGGAAGCGTGACTTCTCGTGGAGGTCGAGTTTTTCGTTGAGGTAGAAGTACCCGGCGGAGAACTCGACCTTGCCGGTTTTGTCATCGGCCTGGCCCTTGCTTGAGTTGATGATGCGCAGTCCGACCCAGTTGAGGTCGTAGATTTCCTCTTCGAGTTTGTCGCGGAGGTTTTTGTCCCGGGTGTCGGGGTGGTGGGTGCTGACGAGGTAGTCGGTGAGGCGGAAGAAGTATGCGCAATAGCGTGAGCGCATGAGTTGTTCCGCTGTTTCCGGATAGGCCTTGCCCTTGTGGTACGGGTGGCAGCATTCGCCGTAGTTTCGGCCGCTGCCGCATGGGCAGTCTTTGAGCAGGCGGATGCGTTGGTAGGAGTCGGGCATGGTGGGTGGGCGCTTCTTGCAGATGTGGTGGGTGTCAGTCGGTGCCCGTTTCAGGCGTGGCGTAGGTGTGGGAGCGGCCGGCGGGCGAGTTCATCGGGGTAAATGGATCGCACGCTTGGCCGGATGGCTGCGTTTGGAGTTCCCAGGGTGACGTCGCCTTAGGCTCCGTTCACCCTGGGCTGATTTGCGATTCCCCTTCGGGGAAAATCTTCGACGGGTGAGTGCTGGCTTATTTGGCCATGCGGGATTTCACGGCGTCGGAGAGCTCTTCGATCATGGCGACGGTGGTCTCCCAGTTAACGCAGGCATCGGTGATGCTGACGCCGTGGGCGAGTTGGTCGCGTGCGGCGAGAGGCTGATTGCCTTCGTGGAGATTGCTCTCGATCATGACCGAGGTGATGGCTTTGTTGCCTTCGGCGATCTGGGCGGCCACGGTGGAGGCAACTCCTGGTTGGTTGCGGTAGTCTTTTTTGCTATTGCCGTGCGAGCAGTCGATCATGACGGTCTCGGTGAGTCCGGCGGCTTTCAAGTCGGCACAGGCTTTGGCTACGCTGCCGGCGTCGTAGTTCGGGCCGGACGACGCACCGCGCAGGATGACGTGGCAGGCTTCGTTGCCCTCGGTGGTGACAATGGCGGCTACACCGTGCTTCGTGACCGAGAGGAAGTGGTGTGGGTAGCTGGCGGCCTTGATTGCGTCGATGGCGATTTGGAGGCTGCCGCCGGTTCCGTTTTTGAAGCCGACTGGCATCGACAGACCGGACGCGAGTTCGCGGTGGACCTGGCTCTCCGTGGTGCGCGCTCCGATGGCGCCCCAGGTAACCAAGTCGGCGATGTACTGCGGGGAGATGGTGTCGAGGAACTCAGTGCCGGCTGGGACACCCATGTTCGCCAGATCGATGAGCAGCTTGCGTGCGGTATGGAGGCCGCGGTTGATGTCGAACGAGTCGTCGAGGCATGGGTCGTTGATGAGTCCCTTCCAGCCGATGGTGGTGCGCGGTTTTTCGAAGTAGACGCGCATCACGATCACGAGGGTGTCCTTGTGTTTTTCGGCGAGCTCCTTGAGCTGATGACCGTATTCCAGAGCGGCATCGGTGTCGTGGATCGAGCATGGGCCGACGACGACGAGCAGCCGCGGGTCGTTGCGGTTGAGAATAGCTTCGTTGGCGGCGCGGGTGGCTGCAACGAGTTCGGAGGCTTTGTCCGAAACCGGCAACTCCTTCATGAGAAGTTGTGGTGCCATCAATGGGTCGATTTCGGCAATGCGGAGGTCGTCTGTGTTTTTCATCGGGTACTGGAGAATTGCTGGGAAAATGAATCGGGGTGATTCGGCGGCGTCCGCCAAGTTCACTTCCGATTGTGCGTGTGAGTGGAGAAGCCGTCAACCGCTGACGAGCCCATCTGCGGATCATTTGGGATCGCCACAAAAAGGCACGAAAAGACACAAAAAGCTAAGCGTGGTTCTTTTCTAACGTGTTTGTGCGTGTTGCTATGGTGCCTGAGGGATATGAAAGCGATCAACGAGCTATGCGATATTGTTCGGGAAACCAGCTTTTCCATCCACAGGTACCATCGCAGCGGACACCTCGAGAAAGTGTATGAGAACGCTTTGTTTCATCGGTTGAAGTTACAGGGCATCCCGGTTGCTCAACAACACCCGTTGACCGTCTACGATGAGGACGGGGCTGTTTTAGGGGAGTACTTCGTTGATTTGCTCGTTGATGGTCGGTTAATCATCGAACTCAAGGCCTGTCGGGCGATCACAACTGAGCACGTTGCTCAACTCCTTGATTACTTGAGGTCCTCGAAGACGCGAGATGGGCTGTTGATCAACTTCGGTGCTCCAAAGCTATTCATAAAAAAATACGTTCAGGACTGAAGAGTGTCCTGAACGCATCTTTGGGGAATCGGGAGTAAAGGTTATTTGGCCAATTCTTTTTTGTGTCTTTTCGCGCCTTTTTGTGGCCATCAAGCCTTTGCCTTATCCGCGGCGGGCGCGGACGGATTGAGCCAGGGTGTCGAAGACTTCGAGGGTGGTGTCCCAGTTGATGCAGGCATCGGTGATGCTCTGGCCGTAGGTGAGCTGGGATGGGTCGTCGGTGAGCTTTTGGTTTCCTTCGACGAGGTTGCTCTCGATCATGACCGCGGCGATGGCCTCGTTGCCTGCTGCGATTTGCTCACCGACTTCAGCGGCGACACGCGGCTGGTTTTCGTGCTTTTTCAAGCTGTTGCCGTGCGAGCAGTCGATCATCAACTGAGGGTCGAGACCGGTCTTGGTGAGCAATTCGACGGCATCGGCGACCGAGGCGGCGTCGTAGTTCGGGCCGGCGGACGAGCCGCGCAGGATGAGGTGGCAGTCTTCGTTGCCAGAGGTTTCGACGATGGCGCACAGACCTTGGTTGGTGGCACCGAGGAAGTGGTGAGCGCCTTGGGCGGCCTGGATGGCGTCGACGGCGATTTGGCAGCTGCCGCCTGTGCCGTTCTTGAACCCGACCGGCATCGAAAGACCCGAGGCAAGTTGGCGGTGGATCTGGCTTTCGGTGGTGCGAGCACCGATGGCGCCCCACGCGACGAGGTCGGCGATGTACTGAGGGGTGATGGTGTCGAGGAACTCGGTGGCCGATGGGATGCCCATGGCGGCGAGGTCGAGCAAGAGCTTGCGGCCGATCTTGAGGCCTTTGTTGATTTCGAAGGATCCGTTGAGGTCGGGGTCGTTGACCAATCCTTTCCAGCCGACGGTGGTGCGTGGCTTTTCAAAGTAGACGCGCATCATGATGAGCAAATCGTCCTGATACTGGGGAATCACTTCTTTGAGGCGGGCGGCATAGTCGAGCGCTGCGGCTGGGTCGTGGATCGAACATGGTCCTACGACGGTGAGCAGGCGGTCGTCACGACCGTGGAGGATGTCGGCGGCAGCTTTGCGGGCGTTGCTGACGGTGGCCGCTTCTGCATCACCAAGCGGGAGCTGCTTTTCGAGCAGAACTGGTGAGATGAGCGGGTCGATGTTGCGGATGCGCAAGTCCTCGGTGATTTCCATAGCACTGGACTAGTGCCGGAGCATTGGCGGTGGGTCAAGGGGGGACTGGGGGCGGTGCGAGGAATATGCGCGATGAATCGGTAATGATTGACCGTGTTGAGAATCATCGGGCAAGCTCAGCGCCATGAGCAGACGACCATATGCCTTGAAGACCGGAGGATCCAAACTCAACGACGCTGATAACGCGGGGGTTGATGAGTCCCTTCACGACCGTGATTTCACCGGTGGCGGAATCCTGGCGTTGCCGGATGAGTATCGCGGCTCGACAGGAAACAAGCGCCTTGATGCGCAATTGAACGAAATTGTTTCCGAGTGGTCGTGCGACGATTCCTGCAACAGCCTCGTGCGTGAGATGATCATCACGGCCCTCAAGATCGGTGCGGATAATACGGGCCAGGGCGACATGAAGTTGATCAACCGCGCGATGAAGGAAATGCGCGAAGCCAATGAGATGTTCAAGCCTTACCGTAACCACCGTAAAGTGGTTTGCTATGGATCGGCACGGACGCATTCGCACCTGCCGTCGTACCGCTCGGCAGTGACCTTTGCTGCGAAGATGCGCGACAAGGGGTGGATGGCCATCACCGGTGCCGGCGATGGCATCATGGGCGGGGCCCAGCTCGGAGCAGGGCGCGAGCACAGTTTTGGGCTGAACATCGACCTGCCATTTGAGCAAAGCGCCAACGAGACAATCCGCGACGATGAGAAGTTGGTTACATTTAACTACTTCTTCACGCGCAAGCTGTCGTTTGTAAAAGAAGGGGATGCGTTTGTACTCTTCCCTGGGGGCTTTGGTACGATGGACGAAGGGTTCGAGATTCTCACATTGATCCAAACCGGCAAGGCGGCGATCCAGCCAATCATATTGCTTGATGAACCGGGCGGTACGTATTGGAAGAGCTTTGAGCGCTTTATCAAAGAGCACTTGTTGGCAGGTGAGTTGATCTCTCCTGAAGATATGAGTTTGTTCACCGTGACGGACAGTGTGGAGGATGCCGTGGATCAGGTGCTGCGTTTCTACACGAACTTCCATTCGTATCGGTTCTGCCGCGACCGCATGTCGATTCGTATGCATCACGAGTTGCACGACGATGCGGTGGACGAAATTAACAAGCGCTTTAGTGATTTGTTGGTGAGTGGCGAGTTTAAGAAGGGCGGGCCGCTGATCCCAGAGCAGACAGAGAAGGGGTTGGAGGAGCTGCCGCGGCTGATCTGCCGGCCTCATCGTAATCGCTTCGGTCGTTGGCGTGAGCTGATCGATTATATCAACGTGGCAAAGCTGGCTGATACAGTGTCTGCGGATGTGAAGGCATCGTAAGTGACGTGACGTGGCGGAGTGCAGGGCGCGGCCATCGGGCTCCCTGTGCGCTCCGTCAGCGTCTTACGCTCGGCCGGTTGGGATTGGTCGCCTTCTCCCAGGGTGAGGTCGCCTGAGGCTCCCTTCACCCTGGGCTGGTTTGCGTCTCCCCTTCGGGGAGTCTGGAAGGTCGGAAGGTCGGAAGGTCGGAAGGTCGGAAGGTCGGAAGGTCGGAAGGTCGGAAGGTCGGAAGGTCGGACGCGACTTCGGTATCTCTGTCGCAATCGGAGCGCAGCGATTCCTGCTCTGTGGATTTTTCCGAGGAAAAAATCACTGTGCGTGGTGTGTGGTCTGTGGTTGCTTGGTTGGTATGTCAGAACAGATGACTTCCAACGATGGAGTGACCGCATTGCAACGTGCGGTGGCGATGATGGATGCCGAGTTGAATGTGGCTGAGGTACCGGATTATTCCGGGGCAATGAATGGTCTGCAGCTCGAGGGTAAGGGGACGGTGACCAGGATTGGTGCGGCGGTGGATGCTTCCTTGCCGGTGGTCGAAAAGGCAGTGGCTTCGGGCTGTGATCTCTTGCTTGTGCATCACGGTATGTTCTGGCAGGGGGCGCAGCCAGTAACGGGCTCGATGTTCCGGAAACTCAAGCTGGCGATGGACGCGGGGATGGCGATTTATTCCAGCCACATTCCGCTCGATGTGCATCCGATGTTGGGGAACAACGAATGTCTCGCCAAGGCGATCGGGATGGACTCTCCTGAGCCATTCTTCCCGTGGAAGGGGATCGAGCTCGGGCTGCAGCAACCGATGGAGATCAGTTTGGATGAATTGGTTGCCCGGGTGGGAGACGCGACCGGGGCGGCTGTGCATCATTGCCCCGGACGGGCGGACTCAACAGTTGGTCGTGTCGGGGTGATTACGGGTGGGGCGGGTAGCGAAGTGGCTGCGATTGCCGCGGCTGGCGTCGATACCTTCATCACGGGTGAGGGGCCGCATTGGTCGTACCCTCTGGCGGAGGAGTTGGGCGTGAATTTGATCTACGCCGGGCATTACGCGACCGAGACCTTCGGCGTGAGGGCGTTGGCAAAATGGCTCGCCAATCGATTCGGTGCCGAGCATTTGTTCCTTGATCACCCGACGGGCTTATAGATGACGTGTCTTTGTTGTTTATGTTCCTAGTTGGATGGTGAGAGGGGCGTGTCTGCCTGTGGAAAGTGAAAAAGCTGACGTTCGATAGTTTTAGACTGAATTTGTAGTTTTTGGTTGCGGTGTCTTTGTTGCGAGGTATAGAGGGCGCTCGTTATAGAAACGTTAGTTAACAATGAAGGTAAACAACAAACTCGCAGTGCTGGCATTCGCGTCGGCTCTTTCTTTGGGCTCTGCTCATGCAACTGTTACCTACTCCTCCACTGAGGGAAGCGTAATGGTGATGAGCCAGAGCAGTGATCCAGGGCAACTGGGGCAATTTGATAATTCCACCCAAGCTACCGATTCCGGCGTGATCGTGACTCCTGGTCTTCTTGCTTCCGAGGCGAACTCTTATGCATCCGGTTCCGCGACGCTTGATTCCACTGGTGTTACGTCGACTGGGTTCAACTTCTCCGGCGGAACATCCGGGAGCTATACGCAGCCATCGGAAGTGGGGAATCCATCCTTCCAGATGCTGGTGGAGTCGACGTTCTCCATTACATTCAATGTGTCGTCGTCGCGGGTTCTGGAACTCTCAGGTTTTGTGAATGCGAGTGGTCCAGGTGCTCCTGATCCATGGACATGGTGGTTGGGTGTTGCAGAGCTTGCTTTGAAGGATTCGGGCGGTGGCGATATTTTCTATGCATCCGGATCATCGTTCTCTGAGTCGATTGCTCTTGATGCGGGGGAATACACCTTGTCGGTAACCGCATCGAGTGTCATCGATAGTCAGGTCGACGGGGAAAGAACACCTCCTCCAGGTGTTGAGACGACGACCTCGTACGAAGTGAATGCGAATTTCGCTGCGGTTCCGGAGCCAAGCTCGGCTGCGCTGCTCGGTCTTGGTGGTTTGGCGGTGATTTTGCGCCGCCGCAAATAATCCTTATCACAGAGGGGCTATTCAGGCCTCCGCTGATTATTGACGTCCGTTGGTCAACTCTGACCGGCGGGCGTTTCTTTTTGTCCGGTTGTCGGGGGCGCTTAAACCGCGTCCGATCAAGCTCTGGTGTAGTCTTACCCCAAGCTCGCGATGATGCGCTGGGTGAGGTCCGCGGGGGAGGCGTCTTCGTCGTTGTCGACGGGGATGGGGGTGAGGGCGGACTCCTTGCGGAACCAGGTGCGCTGACGTTTCGAGTAGCGGCGGGTGAGGGTGACGATTTGTTCGATCGCGTACTCGATGCTCATGCGGTCGGCAATGACTTCACGTACAATCGAGAGTCCCAATGTGTTTTCCGCGGTGGTGGAGATGATGCAGTTGTCGAGCTTGCGGACTTCGTCGATGAGTCCGTGGGCGAACATGGCTTCGGTGCGGGCTTGGATGCGTTCGGCTAGGGCGACGCGGTCGACATCGATGAAGACGCCATTGACCCAGCTGACGGATTCGGGGTCCCAGCCCTTGCGGAGTTCGCTGGCGCGTTTTCCGGTGAGGAGGCAGATCTCAAGTGTGCGGATGACGCGGCGCGGGTTTTGCAGGTCGATGGTTACGGCGCTTGCGGGGTCGAGCTCGCGCAGTTGGTCGACGAGAGTGCTCAATGGAGTGGCCTCCAGGGCGGCGCGCATTTTCGGGTCTGCGGCGGGGAGTGTGGTGTCGAGGCCGTGGGTGAGCGCTTTGATGTAGAGTCCGCTGCCGGAGACGATGACCGGGCGTTTGCCTCGTTGGTGGATCTCGGTTGCGGTGCGTGCCACTTGAGTGGCGAAGTCGGCGGCGGTGAGGTCCTGGGCCAGAGGAGTGACGCTGTAAAGGTGGTGTGGAACCTGGGATGTGAGTTCCGGCTCGGGTTGCGCGGTCAGGATGGGCATGCCGGCATACGACTGGTATGGGTCGGCATTAATGATCTCACCGTCGATGACTTTTGCGACCTCGACGGCCTGGGCACTCTTTCCCGATGCGGTGGGTCCTGTGACGAAGACCGCATTGGATTGACGGATAAGCTCTGGGGGTGTCGCGCTCATGGGCACGGGAGCGGGCTGAAATGGCCCGCGGATGTGAAAGATTACGAATGAGAGTCAGTTGGCGATTTCTCGATTACCAAGACTTTGAACTGGCTACCCATGGATGCGGGATGGGTAAGCGAGTTGAACTGTCTGAGGAGTTTAAGAAATGCGGGTGATGTGGAATCTCCGCTGGATTCAGTGGCTAGCAACCAATTCTTCGCGGCTGCGACGATGAACGGGCCTTGGTCTAGCAACGGCTTGGGATTGAGCCCAATTGCTGAGGCGTGGCGGCTGAGTGAGGAGAAATTGACGTGGGCGGTGATGTCGGAGTCCCCGATGTGTTGGAGCGGATCGTCGAGCGCGTTGTGTTGGAAATAGGTGCGCAACGTGCCGGCGGTGCGTTCGGGGTGGTAGTAATCGGTGTCGGCGAATCCGTAATCGATGAGCAGCAACGTGCCCTGTGTGAGTGTTGACGAGGCCGAGCGGAGCCAGTTGCTGGCGGTGGTGAGGACTTCGGTGACGTAGCCGTCAGGTAGGTTGGGCTCAGCGAGGTCTGGAGTGGCTTCGATTTCCCTCGCGAGCGGGGTGCCTGGTTCGATTGGCACGAAGTTTTCGCTGAATGGCGGCTCGCCTTCCGGGGTGATGGTGACGTGGAGTTGCTGCCAGGCGGTCAGCTCAGAGGACCAGCGAATGCGCTCGAATGGGAAGGCGTCGAGTAGTTCGTTGCAGACGATGATGCCGGGCGCGGGTGCGAGGTCCTGCCAGTCGTCGGCCCAGTCGATAGAGTGTCCCGTGGCACCGAGGAATTGTTGCTGGCGCGAGCGGGCGGTGGCGAATGGTTCGATGATCGTCGGGCTGAGGGCTGCGTAGCATTCCGGGTGGGCTGACTGCAGGTGATCGAGGATGTCTGCCATCAGTTGGCCGTTGTGGGCGCCTTGTTCGATTAGTCGGCAGGGTGAGGGGGATGCGAGTTGTTGCCATTGGGTGGCGATCCATTCTGCAAGCACGATCCCGAAGCAGCGACCGACACTGACACTGGTGAAGAAGTCGCCTTCCCGGCCAACCTTGCGGTCGGGTTGTCGGTAGTAGGCAGCATCGGAGCCATAGAGTGCCGTCTCCATGAACAGGCTGAACGGAATCGATTGGGAATCCGAGGATTCGATCTTCCGCCGGATCTCGGTCAGAATCTGCTGGATGTGAGGCATCGTTGGGTTGCTTTCCTTCAGGAACAGTGAACAATTCGGTGGCGCACCGCTGATGATAGTTTGGCGGTGCGAGTGATCTGATTATTACCTACCCGAGAATTCATGCCCCGCAAGCGCGACAAGAGCCAGCTCTCACTGTTCCACGTTCCGATTTACAAGCGGGTGTGGTTCAAGCGGTTGGTGGGTGCGTTGATTTTGCTGGGGGTGCTGGGTGCGCTTGGGACGTTGATTTTCCTCAAGCCATACTATGATCGGGCGCAGGAGTTCGATCTGGACGAGATTGATAATGTTGATCTGGCGAGTGTGATCTACGATCGGCGCGGGGTTGAGGTGGGGTTGATTTTCGCCGACGAGAACCGTGAGCACATCGAGATTGACGATCTGCCATACCATTTGGTGCAGGCACTGGTGGCGGCCGAGGATTCGCGTTTTTACGAGCACCGGGGAGTGGATTTCATGGGGATCGCCCGCGCTGCGATACTGAACTTCAAAGCAGGTGCCACGACGCAGGGGGCCAGTACAATTACCCAGCAGTTGGCGCGCAATGCCTTTGATCTGCGGGAGCGGTCGATCGAGCGGAAGTTGGTGGAAGCGTTCTTGGCGAGCCGGATCGAAGACGAATTCACCAAGTCGGAGATTCTTGAGCTGTATTTCAACCGCGTCTACTTCGGACCACGGGCCTACGGGATCCGGGCGGCGTCGCGGCGTTACTTCAGCAAAGAACCCGCGGACCTGACAATCGACGAGGCTGCGTTGCTGTGCGGTTTGGTCAAGGCTCCCAACCGCTTGTCGCCGTTGCGCAACCCAGAGGGAGCGATCGGAACCCGCAACAACGTGCTGCGTCGCATGGCTGTGGAGGGGATGATTTCCGAGGATGAGGCGAAGGCACTGCAGGAAAAGCCACTGACGCTGAACCCAGAACTTGCGAACACCAGCCACCCGTATCCGTACATCGAGGTGCGCAAGCAGTTGGAGTCGGTGCTGACGCCTGAGCAGTTGGCGACTGGCGGTTTCAAGATTTACACCACGCTGGACACCAAGTTGCAGGAGGTCGCGGAGCAAAGTTTGATCAAGCGGTTGGCCGAAGTGGAGGCCCGTCGTGGCTATCCGCATCAAACCTTTGCCCAGTACCAGGCTGCAGAAAACCGGGCCCAGCTCACGGGCGGTGAGGTGGAGCGTGAGTACCTGCAGGGAGCTACGTTGGTGATCGACAACCAGAGCGGTGGGATTCTGGCAATGGTGGGCGGCCGCAACTATGCGGACAATAAGTTCAACATCGCGTTGTGGGCGCGCCGTCGTGCGGGAACCGGCTTTTTGCCATTCATCTATGGTGCGGCGTTCGAGCGTGGAATGTTCCCAGGGACCGAAGTGGATGATGAGCCTATTGATAACAAACGGGTGATGGTCGGTGACGTGGTGGGGATTCTTGGAGAGTGGGGGGCGGAGTCTGAAGAGGTTTTCTATGAGGAGAAGATTCCTGCGCGCCGGGCGCTGGTGAACTCCAAGATCGCCGCATCGGTGCGCATCGGAGAAGAGGTCGGGTTGAAGAACGTGGTCGATTTCGCGCGACGTGCCGGCGTGGATGTGCCGAAGGAGATGGAGAATTTCCCGTCGACTTTCGTCGGGCAGACGGAGACGACGTTGGCTGAGTACTGCCGCGCTTATTCGTTCATGGCGCATGGTGGCAAGGGGCCGAATCAGTTGCATCTGGTGACACGGGTGCTCGACCGCAATGGCGAGGAGATCTACCGCCGCTTTGATGAGGACACCTCGGTTGAGGTGACAGATCCTGTGACTGCGTTCCAGCTGCATTCTTGTTTGAAGGAGTCGCTGAGCCAGGGGACCGCGGCAAAGGCGACGACTCGTTATGGCTTGAAGGAAATGGATGCCGGGGGGCAGACCTCGACTGCGTATGGCTTCACGGACAACTGGTTCATCGGGTACAACTCGCGCATTACGTGCGGCGTCTGGGCGGGCTTGAACCGTCCGCAGTCGATCTATGAGGGGGCGTTCAGCAGTGATACCATTCTGCCGGTGTGGGTGGATGTGATGAATGCCTCGGTGGAGAGTTATCCGCCGACTCCGATCTTCCCTCCGGCCGAGGCGATGCGGGTGGAGATCTGCAGGACTTCCGGAAAGCGTGCGACGGACTATTGCTACGAAGATGTAGGGATGCTGGAAGGCACGGATTCGCGGTTGGTGCGCACGACGTACTTTGAGTATGTGCGTGAGGGTACCGACCCGGGAGGTCTGTGTGACGTGCACGAGCGCGATCCGGATCTGCAGCCGGACAATTTGCAACTTCAGCCGGGCGAGGCTGCTGCTCCCACGGTGACTTCCCGTTCGGTGATTCCGCTCGCGCCTGTTCTGACCGGCTTGGATCCGTATTCCTCGGTTCAGTCGATTGTGCAGGAGCCCGAGAAGGCTCCGGAGAAGGAACCTGAAGTGCGGCGCGCTACCGTGGTGCGACCGGTTCAGGTTGGTGGACAAACCGATGACGATCCACCCTTCCGGGTTCGTCTCAAGGGACCGGGTGAGTTAACTTTCGAGGATGAGTGAGGCGATTGCGCTCCGGTGATTCCTCATTCAGATTGAGATTATGGCAGCAAAGGCAGAGCGACTGGATGTTTCCCTGGTGAACCGTGGGTTGTGTGACTCGCGTGAACAGGCGCGGCGATTGATCCTTGCCGGTGAGGTGAGAGTGAATGACCAGTTGGTAGATAAAGCGGCGCGCAAGGTTGGAGAGAGCGACCGGGTGGAGGTAAAGGAAAAGCCCAAATACGTTAGTCGTGGCGGGTTGAAGCTCGAGGGGGCGCTGAAGGAGTTTGGGGTCGATCCGTCGGGGCTGGTATGTGCGGACATTGGAGCATCGACCGGTGGGTTTACTGATTGTTTGCTGCAATCCGGGGCGGCCAAGGTGTATTGCTTTGATGTTGGGACCAATCAGTTGGTCTATCGGATTCGCCAGGACGAGCGGGTGGTAGCGCGTGAGAAGTTCAATGCGCGTTATTTGACTCCAGAGGACGTTGGGGAGCCTGTCGATCTGGCGGTGATGGATTTGTCGTTCATTTCGCTGACGAAAGTGCTGCCTGCGGTTTTTTCAGTGCTCGGCGATGGCGGGGCGGTGGTTTGCCTTATCAAGCCTCAGTTTGAGCTCGATCGGGATGAAATCGGCAAAGGGGGCATCGTGCGTGATGAAGCATTGCGTGCGAAAGCGGTCGACAAGATCCGCCGCTTTGTTTCTGATCAGGGGCGTGAGTGGAAGGGCGTTGTGGAATCGCCGATCACAGGAACCGACGGCAACCAGGAGTATCTCGCATGGATTGTATAGGCATTACGGCAAACCGTGGGAAGAATGGTGCCTCCGGGTTCTTGAAGCGCTTTGTGCCGGCTCTGGAAGAGCGAGGTGTCTCCGTCGTGCTGGATGAAGATGCAGGTGCACACTTTTCCGGTGGTCGGGTGGTTCCGTTCCGTGAAATGGTCGCTGCTGCCGACATGGTGGTCGTGCTCGGCGGCGATGGCACGATGCTTCACAGTGTGCATCGGATGTTGCCCGATCTAAAGCCGGTGATTGGTGTGAATGTGGGGACTCTCGGATTCCTTACCTTTTCCACTGGTGATGATCCTGAGGAAACTGCGGAGGCTTTGGTGGCTGGCGATTACGCGATCAGTGAACGTCGGTTGCTCGACGGCGTGGTGCGCCGCGATGGTGTGGAGAAAGCCCATTTTCAGGCACTCAATGAGGTCACGTTGAAGCACGAGAACGTCGCGCGAATGATCAGCGTCGAGGCAAGTGTTCGCGGAGACGTACTCAACCGCTACCACGCCGATGGTTTGATTGTCGCCACACCGACCGGATCGACCGCGTATTCGATGTCGGCTGGAGGTCCGGTGGTTTCGCCTCGCTCCGAGGTGATCGTGATCACTCCGATTTGCCCGCACGCACTGAGCAACCGCGCCGTGGTGGTGGGGGACGACGAGACAATCAATCTGTGCGGAAAAGGCGGCGAGGACGGTGATACACTGGTGCTCGCCGTGGATGGGCATGCGCGAATTCCGATCACCAACGCCGATGTGCTCGAGGTGCGGCTGGCGGAGAACCCGCTGCCGCTGGTGATGCGGAGTGATCGATCGTTCTACGAGACCCTGCGCCTCAAGTTGCGCTGGCACGGCTCGAATGTTTAAGGACTGAGCGGCGTGCTCTGCCGGACACCTTCCCCGTAGGCGGGATGGTGTCCTTTTTTGTGGGGCACGGGTGCAGTGTGTTTTCTCTGTAAGGGTTTTCGAGATTCTGACATTTGGGAGTGGGGTAGATCTGGGAGTAGGGAGGTGCTTAGCGGGGGCAATATGGCGCGTGATCCGACCGCTTCTCGAGCGCCTACAAAAAAGGGCGCAGAAAGGAACCTTTCGTATTTACATTGTAAATACGGGTACTTAGGTTTTCGGGCTGACCCTATTTGGGGTTTGCTGATTTCGATCCCAATTCTTGCTGATGATGAAGCCTACATTGAACTCTCAAAGAAAGCGGGGGCTTGCCCTGGTGACGGTGCTGGCGTTGATGTCGCTGTTGATTGTGTTGCTGCTAGGTCTGTTTAGTCTGGCGACCAGTGACCAGTCAGCGGCGAGTCAGTCGAAGAATCAGTCCGAGGCGCGTGCCAATGCGAAGATGGCGTTGATGATGGCGCTGGGTGAGTTGCAAGAGGCCTCGGGTTGGGATCAGCGAGTGACTGCGACCGCGTCGATCGTGGATGGAGTGGCCGACGAAAAGATGCATTGGGCGGGCGTTTGGTCGACCGAGCAATGGGATCCTACTGACCCGAACGACAATAAGTTTTTTGAGCGTTGGTTGGTTTCTGGTAATCTGGCGCGGGCTTTCGGATTGGAGGCTGTGCGGTCCGGATTTACCGGTGATTCTGAGCTGGTTGAGGTGGTAGGCCGCGGGTCGGTCACCCCAGGTGATGAAGTGAGGGTGGAGAAGGTGGTCTCCAATGTGGATGAATTTGCGTATGGCTTTTGGATTGGTGACCAAGGAACCAAGGCTAGCTTTGGTGTGGCGCGCTCCAGTGAGGTTGCCGACTGGGACGCGTTGGGTGGGGTGATTTCGGTTGATCGGTTTGGACTGGGGGCGCTGGAGGATGTGCATCCAGGGTTGGCCACCTACGGGGAAAATTCGGATGAGATGCTATCCAAGGCGTCGGTGTCGGCCAAGATGGCAGACCTGCTGCACGGAGAGGGACTCTCCAAGGAGACGTTTCACGACATTGCTCCGATGAATTTGTCGCTGCTGACCGATGTGCGCAATGGAGGGGACGCTCGCGATCTATCCACTGCGTTTGAGTTGAGTTTAGACGAGTTTAATCGCCTGGAGGAGTTTCATGGCAGCAACGAGCGCAACGTGACTAACTTTTACAGCCGGCTTTCTGGGGATTACAACGATGCTAAGTTTTACGGGGAGGGGAAGGCTCCGAACCTTGGCTATGTGGCGGAGATTCGTGAGGGCGATAGAGCAAGTGGACTCTTGCGAGGTCCCTCCTGGGATTTGATGCGTAACCACTATCGCTTTTATAAAAAAGAGTGGGATGCTTCGACCTCATGGAAACGTGCCTACAGAGCGCCCGAGGCGGACAGTTTCGCGGCGCGTGGTTCATTGCCTCATACCTACTCGAATGCGTTCGGTAATCCGATCGGGCGTTATGGTTACCGTGGCGGGCCGTCCGCATTTTATGGTAAGGGATTTCGAGGGTATTGGGCGATGACTAAGGACCTGTTGCGTGCCCGAGGCGGGTTCAACGAGGCAGGGCCCGGTGGAATGCGGGTTGAGCAGTCGCCCCAGCTAACGCCGATTGTGACGCGTATCGCGATCGCGATTGGATTAGTCAAGCATGAGTCGCCGAACTGGAAGCTGGCCTTATCGTTTGACCCGTATTTTACAGTGGTGAACCCATACAACGTGCCGATCTCGTTTCAATCGGTTGGAATCTATTCCGCGAAATTCAGTCCACTGGATGCGGAGTTTGAGTACGTTGATCGTTCATCCGGGCGCAAGGTGCGGGTCACCAAAGGGCAGCCATTCAGTCCCAACCTCTATGGACAAGGTGCGTTTGCCGTGCGGTTGGCGCCACCGGCAGGGCAGGATGCGTGGGTGTTGCAGCCAGGCGAAGTGAAGGTTGTTAGCCCCGCGAAGGTCGTAAGTGGAGGTGCGATTAACTGGGAGAACCCGACAGGTGTCCAAGGCCAGTTTTCCTACAGCGAAGGATCCGGTTTGTATTGGAACCACCTCCACCTTTACCCGCGTGAGGGAACTACAGTGAAGGTGCGTCTTCGTGGCAAGAACGGTACCGAGGCGACGATGTTTGTGAATTCTCTTTTTTACGCGAAGGATCACTCGGGTCGCGGGCGTGATTTGATGACGGATTTGCCGCCCAAACAACTCTACGGTGATAACGACATCATGGACGATCCAGCGTTGAGCAAAGTCAACATGGTGAGTTGCCCCGACTTGGGCGGACAGTTTCTATTTGCCGAGCGTGAGGTGAACACGAGTCAGATTCCTACGACTCGCCAGGCTTCGGCAGCCTATGTTGCAGTGTTGGATTTGAAGATGAAAGGTGCGCTGGAGGATACCCCAGCGTTTTGGCTCAATCCTCGGGGCAAGGCCTTTGATACCCGGGAATACGATGGCACCGGCCGGGTTGGTCCAATGTGGACCGCGACATTGGACCGCATCAACGACTTGTCCGAACTGGAGATCGTGGGTAACCCACAAGGCAATGGCTTTTGGGGCGAGGGGTATACGGCTCAGGACGGAAGCGATCGAGTGGTTCTTTATGAGGTTCCCCGGTTGCCGATGACGTCGTTGGCCCAGTTTCAGCATGTCGACACGGGGGTGATGGGATCGGGAGGTTCTCTGCAGATTGGTAACTCGTTCGCACATCCTGGGATTTCTGATACGACTGCGATTCTCGGGCGCAAGAATCGCAGCTCCGGGCGGGGAGTATTTCCTGTGGAGAAGGCGATGCAGAGCCTAGGGGACTTAGCGTGGGCGTCTAATGAGATGCTGTGGGATCGTTATTTCTTTTCCGGTGTGAACTGGGGGGATAGCGAGCTCGCTTTGAATGGAGCCAAGCAGCCGTATGCGACCCATGACGAGGCGGTGACTGCAATGATCGAGAGGGATAGCGATGCGCATCCGTTTTACAACTCACGTATCGTGATGTCTGGGCTTGCGGACGAGGATCTGACGGAAGCGAAGCTCAAACGCTACGATCAGATAGGTCGCTTCCTGGCGATCAAGGGGGGATTTAATGTGAACTCCACCTCCAAGGATGCTTGGCGTGCGGTTTTTTCTTCTTTGCGCGATGCGGAACTCAAGTATGTAGATGGCGGAAATGTGAGAGAGTTGGACGGGGAGAATGTATTCAGTCGATTTTCGCTGCCTACTGCCAAACCCAATGATCCTTGGGCAGGCGGGTATCATAGTTTGAACGACGCGCAGATTGACGCGCTTGCAGAAGCGATGGTCGAGCAGGTGAAGGAGCGGGGGCCGTTTATGGGGATGAGCGACTTTGTAAATCGTCGACTGGATAGCACAAAAGGCTCACTGGGCACTGATGTCGGAGTTCTGGGCGCCCTTCAGGCGGCGATCGAGAAGGCTGGGTTGAACTCCCGGCCGGAAGTCTCGAACCCGGTTACGCATCGCTCGATGAGCCACAGACGTTTCTCCGTGGCGGGGGAGACCCGCGACTTCAGTACCTATGTGGGTGCGCCTGGCTATTTGATGCAGGGTGATATCTTGAGTTCTTTGGGGAGCACCCTGCGGGCACGCTCGGATACCTTTGTGATTCGCGCTTATGGCGAGAAGCGAAACCCTGACGGCTCGGTCAATTCCCAAGCATGGTGTGAGGCAGTTGTTCAGCGCTCTCCGAATTGGATTGAGCCGACGGATGAACAGCCGACCGAAATGGATCCTAGCTATAATAGCAATTCGCCCAAGGGGGATGTGGTTGTGCGCCCGTGGCGAGAGAATTCCGCCTTCCCGGAACTTAATCGTAAGTTTGGTCGTCGTTACAAAGTCATTTCCTTCAGGTGGTTGACTCCGGATGAAGTTTAACCGGGAGATGCGAGATGAGGTTTAGTTAACTAGATTTGAGATGATGAAGAGATTCAGAATGATTCAGTGTGTGATTGTGGCGATGATCGCCGCATCACTGGGAGGCGTTGATGCAGGCGCGCAGTCGGTAGACGCGGCGGTGGGCGGAGAGGTCGTGGCGAAAGGCCCAGGCGTGCGTTTCTCAGTGTGGGGGAATTGGCAAGGGCAAGAGCTCTTCATCCGCAACGGCAGAGGGAAGGGGACGTCGCCTGATGACTTCTTCAAACTAGAGTTGCTCGATATGGGATATTCTCCGGTGTTGCCGTTTTCCCGCAAGGCAGGGTTGGCGCTTTTCACTCAACGGGAGGCCGAGGACGGGACGATCGAGTTTATCAAGATGATGGACATTCGTGTGCCGGGTGATGTGAAACAGCCATTGGTGTTGCTATTTCCTTCAGAGAAAGGCAGCCCAGGGTGCCGGGTGTTCGATCTTGCGCCGGATGCGTTTCCGTATGGGGGTTACCAAATGGTGAACTTGAGCAAGGTTCCTCTGATTGCCAAACTCGACGATAAGCAGCAGTTGTTGCGACCGGGCGGGGCCAAGCGTTTCAAAGGCGCTGTGGAAGATGGGCAGAATGTTTGGTTGCGAGTTGCTGCAAAAGGGGAGGATGGAAATCCCAAGTTGGTCTACTCGTCAATGTTAAAGAACCGTCAGGCAAAACGTATGTTTCTGTTTTTTTATCCTGAGGAGACAGGAAAGATGGGGGTTAAGGCCTTGGTGGATTTCCAGCCTTCACAGGAAGCAACTCTCTGATCCAAGCGGAGTTTCAATCGAGAGGGGGCTTTGGGTAAAGAGAGAGTAAGATTTTGGTTACCCGAGGTGTGTGTTTGTGCGTACCTGCTGCAAGTCTCTTGCCGTTAGGTGTTTGCAGAACTCCCGCCTCTCTGATGATAGCTGATTTCCCCAGGATTAGACGGTCAACGCAGGGCATCGCGTTAGTGACGGTGCTCGCATTGATGTCGTTGCTGATCGTTTTGCTGGTGGGGCTTTTGAGTCTCGCTGCTACTGATCAGGGAACGTCAACGCAGTCCCGGGATCAGGCCGAGGCGCGGGCAAACGCGAAGATGGCTCTGATGATCGCGTTGGGCGATTTGCAGCAGTATGCGGGGCCGGATCAGAGAACGAGCGTAACCGCGGAGCTTTACGACGATACGGAATCTGTCAAAGAAGGCTCTTGGGTTGGAGTGGTGAGAACGGATCGTTTGGATGATGAAGTGATCATTGAGCGGTCGGCGTCCGGCAGTTATTTGGATCGGCGGGCACGGAAGTACGAAGAGTGGACAGCGCCAGCGGTGGTCGAGCGGTGGTTAGTCAGCGGAGTGGAGCCGGATCCTGTGATCGGGATCGCCTCTGGAACGGAGACCGTGGTCTTGAGGAAAGACGGGCTCGCAGTGCCAGTGGTGCAGTTTGACATGTCAGACCGTATTGGGGCGATTGCCTACCATGTGGGCGATGAGAACCAGAAGGCTCACATTGGGATCGATGCCAATGGCTTGGATGAGAAGGTCGGGGACTTTCTGAGATTGCGGGGCGCGGGCGGATATAACGTGACGCAGCAAGCTGTCGATCCAGCACTTGCATTGGATTACCCCTTGTTGCCGGACTACGACAAAGCGCTCGATGAAGTGAACAAGTTCATCACGCTGTCATCCGCATCGCTGCATGCGAGTGCCGATGGATGGGAGGAAATTATCGACCAGCACCCGGACGATTTTACCGTCTATTCTCGCTCGCTCTTTACGGATACTGGGAGGGGCGGGCTTCAGAAAAACTTTCAGGCGTATTTGGAGTCGGGAGGGGCTGTGCCGGCATTGGGTGGTGGCCGGCAGGTAGCGGGAATTTCTGATGATGAGGCGGTGATATCGGGGAGTAGCCGCAATGTGGTGTCGCCGAGGTTTGGGTTGTTCCGGGATTGGTATTCGCTCAAGGACTTGGTCGATGGCGGGCTTGAGTCGGCGGACCGGAAGATTGGCGTGCGTAGTATTGGTGCTCTACAACAGGGCGATGGAACCTTGCTTCATGAGGGGTATGCCAATCTGAACGAGAACGCGAGGCACGCGGTGCAGCCCGTGTTGGTTGAGGCCACGTTCTATTTGCGCCACGTGTTGGATGGGAGGTCGTTCAAAGAGCTTTGCTACCCGCGGGTGACCATATGGAACCCCTACAATGTCGTGGTGGAGCAGGACTCGTATGTCGTTCATTTCGACTACCGAACTGGGAATGAGTATCGCTTCACCCCCGGCCAGTATTTTCAGCCGAACCGAGTGGTGGATGACCGCCAGCGCAGGAACAACATGCAAGGGCATTATGTGTTCGCGACTGAGAGTGTGGCATTGCAGCCCGGGGAGGCCGTGACTTTTATTGCCGGAGAAGGTTTCGCCGCGGCTTATCAGGCACCGACATCGTCGATCAGCGGTAACCGGTTGGTTCGGGCGAGCGATCCCAGTGACTACGCCCAGAATTGCTTTGCGCGTCAGATCGCCCGATTTAGCAATGTAAGCCTGCCCGACAATGTCAGGGCTCGGTACAACATTCATTGGCACGCCGCTTCCAACTTTAATGGAGAGGCGATCAACGGTCATTGGTCGCCGGGACCCACGCGGTCGGTCTATCTATTCCGGGCAGGGGAGGCTGGTAGACTTCGTTACAACCGGAATGGCGGTGTCACGCCCACCGGTGCTCCTATCCAGCGGGTGTTTCTTGATCAGTACTCCCGCGGCAATAACTGCCGCTGGACTGCCACGCGAAGTAATGCGGAGTTGTATCGTCTCACCGATGTGCGAAGTCGTAACCTCCCGCCCGACAATATCTCGGCGTATGGCTATCGTTTGAAGCATTTTGCCGAGAGCGCCTCCAATCTGTATCACGGTGCGGCCAATGAACCGTGGTACGCAGCATTGATCGCGCACCACAACTTGCGAGCGCCCCACATCCACCCGTGGCCAGGCTGCAATCTGTTCGGAATGGCCTTTTTAAACAAACCGGTTCCGGGATGGAGTGGTCATCATTACACCTACGGCCCTCTGGCAACCGCGCGGCAATGGACGGACTGGAACGACTCCGATTATCTACCGGACTCAGATGGGCGGGTTTCGCCGTTTTGTAGAAGCATTGATATTTCGGGAGATCTGCAGTTTCCGCTCTTTGATCTGCCGTCTAACGAGATTCCTCCGCTGTCTTTCGCCGGGTTTCAGCATATGCAAATTGGTGCGCGGGTGTGGCAGCCAAGTTATGCGATTGGCAATAGTATTATCCCTTCCTACTTGGAGTCCACCGATGGCTCGTCCGATGCCTTACGGGATGAATGGCGGAGTTGGGAGAGGATGTTTCCGTCTCTGAACGGGACCTATGCATTGAATGAACACATCGCTCAATTGGGAGCGGCCAAGTCGAACAATCTCTTATTGGACTATAGTTTTGAGCTTAACCATGAGTTGTGGGACCGGTTCTTTTTTCCTTCCGTGGGCACGGACCTCCCGGGGATGAAGTGGTCCGGACCAGGGGAAAGCTGGTTATCCGGTGAATCATTTCCGAATGTGAAGATCCGGGTGGATAAGTCGCAGGCGGGGGGCGCGGAGCGTGCTGTGATCACTGATTATCATTTGGCTGCACGAAACCTGTATCTGGAGGGCGGCTTTAATGTGAACTCAACTAGTCTCTCCAGTTGGATTGCCCTTCTGCGCACTGCCAGGGGGGCTTCGGTGCAAACTGTGAATGATGGCAAGGTCTCGTCGTATGCCGATAAGACGGCGTTCCCCCGGTTTCTCAACCCGCTCAACCGTGGTCGTGCCGACGGGGGCTCCACATCCGCTTACGACGGGGAAACGTGGAATGCATTCCGAGCACTGACGGACGAAGAAATTGTACGCCTTGCCGCGGCGATTGTGGTCGAGGTCAAAGCGCGGGGTCCGTTCATCAGTGTGTCGGACTTTGTAAACCGGAGGCTGATTAGCGAAAGCGATGCGGAGGGCTTGCGAATGCAACCTCGGCTGGACCATCAAATGGGCGTGATTCAGGCTGCAATCCTGCGTGCCGAGTTGAACGAACAACTGGATCTGCCTCCGCCGTCGGGAAGCTTGAAGGATCAGTTGGAGGCCACGACTTACCCGGCAGATCTTGATGATTTCCGTGTGGGGAACCTTCCGGGTTGGGGCGGTGGCGTGTACGGAAGTCAGGTTGTGGAGCAGGAGGTCGAGACGTCGGCTGCGGTGGCTGAGGCGGACGATGGAGAGCGTTCACTGTCGCTTGCTGCGCAGGCGCCCGGCTATCTGACGCAGGCGGATGTGCTGCAGTCGATTGGGCCGTTTCTTCGGGCGCGCTCTGATACGTTCAAGATCTTGGTCTATGGCGATAAGCGGGATGCTTCGGGAGCGGTCGTGGCCAAGGCGTATTGCGAGGCGGTGGTCGCACGCAGTGCGACTCCGCTGGAGCCGGATCCTGATCAGGCGTACCTCAACCCGATCGGACTTGGCACGGAGAGAGACAGAGGTCGCAAGTTCCAGATCTTGTCGTTACGGTGGCTGTCACCTGCGGAAGTTGAGAGTCTCCCCAAGAATTAAGTAGAAGTGATGATGAAGCAGATTTTGGCGGTCACCTGTTTGTTTTTTGTTTTGCTTGGAGCCGGCCGGGCAGCCGACAGCAATGTAACCGGAAAGCAGCGTATTGCTGTTACGTTCTGTGCGGTTGAGCCCAGTGAGCTGGCCGAGTTTGTCGCTCAGGACGGAACGGTGGTTGTAAAAGAGAAATCGGAAGATGAGGTCGCGCCACGGCGAATCAAAGTGAAGATCGGGGAGGGGAAGTTCGAGGAGTTGCCAGTCGGGCGGAATACCGTTCTTCCTTTCAAGATGGTCGCGTTCAAGGGCGAGGTGTTGGAGGTCTATGGCGCGGGGGGAGAATCGGGCGACCCGGTGAAGGTAGGGGAAATCAAGGTCTCCGGAGGCAAGTCCGCCTATCTGGTTTCTCTGGTTCCAACCGGGGACTCGAAGTCCCAATGGAGCTCATTTACGGCTCAGCCATATGAGCTCCCCTCCAAGCGTGGGCACCAGGGAGTGGTTTTGATCAATACGGCAGGAGACATGCGGATCGCGGTGCAGGTGAACGACAAAAAGACTTTGCTGAGACCTTATGGTTCTCTTGTTTTCGGAACGCAGGGCGTTGAGGTGACGGCGGCGGCCGTTGATAGAAACAAGAAGTTGGCTTCGCCGTTCATACGAAAGAGGAGGGTGAAGCCACCGAAGGACAACTACACCTGCCTGTTGTTTTATAAGGCGAACCCAAAGTTTAGTCGCAAGGGAGCGAAGTTCCATATGAGCAATCTCAAGTTGCCCGAGCTCTAGCGATTGGTGGAGGTTGCCGCCGTGAATCGGGTGACCTAACGTAAGGGGTTTCAATATCGTGGCTTGCTTCGGGCTGCGGATCTGTGGATGGTTGCGGCGCATGAGCATAGCGAAATATCACGAGCGTTGTTCCGGAGTGGTGGCTCCGTTGTTTGCCCTTCGTCATGAGAATGACTGGGGGATTGGAGATTCATCAACTTTGATGCAGTTCATTGACTGGGCGGCGAAGGCCGGGGTGAAGATTGTGCAGTTGCTTCCGATCAACGAGGGCGGTGGCGATCACAGCCCGTATAATGCGATCAGCTCGGTGGCTTTGGATCCGGTGTATGCGGACGTCTCGGATGCGGCGCTGGTAGATCTGCCAGAGGATGCTCATGGCGAGCAGCCGATGAGCGGAGGCAATGTGCTCAATGTCGATTACCACCAAGTGCTCAAAGTTAAGGTGCGGCGTCTGCGCTCGGCGTACGATAGCTTTGTGGAGAACGCAGGTGCCCAGCGCAAAGCGGCATTTGATGCGTTCCGCGAGCAGGAATCCGAGTGGCTGGAGGATTACTGCATTTTCCGCTACCTGATGCAGCGCGAGGGCGGCAGCGAATGCTGGGACCGCTGGAGCTCCGAGTACAATACGATCGAGAAGGCGCGTGCGTTTGTGCCCGCACAGGCCGACTCGGCGCACGAGTTGGGCTACTTCGCTTACGTGCAGTGGGTGCTTTGGGATCAGTTCCACGGCGTGCGCGGGCACGCGGAGGGGCGCGGCGTTTATTTGATGGGCGATATTCCGTTTGGAGTCAGCTACTACAGCGCGGATGTGTTTGCCGAGCCGGGGCAGTTCAATTTGGAGTGGTCTGGCGGGGCACCGCCGGAGAAGGTCTTCAAAGATGACGACTTCGTGATCAAGTGGGGCCAGAACTGGGGCATCCCGCTGTACCGATGGGATGTGATGAAGGCGAACGATTACCGCTGGTGGAAGCGTCGCGTCACCAAGACTTGTGAGGTTTTCAATTTGTTCCGAATCGACCACGTGCTTGGGTTTTTCCGGATTTATGCGTTCCCATGGCGTCCGGAGCGCAACCAGGAGTTCCTGCCGTTGAGCCAAGAGGAAGCCATGGCTCGCACTGGCGGCAAGTTGCCGGGGTTTGTCGCGCAAGGGGACGACACCGAAGCCGATCGCGAAGCCAACCGCGCCGCGGGAATGGAGTATTTGCGGATGGTTCAGGAAGTTGCGGCTTCCGCGGGTGCCGGGATTATCGCCGAGGACCTGGGGACGGTGCCGCCCTACGTGCGCCCCGCGTTGCTCGACCTCGGGATCCCGGGAACCAAAGTGCCCCAATGGGAGCACACCGATGGTCGCTTCACCGATGGCAGCCGCTACGAGGAATGCACACTGGCCACCTATGCCACTCACGACCACGAACCGATGGCGACCCTGTGGGAGCGCCTGCGCCGGGATATGCATGACGCGCCAACGCACGACGAACGTCAAGAGGCTGGGGAGCAGCTTTACCACTTCCGTCTCTTTGCCGGAATGGATGTCGAGTCGCCCATTCCAGCCTACGACGACGCGGTCAAAGAGCAGCTTTTGCACGGGCTCTGCCTGTCCCATTCCCGCTACGCGGTGATCATGATCAACGATTTCTTGGGCAGTAGCGAACGCTTCAATGTGCCGGGTGTTGCAGGTGTGCAGAATTGGTCGCAGCGCCTGCCGATGACCGTCAAAGAGTTGATGACCGCGCCACGATGGGTTGACGTGACCCAACGCATGCGCATGATGTTCGAACAAACCGGCCGGGCATAGCGTGTCGCGCCGATGACTTTTTCAGCCACCACTATCATGTCCGCCAGCGAATCCATTGAGTTCAACCAACTGATCACCGACGCCACACGTGCTATCGAGACCGTGCGCGAACTCGAACCGGCGTGCTTGGATGCCGTCGGGCTCATTGAGACCACGCTCAAGTTTGGTGGCAAGGTGATGGCTTGTGGCAACGGCGGAAGTGCCGCCGACGCATCACACTTCACGACAGAGTTGCTGTGCCGCTTTGAAAATGACCGCCGGGCATTGGCTGCGATCGCGCTGACCCAGGACGGTGGGTTCATGACCGCCTGTGGCAATGATTACTCGTTCGAGGATTTGTTCTCGCGTCAGATCGACGGACTCGGCCGCGAGGGGGATGTGCTCGTGGTGATGAGCACCAGCGGTAACTCTCCAAATGTGATCAAAGCGATTCATTCCGCCAAGCATCTCGGGGTGAAGACGATCGCGCTGCTTGGTCGCGATGGCGGCAATGCCAAGGGGCTGGCGGATGTGGAGCTGATCGTGCCTGTGCGCTCGACTGCCCGCATCCAAGAAGGCCACAAGGTGATCATTCACATCCTGTGCCGCCTGCTCGAGAAGCGTTTGTTCGGTTAGGCTCAGGGCGGGACGGAGTGTCTCGGGTGCCTACGACAGGAGTGTCGTAGGTCCAGCGGGGAATGGTGAGCTGGCGGGGTGCGCTGTAGGAGAGGTATTCCTGCAGTCGGCTCGGTCTTACCGGTTGTTAATCGGCAGGGCGTTGAGTGAATTGAGGATATTGCGGGTGATGCGTTCGCGGGCAGGGAGGTCCGCCATGCCGTTAGGGGTGTCGATATTGAGGGCGAAGAAGACGGTGCCGGACGGGAGTTCAATCCATCCAACCCACCAGCCGAGTTGGCCGTTCCATCCGCTTTTGGCGCGTAGGATGTATTCTTTGCCCGCCTCGACGATCATGAGGTCCTTCACGAGCCGTTGGTGTGCTTCGCTAAATGGGAGGGAGTTGGTGTGGAGTTTGCGTAAAAATGTGATTTGCTCGGCGGCGGAGATGGAGAGATCGCCTTCGATCCAGAACGGCATCGCCCCGCGGGTAGTCCGGTTGCCATAGTTTATCTTCTCGAGATAGGTTTGTTCTTTGGCGATGCCTACCTTTGCGGCGATGCGCTCGTAGACCCAAACTGTAGAATGGCGCATCGCGCTGCGGAGCGTTTGGTTCTGGTTCCACGGGGTATGCGAGCGTTCTACCCCGTCCCATTCGATGACCTCAAATTCGTCGCGAACGACTCCGGCATCCAGCGCGATGAGAGTGTGTGGGATCTTGAACGTGGATGCGGGAGAGAATCGTGTGGTGGCTCGTTCATGGTTGAAGCATGCTGCAGCCGGTGGTGTGGTTCTGGTATCAACGATGGCGACGGTGCCGGTGATGGGTTGGCCGTTGCTTTGAAAATGGGTGGACCACTGTGGGCGCTCGTCCAGAGTGCCCTCGCCTGCGGAGGCTGCGAAATGGCACATGCCGAGAGTGACGACGGCGAGGCCAGTGCGGACGAATGAGCTGAGCATGATCATGGAGGGGCGGGATTCGTCAGTGTGTGCCGGATGCCGCGACAGGCGAAACAAAAAAATGGGCGGACCCGAGTGACCGGATCCGCCCATGAGTGATTTGCTTTAAGCGCTCAGCTTAGTTCGAGCTTGGCTCGATGTCCTTGTTGGTGGACTCGACGAGCTTCTCTTCTTTGCGCTTGGCAACCGAGCGCAGGTAGAGGTCACGCAGTTGCTTAAACTCGACGTCGGCAGGGGACTGCGACATGAGGTCGGCGCCGCGGTTGTTTTTCGGGAAGGCGATCACTTCGCGGATCGAGACTTCGCCGGCGAGGAGCATGACCAGGCGGTCGAGGCCGAGTGCGATGCCGCCGTGTGGTGGGGCGCCGAACTTGAAGGCGTCGAGGATGTGCGAGAACATTTCGATCTGCTCTTCTTCGGAGATGCCGAGTGCCTTGAACATATCAGACTGGAGGTCCTGTTCGTGGATTCGGATCGAACCGCCACCGAGTTCGTGGCCGTTGAGCACCACGTCGTAAGCTTCCGCGCGGATCTTCGCGTACTCACCTTTTTGGAGTTTCTCCACATCTTCCGCACGTGGGCGGGTGAATGGGTGGTGGACGGCAACCCAGCGGTCTTCTTCAGGCGAGAAGGCAAGCAGTGGGAAGTCGGTGACCCAGAGGAATTTCAGCTGGTCGTCGTTTTCGAGCAGCTTCTGGTAGTCTGCGACGGCCAGGCGCACGCGGCCGAGCACTTCGCACGAGGTCTGCCAGTCGCCGGCGCCGAAGAGAATGAGGTCGCCCTCTTCCATCTTCATCTTCTCAGCAAGAGCCGCTTTCTCTTCCTCCGAGAAGAACTTCACGATTGGGCTCTTCCATTCGCCGTTCTCGACCTTGATGAAGGCGAGACCTTTGGCTCCGTGGAGTTTGGCGAGTTCGGTGAGGTTGTTGATCTGCCCGGTGGTCACGCAAGCGAAGCCCTTGGCGTTGATGGCCTTGACGGTGCCGCCGCTGGCCAGCGCGCTGCTGAAGACTTTGAATCCGGACGATGCGAAGACGTCGGAGAGGTCTTCGATTTCCATGCCGAAACGCAGGTCCGGCTTGTCGGAGCCGTAGCGGTTCATGGCGTCGTGCCAGGTCATACGCAGGAAGTTGCCGCCGATTTCTTTGTCGAGGCACTCTTTGAACACACGCTGGAGCAATCCCTCGGTGGTCTTGATGATGTCTTCGCGGTCGACGAACGAGGCTTCGATATCGATCTGGGTGAACTCAGGCTGGCGGTCGGCGCGCAAGTCTTCGTCACGGAAGCAGCGGGCGATCTGGAAGTACTTCTCCACACCGGCGACCATGAGCAGTTGTTTGTACTGCTGTGGGGCCTGAGGCAGGGCGTAGAACTGCCCAGGGTTGAGACGCGATGGGACGAGGAAGTCACGGGCACCTTCGGGAGTCGACTTCGAAAGGACCGGGGTCTCGATTTCGAGGAATCCAGCGTCGTCGAGGAAGTCGCGGGTTGCCTTGGTGGCGCGGTGGCGCAACTGAAGGTTGCGGGCCATGCGTGGACGGCGCAGGTCGAGGAAGCGGTACTTCATGCGCAGGTCCTCGTTGGAGAGTTCCTTGTCGAGTCGGAATGGAAGCACCTCCGCTTTGTTGAGGATCTCAAGATCGGTGACGACGATTTCGATCGCGCCGGTGGCGAGTTTGTCGTTGCTGGTGCCCTCGAGGCGCTTGGCGACGCGGCCGGTGATGCGGAGCACGTCTTCCTCACGCAGTGTGTGCGAGAGTTTGGCGGCTTCGGCGTTTTCTTCCGGGCGGAAGACGGCCTGGGTCAGGCCCTCGCGGTCGCGGAGGTCGACAAAGATGACGCCGCCGTGGTCACGGGCGGATTGGATCCATCCGACGAGGGTGACGGTGCTGTCGATGTCGGACTCGCGTAGTTCGTTGCAGTGATGGGTGCGCATGGTGACTGGTGGAAATTTGAAATTGGAAAGTCTGTATGAGAAGTCAGAAATGGATCAACTAGGCGAGTTGAGGTGTGGCTGGCTCGGTGGCGAGTAGTTCTCTCACCACAGGGACGAGTTCGTCGGCGGTGGCTTTGGTTTCTTCGCGGGTGGCGATGTTCTTCACCCCGAGTTCCGGGAACTCGCTGCCGATGATGACGGTGAGCTTGGCACCCACGGCGTCGGCTGCCTGGAACTGCTTGCCGAACTTGAGCGGAGCCAATGGATAGTCGACTTTGATGCCGGCGGCGCGCAATTGCTGAACCGATTGCACTGCTGCGGCACGCTGGGATTCATCGGCGATGACGACGAAAACGTCAGCCGCACTCTGTGCAGCGAGCCACGTCTCCATCTGGGCCAGCGGCTCGGCGGTTTCGCGGATGAGGTCGAGGATCACGGCGTTGCCCATGGCGAAGCCGACTGCAGGAAGGTCACAGGCCCCATCGGAGACGAGGGCGAGAAGTTCGTCGTAACGGCCGCCACCAGCGACAGCGCGCATCTTGCCGGCGCGGTCGAAAAGCTCGAACACAGTGCCGGTGTAGTAAGCGAGGCCGCGGACGATCGAGAGGTCGATCTCGATGAAGTCCATCATGCCGCGGGCCTCGAGGTCGTTGGTGATCGGGTCGAAGATTTCAGCCGCCTGGCTTGGGTCGGCGATGAAGCCTTCCACGTCGGCGACATCGATGCCGAGGGCTTCCAACTTCTTGGCGGTGCCTTCGCGGTCACGCTCGAGCTTGTCGAGGGCGGAGAGGAACTCGCCGGTTTTGTCCGCAGGGATCTCTCGCGACGAGAGGAAAAGGTCCCATGCTTTGCGGTTGGAGAGGCGCAGTTTTACGTCCTCGGCGGTGAAACCGAGATCACGCATCAGGTCGACGTTGAGGGCGATCAGCTCGGCGTCGGCAGCCGGCGAGTCGGTGCCGATGATGTCGCAGTTGAACTGAATGAACTCGCGCCAGCGGCCTTTTTGCGGCTTTTCCGAACGGAAGCACTGGCCGATCTCAAACCACTTCATCGGCTTGCGGTAGTCGCGCTGACGGGCTGCTGCCATGCGCGCGAGCGATGGCGTCAACTCCGGACGCAATGCCAGATCACGTCCACCCTGGTCGGTGAAATTAAAGAGCTGGCTGACGATTTCGTTGCCCGACTTTTTGCGATAAAGGTCGGTCGACTCCAGCATCGGTGCCTCGTACTCCACGAAGCCGTAGCGATGTGCCACGTTTCTCCACGTGTCGAAGAGATAAGTGCGCACCCGAAGGTCCTCGGGGAAGAAGTCGTTGAAGCCTGGAAGTGTCTTAATTACAGCCATTTGTGGTCGCAGGGTTGCTTGGTCTACCTGGGAACCGGAGAGATAAGGCTGAATGTGCCACCGCGCAAGGGGGGGAAGTGCCGATAGTTGCAGTGACTTAAACGCCTCCACGAACAAACTATCCTGATCGCTATCGGTCGGATCACCGATCGGCGAACGCTAACCGCCGATGTACGACATCTCCGGTTTGTCGTGCCGGTCGCCAGGCGTGGCGTGGGCGCGTTGCTCGGAATAGCGGTCACCGCGGGCATTCCAGATTCCGGTAATCGTACGGGTGAGTGCCGCGTCATCGGCGCCGATGCGCAAAAGCGAGCGGAGGTCGTGACCGCCACTGGCAAAGAGGCAGGTGAAGAATTTGCCGTCGGCGGAGAGTCGGGCGCGTGTGCAGTCGCGGCAGAAGGGCTCGCTCACCGAAGAGATGAACCCGACCTCCGCGGATTCCGGGGCCTCGGTGTGGTGGTAGCGCCTGGCGGTCTCGCTGAGGTCTGGTTGGTGGACTTTTGCCAAGTCGAAGTGCTCGGCGAGTCGGGCGATAAGTTCCGCCGATGGGACGACGTGGTGGTGGTTCCAGCCATTGGTGGTGCCGACGTCCATGAATTCGATGAACCGGATCGGCACGTGCAGATCGTGGGCGAGTTTGGCCAGCGGAACGACCTGGGACTCGTTGACGTCGCGTTTCACGACGGTGTTGATCTTGACGCCCAGTCCGGCTGAGAGTGCGGCGTTGATCCCGGCGAGCACGCGTTTTGGTTCGAGCGATGTGCCTCCCAGACGGGAGAAAATATCGGGATCGAGCGCGTCGAGCGAAATGGTCACGCGGTGAAGGCCGGCGTCGCGCAAGCGCGGTGCGAGTTTTTGCAGCAGCGTGCCATTGGTGGTGAGCGCCAGGTCGCCGTCAGCGGGTAGCCTCGATGTCAGCCGTGCCACGAGCTGGGGGAGACCTGCCCGGAGCAACGGTTCGCCTCCGGTGATGCGCAGTTTGTGCGTGCCCAGCCCGACGAATATCCCCGCCAGACGAACAATCTCGTCGTCGGTCAGGACGGCGTCGTCCGGCAGGAACCGGTGGTCACGCCCGAACCGTTCAGCCGGCATGCAATAGCGGCAACGCAAATTGCAGCGATCGGTCACCGAAATTCGGAGATCGCGCATCGGCCGGTTGCGGGTGTCTGACGTGACCACTGGATTGAGGGGGCTTGGGCCTGCGGTTACTGCGAGTCGAGTTTCCTGGCTTTTGGAGGGTTCCAGCTTTTGTATTTCTCGAGATCCGGTGTGTAGATGCGCATGTTCAGATCCAGATCGAGATCTTTGCGCTCTATGGGTAGCCAGTTCTCCTCGGGAACATCAGCGGGACGCTCTGCGGCGATGACGATGCGGATACCGCCGTCCTCATCGAGCTTCATGCCGGCGTTTTCGCCAACGCTGTATTTCTTTTGTTCGTTCGGGATGAAGAACCCTTCGGCCAAGTCATACAGGGTGACGGACCAGAAGGATTTGGAGGGCGGCATTTCATCGGCCGTCATCACGATTTCATAATCGTACTGGGCATTGAGCGGCTGGCCATCTTCGGTTTGGATCGGCGGATAGACTGCTTCCTGGGCCGGTTGGCCGATGGGACCGCTTACGGATTGGAATGCCAGCAACTCCGGGGTCATGTGCCCTTTGGGTTGGAAGAGCGAGACCAGATTGGTCGCGACGAATTCAGGGTCTCCCATCTTTGCCAATTGAGCGGCGGCAAAGCGCTCGGCAGTAGCCCGCAGTGCCGCACCGTCGATCTTGGCAACCGCGTCCGGATCGTATTGCTTGCCCGGCTCCACGCCCAGCGGCTTGAGCAGGGCGAGCAACGCGTTGTCGAGATCGTTGTCGGGGTCGAAGGTCGTGTGGTTTACCACGAACTGCATCACCTCGAGGAACCGGTCACCGAAGATCTCGTAGTCCGACCCAAACTGAGGGAAACGCGCCCGATCCTCCTCCAACGTGCGCGCGCTTTTGCCCTCCTGCGCTTCGCCCTGAAACTCGGACAGCGACATGAGGGCCACATCGTTCATGGCGTTGCGGTTGGCTTCGAGACGCTCTGGTTCCGCCGCATGGGGCATCACTCGGAATACCGCACTGACGAAGTCGCCTGATGTCTCCATCGCGACTTCCACACCATCGACCGGTTCACCGGCATAACCCGGCGTCCGCTCGCTGTAGAAGAGCATCGTCGTCGGAGCGGTGAAGTCCCCTTTGCCCGAGGACAGGGGAATGTTCACGTAGTGGTCGTAAGCGGTGACCATGAACGAGACGTACTTCGAGTCGAATGCCGGGATTTTCAGCACCATCGGTTCTTCAGTGACGTCGATCATCGCGGTGATGTAGAGCGTGTCGTTGTTGGGGCGCGCGATGGCACGCATGTTGTGGTCCTGCAGTTCCGTGCTGGCATTGACCTTGTTGTAGCCGCCCGTGTTCATCGGGTTGTCGGTGTCCAGAGCGAACTTGTTGTTCACGTTGAACAACGCCACGTAGGGATAGGTGCGCAGGACGAGTTCCTCCATTTGAGCCTCGGTCAGAGGCTTGGCGGGCTCTTGCTGGGCCAGGGCGCTGTGGTGGCTGAGCAGCCCCGTCACCAGGGCCGCGATACAGGGAAGGGTTCGCATGATCGTCTTCATGGTTTTGTGAGTGGTAAAGGTTTTGCCCTCTTCTCGATCCGCTATTTCACGGGTTCCGGGCTGGGGAAGGTCCACGAGCCATCGAGCAATTCCTTGCGTGGCTGGTACATGCGCACTGCGTAGTTCCAGCCCTCGGTAATGGGCAGGTAGTTGCTGCTTTCCGGATCTCCTCCGAAGTGGATGGTGATTGAGCCATCCTCGTTGGGTGTCGCGGAGTAGTTGTTGAAGCTATTGCGGCCGACGTCGTTCTTTTCGAGGTAGCCGTCGGCGTTGTAGACCGTGACCGACCAGAAGGCATCGACGGGAACGTCTTTGACCGTCAGGGCGCATGCGGTTTTGCCGTCGTTTTGGGGCACGCTGCTGAGGATGTAATAGGCGTCCTTGGCGGGGAGCCCGCCCCAGCCAGCGGCGGTGCCCACGAGGTGGTCGATCGGGCGGATCTCATCTTTGGTGCCGAAAGCATAGGTGCTGTCGAATCCAAGAGTAGCGAGGTCACTCAGCGCCTTGCGTGCGGTGGCGAGGTGTTCTGTGTTCCAGTTCGGTGCTTCGAATGGTCCGCTGCCTCCGCCGGTGATCTCGATCTTGTCCTGGGCCCCGTGTGCCTTGGTCAGATCTTCCGGGTCTGACGCGTTGTAGAACGTGCGCACCGTCACCAGCGCGAAACGTGTGCCGATCTCCTCCTCCGTCAGGATGTAGGTTCCCGGCTTCGACTCTACAAACATGAAGTGATCCTGGTTGACCACGTGCATGGACATGTAGCGGTCGCCCACTTCTGGGAGGGTGATCTCCACTGGTTCGGACAGGTCTACTACTGTGGTGGAGTAGAGCGTGTCCTGATTCATGCGGATGATCGGCTGATTATCCGCTGTCGCCGGTTCTCGCAGATGGGTGAATTCACCGATCTTGACTCCCGACATCGACATCGTGTTGCGAAGCATTTGGTCCGATTCGGCACGCACGAAGTTGGAGAGGTTGACAGCGACCGGAGCTTCTTTTTCCTCGGCGCGGACCGTGGCCGTGGCAACGAGTGCGGCGGCGATGACGAGACTTGAAGTAATGACTGCTTTCATGGGGTGTCCTTTCCTTTTGTCGGAATGATTTGGAGTTGGCCCGCGGGCTGACGAGCCAACGGGCAAATCTGGTCGGAGCCCCTCCATGCAGCAGTCGCTGGGGAGGAGCGCTAGAATTTGTAGTCGAGTTGGATTGATCCTCTGAAGGTGTCCGGCTGTGTGTTTTGGCCGTCGAGGTAGGCGAGCTTGCCGGTGACGCTGATGCCGGGGTAGAGCTGCTTGGTGGCGACGTAGTCGAGCTCGTTGCCGATGTGACCACGGCCGTGATCTCCCTGGAAGTAGTGGAAGATGAGCTTGTGGTTCACCTTGAGCGGGCACGTTCCCCCGACCCAGCAGTAGAAGTCACGCAGTCCGCTGTCGGGCGTGGTGAGGAAGGCATCGGCGAATCCGTTGAACTTATGGTTGGTGCCGAGTGGGGTTTGGAATGCGGCGTCGCCGTTGTCGCTGCCGAGTACCTCCGCTCCGATGCCACTGGTCACCTTTGCCCAGTTCAGTCCGGTTTCGCCGCGGAAGTACCAGGCGCCATAGCTGTCCGGGTTGTTGCCGGCGTCCTCCTGATAGGCGGACGAAGCGAGGTAGTGCCATGATTGGCTGCCAGCCAATGCGGTGTCTGTCTGGCCGCTGTACGTTAGGCCGTAGGTGTTGGACGAGCTGGCGGGAGCACTCTCGAAGTCGAGCAGGTAGGCGAAGCCGACGAGCTTGCCACCAGGCATTGAGTCGGTGGCGACGTGAATCAGATGGGAGTCTGATTTCCAGCGCTTCAGATTCGCGCTCGGTGATTTGTCTCCGAAGATGCGGTTCACGCGGTCGATCCACGAGTAGCTGACCGTTACGTGCTCAAGAGCGGTGAGGTTGACGGTGACGGCGTCGAACGTTTGGGAATTCTGGCGCCAGCCGACGGCGCCGACGAAGCGTTGGTCGTCGAGATTGATGTACTGGCGGCCGACGGTGAGTGCGCCGTAGGATTCGTGGGCGTAGTGGAGTTGGGCACGGTTGAGTTCGTAGTTGTCAGGATCGGCGATGACGGTGCGGCCGTTGTTGAAGCCTGGGAACTCGGCATAGTCGCCGCCGAGTTTGTAGGTGCTTTCGCCTTCGACCAGCGCGCTGAACCCAGCGAGTTCACCGGTTTCCAGCCCGAGACGGCTGCGGAAGGTGATGGCGTCCGAGCTTTCCAGCCCATCGATGTCGCCGTACTCGTAGCGCAGGCGTCCCTCTGCCAGGATGCGGGTGTCGCGCAGGAATGGATGGGCGTCAGAGGAAACCAAGCCGAGACGTTCCATGGTGAGCCCTTTGGGTGCGCTGTTGTCAGGAGCGGGCGCGGATTCCGGCGGAACCGGGGCCCCGGCGGTGGCGGCAGTCAGCGTGAGGGCGAGGGCAGCGGTGGTTTTGATGGAGGTTTTCATGGGTTTGTTTGATGTGTTGGTTGTTGGGTTGTGGAGTGGGTTAGATGGGTGAGTTGTCGTGGTCGAACTCGTGGCGGATGCGCACGATCTTGATGCCTTGCGGTGACTGAAGAAGCGTGTCCCACCACTGGGCACCGTCGTGTTGGTAACGGATCTGCAGTCCGTGAAGTTCGCCCGCCAGGAGCAGGTCGCGTGCGAGTTCGAGGTCCATTGCCACTGGGGCACCGGGTTCGGCGACGTAGCCGGCGGGCGATCCTTTTGGAATCACTTCGACTACCTCGGTGAGGGTCTGGATGTCGGTGATCAATTGCGTCAGCGCTTCGGGATCGAGCACGCTTTGTTGGAGGTCTGGTAATGGTTGGTCCATGGAGGGAATGGGCTAATTGAAGCAATTGGCTTCAGCTGGGTACGGACCGCGGGACCCGATGGATGGCTTTGATAGGTGCGGGGCACAGATCAATGCAGATTTCACAGCCGGTGCAGGCTTCCGGATCAATGGTCGGCATGCCCTGGGTCACGTGGATGGCGCCGGGCTGTGGGCAGCGCTCGTAGCAGGTCGAGCACGGCGAGTGGTGGTAGGCGAGACAGCGGGCCTCAATCACTTCAGCCACTACGGCCGGTGATCCCGCCCCGGACGGTGTGGGACGGGTTGGACGAAGAAGCGATGAAAGCCAGTGGCGGCGTGAGATGGGCTGGCTCATGGTGGCTGAGCTATTGCGATGCGGGAGGAGTTTCCTCGGCGGGTTCCGGTGGGTTCTTGAGCAGCAGATCGACGACCATTGGGAGTTCGTTGACCATCCGTTCGCGGTTATCGAAAAGGTGGTTCTGCGCGTGGCATTGGAGGCAGTTCTGCCGGTGTGGGTGGCTGGTGCGGATGGCGGACGGGCGGCCCTCGCCGTGGCAGGCCATGCAGTTTTGGCGCATCCATACCGGATGGGGGAGCACGGGAGGGGCACCTTGATAAGCGACTTCCGCGACAGCTCCAGACGGCAGCCCTTGAAACGTATTGCCGGAGGCCATCAGCGCACCGGTGGCCATCGGTAGCTCGGGGAGTTCGTGTTGGCCGGCGGCTGGGACGTGGCACTGGGTGCAGTTGGTCAGGTAAGGATGACTCATTTCCGGGGTCAGGCGGTTGCCGATGAGGCGCGAGTTGCCCGGAGTATGGCAGACGACACAGGCGTTGGGATTGTGCTCGTCGATGGCGTGGGGAACGACAGGCGGCGCGGTGTCGTAAGCGCGGCGGGCGTTTCTTGCGATCAGCGCTGCGGCGAGTTCGTCTTCGCGCGGTTTGCTGGTTGGAGCCCGCAATGACGTGTCGAAACGTAACTGGGCGAAGTGGGACTGCCAGTCGTCATTGGCCTGCCAGTTGGCGGTGGCTTCCTCACTGTAGGCGGGGGCCTGCGGAATGATACCGCCATCGCTTTGATAGGCGAGGTTGTCCTGCCACGGTGAGGGCGAGCGCTCACCGGTGATTTCGCGGGTTTGTTTCAGTCCCATGAAGTACCCGCTGGCGGCGACGATGGAGACAATGATGAAGAGCACCAGCATCAAGCGCTTTGATCCGGCCGGCGGTTGTGATGGTGGGGTGGGGTCCATGTCGGTGGCGGGTTACCGGGGGAATGGCTCAAACGGGGCGGATACGGGCGGCGCACTTTTTGTAGTCCGGTTCCTTCGAGATCGGACAGTGTGCGTCGAGCGTGAGGACGTTGATTAGTTGGCGTTCGTCGAAGAAGGGGACAAAGATCGACCCTCTGGGCGGTCGGCCCCTGCCGTTGGTCCAGACGGGGATTTCCATCTCACCGCGGCGGGTGGAGATCACGCAGCGCTGGCCATTACTGATGCCTGCGGCTGCTGCGTCGTCCGGATGGATTTCGGCGTAGGCGTCGGGCATGGCGTTGGCGAGTTGGGGCACGCGCATGGTCATGGTGCCGGTGTGCCAGTGTTCGAGCACGCGGCCGGTGCAGAGCCAGAATGGGAACTCATCGTCGGGTTCCTCGGGGTGTGGTTCGTACGGGCAGAACCAGATCTGGGCGCGGTCGTCGCCGGTGGTCGAGTGATAAAACTGAATGCCCCGCCCCTTCTCGACGAACGGGTCGTCGAACTCGGCGAAGCGAAAGCGTGTCTCGCGCCACGTGCCCTTGTCGGTTTGCACCACCGGCCAGCGCAGCCCTTGGGTTTTCGCCAGTTCGTCGTAGGGCGCGACGTTCTTGTGCTTCTTGTGGGTGAACGGGCGGTACTCCTCGTAAAGATAGCGGTCGACATTGATGTCGCGGAAGTGCGCATAGTCCCAGAATGGGATCTCCTGGCCCGCATCGTCTACCGCGTGGAAGAGGAACTCGCCGTCTTTGTCTTTCATTCCGGGGTGGCCGCGGTCGTACAACTTGCGCGCCAGCGCGATGGTCATCCACACATCTTCGCGGGCCTCACCCGGTGGATCGACCATTTTGAACCACTGCTGGGTGCGCCGCTCCGAGTTGCCGAAGACTCCATTTTTCTCAACCCACATCGCAGCGGGTAGAACCAGGTCCGCCAACTCGGTGCTGGCGGTCGGGTAGCCGTCCGAGACCACGAGGAACTTGTCCTCCAGCCCCTCTTTGTTGCGGAAGAGCTTTTGCAGGTGAGGCAACGACTGGCCCGGGTTGGTCACCTGAACAAACATGGTGTGGATGTCGCCTCCTTCGGCGGTAGGCGTACAAAACTTCTCCCACATGAGCACGGTGTGGTAGCCCGGCTTTGGGTTGATCCTGCCGTCGGGTAGGTTCCACAATTTCTCGCAATGCTTGCGGTCCGGTTCTTTGGCCACCAGAAGTCCGCCGGGGAGTGCGTGGCAGAGCGTGCCGACTTCGCGTGCGGTGCCGCAGGCCGAGGGCTGGCCGGTGAGTGAGGTGGGCGCGTTGCCGGGCGTGCCGAAGTGACCGGAAAGCAGGTGGATGGCGTGGAGCAAGCGGTTCATCGCCGTGCCACGGGTGTGTTGGTTGACGCCCATGCACCACAGCGAGGTGATCTTGACTTCCGGATCGCCAAAGAGCTCACCGAGCATGGTGAGTTGGTCGACGCTGAGGCCGGAAAGTTTGCTCACCGCTTCCGGCGTGTAGCTGGCGACCAGTTCTTTGTACTCGTCGAAGGTGATCTGCTTGCCCATCAGGTCGAGCTCCTCGTTGTCGCCGCGGAAGTTGCAGAACTTTTCGACATACTCCTTGCTGAACGTGCCATTGGCGATGAGCTGGTTGGCGATGCAGTTGGCAATGGCCAGGTCGGTCTGCGGGCGGAACTCGAGGTAATCATCGGCGAACTCGGTGGTGCGGGTGCGGCGGGTGCCGATGTCGATGAGGCGTACGGTCTCGCCCCGCGAGCGGCGGTCCATCAGGCGTGAGAACAAAATCGGGTGCATCTCCGCCGGGTTGTTGCCCCAGCAGATGACGACGTCGCAGGCGTCGAGGTCGTCGTAGGTGCCGGCGGGTTCATCGACGCCGTAGGTGGAGACGTAGCCGGTCACGGCAGATGCCATGCAGAGGCGGGCATTGGGGTCGATGTGGTTGTTGGAAAGCCCGGCTTTCATCAACTTCTGGGCGGCATAGCCCTCGGGCACCGTCCATTGTCCGCTGCCGTAGAATGCGAAGCCTGCGGGATCCTGCATGATGCGGTCGGCCATGAGGTCGAGCGCTTCGTCCCAGCTGACTGGGGTGAGTTCGCCGTTTTTGCGCAGCAGCGGGGTGGTGAGTCTGTCCTTGCCGTAGAGGATGGCACCGACGTGGTAGCCTTTGACGCACAGCAGCCCCTGGTTGACGGCGGCTTTCTCATGTCCGGCAATGGCGGCGATTTTGCCATTTTTCACGCCGACTTTGACGTGGCAGCCGGTGCCGCAGAAGCGGCAGGGGGCTTTGTCCCAAGTGAGGTCGGCCAGCGACGGTTGGGCGGTGTCAGTGGCGGGATGGGATCCTGGGTTGGCGCGGGCCGCGGCGGCGGTGGTGGCGGCGGCGAGCGCGCTGAGCTTGAGAAATTGACGACGTTCCAGTTGGCTCATGATCAGTCGGGTGGTGGGTTGTGTGCGCGTTGGGGCGCGGGCGGCTCAGGGGCGAGTGCCTCGTCAAACGATACGGATACCACGTCGACTGCGGCGACTCCTTTGATTGAAAGTAGCTCTTCGTGGAGCTGGCGGGCGCTGTGCGAGTCCGGTGAATCCACTGCGATTGGGATCCAGCGTTGGTTGGGAGCACCGCAATCCACGTGGTCGAGCGCGGCGAGAGATTCGACGACGTCCGCTGCGTCTGCGGGGTCGTAGAGTGTGAGGAGCAGTCCGGAAATGGGCATGGTCTGACAGGTTCTGATTCGCAGTACGAATTCGGCGTCGGTGGCATCGAGGAAATCGAGCGACTTTCTTTCCACGGGTGCGGCTGGAGCTGGGATTGCGAGCCTGTCCGGACGTGGCCGGAGATCCCCGGCGGGCGTCATCGAATTTTTCGCATCCTCAAGATCATGGCAGCAAATTCTCAAACCGGGCGATGGGTCGTGATGATCGCGGTGGTGGGCTCGGCTCTATTGGTCGGGAGCGTGGTGGCTACGGTGATGCAGAACTCAAAAAAGCGGCCGGTGGGTGAGTTTGCCGGCGAGTGGGCGCCCGGGGATCCGCAGTACGATGTGGTGGTCAATGCCGTAGGCCAGCGGGCGGCAGTGGTGGCTGGCACGGTGAATGGCAAAGAAGTGAGCGTGCGCTGTGATACCTGCCATGCGGGGATGGAGACCAATAAGTGGCTGGCGTCGGCGGACGGGTTGCAGACGTTTCACGTCGGTTTGAAGTTTGATCATGGTAAGGGCGCGCTCACGTGCATGGCTTGTCATAACAGCGAGGACTACGAGACCTTGAGAAAGGCGGACGGAATGGTCGTCCGGTTTTCGGATTCGATGCAGTTGTGTGCCCAGTGCCATGGGCGGCAGTACCGCGACTACATGGGCGGAACGCATGGAGGCATGACGGGCTACTGGGATTTGCAGCGCGGCGGGCGGAAGCGAAACCACTGCATTGATTGCCATGACCCGCACGCGCCGGCGTTCCCTCAGATGATGCCGATGCCGCCGCCGATGATCCGTGCGGGCACTCAACCCGTGGGCGGAGGAAGCCATCACTAAGAACCGAGCCAAGATTTATTATGTCGAAAGATCAGCAGTCGTCAGACCCACAGGATCCCGCCGCGGGCGGTGGTGGATGTGGAGGAAATTGTGGATGCGGAGGCGGGAGTGGGATGTCGCGGCGCTCGGTTTTGAAAGCCGGCGGTGCGACGCTCGGATTGGCTGCCTTTGCCTATGCCCTGAAGCCGCTGACCGAGTGGTCGGAAACGCTGAGTGTGGATGAGTTTTTGCAAAGGCATTACCGAGAATTGGACGCCGACCAACTGGCGACGGTGATGCAGCGGTTGGAGGATGAAACCAAACGCGACTACGGCGCGGACGTGAATATCAGTGATGTGCGACCGCAGAAGGGCGTGAAGTTCGGCTATGCTCTGAACCTCAGCGTGTGCATTGGCTGCCGGCGTTGTGTCGAAGCCTGTCACGTCGAGAACAACCACGACCGCGCGGCCCGCACCAGTTACATCCGTGTGCTGGAGATGACCAAGGGGTCGATCGACATGGAGCAGGGGACGGCGGATTACAATCATCCGGTGCCGCAGGATGATAAGTTTTACATGCCAGTGCAATGCCAGCAGTGCGACAACCCGCCCTGCGTGGATGTGTGTCCGGTGGAAGCCACGTGGAAGGAAAAGGACGGCATCGTGGTGGTGGATTACAACTGGTGCATCGGCTGCCGCTATTGTGAGGCCGCTTGTCCGTACCATGCGCGGCGCTTCAACTGGACCAAGCCGGAGATTTCCGCCGAGGAGATCAATCCGGACCAGGCGTACCTGAGCAACCGGGTGAGGCCCCAGGGGGTGATGGAGAAGTGCACCTATTGTTTGCACCGCACCCGCAAGGGGAAGCTGCCTGCATGTTTGGAGGCGTGTCCGACGGGTGCGCGTGTCTTCGGTAACTTACTCGATCCGAACTCCGAGATCCGGCGCGTGCTCGCCGAGAAGCGTGTGTTTGTGCTCAAGGAAGAGGTCGGGACCAAGCCGAACTTTTTCTATTTCTTCGATAACTAAAAACCGCGACCGATCAGCCCCATGGACTCCGCAGCAGAAGCCTCCTCGTCCCCTGTCGAGCATCGGGAGACGTTGTCGACCGAGCGTCCGAACTACTCGTATCCACGCTTTTTGTGGCGAGCTGTTGGGCTGGCAACGAATGGTGGTTGGATGTTCTACGGGTGGATGATTTTGCTCACTGCGGTGGCGCTGGTGGGGGCGAACGCGTGGGCGGTCCAGGTGCGCGACGGCATGATTGTGACCAACATGACCGACCACGTGTCCTGGGGGCTCTACATTGCCAACTTCACCTTCATGGTCGGTCTGGCGGCGGGGGGCGTGATGATGGTGATCCCCGCTTACTTGTACCATGACAAGGACATGCACGACACGGTGATCATCGGCGAGTTGCTGGCGATTGCGTCGATTGTGATGTGCTTGATGTTTGTGATAGCGGACCTCGGGCGGCCCGATCGTTTCACGCACATGTTGCCGTTGATCGGGAAGTTCAACTTTCCCATCTCGATGCTGACGTGGGACGTGATCGTGCTCAATGGGTACCTGCTGCTCAACCTGCACATCTGCGGCTACCTTTTGTACAAGCGCTTTCTCGGTGAAACTCCGGATCCCCGCTGGTACGTGCCATTTGTCTTCATCAGCATCGTGTGGGCGGTCTCGATCCACACCGTCACCGCGTTCCTCTACTGTGGTCTGGGTGGGCGGCCGTTCTGGAACACATCCTTGCTTGCGCCGAAGTTTTTGACGTCCGCCTTTGTCTCAGGCCCTGCGTTCATCATCGTGGTGCTGCAGTTGATCCGCCGTCTGACATCAATGCAGGTGGGCGAGGGGAGCATTCGAACCTTGGTGGCGATCATGCGGGTCACCATCTTGATCAACTTGCTGATGACGGCCTCGGAGATCTTCACGATTTTCTACACGGGAGGCAGTCATGCCCAGGCTGGCGGATACCTGTATTTCGGGCATGGCGAGCAGGACGCGTTGGTGCCATGGATCTGGACGTCGATTGCGATGTCTGTTGTAGCCGCGGGCTTGTTATTGCGGCCGAAGGTTTACCGTCACGCGAAGTGGCTCAATGCGGGCTGTGTGTTGGCGTTTGTCGGGATATGGATTGAGAAAGGGATGGGCTTGATCATTCCAGGGTTCATCCCATCGACGCTGCATGAGATCGTCGAATACGTGCCGAGCGCCACGGAGTGGAAAGTGACCGCCGGGATCTGGGCGGCGGGCATGTTGGTGTATACCGTGCTGCTGAAAGTGGCGATCCCGATCTTCACCGGTCAGGTGACGATCCGCAAGGAAGGTGGAAAGAAATCCGCGTGAGGCTGAGGAAGAATTGGCAGTAGTTCGTGGATCAGCGCATATAGTGCCCGCATGACGACGATTGGAAAGATGGCGCAAAAGGCGGTCTCCGCAGTGAGCTGCTTGGCGGAGGTGTATGCCGATGACGTCAGTTTGAACGCCTCGCAGATTGCCGAGCGGCGCGGGCTGTCGACCGCGCTGGTGGGCAAGCTGATGACCACGTTGTCGTCCGAGGGAATCGTGGTGGGCACGCCAGGGCGCGGTGGCGGGTTCCGTTTGAAGAACCCACCGGCGGAGTTGTCGTTGTTTGATGTGGTGAGTTTGTTTGGGCAGGTGGAGAAACCGATGATGTGTCCGTTGGGGGCATCTTGGTGTGGCAATGGTCCTCCGTGCGCGATGCACCAGCACATCCTCGATTTGCACGAGATGATGGTGACCAAACTGAAGGAGGTGAACTTTGAGGGGTTCCGTGAAATGCGTCCGGATGTGATCAAAGAAGAGTGGCTGGCTTGAAATGATTTGGTAGACCTTGTGGATGCACGCACTGATTTCCATCGACGAGGCAGACGATCAATTGCAGCACTGGGTTGAGCGGTGGCGTGAAGCGGCGATCGAGCGCGATGAGTCGGTGCCGTTGGCCAAGGCAATGGGGCGTCGGTTGGCTCAAGCGGTGGCAGCCGACCGTCCGCTGCCTCCGTACGATCGGGTCATGATGGACGGCGTGGTCGTGCGGGCCGACGACTGGCGGAGCGGGTTGCGGGAATTTCAGCTGGTGTGGACTCAGGCGGCCGGGGCTGCACCTCGTGCGGGTGTGCCATCGGGTTGTGCTGTTGAGGTGATGACGGGCGCTGTTTGTCCATTGGCGCCAGCGGAGGCGGTGGTAGTGCCGGTCGAGCGCTTGGTCGGCGGAATTCCGGCGGCAGGTGGGCTGGTGGTGGCGGATGCGGGTTCGGTGGCGGATTTGGAGCCCGGGCGCTTTGTGCATCCGTGCGGTGCCGATGCGGCGGCTGGTGCAACGCTGCTCGATGTGGGCGCGATGGTTGGCCCCTCCGAGCTCGGGATCCTGGCGTCGTGCGGGATTGAAAACGTACGCGTGGCGCGCCAGATCCGCGTGGCGGTAGTCTCCACGGGTGATGAATTGGTCGCGGTCGGCGATCAACCCGAGGCCCATCAGATCCGGCGGTCGAACGACGTGGTGATCTCCGGTTTCGCTACCAAGCATGGGGCCAAGCTGATCCGCTGCGACCATGTGGCGGACGAGCGGGCGGAGCTGGTGTCCTTGGTGGCGATGCTGGATGGCTTGGCGGATGTGGTGTTGTTTTCCGGCGGGGTGTCGATGGGGAGGCGGGATCACGTTCCGTCTGTATTGGGCGACCGTTGTGGCGAGCCTTTGTTTCACGGGGTGCGGCAGCGTCCGGGCAAGCCCTTCGGTGTATGGGATGGTGGCAGCACGTTGTTTTGTGCATTGCCTGGCAACCCGGTTTCGGTACTGGCGTGTTTGTGCCGGCATGTCGGGCCGTTGTTGGCGGCGATGAGCGGGGCTCCGGCAGCGGTTGCGACCTGTGAGTTGGACGCTCCGATCGCTCCGCTACCGGACTTCGGGTTGCTCAAGCCGGTGGCGGCCGTTGCTGAGGACCGTGTGGCTCCCTTGGTGATGCGCAATTCAGGCGATTTTGCCGGGATCGGTGGGTTGGCTGGTTTTGTGGAATTACCTGCTGCAGGTGAATCTGTTGCAGCCGGAACTCGACTTCATTTCTACCCATGTTAGAAAGGGCTCCGCATGATGGCTGACTGGACGCATTTGGATGAATCTGGAAAACCCGGGATGGTCGATGTCTCGGGCAAGGAAATCACGGCGCGCAGGGCGGTGGCCGAAGCGCGGGTCAAAGTCGGGCCGGTCGTCGCCGCCGCGCTGGCGGAGGGCGATCTCATGACCAAGAAGGGCGCGGTGCTGCAAACCGCAATCATTGCCGGCACCCAGGCGGTGAAGAAAACCAGCGAGCTGATTCCGTTTTGCCATCCCTTGCCGTTGGACGGTTGTCGGATCGATGCACAACTGGTGGGAGACCGCGTGGTAATCGCGTGTGAATGCACGACCACGGCGCGCACTGGCGTTGAGATGGAAGCTCTGACCGGGGCCTCGGTGGCGGCGCTGACCATTTACGACATGTGCAAGGCCTTGGACAAAGGAATGGTGATTGAGAGCACGCGTTTGTTGTCGAAGACGGGCGGTAAGTCGGGAGACTGGGAGGTGGAGGCGTGAGCGCCGAGCCGACGGTGCGTGGCTTGTTGCTGGCTGGCGGGAAATCGAAGCGCATGGGGCAGGACAAGGCTGCGATGGTTTTTCGCGACGGACTCACCCAGATCGAGTTGGTGAGTGCCATTTTGAGCAAGGTCGGGGTGCCAGTGCATTTGTCGCTGCGTGATGGTCAGGAGAGTCCTGTCGATGGAGCTGCGGTGGTGCGGGATGCGTTCGGGGATGCTGGGCCGCTCGGCGCGTTGGCCTCGGCACAGCAAGCGCATCCGGATTGCGCGTGGCTGGTGGTCGCGTGCGATTTGCCATTGCTCAGTGAGACGGCGGTGGCGCAGCTTCTCGAGGAACGCGTGCCGTCCGCGGCGGTCACGTTTTTTGCCAGTCGGTTCGATGGTCGGCCGGAACCTTTGTGCGCCATTTGGGAGCCGTCATCGGCACAGGCGGTGCGCGATGAAGTGGACTCCCAGCGTCTGTGTGCCCGCCGATTGTTGGAATCCGAAGGGCTGGTGGTGAAGGCGCTCGCCCCGCGTGATCCCATGGCGTTGGACAATGCGAACACGCCAGAGGAGGCAGAGGAAATCGCGCGGCGTGTGTCGGCTCCGCTGATCGAGGTGCGCGTTCGTTATTTTGGGGTGCTGGGAGCTGAGACGGGGCGGTCGGAGGAATGTGTGGCGACCCGTGCGACGACGGTGGGCGAGTTGTTTTCCGAGCGCAAAGCACAGCTGGGGCTGGAGCAGGATGCCTCAGTGATCCGGGCAGCCATTGACGACGAATTTGTGGCGTGGGATGCGCCTTTGGTGGCAGGGGCGGACGTGGCCTTCATGCCGCCCTTTGCTGGTGGCTAATTCGTAAATGAACGAGCAGATGTTTGAAATCACGAACCAACCTATTGACAGCGACGGACTGAAGCTCGCGGTAGCCGAGCCGGACTGCGGTGGCTTTGTTTCGTTTGAGGGGTGGGTGCGTGACCATCATCAGGGACGCGACGTGGTGGGCTTGTGTTATTCGGCTTACGACGCGCTGGCAAAAAAGGAGGGCGCTGCCGTGATTGCCGAGGCCGAGGCAAAATGGCCGGGCGTGCGCGTGCGCTGTTGTCATCGGGTCGGCCGATTGGAGATCGGGGACATGGCGGTGTGCGTGGCGGTTGCTTCGGCCCATCGAGATGCTGCTTTTGCCGCTTGTCGTTATGTGATCGACGAAGTGAAAGCGCGCGTGCCGATCTGGAAGGAAGAGTTTTATGCAGACGGCAGCGACGCCTGGGTCGGATGCGAAGGATGTGGCAAGACGCGGAATGAAGGGGATAAAGACGGTGGGGCACCGCATGCGCATTGATTCGCATCGCGCCCGAGCAAGAATGACGTATGTTGCTCGTGTGCCGAAGGATGGAGAATTTTCATCACGGTGAAATTCTTTGGAATAGCGCAGCCGCTTCAGCCATCTCCCTCACTTCCAATCATCATGGGCCGAGCATCTTCATCCAAGTCATCAGCTGAGACTACCTCCAGTGGAGTCGATCCTGCGTTGTTTCATTCGCTGGTGAACCAATACTACGAGGATCTCTTCCGCTTTGCATTGAGCTTGGCGAAGTCGCAGTCCGACGCTTCGGATCTTACCCAGGAGACCTTTCTGGTGTTTGCATCCAAGGGGAACCAACTGCGCGACCCGGCGAAAGCGAAGTCGTGGTTGTTTACCACCTTGTACCACGAGTTTCTGCGCCGCCGCCGGAAGGACCAACGGCTGGTTTTTACCGAGGAGTCCGAGCCCTTTGACGGAGATGGAGGTGAGCGCACGCCGTCTCAGGATGTCGACTCGCGGATGGTGGTGGACGCATTGGCAACACTGGACGAATCGCACCGCGCTCCGCTGACTTTATTTTACTTGCAGGGCTATGCGTATCGTGAAATCGCGGAGATTCTGGAGTTGCCTATCGGCACGGTGATGAGCCGCTTGTCGCGGGCCAAAGCCGCGCTGCGCAAGGCTCTCGCCAATCCTAAACTTGGCGAACAAATGGCAGCCCAGCGCGAACAACAATCCGGCGGAGCCGTGGTGCCAATGCCAAAACCGCGCAAGCGCTCGGGAGGAGGACATTAACATGCCGGATCAAAATGGGAATAAACCCGAGGGGATCGTGGATCTCATCGAAGCAATCAGTAGCGAGCAAATGAACAACGAGGATCTTAAGACGATTTTGGGTGCGGCACGTCCGAACGGGATGGACCGGGAAGACCCGCTGATCGGTGAAGCCTTGCGTCATCTCGACAAGGATCCAACGCTGCGTGATTGGTTCATTGAAGAACAGAAGTTCGATGCCCAGGTTTCGGCCGCGCTCTCCGAAGTGCGCGCACCCGCCGGTCTTAAGGATCGCATTCTTTCCATGGCCGATGTTCAGCGTCGTGCCGAGGCGTCTGGCGGAGACGCGGAAGTTGTTGAGCTTCCGGTCAGCCGCAGTGGTCGTTCGTGGTGGCAAATGGCCGCGGCTGCTGTGCTTCTGGTCGCTGGTACCTTCGCGGTCACCGAGATGCTTCATGACGATGCACCGCCGCAGGTTGCGGACAATCCGTCCCAGCCGGTGGTGACGCCGCTTGCTGGTGGAGCGAATGCCGTGTTTGCGAACTGGCAATCGGATGCTATCGACGAAGTGGAAGGGATGATCGCCCGCAATGTGAGGCCGCAAGCGGTTCCAGCCGGGCTCCAGCCTGCGGACCTGCTCAAGCAGGAGTTGATCTCCATTCACCGCAGCGAGGCCACGGCGGAGGAAACGATCCAAGCGCTGCAGTCACGATTGGCGGAGAGCCAGTTGGTGGTTTGCCAGACAATCGATTCCCCTGAAGTCGGGCGCTACGCTTTGATCTGCTTCCGCATCGACGGTGTGTTAATGCACTTGGCGGTTTTCGACCGTCAGAAAGTCGTGATGCCGAAGTGCCAGCGTGAAGCGGTTCAGGTGCGCTGCGATGACCGTTGGCAAACCGTGGCGTGGAACGCAGGCGGCCGTACCGTCATGTTGTTTGCGCTTTCATCGGACGTGCCGTCGGCTGACGCAATGCTGCGCACGTTCTCGGCTGGCGAAGTTGCAGCGCTGTGACAGCGGCACGATTGCCGGAGCGGGCTTGACCTGATCGGCGCGTGACGTTTTAGTGCGGCTTCTAATTCTTTGTTATGGGAGCTGTGTTTTGGATTGCCGTCGGCGGGGCGCTGGGAAGTGTGTCTCGTTATGGCCTGTCGATGTTGGTCGACCAGCGGATCAAAGCCGAGTTCCCGTGGGGGACGATGGTGTGCAATGTGCTGGGCAGCTTCCTCATTGGGTTTCTCGCCCACTTATTGATTGTCGACCGTCACGGGTGGCTCCCAGTTCCGGTGCGGCAGGGAATCCTCGTCGGTGTGCTTGGAGGCTTCACGACCTTTTCCTCGTTCAGCCTGCAGACATTGGCGTTGATCCGGGAGGACGGCTGGCCCGCCGCGCTGCTTAACATTGGCGTGTCCTTGGTTCTGTGCTTGCTCTCCGTCTGGGCCGGCGCCACTGCTGGCGGGGCGCTGCTGAAGGACTAACCGTTGGTTCGTCGAGGGATCCGCTTTTGTGCGGATTTTCGGGGGGATGAAGATCGACAGAGGGCAGGTGATGTGGATGCTGGATGGCTCGTCTTCCTGTTAGTCCTGTTCTTTCGTCCCTATGATCCGTGTTCTCACTTTGTTGGCGCTCGTCAGCGCACCCGCTTTTGCTGAAACCTATTGTTTGAAGTTACGTGACCTCGATTTCGGAGAGGATCAGGAGAAGGCTAACGATGTGCTGGGGGACTGGGATGATTGGCAGTCGGCGGTGCTGCGCGTTCCTGAAGAGGTGGAAGCGTATCTTGGGCGTGGTGAGTTGAGTGAGGTCGCAGCGGTGCGCGCCCAAAGTGCGCCAGTTCCTCCAACGGGTAACGTCCGGCGGGATCGGATGCGTTGGAGCTCCATTCCCTTTAGCGACTATGATGTCGCGATCAGAGCGGACGACGGGGAGTCTGTGTCCGGCGTGGTGGATCTGGTGCGAGCATCGGATGCCTCGGTTGTCAGTTGTCGGTTTACCTTCGATCCGGCGCAACATGACCCGGTTGAGGAAGTTCGCTTTGCCGAGGTGAAACGCGACAGCTATTGGACGGTGACCCAACAAACTCCCGTTGGAAGGCAGTGGTTTCTCCATCTCGCGGACAAAGACCGAGCCCCCATCAGAGGCAGTCGTTTCGGGCAAGGAGACACGATCCGTTTCTTCACCGGCGTTCAGGCGGTCTCGGATAACCTGGCATTGGATCGAGAGCTCCTGCTCGGGCGCCGGACGTGGGGGGGAAGTGCTAACTCTCGCGGTAGTGTCGATATCCCTTTGAGCGCGTTGGAGGGTGTCACGGTTGAGGCCATCGACTGGTCTGGAATGCGGGGTGAAGGCGAGGTCTCCGTCGATCCGCTCGCGCATTACGTGCCGGAGGACCAGCACATCGTGGTGTTTCCATCGTTGGATCAATTGGTCACTACCATGCGGGTGATTGAGAAGGAAGGGGCAGCCCTGGTCGAGACGGCTTCCGTGCGCCCGCATTACCGTGATTTGCCCGGACGTTACATGGCTCAGATGGGCGTGCGTTTCCCCGGCGCATTGGCCAAAATGTTGCCGGTTGAGAGCGTGGCAATCACCGGAGGTGATCCGTATTTCCCGTTGGGCTCGGATGTTGCGGTGTTGTTTGAGTCGAACGATCCCGGTGAGTTGTTCCAGCTGCTGAAGCGGACGATTGCGGTGCAGGCGAAGTTGGCGGGAGCTGATGAGCTTGAGCCTTTGGGGCAGGAGGGCGGCGACTACGCTGGCTATGCCGATCCGTTGCGCACATTTTCCAGTCACTTGATGCGAGTGGGGGATCTGGTCGTGGTGGCGAATTCGCGCGTTCAGATCGAGCGCGTGTTAGAAGTGCATCGTGGAAACGTGCCGGGCTTGGCGGGTTCTGACGAGTACAAGGTATTCCGCAACCGCTACCCATTGGCCGAGATGAAGACGGGCTACGCGTTTCTGTCGGATGCTTGTATCCGCCGCTGGTGTGGTCCTCGTGTGCGGATTGGTGCGTCGCGTCGGATCCGGGCTGCTGTGGCGCTGAAGCAATTGGCAGCGCAGCAGCTAACGGATGGAAAATTGAGCGATGACTATGCGCCCCTGCTTGGCGAGATTGCATGGAATGATGGGCGGGTGGTCAGCGGGAATTTCGGGTCGTTGGGGTTTGTGCGCCCAATCTCTGAGATGGAAATGGACACCGTGACGGGGGTGGAAGCGGATGCCTATGCGGATTGGAAAAGCGGCTATGAGCGCGGGTGGCGAAATGTTTTCGACCCGATCGCGGTGAGCTTCGATTTGGCGGACGATTCGCGGGTTGTGGATTTGTCCGTCCTGCCATTGATCGCCCAAAGCAAGTACGACGACTTTGTGGAAATTACGCGGGGGGCGCGGCTGTCTCAGCGCGCGCGTTCTCCTCACGCGGATGCGGTCATGTTCGCTTCGATGGCGGTCAACACGGAGGGCGGGAGGTTCCGCGAGTTTGATCAGACTCTGATTGATGTGTTGCCTAGCCTTAAGGTGAACCCACTATCCTGGGTCGGTGATTCGGTGACCGTATTCGCAGACAAATCGCCGTTCTGGGAGCTGGTGCGGGCTGGCTATCATCCTAACGGTAATGGTAACGGAGTGGATGATCTGGTGCAGGGGCTCCCGTTGGGTGTGCGGATTGAGAACAAAAGCAGCATGAAATTGGCGATGGTGCTGACCTCGCTGCGGGCATTTGTCGAGTCCTCCGCGCCCGACGCGATTCAATGGGAAACCCGAGAGGCCGAGGATGGCCGTAAATACGTCGTTGTATCCGTGGATGACGGTGCTCAATTCGAGGTTTTCTATGCCGTCACCAAGTCGGCGTTGCTGGTTTCATTCAATGAGGAGCTGCTGCAACGGGCGATGGTGCGTGAGACCTCGGTCGCGGATAATGGGAGCGCCGTCGCTGCTGGTGACGAGGTCACGGACAAGGCGGAGAGCATCTTCCTCGATGGAGATCTTGAGACGATTCTCGGATTGCCAACCGGGCGCAAGACGTCACTGGTTGACGAGGGAGTGCGGCGCCGTGTCAGTTGGAGTGCATTGCCGATTCTGAACGAGTGGCACCAGCGCTTTCCGGAGGAGGACCCGGTGGCAGTGCACGCGCGTTTGTTTGGCGAACCTCTGCATTGTCCCGGTGGCAAGGGGTTCCGTTGGAATGCCGAGGAGATGACCATGGAGTCGGTGGCATATGGATTTCCCGCCAAGCCTCGGTCGGAGGCGGTCCCTGTTGAGGTGCTCGAACGCTTCGATCATATTTCAGCCGGCCTCAGCTTCGATGACGGCGGGTTGCGTGCGGTTGCGAAGCTCTCGGTTCAACCGCGGCCACAAGTCGTTGGTGTGATTGAGCCCGGTGGTGAGCTGTTGGCAACGGCGCAGGATATGCTGGTCACCACGGTCGGAGCCCGCTGGGAGTATCAGGAGACTGCTCCCTTCTGGGGAGGGACTCGCAACCAGACCTCTGTCGTGCAGGAAAATGTGAGATCTGATGCGCCGGGGGAGTTGCTGACTCGCATCACCCGAGAAGGGGAAAGGGAAGGGGTATCCGAAGTCCGGTGGAAGCTGGATGGCGATGCCCGCAGTTTAGGATGGCGCAACGTCGATGGATCCTCGGGGTGGAACTATAGTCCAAACGCTTTGATGATGCCCGCTGAACTCAGGGAAGGGATGCGGGTGATCGAAAAGTATCGGGCGGATGGTGCTGAAGAGGACTCACTTCATTATCAAGAGTTCGAAGTACTCGGACTCGAGCACGTAGAGGTTCCTGCGGGAACCTACCGCTACTGTCTGAAGGTGCGTGCTTCCCATTGGGTCGGCGACGAGCAGGCGGGCAGTCTCTATGCCAAGAGTGTCACGACCTTGTGGTATTTTCCCGGAGTTGGATTGGTGAAGACAGAGGGCGGAGCTGGCAGCGACTATCGTTGGGGAAGAGAACTCACCAAGTTCGAGCCCGGAGAAAAGGAGTGACAATAGGGGCGTGAATTGGCCTGCGGAATTTTCGGCGGGCGGTGGGATTTTGGGCTATAATCTCAGACCCTTATAAAATAAGGCCTCAGCGGTCACTGTACCCAGAAAATCTTGTTTTATCCCGTTAAAGTGGGTACAGATTCGGGGACATGGCCGGATTGAAAAAGCGAGGAAACATTTGGTACGCACGTTGGACGGGTGCGGATGGTAAGCGGATCACCCGCACCACTGGCGAGTCTTCCAAGACGGAAGCGCGGAAGAAGGCAATCGAACTCGAAGCCTTAGACCGGAAGGCGACAGATGGCGACGGGATGAAGCGGGCTTTCGTTGGGATCCTGAAGCGGGGGCTATTCGCAGCGGACGCTGGCAAGCTAACGCTGCCCGTTCTGGAGTCGTTGCTGGCAGAGGCCTATGCCGTCGCCAACCCTGACGACAACCAGGTCACATTGCGCGAACACTGGGAGGCATGGCACGACGCACAAGCGAAGCGATGGAATGGAGGCACGATTTCAGCGAGTAACGGCAACCGTTTCCGGATGCTGGCCGCACTTGGCGACAAGGTGGCAGATGCGCATATCGGCAAACTTACCGAGGCGCATATTTCCGCAGCGCTGGACAAGATGCTGGATGACGGCAAAAAGCGAGGATCAATCAATCAAAGTTTGTCGGAGCTCCGCCGCGTGATGACGGACGCGCACGCACGCGGCATCTGTAGCCGCAACCCTGCCAAGCTGGTTAAATCGTTGCCAATGACCGACAAGTCGATCAAGGGGGCGTTCACCCGTGACGAGATCGAGCGGATTCTTGCGCTGGCTGATGACGAGATGCGCGGGATTGTGCTTTTCGCGACGTACACCGGACTACGCTTGGCGGATGTGATCGCACTTCATTCTGACATGATCGACGGCGAAGGCGTTCTAATCGTGACGCCGAAGAAGACGCGCCGGTTTGGTAAGACGGTAGCGATTCCATTGGCCGCGCCGGTCAAAGCGTGGGTTGCCGATAAGGCAGGGGAGTTATTCCCCGAAGCGGGATCCAAAAAGCCCGAGCAGACATCACGCAACTTCAATAGCCTGATGAAACAAGCGGGCGTTCCCAGAGAGATCACACTGCCCAACCGCGCCACGGCAAAGCGGACATTCCACAGCTTGAGGGTTACGTTTGTTTCATGGCTCGCCGCTGGTGGAGTTGCCGCAGAAGGCCGGATGCAGCTTGCCGGTCATTCATCGGAAGCGATTCACCAACTTTATAACCGCACCGAACTTGAACAGCTCAAACAAGCCATCGCCACCCTCGAAATCTAATCCTTTCCCAAACCCTACCAACCAAACCACCAACGAGATATGAACCAACCAACCGAAGACCAGATTGCCCGAGTCGCCAAGTATACCGGAGTCGAGGCCGACACACTCCGCCGGATCACAACCGAGATCGACAACGACACAGCCGCCAACCTGGCCGCACGCGCGAAAGCCGCCGGACGCGCAGCTGGCGAGCAACTGAAGGCCGAAGCGCTGGAACACGCCGCCGCCATCGCTGGCAAGTAAACGTGAATCAATTCTTGGCTTTATGGATAAGCGGCAATCAGGCATCCCCTCAGAAATTGAAAGCGAGAAACGGCCTTACCTCGAAGGGCATCCCAGCCACGGGGTGCTTGGCTTTCACAGTGTCGATCAACTCCCCGATCAGTTCCAACTGGCGCAACTCGAAGCCAGTCTATACGGCAAGTTTAAGGAAGATTTTCTACGGACGACTATAGCGTTGAAAATCTGGCGGGATGCAGGCAGCACCTTGGAACGGATGCGTGACGCGATACAAAGCAATGAGGCCGAGCTTCGCGAAGAGCGTGAGCGCAACAAGAGAGTAATGGATGCGTGCAGGGTGTCGTCGGGGAATGGTAGGCCTGCAAACTTACCCTCGTTTGAGGGATGGGATTCTAAAGACGTGCACGAAGTTGATGGTGTGCCTTATGTCACGTTTGACGCCTTCACGAAGGCCGCGTTCGGACTGGCAGACCTGGATGCGCGTGAGCCTTGGGTGAAGGGGTGGTTGTGGCACTATACAGAGGAATGTTTCAGATGGACGGGGGCACTGGATCTACGCCCTGTAACCTTGGAGGAAGTGACGCAGCGCTATGAATCAATGCGGCAAGATGGTCTGAGGTTAGATGACGCGGACGTCATGCTGCCAAAGGCGCGATTGTGGCGAATCGAGGCCACGGGCAAGCCCGATCTGGAAGAAATATCGGAGAAAAATTAAGTCGCCCCTTTCAGCGCGAAAAGCTGCCGAAAGTCGCCCTTGTGGTTCCGAAAGGTTCCGCTTGGGCGTTTTTTTGCCCGAAAGGTTCCCCTATTTCGCCCTTTATTGCCCAAAACTACCCACTATTGCCCGTTGTAACTCGTTGGTGTTGTGTCGCTTACGCCTTGACGGTTTAATCATTTCGCCGTTTATCTGGAAGCATGAGTAAACCAACACACATCAAGCCGAAATGGTTCGACCTGACTACCGCCGCCGCTTATTCGGGGCTGAGCCGATCCACGATCAAAGCAGCGGTTGCCGCCGGTAAAGTTGAGATCACGAAGATTGCCGCAGCGGGGGACAAGCAGGTTGGCAAGATCCTTGTTCTAGTCGAATCGCTAGACGCATGGCTGGACGCTGCCCGCGTACCGGCAGAGGGAGGGAAGTAGCAGCCGCCCGCACCAACGGAAAACCACCCAAGCACAAAAAAAGCCCGCTGCCCCCGGGGTTGCGTTCGCAAGGGCAACGAGCCTAGAAAGAAGTTTTGAGACGCTTCGACTCTAGGCAGATGCGACCCGAGAGACAAGGGCAAAAAACATTGCCTTCTATGAAGAAGTACGACTATCAAACCGTCGCGCAGCTAGAGCCGAAAAGCCCAACCGTCGCCGCACTCGCAGAGGGTGCTGGGAATCACCCGGAACGGGAGAGAACTAAGTCGCCGGAGCTATTCGACCGAGTGCTCCGCTCACTCGATCGCGCTGTCGTTTCAGCCGATACCTTTAGAGGCCTAGCAATCCCGGAACGCCCGGTAATGCTTTCCCCGTTCTACAAGAGAGGCGACTACGGGATCATCTACGCGCCAAGGGGAGCCGGTAAGAGCTGGCTGTCGCTATTGATCGGCAAGGCGCTTTCTGAAGGCACTATGATCGGTAGCCATTGGCAGGCGCAGCAACGGCACAAGGTTCTCTATCTCGACAGTGAGATGAACATTCACGACCTAGTGAAGACCCGATGCGACTCGCTCCGCATAGACAGCGACTACTTCAGCTTGTTGAGCCATGAACGGCTTTTCAGTGAATCGGGCGACGAGTTGACCCTGAACCTAGCCGATGATGCCTATCAAGCAGCCATTGCCGCCTATTGCCGAGAGCAGGGAATTAGCACCCTGATTCTCGACAACCTCTCCACCGCATTTCACGGACTCCAGGAAGACAAGGCGGATTCATGGGAGCAGGTTAGTCCGTGGATTCTCGACATGCGACGCCGGGGGATTGCCGTGATTCTGGTATGCCATGCCGGGCGCAATGGGAACATTCGCGGCACAAGCAAACGGGAAGACGCTGCACATTGGATCATCTCGCTAGAGGAAGCCAACGAGGACGACAGCGCCGCCCTTCAATTCAAGACGAGGTTCACCAAGTGCAGGAACGTTTCGCCTTCAGAGGTTCCGCCGCTTCTCTGGACTCTGATTGAAACGCCCGACGGCATCGAATCCACCACTGCCACAATCGACTTCTACGATCAGTTTATCGACTTGGTTTTGGGTGGTTACACATCGGCATCCGAAATCGCAACCGACCTAGGAAAGACCAAAGGGTGCATCTCCAAATGGGCGAAAAAGGCGCAGGCGGACAAGAAGATCAGAATCGACAACGGGCGCTATCTCCCCGCTTAACCCCCATCCGTTTCCAGTTTCCTCCCCTAAGGCGGGGAAACGGGAAACGAGTGGAAACGAAATTGGAAACCACTGGAAACAGACACCCCGCGCCCCTTGTAAAACCGGACGTTTCCAAGAAACGGACACGGAAACCACCCATTGAAATCATGGAAACAGCCCCCCATATCTTCCCCGAGACATGCGCCCTTGATCCCGCTCGACTTGTGGCGCTTCGCCCCGTAGCTGGACAGCACGAAGCGCAATGCCCCGCGTGCCACGCTGAAGGCCGCGACACCGCGCAGGATAATCTAGTGATCTTCGAAAGCGGCATCTACCATTGCAGAGCGTCTTGCGATACCAAGACCATCTACGCTCTAGCCGGTAGGGAATCGGACTGGAAGCCCGACCCTGACGAGAAACGCCGCTGGCAGAGGGAACAAGAGCAGCGACAACGACAGGAGGCCGAGCAGAAAGCACGCGCCAAGGCCGCGCAGGAATACCGCAGGCCGCTCATTGATCGCCACCGATGGACAAGCGAGGAAATCCTGGCAGATAGCCCCGTGAGGCTCGACCGGCCAATGCTGAAGAAGTTCCCCGACCGCGCAATGCTTTCCGCGTTATTCCCGCCGGATGCGTTGCTGTGGACTGGAGAAGTTCACGAATCAGGAACCGCGCACGCCGCCCGATGGCAGAAGACCACCGGCCACCATTCAACCGCGCATCGTTGCGGATCCATGACCACCCCGGCAACGTGGAAGGAAGGCACAACAAGCCGCACGCGGGACAACGTAGAAGCTTCGCCCTATATCGTGCTCGACTTCGACGGATTTGACGGAACCGCGCCAACCAACCCCGACGAACTTCGAGCACATCTAGCAGACTCCGCCGCAATCATCCGATGGATGCGCGAAGACCTTCATTGGAGACTGGCCGCGATTGTCTTTACCGGATCGAAGAGCTTGCACGCGTGGTTTCATGCTCCGCCGCCGCAAGCCGTTGCCGATCTTCGCTCAATCGCTCCGCAGCTAGGCATCGACGCCGGGCTAGTCGGTCATCCTGAGCACCCGTGCAGACTACCAGGACATCGGCACGAGAAGACCGGCAACCGATCACAGTTGCTCTGGCTCGACTATGCCGCCGACGTAGCGTTATGATGCGACGGCGAGACAGGCGCGGGACATGACACGAGACGAAATCATAGAGAGATATACCACCGGCAGAATAAGCCGCCGCACAGCCAAAAAGCGGTTGCTTGCTATCGGTGTGAGTGGACGTGATGCGGACTATGAGCTGGAGTCGCTGGCATCCGTAGATGTGGTGATATTGAAGAAGAGTCGCCCGGATCCATGACCCACGCCAAGCGCTGGCATAGAATTACGCGGGCGGATAACTTCGCCGGATGAACAACCAACAACCATACATGGGCATTGAGGCTTATTTCCCGTCGTTTCAGATCGAGGGCATGGAGAAGGTCAAATTCGTGGAGATGCTTTCACCCTCCGCCAAATCGGTAACGATTGCACACGACGCAGACGGCTACCTGATGAAGTCGCCTTTTGGAGTAATGAAGGCCACCGCCGAAGCAGTGGGGACAGCGCTCGCTGAGGTAGGCGTGCATATGGATGTGAATAATCATATTGTCGAGATTCTCCCGCTCGCAAAATGCCGCTGGATCACGGTGTGGCGCGAGGAGAAGCACACCGCGATTGTGACCTACAACTGGGGCTAACAACTGGCCCAAGGGCAGGCAGTGACCTGCTCCCCAGGCTTGCTATTCTCGTTGTGTTGCTGGGGATCAGGTTTGTCCCTCGCGACGTTAGCCGCCACCCCTCGCTCTCATTTCTTGGGGGTGAGGGGTTTTCTCTATCCCCTCCCGATCATGCCACAGCCACCACGCCCAAACGCCAAGCAATCCCATTGGTGCAGACTAGTCGCCGCCGGTCATTCTGACATTGCCGCTTATGAAATCGCCTATGGTGCTAGTAAGGTGGCAGCGACTCGCAACGCCGCGCGGATGCGTAGGATTCCCCACGTTCTAAGCCATCTGGAAGCGTTGAACGCTCAAGCCGACTCAGACGCCGTGATGACGCTGCACGAGCGCAAGAAATGGCTCACACGCGCGATTCTCACGCCCTTGGCGGAGTTAGGCGACGACAGCGACCTGGTAACGGAGATGACCACCGAGACGACGAACGGGGAGACGCAGCGCTGCCGCGTAAAGAAGGTGGATCCATTGCGAGCCATGGCGGAGCTTAACCGGATCGACGGAGCGTATGCCCCTACTCAAATCCACCAACGCACTGAGCACGCTATCGGGGCGCTTGACGATGAACAGGCCGAAGTCTTGCGGGATTACGTGGAGGGCATAAGGGCAGTAGTCCGCGCGAGCGTGGAGGAATGACACGCCGCTGGAATGGGCGCAGTTTCAATTTTCCAACTCGCATTTTTTTACCGAGAGGGGGCGCGACCTGAGGACATGCGCAGGCGCAAGAGATTCCTTGCCCCCAGGGGCGTGAAAAAAAATCGGGTGCGGATCCTTCCGCGACGGTTACATTGCCGCCCGCGCGATGTGCTCAGATGTGCCGCTTTGAGCGATTTTTCCCGAAAAGTGGCTACATTGAGGGGTACAGCCAAATTCAAAATTGCGTAAGTCGCTATAATTGAATCGGTTGTGCTGTCTTGTGTTATTCTGGGCTATAATGCGCGGCCGGCGAGCGGATTGCGTCCGTCGGGCTACCCAAGATTCACGATTCTCCCATGTCCTCGCATTCCTCACCCAATCAAAAGGAAGGTCTTCCGGTCAGCACCTTCGGCTGGATGGTCGGTGGCTTTGTGATCGCCGCGTTGTTGGTCGTCATGGGGGCGATGGCCTACTTCGAGCCCGAGGCGCTGAAGCTAGGCTTGCTGCGTGTGTTCGCCGCGTTCATGTCGCCGTTCCTGCTCGAGTTTTTGTTGTTCATCATTTTCCTGTCGTCGGTGGTCCTGCTCAACTGGTGGCGCCGACGACGCGACGGTTCGGAGTGGGTTTATCTCGAAGAAGACCACAGCGGCGAGGACAGTGGTCAGCCGGCCGGTTTGCACGATGCGGTCTTTGCCGCCCCACCCGAAGATGTGGACGCCGATCAAACCCGCTGGGCGGAAATCGACGGACTGATCGAGATGGGCGCGTTTGATGAGGCGGCTGCTGAAATCGCGGCGATGCCTGAGCACGCGGTGAACTCGGACCGCGGATTGGAATCCCGCATCGCCCTGGCTCAAGCCACAGGTAAGGCCGATCTGGCAGCCAAGCTGCAGGTCCAGCTTGAGAGCTGACATCGCAGGCTCTTCGGGGGCTAGGTCCAGGCACAAAAAAATATCCACCTCTAACCGAAGCCAGAGGCGGATATTGTGTTGAGGATGACAGCGGACTAAAGCCCGCTGCCTCACAAAGAATGATTCAACTGATTAGAAGTTGAAACGGAGACCTGCGTTGAGCGAGGTGAATCCGTCTGCGTCATCCCAGGTGTACTTACCTTCGCAGAAGATGCCGGTGCAGTTAAGTGCTTCCGAGCGCCACTCGAGACCGCCACCTGCGTGACCGGTGAACTCGTTGGTGCTGTTGAACTTGCCGCCAAGACCGCCGAATGCGTATGGAGCGATGCAGAGGCTCTTGACTGGGTAGCGAGCAACCACGCTGAGGGTCACGTCGTGGATTGGCTGGCTGCCGATCCAGCTGCCGGCGACGCGGGAGCCGATGTACTCATTGTAGAAGTATCCGAACGAGATACCGCCACCGTCTTGGTTGTCGAGGTGGTCCGAATCAGCCCATGTGTGGGTGTAGAATGCACCGAACTCAACCTGGCAGCTTGCGTCGAAGCATGCGCAGCCTGTTGGAGCGAGTGGCTCGATTGGCACGACTTTGCCACCTTTTGCTGAAACTGGGGTGCCCATGGAACCAGCCACTGCGGATCCGATTCCCATGCCGACGATTGCGAGAGCTGTGATAGCCTTCATATTATTTTTTATTGTGTAGGATTAATGGTAGATCGGCCCAACTGATTACCAATCGAAGCGTCTCTAAGCTTTGTGCATAACGAATTCGCGTTGGTTAACGCAAGCTAAACTTCAACGAATTTGCCTGATTCTTAGCGAGCTGGCGCGAAATTGCCTCCGAGTTAGGCGAAAAATCACTGCGATTATCGGTTGCGTTGTCAGCTTCTCCGGCTACGGTAGCCGTCTCGCAACCGGAGCCGCTCAGCCACTGTCAGACCGCGACATGAGCATTCCCGCATCGGTTCGAGCTCATCAAATGGATGGATGCCAGAGCGGTCGAATGGGCACGCCTGGAAAGCGTGTGTGCGAGCAATCGTACCGAGGGTTCGAATCCCTCTCCATCCGCCATGAATTTCCTGAAACACCTGCATGCGCTCCGCCGCCTGCAGGTGCTTTTTTGCCCAGGATTCGAACCCTCGGTCTGGAAAGAAAGGTTCGAGCCGGAGCGAAGCGGAGTCAGTAGCCGAGGGACGAGGCAACAATCCCTCTCCATCCGCCATGAATTTTCCTAAGCACCAGCAAGCGCTCTGTCGCCTGCAGGTGTTTTTTTTTTGCTCGTGGTCTCAAGTTGTCGGACAGGGGCGGACGGTTTGGGGTGCGGGTGAGGGTTGAAGCTGGCCACGGAAGGCGCATGGAGCCACGAAACGTGGAGGACGACTGAGGATCGCTAACTCGGGATGTCGTGTTCTGGTTGCTGTGATGGTTCGTGCTAAACCCTTACTTTCGATGGTGGGATATTGCGGGGCAATTGATTGGAATGTGCGACGTAATGGCACAAAACGCTGGGAAATCTGTTTGGTGGTGGGATGGGGCTTGTCGCTGCGAGGTCAGGGGTGCAGGGTGTTGCGCTGATGTTATGAAGGTCTGGTCGTTATTGATGCTTCTGTTTCTTGTTCCGTTCGTTCCCGTGTCCTTGGCGATGGATGAAGATGAGAAGAGGGTGCTTGCTTTCTTCGAGGAATATGGAATGTCGGGATCCGATGTTCCCTATCCTGAAGGGCACCCTTACTGGGAGGAGGCTGTTTTTTATGCAGAACATCCCGATGCCGCGCGTTCCGTGGTGATGTACTTGTTGAAGGGAGAGTACTATGGGGACTATATAAAAATGGCGAGTGCCGTGTGGCGGTTGGCTTTTCTTCCTGGTGATCAGAGTGAGGTGCTTGCGTTTCTTCGCTCCGAGTTGCCTGTGGTGCTTGAAATGCAGGATGATCGTTCTACAAGCGGATTTGCTTGTAGTGGGTTGTCGTTTCTCGGGAGGTTCGGAGATGAGAGCGATTATGGACTCATTGATAGTTTTTCTAATCACCGGGCTGGGCAAGTGCAGTCCCGCGTCATTACAGCCAAAAAGGTGATGTCGGCTCGTTTGAGAGCTCCTAAACAGAGTGCCGCAAATGAGCAGGAGGTTCTTAAGACCCCCGAGTTGGAACCTGCGTCTGAACCCAAGGAGAAATTCGAGCAAGAGCAGATTGCGGCTCGAAGTTCACAATCTATGAACTCGGATTCAGGCGGAAGTATTCGGTGGTTTTGTGTCGGTGGGGTGGCTTTAGTCGGTGTGTTCGTTTTCTTTATGAGATTGCGACGTGGTCAGAGTTGAGGAATGGCGGGCGCGGGGTTTGAATTGGCGAAATGTACGTAATCTGCGGATGTAATTAGAGACAGTGCGAGAGGTGTGGATGTTGGAATCATGGAGGGCTTGGCGGAGAGCTGCTTTGGGATCTTTGGGGCTTTGCGTGAGGAGATTCGTCTTACGGGGGGATTTGGTTTTTGGCGTTGGGGGGAGTGATGGTGCAGGGTGTGGTCTATGTCTGATGATTGCTCCGAGCTGATGAATGAGGGTGCGCCGCGCGTGTTGGTGGTGGGACTTGGGGTGGCGGGATCGACGCTGGCGTGGCAGTTGATGTGGCGTGGGGCGGATGTTTGGGTGGTGGATCCGGCGGCGGAGCGGACGACATCGCGGGCGGCGGCTGGGCTGATTACGCCGATCACCGGGAAGGGAATGGCGTTGTCGTGGCGGTTTGGCGAGCTGTGGTCGGAGGGGGAGGCGTTTTACCAGCGCTTGAGGGAGGCTACGGGACGGCAGGTTTTCCACGGGTGCCCGACGGTGCGGGTGTTTGTGAGTGAGGCAGAGGCGCGGAAGTTTCAGCGGAGGATGGAGGGCGGTGGGGAGTATTTGGATTTCGTAGACTCTGTGTTTTCTGCGGGCGAGGTGCCGGCTGCGATGCAGGGGGCTGCCGTAGCTGCGCCGTTCGGTGGGTTTGTGATGAAGGGCGGGGGCTGGGTGGATACCGCGGCATTACTCGATGTGACGCGGGCAGAGCTCGATGCGCGTGGGCGGTTTGTGTGCGGTGTGCTTGATGAGCGCGAGCTGGAAGTGAGGGAGGACGGGGTGGTTTGGAATGCGCGTCGATACGATGCGGTGGTTTTCTGCCAAGGGGCTGAGGGAAGGAACAACGCGTTGTTTGCGGGGCACGTGGCGTTTCGTCCGGCGAAGGGTGAGTTTTTGACGCTCGGGTTGAAGGAGACCACGCTCGAGAACCTAGGGTCGGTGGTGAACCGACAAGGGACGTGGATTTGTCCGCGGGGGGATGGGTCGGCGAGGTCTGGATCGACCTATGATTTCGAGTGTTTTGACCACGAGCCGACCTCCGGGGGACGGGCGGCGATTGTTTCGAAGTTGGAGCAGTTTTTGGAGTCGGTTCCGCAGGTCATTGGTGCGTCTGCCGGGGTGCGACCGGTGATCCGTCAGAGCCAGCCGGTAGCCGGGTTCCATCCGGGGTATGGGCGTCGGGTAGGGTTTTTCAATGGATTGGGAAGCAAGGGATGTTCGGTGGGGCCTTGGGCGGCGGGGCTGATGGCAGAGTCGGTGGTACGAGGTGGGGCGTTGCCGGACGAGCTTGACCTGGCGGGAGTTTGGTCCGATGAAGCGCAACCATCATGAGTGAGACGAATCAGAGCAGTTCTTTTGGAGGCGGTCGGTTTCCGCGCGCAGTGAAAGTGTGCCACGAGGTTTTGGCGTCGAGGATAGCCGAGGGGGATGTGGTGGTGGATGCGACGGCGGGAAATGGTCACGACACGTTGGCTCTGGCGAAGCTGGTGGGCGACAGCGGGCGCGTGGTGGCAATTGATATCCAGCAAGCGGCGGTGGATGCGACGCGGATGCGCTGCGCGGAGCACGGCGTGGACGGTCGGGTTGAGTTGCACTGTGGCTCGCACGATGGGTTGGCGGAGATTCTCGACGGTCGTGAGGTGTCGGCGGTGGTTTTCAACCTGGGCTATTTGCCGGGTGGGGATAAGGAGGTGATTACTCACAGTGATTCTACAATGGTCGCGCTTGAGGCGGCGCTGGCGGCATTGAAGGTGGGTGGTGTGTTGGTAGTTGTTTGTTATCCCGGGCACGATGGTGGTAGGCAGGAAGCTGAGGTGGTCGAGCGATGGGCCGCGGAGCTGGATGAACGGATGTATTTGGCGGTGAGTTATCGGATGATGAACCAGCGCAAGCGTCCGCCGTTTGTGGTGGCGGTGGAAAAACGGGCCACAGATGGGCGCGGATGAGCACAGATGGTGGGATGAGGATCCGGAAGGATGGGGAGTGGGGGATTGATTGCTCCTTGTCTTTATCCTCTTCGTTATCTTTATCGGCGCCTGGCGATGTTGGGGGGCGTGGGGTTTTGCTGAGTCGTACAGGCGGCAGGAATGCCGTCCGGCCGTGTGGGGAAGTGCGGCTGCGCCGGTGGGTGGGGCTACTGCAGGAGTGCCGTAGGTCCAGCGGGGAATGGTGGAGCTACGGGGGGCGATGGAGCGACCACACTTTTGTGGTCGAGGGGGCGGCGGTGTTTGACGGAGTCGCACCGACGGTAGGAATGCAGTCCGGCTGGGGCTGTGCACTGTGGTGAAAGTGCGGCTGGGCCGATGGTATTGCTGCCGAGCTGGATCTCAGCGGGTAGTGTGCCAAAGCTTCTGCAAAAAGGGTCATGATGATTGATTAGGTTTTTAACAAAACAAGAACCCCTAATCGTCACACCATGACCCCACGACCAGATAAGACCACAACGCCGCAGTTGAAAAGTATTCTTGCCGAGCAGGAAGATTTTCTGAGGCCCTTGGTTCAGAAATTGATGCAGGAGATGCTCGAAGAAGAAATGAACGAGACACTCCAGGCGGTAAAATCAGAACGCAGCGACAGACGCCGAGGTTATCGCAGCGGCAGTTATCAACGCAGTCTCCTGACACGGGTAGGAAGGATCGAGCTGCGCGTTCCTCAAGATCGCGACGGACTCTTCAGCACCGAGATCTTCGATCGCTATCAACGCAGCGAGAAGGCTTTGGTAAGCACCCTGATCGAAATGTACGTGCAGGGCGTCTCGACACGTAAAGTCGCGCAGATCACCGAGGAGCTCTGTGGTCACCGAGTTAGCGCCAGTGTGGTAAGCAGGCTGAACAAAACGTTGGATGAAGAGCTTGAGAACTTCGCCCGACGCAAGCTCAGCCATGCCTATCCCTATCTCATCCTGGATGCCCGGTACGAAAAGGTTCGGGAGAACGGCGTGGTGCGCAGCCAGGCTGTGTTGATCGCCATTGGCATCACTTGGGATGGGCGACGGGAGGTCCTTGCGACCGAGCTCGATCAAAGGGAAAGCGGAAGCAGCTGGAAGAACTTCCTACTTCAACTCAAGCAACGCGGACTGACGGGTGTTGAGTTCTGCGTGACTGATAACCATGCCGGCCTGCGACGAGCTATCAGCGAAGTGCTTCCCGAGGCGCTATGGCAACGCTGCTACGTCCACTTCCTTCGCAACGCTCTTGATCATCTACCTCGCAAGCATGACGACGACTGCTGCACTGAGCTGCGCTGGATCTATGACCGTCGAGACATCAATGAAGCGCGTCAGGATCTGCGGGCATGGTTGGCGAAGTGGGGAGGCAAATACCACAAGCTCTGTGACTGGGTCGAAAGTGAGATCGAAGAAACGCTTACCTTTTATCGACTTCCCAGAGAGCATCACAAGCATCTCAAAAGTACGAATATGCTCGAGCGACTCAATGAGGAGATTAAGCGTCGTACGCACATTATCCGAACCTTCCCCAACAAGGCTGCAGCCCAACGTTTAATCCGGGCTGTCACGCATCAAGTCCATGAGCAGTGGATCGATCAACACCGCTACCTGAACATGGATCACCTCAAAGAAGCCCAAAAGCTCAGCCTTACTTCAAATCAAACGTCCGCAGCCTGATCATCATCCTTCAAAGCCCTTTTTGCAGAACTTGACGTACATAACCTCTCAGCGTTCCAGACTGTCGGGCTGTGGTGGGGGAGGAAGTGCGGCTGCGCCGGTGGGTGGGGCTACGGCAGGAGTGCCGTAGGTCCAGCGGGGAATGGTGGACGAGCGGGTTGCGATGGAGCGACCTCACTCTTGTGGTCTACGTAACCTTGGTGGCCTTTGTGGTCGATGACGATGTGCGGATCCGTGACTCACGGGGAGTAGGCACAAAAAAAATCGGCCGGGCGCCTGGTGGGGCGTCCGGCCGATCGAAACTGGTAAAATCTGTGGCGCTGGATTAGCGGGCGAAGATTTCGCCTTCGCCGAAGAAGCGCTTGAGCTCAGCGGCAGCGGTCTCAGGAGAGTCCGATGCGTGGCAGACATTGGTCATCATGTCGGTGCCGAAGTCGCCGCGGATGGTGCCGGCAGGAGCTTTGGTCGAGTCGGTTGGTCCAAGCAGGTCGCGGACCTTGGCGATGACGTCTTCGCCTTCGAGGGCGAGAGCGATCACTGGAGTCTGCTGCATGAAGGCAACGATCTCAGGGAAGAATGGCTTGTCGGCGACGTGGGCGTAGTGCTCGGCGAGGATTTCGTCGCTGAGGGTCATCATTTTGATGCCGCGGACGGTGAAGCCTGCGTCTTCGTAGCGCTGGAGTACCTTGCCGACGAGGTTCTTCTCAACGGCGTCAGGTTTGAAAAGGATAAGTGTGGTTTCTTTTGCCATAACGTCTTGACTGGTAGTCGGGAAGAAGTGGCGCGCAAGAGCTATTCGAAAAATCTTGGGGGAATTGCTTTGCGGGGCGACACCTATCACTCAGCTTCGTGTTTCCAGGCGCTGAGTGGGATGGATTTCCCATCCATTCCCGGGCCGTTGCAGGTGATCTCAAGTGAGGCATTACCGCCATTGTGGGTGGTGGCGATGCGCACCGGGTGGAGTCCTTTGGCGAGGCGCAGGGATTGTGATGTGACGGCCTTGCCGGGCTCGTGGTGGAAGTCGTTGTCGACGGCGTGGAAGTCGTGGATCCAGAGCATGCTCGGGCCGGAGGACTTGAGTGAGAATGTGTACTCACCGTCCTGCGGGATTTCGATCAATCCGGAGAACTCGAAGCCGAAGTCGCGTGTCCATTTCACCTGGTCCAGCGATGGGGCGGGAGCGATGCCGGTCTTGACGGGCTCGAGGGTGGAAAACTGCGGCACCCATGGCCACTCGCCGCGGAAGGCAGCGAAGTGAACGCCAGGCTTTGTGCTCCCAACCTCGACGGCAGGGATGAGTCCCTGCAGGTACGGGCGTGGGTAGTCGCCATTGATGCGGACCTGCATCACTTTGTCCTTCATGCGCTGCTGGAGTTGCGGCATTTCAGCGGCGAGGTCGGTGGTTTCGCCTGGGTCGGTATCGACGTTGTAGATGCGGAATGGCTGGCTGTGGTTTTGCACATTGTAGCGCACGCCTTTGTAATTCTTGCCGTCGGTGTGGGTGAGCATGATCGACTGCATCTGGCCGCGCTGTGCGCCGCGGTGGGATGGGTGGAACTGCTCATAGCCAGGGGTTGCACCGCCGACCGCGTATTCGAAGTAGAGGTAGCCTTTGTCCTGTTGTTCGCCTTTGCCAGTGAGCTCGGGAACCAGCGAGACACCATTGGTCCAGGCGGGCGGGGTGAGGCCTGCGGCATCGGCGAAGGTAGGTAGCCAGTCCCAGAATGCGGACGGGCGGGTGGATGGTTGGTTGGCCGGGATGTGCTGTGGCCACCAGGCGATGGTTGGGACGCGGATGCCGCCTTCCCAGTGGTCGCGCTTGATGCCGTCGAGTTCGCCGAACGATTCAAAGAGTTGCGGGCGGTAGGCGACGCCGAGGTTGCCTGCTCCGGCTTCGTCGTGTGTGCCGTTGTCCGATGTGAAGACGACGAGTGTGTTGTCGGCGATATTGAGGTCACGCAGGGTGGCGAGCAAATCGCCCATGCACTGGTCGATGCGGCGGACCATGGTGGCGTGGCGTTTGGCGGCCGGGTTGGTGAGCGCGGTGTAGTCCGGGTGGATGAAAGAATCGTTGGTGCCGGAGTTTGTGTTGAGCGGCCATTTCAGTCCGCCCTTGAGTCCGAGGCCCTCGGGGAATGGCTGGGTCGGTACCTGGAGCTGGGCGTGAGGGGTGTCGAGCGCGAGGTAGAGGAAGAAGGGATCGGTGCCGGCCTTGCGTTGGTCGATGATGAACTTCTTGGCCCGCGCGGTGAACAAATCGGTGGTGTAGGCGTGGTCGAGCCCACGGGTGACGGGCTTTTTCTGCTCCATCACGGTGCCGCCATTGAGCGGGTAGTGCTGGTGACCATGGAGGTGCTCCATGTAGCCGTAGAAGTAGTCGAACCCACGGTCATTCGGGTGGGCGGTGTAAGGAGGCTTGCGGCCGCCGACACCCCATTTGCCGATGACTGCGGTGGTGTAACCTGCTTGTTTCAGAACGGTTGCCAGCGTGTGGTTGTCCGCGATGGGTTTATCGAAGTCGTTGTTGCGGATGTTGGCGTGGCCTTGGTCGCGGCCTTGGATGAGTGACCCACGGGCGGGGGCGCAGACGGGAGCGCTGGTGTAATGGCGGGTCATCAACGCCCCTTGTTCCGCCATTTGGTCGAGGTGTGGTGTGTTGATGAATGGTTGCTCGCCTTCATCGATGACTCGGTTGCCGTTGGTGTCCCGTTTGTGCTGGTGGAGCGAGTAGAGGTCTCCGTAGCCGAGGTCGTCTACCAGGACGAGGATGATGTTGGGCTTTTCGGCTGCGTGGAGGCAGGCGGCGGTGGCGAGGAAGAGAACGAGACGTTTGAGCATGACGGAAAGGGCTTGCTACCAGATGAGCTTTGGCCCCCATGGTATTACAGGTTATGTAAATGGGAAGGCCAGGCTGTGGCTTGTGCAGATTGGTGGGGCACTCGCGCTAAGTGACTACTTGGCAGTCTGGATTTCGGTAGCGGTTTCCACGATGCCTTCGGCACTGGCGGTGACACGAACCGAACCTGCGTGAGGGTTGGCTCGGACCAGCACGCCCTGGGTTCCGGCCTCTGCTGTGACTGTGGATGGTCCAACGACCTGCCCGCCCTGGACGTCAAAGCGGATGGTGTGGTTGGCGGTTGGGACTACGGTTCCCTTCGCGTCGACGACCGAGGCGTAGACGAAGACAAAGTCATTGCCATCGGCGACCAGAGGTTTACCGCTTTCGTCGACTTGAAGTGCTAGTGAGGCAGGCTCACCCGGAGTGTTGACGCGATGTTCGGCAACGGGTTTGCCGTCGATGTGTCCGACGAAGCGCAGCTCGCCTGGCGTGAACTGACCAAAGTCGAAGGTAAACGGCGGGTGGTTGAGGTGGGTGCTGAACTGATCGTCATCCGGCGTTTGGGTGGCGACTTTTTTGCCATTGAGGTAGGCAGTCACCGATTCACAGTTGGAGAAAACGCGCACATGCGGGCTGGAATCCGTTTGCCAGTAGGTCGCGGCGAAGACCATCGGGCCGGATGAGAAGCGATCGCTTGCTTCATGCGCCGGGCGCTGGCTGCGGTAGAAGTAGTAGGCAAACTTGGGCAGGCGCATCAGATCCATCACACCGGACGAGCAGTGGTCGTTGGCGTAGCCTCGGTTGTAGTCGAACATCAACCAATTGGCATCGCCGATGATCGACTTGCCACGCAGGTTCTGGTTGTGTGACTCCTGATAGTTCAGGGCTTGTTGGAGCAGACGTTTTTCGCCGTGTTTGCGCAGTTGGCGGCTGGTGGACTCCTCCTTTTTGAGTTCCTTCGACCCGTGCTGGTTGAAGTTGGCAGCGGCTTGGGCGTAGTACTCCCAATCGCCGTACTCCGCGGTGAATGCAGGTTTCCCGTTGTTCTCCCAATCGTCCCAGAACTTCGGGCCTTTGCCGTGTTGGCGTGCCGGGAGGAAGACGTCATGCGGGCCGTCCTTCCACGATCCGCTGAAGCTCTGGTCACCTGGGTATTCTTCGTCGACGATCGCGTGTTGTTGGGCGAGGAATTCGCTTGGTACGTGGGTTTCGTTGAGGCTGATTTCCCAAAGTACGACGCTTGGGTGGTTGCGGTCGCGGCGGATGAGGTCGCGTCCTTCCTGCAGCGAGTGTTTGGCGAATTCACCATCCTTGAAGAATTGCCACCCTGTGATGCAGTTGATGGTCATCAGTCCGAGTTCGTCGCAGGCGCGCATGAAGGCAGGAGACTGAGGGTAGTGGGAGATGCGTACGATATCGAAGCCGGCTTCTTTGATCTTCACCGCGTCGCGGTACTGGGCCTCGTCAGAGGCTGCGTATCCGATGTAGGGAAACTCCTGGTGGCGGTTGGTTCCGCGTTGGAAGAAGTTTTTGCCATTAAGGACAAAGCCATCGGCAGAGTAGGAGATCGTGCGGACGCCGATCTTTTGGGTCTCCTCGTGGACGACGGATTGGTCGTCGGCGAGGAGCTGGGTTTTCAGGGTGTAGAGGTTGGGGGCTTGCGGTGACCAGAGCAGCGGGTTTTCGAGCTGGAGCTGTTGGGTGACGTGTTGGTCGGACTCAGGGGCCAGAGTGAGAGCATCGCTACGGCTGCCTGTGAGACGTTGGCCGTCGAGCCACAGGCTTTGGTCGACCTGCAGCGTGCGGTTTTCGGCGTGATCATTGACCACGTGCGTCTTGATCTGAATGGTAGCGGATTCGGTGCTAACCTCGGGGTAGGTGACGAAGATGCCGCCGCCTGCGGGCTGATTGGCGGCGATGGCATTGCTGATGTGCAGCTTGTCTGTGACAACGAGGTGGACATTGCGGTAGATTCCGCTGAACCAGGCAAAGTCGAGCGTGCGGTAGGATTTGCCCGGCGGGTAGTCTGGGTTTTCCCGGTTGTCGAGCGTGACTTCGAGCAGGTTTTTGCCTGGTTGGAGGTGGTCGGTAAGTTCTACTTCGAAGCCGATGTACCCGCCGATGTGTTTGTCTAGCTCCTTGCCATTGAGCGAGACGGTGGCAATCCCCATGGCACCTTCGAATTGGAGTGCAACTCGCTTGCCCTGCCACTCTGGCTTGAACTCAAAGCTCTTGCGGTAGCGGCATTCACCCATCCACATGTCATTGGAAATGTAAGGTTCCAGGTGGGCTGTGTGTGGGAGAGTCACGTGCTGCCATTGAGTCGCTTCGTCTCCTTTTTGGAACTCCCAATATTCGTTGAATTGGGAGCCAGCGAATGCAGATAGAACCGAACTGGCGGCGATAGCTACGTAGGTGAGTGGGTTCATTTTCAGAGGCGATCGGTTGAGAATTGTTGCGGCCCTCGGTGGAGGGATGTGATGCGCGCAGCTTGACGTTTGGCTGAGTGCGGATCTATCACCAAATTACAGGTGTTTTCTAAGGTGTGCGTTGCACCGAAAAAAAATACGCCCGCCTCCGGGGGGGAGACGGGCGTATCGGCGGGGATTCGTTTATGGCAAGTCCGTCTCGAGACGGTAGAAACGATGGGTCGTGGTGGCGGACGGGTCGCTGACGCGCATGGTGCTGCCATTGCCTCTGGCGGGTGTGTGCAGTGGCTGCCAGCTGTCGGTGGCCAGAGTGTCGCTGAAGAAGACGGTGTAGCGGCGGTTGGCGGATGAGCCGAACTCCAACTGCGGCGTGCCCGAGCTGAGGTCGAGGCGGAAGCGTGGGGCGGAGTTGGCGTCGTTCGGCCGGGTGTCGTTGGCGAACTCATCAAGGTTGGTCACGCCGTCGCCATCGGTATCCGCATTGGCGTCGTTGATCGATGGGTCGAGGCCGTTGGCGGCTTCCCATGCGTCGGTGATGCCGTCGTTGTCGCCGTCGTACTCCGCGTTGTGAACGAGAGAGATATCGTCGAACCCGACCCAGGACGCGCTGTTGGCGAGTGTTGAGAAACGGATGGCGATACGTTTTCCGGCGTCGGCGGCATTGGCGGTGTAGACCACGGATGGGCCGGCGGATTTTGAAGTGATGTTCAATCCATTGATCGTGCCAGTTCGGGAGGCGAGCGGAGTGAAGGTGGATCCGCTCAGTGTGCCGATTTGTACTTCATAGATCAGCGATCCATTGGCACTGGCTGCGCGGGCTGCGTTCCACTTCAGCTCATAGGTCTGGTGGGCTGCGAAGGTGCCAGCGGTTTCGTTGGTGATGGTGAATGGGGCGCCTGATGCCGTTGAAATGACCGTTTTGGTAGCGCCGTTGCCGGTCGCGTAGATGCGCGAGTCATTCACTGACTTGGTCCATCCGTTGTTGATGGCGGTGCCGGTGGCGCGCTCGAAATCGTCGCTGAAGAGCATGTGCAGACTTGAGCTGACTTCGATGTTCAGTGTGGCGGAGGCGCTGAGGCCGGTGCTGTCGGTTGCGCGCACGGTGAATGTGTTGGTGCCGGCGTCATCAATGCCCGGCATTCCTTCGATTGCCCCGTCCGCGGCGATGGTAAGCCAAGCTGGGCCATCGACCTTGGAGAAGGTCAAGCTGTCGTCGTGATCCGGGTCGGTTGCGTTGGCTGCGATGGTTGCCGAGTAGGGGGCGCGGGCGGTGGCCTGGCGCGCTACTACCGGGTTGCTGAGCCAAACCGGGGCTTCCGGTTGGTCGGTGACATCGATGGTCAACGTGGCGACCACCGGGGTGGTGAGCCTGTCGGTGACGGCGACTTGCCACGTGTTGGTGCCGATGTCGGCGATACGTGGCGTGCCGCTGAGGGTGCCGTCATTGGCGACGGTCAGCCACTCCGGTCCGCTGACTTTGGTGAAGGTGAGGGTGTCGTTGTCGGCGTCCGATGCCAACGATGCGAGAGAGCCGGAGACGGCCGAGTTTTCCTCGGTGTCGCTGAACTGGATGGCGGACGTTGTCCAGGTTGGGGCGGTGCCGACCGGGCTTGAGGTGCGGATGCGGACGTTGTCGTACTGTGTCCAGCCACTTGGGCTGAGGATGCGCAGTGCGAGTTTTTGGCCGTTGACCGATGGAGCGACGGTGTGTTGCATGGTGATGGTCGGCCATTTGCCGGAGCCGATCGGGTCGCCACCTGATCCATCGGTTTCGCTGAGCACGGTGTAGGTTGCGCCGTTTTTCGCCAGCAGTTGGATTTTGCGAGCGTTGTCCAGGTTGGTGTCGACGTGGAAGGTGAGGGTTTCGCCGCCGGTGAGGGTGTGGTTGGTGTCTTGTGACAGAGTTGTGCCACGGGCGAGCGAGACGAACTGAGTGCCGTGCGTGCCGCCTGGAACCACATCCACCAACGATCCGGCAGCAGCCGCCCAGCCGATCGGAGTGACAAGCCCCTGAGGGCCTTCTTCAAAGCTGTGGTTTGCGATTGAGAGGAGTGATTCGCCGTTGCGGGTGAACTGCCAAACCTCGCCAGTGACGGTGGCGGTGGCATTTTCTGTGTCTACCCGCCAGAAGTACGTGGTTTTGGCGTTGGTGGGCGGGTTGCTGAACGTTGGGGTTGTGACGCTGCCGAGGTACTCCGGTGAGGTGGATGTGGCGTTGGCCACGGCGTCGCGGTCGGTGCCGAGGTAGACGTGGTAACGGATGGCTCCCGCAGGCGCGGACCAGCTCAGATCGGTCGGAGGAACGCCCCACGCCTGATGGAATGGAGATGGGTTCGAGGCACCGCCACCGGAGGCGATTGTCGCAAGCTGGGCGGCATCCAGAGTGTCCTCGTAGATGCGCACGTCATCGATGCTGCCGAGGAACATACGGGTGTTGGCATCGCGTCCGTCGATGCCGATTTCGAGGTGGCCGAAGTCCGCCGGATCGTGGGTGGTCGTGTGGCTGGCCGACTGAAGCCCGGAGCCGCTGTCCATGTGGATGGTGGCTTGATTGGGTTCCAAGACGAGTGCGACGAATGTCCAGACGCCGAGGGGTGGCGTGAGTCCGGAGTTCCAGTTGGACTTGTCGTTGTTCCAGGAGTAGCGGAGTTCGCGGTCGGGGCCCAAGTGGAGGCCGGAGCCGGAATTCGTGTCGATGATGATACCTGCCCTCGCGTTTTGGTTTGGGGCGGATTTGATCCACGCGGTGAGGGTGACGGTGTTGCTATTGATGTCGAGGTCGTTGGTGCGGATACGCTGGAAGCTTCCGCTAAGATTAATGGCGTTGCCGTACTTACCAGGTGCGGATGCATTGGTGAAGTTGGTGTTCATGGTCAGGCCGGAATTGCCGAATGGGGATGCGTCTGCGGCGGTGTCGCCGGAGGTTTCGTCCAGAGGGAAGTGGAGCTTGAGCGAGGATTCCGGAGCGGCCAGTTTGACCACTACTGCGCCGGTAGCGGTTCTGCCGGTGGAGTCTTCGATGGTGTAGAGGAACCAGTCGGAGCCAGTGGCGTAGCCATTCGGCGCGGTGTAGGTGAGGCGGTCGCCGTTGCGGGTGATGGTGCCGCCCCGGTTGGATTTGGAATGGAATGAGGTGAGCGTGATGGCTTGGCCGTTGGCATCGTGGTCGTTGGCGAGCACGTCGATGTCGAGCGAGATGTCGCGTGGTTGGTCGAACGTCAGTGTGTCAAGGCTGGCGTATGGTGGGAGCTCGACGTCGGAGAACGTGCCTTCGTCGTCGAGGATGCCGCCGAGTGCGATGCGGGAGTCGCGGTGGTTGAGAACGATGAAGAGTTCAGGACCGCTGAAGCGCCCTGGCTGGTTGCCTCCCATGAGTCCGGTGCCTTCCGGGTTACCGCCGACACTGTGGAGGGAGCCCCAGTTGTGGCCGATTTCGTGGCGCAGGACGACGTCAAAGATACCGGAGCCGCTTTGGTTCACCGAGTAGCGGTTGGTTTGGCCGACATTTCCGACCATGGCGAGGCCGCCGCCGATCTTGGTCGGGGAGATGCCGGCGACGAGGTCCGGGTTGGTGGTGCTGAGGTGGTTGGCCTGCCATTCGTCACGAACCTTGTTGAGGTAGACGGCTTGGTTGAGCCCGGTGTAGGGGTCGTGGTCGAGGGATGCGCGGATGACGACGCGACCAAGGTACGGGCGCAACAGGGCGTCGCGCATGTAAATGGCGCGCATCAGGCCGACTGAGAGTTCGATGGTCTCGAACGCAGAGGCGTGGTTGCTGCCTGCCTCGAGGAAGTAGTTGTAGTCGACGTCGATGGCGAGTTCGTAGCCGTAGGTCGTGGTGCCTGCCTGGCCGGCGCTGACGGTTGGTGTGGTGGAAAACTTGAAGTTAGTGAACGTCCCGTAGTCTCCAGCGCGGACGTAGCGGACCTTGTTGTCGTCGGTGAAGAATGTGACCCCACGGTCGAAGTAGATCGCGCCGGCGAAGGTGCCGTTGTCTTTGAGGATGCCGCACGAAACCGCGCCGGGGTAGCCGTCGACGGAACCAAGATACGAACGCTCCTCGACGACGGAAATGGTGTCGTAACCGCCGCTCGCATTCTGGGAGAGGAGTTCGAAGTTTTCGCTCCTCAGGTCCACGCGCTGCAGCTGCATGGTGTAGGTTTTGCCTTCGTGGGTAACCTCCTGGGTGAAGGTTTGAGGTGCGGCGACCGCCCAGGTCACGAGGGTGAGGAACAGGGCCAGAAGCGCGCTCGGCGCAAGGGTGCGTGGCATCTTGGTTTTTTTGGGGTTGTTGTCGGCACCGCTGGGGGAGGCGGACGCGCGGGGAGTATCTGTGCTTTTGACGGCGTCGCGAACGCTTCCCGCTTGGCTTTTCGCTTAGATCGTTCCCGATAGGAAAGCTGCACGAAAAGTACCGGACTAAAACACGTGGAGCCGTGGAATGGGAGGACGTCGCGTATCCGCTTGAGGGGGAGGGATGCAGGCTTTTCGGTGGGGCTAGAGTTGGTATGACGGTGCCGCGCCGACGGCAGGAATGCCGTCCCACCAGCGCTTAGCATCCTGGTGTCGCCGGTGGAGGGCAGTCTGAAGTGAAACCACGAAGTTCAGGAAGCAGGGGAGATGTCCAGCTGTCGCTCGTTATCCTTATCCTCTTCGTTATCCTTATCGGAGCGAAGCGATTGGGGCATCGCTATGGCCTGATCGGTTGCTATCGGGGGGAGGCTGAGTGTTGGCCGTTCGTTGAGGCTGCTGACGGAGTCGGGTCGACGACATGAGTGTCGTCGGTCCAGCGGGGAATGGTAGGGCGACGGGGATCGGTGGAGCAGGGACACTCTTGTCCCTGGCTGACGTGGCTGAAACGAAAAAATGCCCGACCTCGCGGGGAGGACGGGCATTGGATTGGGGCGCGGGTGAGTGGGGTTAATTCACGTTCATCCGGATAAAGAGCCGGGCGCTGGTGGCGAGGTCGGCGTCTGATGCGACGGTGACCTGGTCGAAGCCCTCAAGCGTCGGGTGGTCGGTGACCGAGACTTCGGTGGTCGGCAGCGTCCAGCTGGCCAGGTTGTCCGAGACTTCGACCGAGTAGGTGAGATCGTGGGTGCCGGGTTTGCGGCGGTTGAAGGTGATCTCGAGTTTACCGGAGGTTGGGTTGAGTTGGACGGATGGCGCGTGGTTGGACGTGTCGGGGATGTGTGGGTTCGAGCCGAAGCCGTATTCTTCAATCAGTTCGGAGCTGTCGTTGTCGGCGTCGGTGGTCCAATCGGGTGTGGTGGTGCCGAAGTGTCTCTCGCGCCAGGCATCGCGGAGCTGGTTGGTTGGGTTGGCCAGTGAGGCGACTTCCGTGATATCCAGTGCGCGGTTGATGACACGCACTTCATCGATGTCTCCTTGGAAGTTGTAGTTCGGGGCGTGGGAGGCGGCGCCGATGAGTGGCGTGCCGACGCCGCTGGTGTTGATCGCGCGGCTACCCGAGCTGCTGATGGTTTCCAGCTTGCCGTCGACGTAGAGTTTTGTTTCGGACACCGACGTGGTGCCATTGGAATCGAAATCATCGACGACTGCGGCGACGTGGTGCCATTCGCCGTCGTTGATGCGGGTCGATCCGACAATGAACCCGCCTTGCACCTCGAGGCGCAGTCTTTGGTTGGCTTGCGATGCGGTGTCGAGGCGGAACGAGAAGCGTTCGCCGTTGTTGTTTTGGCCGTAGTTGAAGATAACCTGGTACTCAGGAGCGGACGTGGTGGTCACTCGCACCCAGGCACTGACGGTGCGGGGGGCATCGCCCGTAGGCAATGTGATACCGGTGAGTGGGATTTGGTCGTCTGTTCCATCGAACGCGAGCGCATAGCCGACTTTGCCCGGAATGTGAGATGTTTCCGTGTTGGCAAAGCCACTGAGCGATCCAACGGTGACGCCACCGACCTCCGCAACGGACGATCCGCTGGTTTCGTTGAGTGGGATCCACAAGTCGCCCGCCAAGTGGGTGACGTTCACTGTGACCTCTCCCTCGACGGTGTATTCGCCGTCGGTAATGCTGTAGGTGAACTTATCGGTGCCGAAGTGGTTGGTGAACGGCGTGTATTCGATTTTGCCGTTGCTGATCACGGCAGTGCCGAAGGCCGGTGTGCCGACCGATGCGATGCTCAGCGGCGATGGTGCGTTGTCGTCGAAATCATTGGCAAGCACGTCGATTTCAACCGCTGCTCCATTGCGGCTCTCCGCGGCGTCCGGCAATGCGGAAGGTACCGGGTCCGGGGTGCCGGCGCGGAAGAACGACGACTCCGGAATGGTCTGGGTGGTGATACCCGGGCCGGAGTACTGGAGGTTGATGTCGTGGCTGCCGCTGGTGTGCTTGTAAAGGATGCGGACTGGGTGGAGTCCCGCCTTCAAGCGCATGCTACCACTTTTGGCCGAGCCGTTGTGGTTGAAGTCATCGTCGATGATGTGGGCGTCGTGGATCCACAGCATGCCACCGGATGCATTTGTCGAGACGCTGCTGTCGGTGGTCATGGTGAATGTGTACGTGCCGTCGGTCGGGATTTGAATGAACCCGGTGAACTCGAGCAGGCAGTTGTCGTCCTGCGTGCGCTTGGTCAAGTCGAGGCCCGAGGCGGTGCCGGAAGCGACAGGGGTGAGGTAGGCGGTTTCCGGAACCCAGTCCCAGGTGCCGGTGAATGCCTTGTAGTCGAGCCCGCTCACAGCACTGGCTGGTGGGGCTGGTGGTGTGTTGACTCCACTGAGGTAGTTGCGGGTGTAGTCGCCATCGATGCGCACTTGCAGGACTTTGTCCTTCATCGCCTGCTGCAGGGACGTCTTCGATGTGGCGAGGTTGGTGCCTTCGCCGGGGTCGGTGTCCACGTCGTAGATCAGGAAGTCCTGGGTGTGGCTGGTGACATTGTAGCGCACGCCCTTGTAGCGTTTGCCGTCGGTGGGGTCGGTGAGGAAGATCGACTGCATTTCCCCGCGGTAGCTGCCACCGTGGTTGGGGAAGTCGCTGTAGCTTGGGGTGCGGCCACCGTTTTGGTATTCGAAGTAGAGGTAGCCTTTGTCGAGTTGCGAGCCGTTGCCGGTGAGCTCGGGGAGCAACGAGACACCGCTGGTCCAGGCGGGAGGGACAGCGCCTGCGGCGTCGCACAGAGTCGGCATCCAGTCCCAGAATGCGGACGGGCGGGTGGAATTCAGACCAGGGGTGGCGGCGTTGTTGTCGCCGATCTTGCCTGGCCACCAGGCGAAGGTTGGCATGCGGATGCCGCCCTCCCAGTGGTCGCGTTTGATGCCTTCGAGCTCGCCGTATGAGTCGAAGTTTCGTGGGTTGTGGGCGACGCCCAGAGGGCCGGCGCCGGGCTCGTCATGGGTGCCGTTGTCCGAGGTGAAGACGACCAAGGTGTTGTCGTCGATTCCAAGGTCGCGAAGGGTTTGCAAAAGATCGCCTAAACAGGTGTCGAGGCGGCGCACCATGGTGGCGTGGCGTGCTGCGGACGTGCCCAAACTGCGGTAATCCGGATGGATCCACGAATCGTTGGTACCCGAGTTGGTGTTCAATGGCCAGCTGAGACCACCGCTGGTGCCCTTGCCGCTCGGGTAGGCCTGGGTGGGAACCTGCAGCTGCGCGTGCGGGGCGTCGTAGGCCAGGTAGATGAAGAATGGGGTGGTGCTGTGGTTGGTCGCACGGTCGATGATCAGCGACTTGGCTTTGGCGGTGAACAAATCTGTGGTGTACGCGTTGGCCAGACCGCTGGTGATGCGGGTGGTGTTTTCAATCACCTTGCCACTATTGCCCGGGTAGTGCTCGTGGCCGTCGAGGTGTTCCATGTAGCCGTAGAAATAGTCGAATCCGCGTTCATTCGGGCGGCCTGCACCGAGGTTGGTGGTTCCTCCGACGCCCCATTTGCCAACGACAGCAGTGTAATAGCCGGCCTGCTGCATGACGGTGCCGAGCGTGTGGTTGTCGGAGATGACTTTGTCGAACGAGTTGTTGCGGATGTTGGCGTGGCCCTGGTCGCGGCCTTGGAGCAGTGAGCCACGAGCTGGCGCACAGACTGGTGCCGACGTGTAGTGGCGGGTCAATTTGGCGCCTTCCGCGGCCATGCGGTCGATCTCGGGCGTGTAAATGAAGGGCTCCTCGCTGCCATTGATGATGCCGTCGCCTGCAATGCCTCCGCCCGCGCCATTGTCGCGCACGTGTTGGTGGAGGTTGTAGACGTCGCCGTAGCCGAGGTCATCGGTCAGGATGACGATGACGTTGGGCTGGGTGGCTGCGGATGCGGATGCGGGAAGTGCTGCCGCCAAGAGGCCTGCGGCAAGGGAAAGGGCCGTGAACAATCGTTTCATGCGCCCCTTAATGAGGCCGGACCCGAATGTATTACGCAAAAATGCCCACCGATCACAGGGACCGGCGGGCATTGTGTTGAGGTGTATGACACGATGGCGCGTTGCCCTGTGTTACTTGCGGCGGCGCAGGATCAGCGATATGCCACCGAGACCGAGCAGCGCTGCGGATGATGGCTCTGGAACAGTAATCCCGTTGAGTCGGATGTCGTCGAGCTGTGCGTCAGTGAGTGCGGTGTCGTAGATTGCGAAGTCGTCGATGCCTCCGTTCCAATACTGGGTGTTTGTGTTGCCGGACGATCCGAAGAACATCTCGTTAGGTGTGGCGGAGTCGCCTGTGCCTGTTCCAGCTGTATTGACCAGCGTGGTGTTGCCTCCGGTTGGTGTGACGATGTCTCCGTCGATGTAGAAGTCGATATCGCCTGCGGTGTCGCCAGCGTTGATGATGGCAGCTACCATGTGCCAGTTGCCATCGTTGAGTGAGAGGTCGTCATAACGTACGAATCCGCTTGAGATCTCAAAGCGCAGCTTGCCGTCGAGTTCGATACCGAATCGCAAGTCTTGACCTGGCTGCAGGCCGTTTGTTGGAGACCATCCCCAGAAGTAGCGTTTGTCCGACTCGGTGGTATTGATCCAGGCGACGATGGTTTTTGCGCCGGTGCCGCTGATGCCTACTGCATCGGCATTCAAATTGACCCCAAAGCGTCCAGTGCCATCGAAGCTTGTCGATGATGTTGATGTAGGAGCTGCGGTGTTGGCGGAGAACGCGACGCCGGGCTCAAATGGGTCGGATGCTGTGTTGCTGACTGAATCGGTTGTGGTGGTACCTGAGCCTTCTTCGAAGTTCCAGTAGGCAGCGAGGGCTGCGTGGCTTGTGGTGAGCGCGGTCGCTGAGAGGGCGAGTGCGCTGCAGAGGTGTTTCATCCTAGTCATTGTATTGTTTGGTTGGTGATGTATCAGCGCGTTGATACTGAGGTTTATGTGATGGTGGAGTTAGAGCGGAATGCGGAATCTGAACAAAGTATTACTGATTGGGTTGTTTTTTTTTGAGTGCGAAGGTGGAGGGAAAACAAAACGCCCGCCGATCAGGGTGATCGACGGGCGTGAAACAATAGTGCTGAGCTGTTAGGCTGCAGTGTAAGCTTACTTACGACGACGCAGGATCATCGCCAAGCCGCCGAGGCCGAGCAGGGCTGCGGACGATGGTTCTGGAACGGCTGCAACGCCGTTGACGCGGACGTCATCGAGTTCAGTCAAGGTAAGTGCGGTGTCGTAGATGGCGACTTCACCCATGCTGCCCACGAATGGACGCTCAGAGGTAAGGTGGCCGATCGAGCCGAGGAAGACTGTTTTCCCGGCGTCGCCAAGGTTGACGAGGCCATCGTTACCGCCGGTTACGTCGTAAAGAACGCCGTCGACGTAAAGGTCGACGTCTTGGAAGCTGTCGCCGGTGCTGCTATTGAAAACCGCGGCAATCATGTGGGTGTTGCCATCCACTACACTGGTTCCGCCGAGATTTGCTTCGAAGCCGGATCCTGCAGACATTTCGATGCGGACGTTGCCATTGCCTTGTGCGAAGAGTCGCAAATCGGCGCCGCTCACGCCACCCGTCGTTGGCGAGAAATCAAAGATGGTCTGGTTGGTCGCCGATGACGTTTGGAAGAATGCGAGAACGGTGAACGATCCGGTTCCTCCGAGGCCACCGTTGATCCCGGTGTCGATACGCGAGGTTCCGCCGACGAAGTTGGCATTGCCGCCGCTCACGGTTGCTCCGTCAAGCAGGGTGCCTGCTGTGGTGCTGACGTTGTCGACGACGACGCCGTCGGTGTTGAAGTCCCAGTGGGCGGTGAGGGCTGCCTGACTTGTGGTGAGCGCTGCCGCTGCAATTGCGAGTGCGCTGCCGATGTGTTTCATCTTGGTCATTTTTTTGTTCGTTTAGTGAAGTGTCAGCGCATCGATGCGGAGGTGCATGTGATGGCGATGACAGACCAGAATGCGGAATTTGAACAAAGTATTACTTTGTGGATGATCTTTTTTTTGAAGGGGTGGTTTGCGGTGGAGGCGGAATAAAAAAACGCCCGCCGACCATGGGTGGGCCGGCGGGCGTCTGGATGTGATTGATTCTGTTATTCCGTTGCAGGGACAAAATAGGATGGCGGCAGGTTCGAGCGGTAGAGTCGCTCGACTTGTTTTGGTGTGAGGGCGGCGGGGAAGATGCGGATCTCGTCCAGGTCGCCTTTGAAGGTGGAATAGAGACCGTCGTCTTCGAGACGTCGGCCGATGTAGGTCGGGCGTGACTCTGGGCTGTCGAGGTCCGTGTTGATCGGCTGGTGGGCTGACGATGTGACGGCTTCCAGCTTGCCGTCGACGTAGTGGCGGATGGAGTTGGCGATGTTGTCGTCATTGCTGCCGAGGAAGACAGAGACGATGTGGTGCCAGCGGCCGTCGCGCAGGTCGGTGGAGCCTACGACGTAGCCGCCGCCGAACTCGGTGCGGATGGCGCCGGGCTGTCCGTCCAGTGAGTCTGGGTTCCAGCACAACTGCCACTTTTGTCCCTTCATGTCGAATGGGAGACCCCATGCGATCATGGAGTAGGCGTGTTCCAGGGTGGTGTCGGGATCCAGTTTTACCCACATCGAGATGGTGCGTGGACCGGTGCCCGGGATGCCTTGAAAGGCGGACGAGAGGAAAGCGCCGTCGCCATCGAGGCGGATTGCGCGGCCGTAGATGCCATTGACGCTGGTGACCTTGGCATTCGGATCGGATCCGGGGGTGGCCAGTGGTTTGGCCATGAGTTTCGGACCGATGTGCTCGCCTTCATCCGGGAAGCCTCCAAACGGGCTCATCTTGTCGAATGACCAATAGACGTACTCGACCTGGTTGGTGCCCTCCGGAATGTTCAAGTCCTCGAGGAACTTCGAGCGGTCGAAGTCCATGTCGCCTTCGCTCGAAATGTTTTCGCGGGTCAGGCGGGCGGCCTGTTGTGAGTTGAGGATGCGTGCGATTGTCGGGTTGGCGGTCGGGGTGGCCTCGATGAGTCCGGACAGAACGTGGATCTCGGTGGATCCGTCACGTGCCACTTTGATGGCAAAGCGGCAGTTGTTCTCGACGATTTTGGTGCACGGCGTGGCTAATGTGAAGCGGTCCGAGTAGTCCGGGATTTCGGCAGTGCATTGGCCGTATTCGAGTTTGGCGTGGTAGGCGGAAACCACGCGCAGGGTGGCCGGGCTCTTGAGGACGATGCGGGCACCGGAGTCGAAGGTGATTTCGGCGGTGCCGGCGAGCAGCTCGAACGTGCCGGGCTTGATCAACTGACCGAGTTCAAGTGTGCCACCCGACCATTCAGCGTTGGTGGCATTGGTGACCCGGGCCGCGGACTGGTCGGGGTTGGTTTGGTAGACGGTGGATTCTTGGGTAGGTGGTGCCGGGCGCTCCGCGATTTGCGTCGGAGCCGGTTGGGCTGTGTTGCCCATCCATTGGGCGACGCCTGCGAACAAAGCCAGCGCTGCTGCGGCTGCCAGGACAATGCGTCCGGGCTTGCGCTTTCGAATGGGAAAGGGGCTTTGTGTAGCGGGCTGAGTGAGTGACTCTTTTGGCGGGGCTAGCTCGCATTGGAGTCGGCCGTGGAGGTCGGCTTGTTCTGCGTAGTACCAGCGGGCTTTTTCATTGGAGCGCAGGGTTGCCTGGAGTTTTTTGAACTCATCAGGAGTGATGCTGCCTTCGAGCAGGGCATCGATTTGTTCCATGGTTTCCCTGTTCATGCGAAGTCCTCCTCCTGGTTGAGCAGATGTTTTTGGATGCAAAGTTTGAGATTTTTGCGCAAGCGAAAGAAGTGTTGCTGGAGTGAGCCTTCCGAGCGGGACTCCTGGTTGGCGATGGAGCGAACGGTTTCGCCGCGGGTGTAGCGTGCGTTGATGCGTTCCCTGTCTTCCGGATCGAGTTTTTCGAGGCAGTCGCGCAGTGCTTGCTGGCGGTTTTCCTCCGGATTGGTGATCGTGCTGGTCTGTTCGTTGATGAGTTCGAGTACGTCGGAGTCGAACTGGAGCCAGTTCTGCTGCTTCGCTTTGCGCAATGCCTCCATCGTTTTGAGGTAGGCGATGCGGAAGGCGAATGCCTTGAAGTTCGTGTGGGGCTGGAACGTATCGGCCTTCTTCCAAAGGACGATGTTGACCTGCTGCACCACGTCCTCGACGTCGAGGCCTGGAGCCAGGCTGTTGACGTAGCCGTAGATCGCACCCTGGTAACGGGTGACGAGCTGGAGGTACTGGTGGTCGAGGTTTTTACTCATGGGAGAGCTGCCGATGGCGAGTTCGTGGCTACACTATATGCGGGATTTGATCGAGGTATTACCGGATTTTTGGAGGGGCTGTGTGGGAGTGAAACCGCGAAGGGCGCGAAGTTCACGAAGGCAACGATGCAAAGTCCTCATCGATATTGGTGTCGCGATCCTAAACGATGGCTTGGGCGTGAGGTGGTTCGCGGCAAACCGCACCTTCGGCGCGGGGGGGATGGTTTTGAACGAATACCCGCGGTTGAAACCGCGGGCTAGCCGGTAAGCAATCGCTTCGCGATGGGGGGGCTTATGGTGTGACTGCACCGCACCGACGGTAGGAATGCCGTCCCTCCAGCGCGTCGCGTCGTGGGGACGGTGGAGGAGGGGCTGTGTGGGAGTGAAACCACGAAGGGCGCGAAGTTCACGAAGGCAACGGTGCACAGTCCTCATCGATATCGATATCGCGATCCCAATCGATGGTCTGGGCGTGAGGGTGGTTCGGGGTAAACCGCACCTTCGGCGCGGAGGCTGGTTTTGAAACGATACCCGCGGTTGAAACCGCGGGCTAGCCGGTAAGTCATCGCTTCGCGATGGGGATGTGGATCTTGATGGCACGGCGCCCCGCCGACGGCAGGAGTGCCGTCCCACCAGCGCTTCGCGTCGTGGTGGCGGCGGGGGAGGGCTGAGTGGGAGAGAAACCTTTAAGGGCACCAAGTTCACGAAGGATGGGGGATGTGTTGTTGCCAGTCCTTATCTTTATCCTTTTCGTTATCCTAATCGGAGCGAAGCGAATGGGGGCGCTCCTGCAAGGAGGTCAGGATAATCAATAGTGAGTGCGCTTCGTCGTGCGAGATGGAGCGACGGTGTTCTCACCGTCATTGGGAGGCTACAGTGGTTGTTTGTAGCGTTGGACGCGATTGTTCCAGCCGGCGGTCCAGCGGGATTCTTTGCGGGCGGGCGGTGCGAGTTGGACTCTGCGGGCGAGGACGCGGACTGCGGCATCGGCGAACTCGGAGGCGGCTGCGCGGCCGGTCGGGGTGCCACGCATTTCCTGCAACACTTGGAGGATTCCCCAGCCTTGGCCCTGGTAGCGCTCGGCCGGGTTGGTGCCTTCGCCTTTGAAGTTGGAGTAGTCGATCAAAGCGAACATCCCCTCGGGTGTGGCGGTGAGTGCGTTCCAGCGGGCGTTGATGGTGTCGCGCTCACTGGCGGGGGCGGCGCGCAGGATCTTAGTTTTGGCGGCCTGTTGGCGCAGGATGATGAAGTCGGTTTGGTGGGGGATGGTGCGCTTGAGGAACTGGCGTAGTTCGTTCATTTTCGGCGATCGGAAATCGCGCATGAAGGCGGCGCGGTTTGGCCATGGACAGTCCATTTCCGGGCCCATCCATGCCGGGTATTTCACCCCGCGATCACGCATGTAGGCCATCAGCATGGGGAAGGTTTCGATGAACTTTTCATCGGCGCCGGCGGGGAACCAGAGGGCGTGGCCGATGCCGAGCGAGGCGAAATCTTCGCCATGGTTCCAATGGGTGAGGCCATCGACTTTCCCGCCACTTTCGTTTTGCCAGATCTTGCGGCCTACCTTGGCTTTCTGCTCGGCGCTGAGGGTGATGCTGGCAGCGTTCGCGGTTGCCTGGTTCGATGCGGCCTGGCTGGTCGAGCACGAGGAAATGGCAAGCGGTAGGGCGGCGAGCAGGGCGGCGGTGAGAAGTGGACGGAAAGGCATGATTGACAATGGGGTGTGGATTCCCGATGGAAGAGCCGATGAACAACCGATTCTATTCGCCTTTTGATTACGAAACCGATGCGGGCAACGGCAAGCGTCCTGACGATTTTCGTAGTCCGTTTGAAGTCGACCGCGACCGGATCTTGCATACGAGTGCGTTCCGGCGGTTGCAGAGCAAGACTCAGGTCTTTCTCTCGGGCGAGTATGATTTCTACCGCACGCGGCTGACGCATTCGCTGGAAGTGGCGCAGATCGGACGGGCGATCGCCAAGTATCTTCAGCGTCACGACGCGCATTTGTCCGCGGACTATTTCATCGATGGCGATTTGGTGGAAGCGGTGTGCCTTTCCCATGACCTGGGCCATCCGCCATTCGGTCATGCGGGGGAAAACACACTCAACCGTGTGATGTCGGACTACGGTGGGTTCGAGGGCAATGCCCAGACGCTGCGCCTGATGACCGATACGATCTATGGGCACAAGCGCGGGATGCAGCCGACCCGCGCGTTCATGGATGGGGTGCTCAAATACAAGTCGCTCTACACGGAGATGCGCTCGCTCAATGGCGGTAAGCCGCCGAAGAACCACTTCCTCTACGACCATCAGTGCGACAAACTCGATTTTGTGTTCGGTGGTCGCGATTTTCCGGTGGAGCTGACGCCGGGCAAGATGCGCAATGGCTTCAAGTCGATTGAATGTCAGATCATGGACTGGGCGGATGACACGGCGTATTCGCTCAACGATATCGTGGACAGCATCCAGGCTGGGTTCCTCAATGGCGACCGCATCCGTGCGTGGGCCGAGGCGTCCGCGCTCGACGAGGCGCAGAGCGCTCACGTCGACGGGCTGCTCAAAGCCATCAGTGATGGCAAAGTGGAAGGTGCGATGGGACGGAAGATCGGGCAGTTCGTTCAGGCGACCAGGCTGGAGGAGGATGTGAACTTCATGAGCGGCGAGACCAACCGTTATCGTTATCGCTTGGTGATCGATCCTGCGGTGGTTGCGGAGTCGGCCTTGTACAAAAAGCTGGCTTACGAGTTGGTCTTCACATCGCACCAGCTCAAGCAACTCGAGTTCAAAGGTGACCGTATGTTGGTGTCCTTGTTTGAGGCCTTTGTGGGCGAGTATGTGGAAGAGGAGAAGCCGTCGTTCCAACTGTTGCCGCCGGAGATCGCGGCATTGGTGTCAGTGCAGGAAACGAAGCCTGCGAAGGTGCGGGTGATCTGCGATTTCCTGGCAAGTATGACCGACTCGGCAGCGGCACGGACGTACCGCCGTCTCCACGACCCGACATTCGGGAGTATCGTGGATTTGGTGTGACGGGGCAGGGCGTTGTTTTTTTTAACCACAGAGGACGCAGAGCACACAGAGAGGACGGTCGGAGTGACGGTGTCTGAATGGCACTAACTTAGGGCGTCTGGTCGTATCGGGAGCGGCCTGCGGGTGGGTGCTGCGCCTTGGCGGTATCGCACGCTCGGCCGGGGATTGGTGGGCGTATTTACCTAGGGTGGCGCTCGCCTGAGGCTCGCTGACCCTAGGCTGTTATGAGACGCGCTTTCAGCGCGGAATTGACGACGCTGAGGCTTAAGTTAGTGGCATTCGAGGGTGTCCTAATCTTCCTGTAGAGCCTGGGACGGACAAAGTGCGCGCTGCGCGCGGAAGGTCGGTAGTCGATCCCGCGGGCGCGGGATCGAGCCTCCATTGCGGTTGTTGTGTCCTCGCCGTCTGGGGAGGGGATCTGTGCCCATCCTGCCCATCTGTGGCCTTGATCCTGCGATCTGGCTCGGCGCCACCTGACAATTGATCAGCGGCGTGGGCCGTCTTGGCCGCCGCTGCCGTCGGATGGGGAGGCACCGCGGCGTCTGCGGTTGCGCATGTTTTCCCAGAACTTGCGGCGGCGTTCCATCATTTCCTGTTGGGTGAGCTTGGTTTGCTCATCGCCTTGCTGGGCGCGTTGTTGAGGAGGGGGCGATTGGTCTCCGTTTTGTGGCGGCTGTGGCTTTTTCGAGCCGGCGGCCGGTGCGACGACGATTTGGGCGTCGTCGAAGCTGACGGTGGCGCGTTGTCCGCCGGAGGCGAGCACGACGCGCATTTGGTCGAGTTGGTTGCGGTTTTGGATCGAAACCAGGCTGATGCCATTGGCGGGCTGATCCTGGCTCAGATAGAGCACATCCTCGGTTTCCGTGTTGGTGAGGCAGGCGACGTCCTTGCCGTCGAGCGTCATGACGCCTTCAAGGCGGAGTTTATCCGCAAAGCCGGGGCCCTGTTCCTGGACGGTCTCCACCTTTGTAGTGAATGGAGAATTGGTCCAGAGGCGGGAGTAATTGGCTGGGGTCGGTTTTTTCGGTGGAGAGAAAACCGGGTCGCGCTGGTCGGCGGCCGATGCGGCGGCGCAGAGCAGGGATGCCAATGCGAGAGCGGCTGGAAGACGTGAGAGAACCATGGAAAATTGGGAAATGTGCGCGGCAATGAGCAACGATGGGCAGCTTGGACGGTTGATCCGAGCCTGTCACCCCCCGATTTTAAGGGGAATGGATGTCATTGCATGCAGGATTAGCGCCGCGGGTGCCTATGTTTATGTTTTGAAAAATTAGAGGGCAGTTCGCTCTTGTCGGTGACGATACCATTGGGCATCGTCTCAGCTTTGTTCACTTCTTACTGATTTCATGGTCCCAGATCAACCGCTCACTCCCGAATCCGTTGCGCCTGCAGGTGCTGCATCGCTGCAATCGTGGCGTGACGAACATGTCGGCACGCGGCCCGCAATGGCGGACGTGGATTCCGGCGAAGTGGATGACCAAGCGCTTGTCGATCTGGCCTCTTCGCTGGGGGTGCCTTTTGAGGCGAACCCGGTGGTCAGCGAACCCGAGCGAGTAAGGCGATTGTTCCCCGCAAAAGTGGCATTGCGCTTCCAAGTGCTGCCGCTGGGCGTGGTCGACGATGGAGGCGAGGGAGAGGAAAACCGTTCGCAGGTGCTTACATTGGCGACCGCCAATCCGCAGGACCTGGTCGCGCGGCAGGCGGTGTCGGCTCAATGGTCCGGCGGGATTCACTGGGTGGTGTGCCCGGCGAAACGCTTGCACCCGGCGCTGCGTGAGCTTTACGGCGTGGGCGCGGACACGTTCGAGCAGATTTTGGAGGGGCGCGACGTCAGCTCCATGGATTTGGAGATGCGCGACGACGCGAGCCGCATTGACGCCGAGGAAGACGAACAGGCATCGATCATCAAGTTCGTGAACCAGATCATCCGTGAGGCGCTGGAGCAACGGGCGACGGATATTCACGTCGAGCCTTTGCGTTCCAACCTGCGCATCCGCTACCGCATCGACGGCCGGTTGATCGAGGTGGCGGTGCCCGAGCAGATCAAGTCGTTGCAGTCGGCGGTGATCGCGCGTTTGAAGATCATGGCGCGTCTGGACATCGCGGAACGCCGACTGCCGCAGGACGGACGTATCCACCTGGAGCTGGCCGGCAACAGCATTGACGTGCGTGTGGCGACGATTCCCACCGTGGAAGGTGAAAGCGTCAGCCTGCGATTGCTCAATACCGAGCGCTTCAGTCTGACCAAGCTGCAGATGGCTCCCGAGTTGGAGAAAACAATGCGCGGGTTGTTGACCTATTCCAACGGGATCGTGCTGGTGACCGGGCCGACCGGCTCTGGTAAATCGACTACGCTTTACAGTTTCCTCAGCGAGCTCAACAACACCGACCGACGCATCGTGACGATCGAGGATCCGGTGGAGAACAAACTCGAGGGTGTGATGCAGATGGCGGTGAAGCCGGAGATCAATTTCACCTTCGCCACGGGTCTGCGCAGTATTCTCCGCGCCGACCCGAACATTGTGATGGTGGGCGAGATCCGTGACTTGGAAACGGCGGAAATCGCGATCCGTGCGTCGCTCACCGGTCACTTGGTTTTCTCCACGCTGCACACCAACGATGCGATCGGCGGGGTGTCGCGATTGGTCGACATGGGGGTCGAGCCTTTCTTGTTGTCGGCCTCGGTGCGGGCGTTTTTGGCCCAGCGCTTGGTGCGGCGGTTGTGTCCGAAGTGCAAAGCACACCACACGCAGAGCAGCCACGAGCTTCCTCGGGCCAAAGGGATTCCGCGTGCGGTGATCGACGGTGCGCACGTGGCGGTGGGATGCGAGCACTGCCGGGGAACCGGGTATTACGGGCGACTGGCGATTTTCGAAGTGGTCGTGCTCAGTCAGGCGATCCAGGATTTGCTCATTCAGGGCAAAGGGTATGCCGAGATTGATGCGCAGGCGCGGGCCGAGGGGTTTGTGCCGATGCGTGAGTACGGCTGGCAGAAGGTGATTGACGGGGAAACGACCATCGAGGAAGTGATGAGCGCGACCACCACAGACATGAGTTAAACGCGATGCCGACATTTACCTATGAAGCGGTCGCTCGCAGTGGTGCGGCCAGTCGTGGAACGCTCGACGCTCCGTCGCGCGCGGCCGCGGTGCGCCAACTCACCCAGCAAGGGCTGACCGCCAAGCGGGTGAAGGAAACGGCAGGCGGCGCAAAACCCGCCAAGGCTGCGAAACCTGCGAAGAAAGCCAAGCCGGCACGAGGCAACAGCGCAGCCAAACCAAGCGCCGCCGCGGAACCTGTGGCCGTCACCGCTGACGGGCCGCTGGAACTCAAGATCGACCAACTGATTGTCTTCACAGAAGATCTGGCGGACTTCCTGGTGGCGGGGCTTACTTTGGAGCAGGCGCTATCGTCGATGGAGAAGCAGCACGCGTCCACCTCGTTGGGCGGGGTTTGTAAGATCATCCGCGAGGCGATCACCGAGGGGACGAGTTTCGGCCATGCGCTGACGCTGGCGTCGCCGAGTTTCGATGAATTGTACTGCAGTCTGGCGACGGCGGGTGAGGCGAGTGGTGCGTTGGCGCCGATCTTGACGCGCCAGGCCGAGTACCTGACGACGATGCGTGACATGAAGCGCAAAGTGACGTCGGCGTTGATCTACCCGGCGTTTCTGGTTTTTGCGGGGATTCTGGTCGCGGGGTTGATGATTTTCTATCTGCTGCCGGAGATTTCCTCGTTGATCGAGGATTCGGAGAAACCGCCACCATTCGCGACGCGGATGCTGATGGGGTTCTCGGATTTCTGTGTGCAGAACTGGATGTGGATGGCAGGAGCGGGCGCCTTGGTGATCGCCGCAGTGGTGTATTTTTTCCGTGCGCCGGGGCTCAAGGACCAGCGCGACGAGGTGTATCTGAAGACGCCGCTGATCAGCAAATTGCTGTGGGCTGAGTTCAACCTGCTCTTTACCGAAACAATCGCCAACCTGATCGGCAATGGCTTGCCCTTGTTGCGGGCGACCGAGCTGACGCGCAACGCGACGACCAACGTGTACTTCCGCGGCCAGCTCGATGAAGTGATTGAGTATCTGGCGGATGGCGCGGCGCTTTCCTCGGCGATGCGTGCGGTGGGTGGGTTCTCGCCGGCGCTGATCGACGTGGCGGCGGTGGGCGAGCGCACCGGCTCGTTGGAGAAGGCATTGCGCAACGCGGCGCGGCGATTGCGTCGTGATCTGGAAGTGTTGCTCGAGCGTATCACCTCGCTGATCCAGCCGGTGATCATCACCGCAATGGCGCTTTTGGTCGGCAGCGTGGTCTACATGATGATCACGGCAATTTTCGATGTGGTTACCGCGGTGACCACCGGCTAATCCATAACCAAGTATAAGATGATGAAACCTACACAACCAATGAACCGTCGCCGCTTGCGCAGCATGCGGGGCTTCACCTTGATGGAAATCCTGCTCGTGGTGGCGATTATCGGCATCCTGATCGGCGCGGGTATCTACAAAATGGGTGGAGCCAAGGACACCGCCAAGGTGGAGGCCGCCCGCATGGCGATCAATAAACTGAACGCGGACCTACTGACCTACGAAATCAACACTGGTGGGTATTTGCCATCGACCGAGCAAGGGTTGGACGCATTGGTGACCAAGCCATCGGGTGTGAAGCGCTGGAAGCAGGTGCTCAAAGAGGTGCCGCTCGACCCATGGAAGAACCCATACCAGTACCGTCGTCAGGGGCGCTCGGACTCATCCACCTATGAGATCTTCTCGTGGGGGCCTGATGCAAAAGAAGGAGGCGATGACGACATCAGCAGCCAGGACTCGCTTTAATCAACGAGCGAGCCAAACGACCACCGCCCGCCGGATGCGCGGCGGTGGTTTCACGTTGCTCGAGACGTTGATTGCGCTGGCGATCATTGCGGTGATCGTCGGTCTTGGTGCGGGCTGGCATGTGCGCCGCGAGAGCCAGTCGCTTGAGAAAGCGTATGCGGATGTCGATGCCACGTTCCGTCATGCCCGTGGCGGGATGATGGAGGCGCGCAAGCCGTGGGTGATCACGATCAACCCACGGGGGATCAACGTGGCGTCCAGTGGTGCGCGCGAGGGAGCGAAGTTTGGCGGCAAGTCGCTGGCACTTCCCGAGGACGTGACCCTGGAGGTGCGGCAGACGGGGACGTCTGAGTTCCGCGGGCTGAGTGATCCGGTGGTGATGACGGTCGACCACCGGGCGTTTTTTCCGGCATTGCAGGTGCGCTTGCGCGATGGCGACCGTTGGATGGTTGGCGAGTTGGACCCGGTGTCGGGTGCGCTGATCGAGGTGGCGTCGGAATTGTAGGATGCTTGGCCGGATCAGCCGGCGATGGATCATAATGAGTTAGAATTTTGCGAAATCCGGAATCCAGAGCCGTTGAGAGGCGGCGTGGCTATATGCTGCTTGAGGCGATGTTTGCGCTGGCGATCTTCGTCATCGCCGTGACGTCGATGGTCAAGGCGCTCAATGGCATGGCCCGGAACTTCCAAGACGGGGCCGGTGAGGTGGAGGTGGCGCAGTTGATGGATTCCGCGATGGCCGAGGCGCTGGCGCTGCCGTCGGACTGGATGACCGAGGACGGATGGGAAGCCCAGCGTGAGTTCGACGGCCGATTCACCGTGAACACAGCCATTCTTCCGACCGAGGTGAGCAACGACGAAGGCAATGTGCTCACCGGGTTCTTTGGCGTGCGTGTGGAGGTGGTGGAAATCGAGACCGGCGAGCGGTGGTCTGTCGAGAGTTTGCGTTACATTCCGGAACTGGCGTCGGCCGTGACCAGCGGGGGAGGTGGCCGATGAAAGCTGCTGCGGCTCAACGTGGGCGTGCGGGCTTTACTTTGCTTGAGGTGTTGCTCGGCATGGCGGTGGCGATTCTGGTGATTGTCGGCGTGGTCGGGGTTTCGTTGGCGACGATGCGGTTGTCGTCGGCGATTGGGGAAGCGGAGATCGAGGAGATGCGCTCCACGGTGTTGGAGCAGGTTTTGCGGGACAACTTGGAGGGTATGCCGCAGGCGGCGAGTTATGTGTCGATTGAGTCGGGTGCTGATGGTGGTTATTTGCTCGGGATTGAGGATGCGTTCGGGTTGTTTCCGCTGGGCGGCTACGGCATGTCTGTGAACCGTTATCTGTTCAGGCCGGTGGTGGTGGATGGTGCGGTGACGTTGCGGTTGGAATACTATTACAAGACCGACGAGGATCTCTCGTGGCTGGAGGATCCGGCATTGCCTGATGCGGGCGATGCGGTGGCGGCGATCGATTTGGTGGGCGGGCTCAGTTCGGCCCAGTGGTGGATTTTGATGCGCGAGGAAGAGGAATGGGTGCCGTTGGAGCTGAACGATGCGCGGGTTCAGCCGGCGGCGCTGCGGTTGGACATGATTGCCGCGGATGGCCACGCCACCAGCTGGACGTTCAGGCATCCGATGTGGCAGGCCGACGAACAGGGCGGGATCCCGACCGGTGGAGGAAGCAATGGCGGTGGCCAGGGAGGTGGCAATAATTCAGGCGGAGGTCCTGCTGGAGGGAACAATCAAGGCGGTGGCTCTGGTGGCGGTGGGCGGCCAATCGAAGTGGATGCACGGCCTCCGGGGCAGGGTGCGGTGGACCAGCGTCGGCGTGGGTCGGCTGTGGGTGGAATGAGAGGAGGGGGGCGATGAGAGCGAATGGGATGCTTCATGCACGTCAGCGCGGCAGTGCGTTGATGGCGGTTTTCTGGTTGATGATGGTTTTGGCGGTGATTGTGGTGACCGCCGCCAAGATGCTCAGCGTGTCACAGCGCGGGATGGTGGTGCGGGTCGGTCAGGTGACCGCGACGGCGAATGCGTGGAAGGGCGTGGCGCTGGCGCTGCATCCGGAGATGCGCCGCGAGGAAAGTATTTTGCGCACGGAGGAATGGAATGTGGTCATGGAGTCCGAGGATGTGCGGATCAATCCGAATGCCGTGCTGCAGCGTGGGGACGACACGTTGCTGATGGATTTGTTCATGGCGTGGGGGCTTGAGGAGGATGCGGCGCAGTCGGTGGTGGATGCGATGCGTGACTGGATCGACGGTGATGATTTGCCCGGGCTCAGTGGAGCCGAGGCCGAACAATACGAGGCTATTGGTAGAGTAGGGCAGCCATTGAACCGACCGTTTGCCGACTTGAACGAAATGGCGGCGGTGATGGGGATGGACGCGGTGGCGGCGGTGCGGCCGGACTGGCGCAATTGGTTCAGCGTCTATGCAGGCGAGCTGGTGAACATAGCAGAGGCTCCACCCGAGATGATTGCCGCGGTGGGTGGGTTCAACATGAAGGATGCGACGACCTTTGTCAGCGAGCGCAATGGCGAGGACGGGATTGCAGGGACCGAGGATGATTTGCAATTTGGGACCGTGCCCGCGGCGGTGGCGACGGTTGGTGCGTCCGAGTTGCCGCTCGAGATGGTGGTGCGGCGTTTTTCGCTGCGCGGCAGTGTGCTGAGGGTGACCAGCACGGGGGCCTCCGGCAATGTGCAGCGCACAATTACAGTGGTGGCTAGACAAGATCCTGGCCGGACGACGGTTTTAGCGGAACTTTCCGACTAATCGATGGTTTGCCGGGGTTGCCCAGACCCCTGATATTCTCTACGGTGCGATCCAAATGATGATGAAATCCCCTGACACCTGCCGCTGGTTGCTTTTCCCAGGATCTCAGTCCTGGGAGTTGTGGCGTGTTAGTGATCGGGGGGCGCAGCGAACCCGTGAACTTTCCGCGGCGGAAGCTCGCGGATGGTCGGCTGGCGGTGGTGCGGCGGTGATGCCGTCGGTCGCCAGCTGGGTGACGGTGCCAATGCAGGTGCCGGGAGGTGCGGGTGACGACGAGTCGTTGAGAGAAATGGCGGCGCTGCGCCTGGAAGGGGACGGCATTATCGAGGATGCCGAAGCCGACGGGGTAGAATTGTTTTCCGTCAATCCCATGCCGAAGAGCGAGGTGGCGGTGATCAGTGCGCTGACCCGCGATGGAGTGGATTGGGTGGATAGCCTGGCGGTAACGCCGTCGTGCGTGGTGTCGCCTACCGAGGCGTTGATCTACCAACCAGACGCGATCACGCTGCGGCGTGAGTTGGGGAGCTGGGTGATGGTCGTGACCGTCGGGGCGGCTCCTGTTTACTACCAGCGATGTGGCAGTGGTGAGTTTGCCGCGGTGAACGGAGCGCGGGAATTGTCCGGTGTGTTGATGTCATTGCGGATGGCCGGGGTGGATGGTGTGAGGTTTTTGAAGTCGTTGGTGATCGAGGTGGGCGCTGACGAGCGTGAGGAATATGAGTCGGTGATGGCGCCGATTGCCGAAGCCTTGGGCTTGGCTTGTAAATTGACCGACGAGCGCTCACTGGAGGCATCGTTTTCGGTGGCTGGCCTGCCGGCATTGGCGACGCCTGGAATGGCGGCGGAGGCGCAGAGCCGCCTCATGCGTAAGCGCTTGGCGGGGATCGGCGCAGTGGCGGCGGTTGCCTGGCTTGGTGTGTTGGGGTTCACGGTTTTCTCGGTCTACGCGCTGCGGGCTGATGCCGATGCTGCCGAGGAGGCTGCCGCAGTGAATGCACCGGAGGTTCAGGCGTTGAAAGAAGCCGAGAGCAAGATCCGGGGCGTGGACTTTGTGTTGAGCGAGCAGGCGTTCCCGCCCTATGTGCTGCTGCAGGTAGATGCGCTGAAGCCGGCGGCCACGGTGCGTTTTACTGACTTTCGTTTGGATGCCGCGCGCAACCTGTCGATCAAAGGCACCGCGGCGCGCCCTGATGAGGCGATCCGCTTCGGCGAGAACCTGCGGGCATCGCGTCAGTTCGTCGATTACGAATGGGAGACGCCGAACCCGACGAACACGCGCGACAACACGGCGACCTTTAGTTTCAAAGGAACCTACACGATCCCGGTGACCGACGCCGAACCTGCTCCGCAGATCTGATTCTGCGCGACCAATTTATTTTCCAGCCTGATACCCTTCATGACCGCACGAGAGAGCCGACTGTTGATACTGACTATCCTGATAGGGATGGGGATTGCGACGTGGTTGGTGTGGTCGTGGGCGGATGAGGAAAAGGCGAAAGCGAAGCAGCGCATCGAGGAGGCTGGGATGCGGAAGGACCGTGATGAGCAGTATCTCAAAGTGTGGCGGGCCGAGGTGGTGGCCGTGCGCGAATGGCTCAAGGAGCGCAACGTTCCGTCGATGACACTGGCCAATGCGTCCTCGATGCTGCTCAACCGAGCGCAGGAAGCGGCGAGCCGCGGCGGGGTGCGGTTGGATGATGTGAAGTTTCTCGACGTGATTTCGGAAAGTGGGTTCGAGCAGGCGCGGATGACTGCAACCATTACCGATACCGAAGAAAACATTTACCAGAGCCTGATGGCGTTTCATGACCCTGAGCGTCTGCAGGTCGTACGTGCGTTGCGCGTGCAGCCCGATAAGAAAGAACAAAGCCAGATCGTCGCGGATGTGGAGATGCGGCTTTACTACAAACCGTTGGAGGCGGAGGTCGCTGACGTTCCCGAGGTCGAGGAAGACCAACCAAACGATTAACCTTTACGGGGCGTGACTAGATTGCCGGCGGGAGATTCCGCTGGCGATTGCTGGCTCGACCCGACCACCGATTTACGCTATGACGCGTGGCAGATTGCTGCGGCGCTCAACCCATTGACCATCATGATGATATTGAACCGATTCAACCCGTCCCGCCTGACGAGAGTGACCGTTGCCTGTTTGGCGCTTGGGATGCTGGCATCCTCCGGCCTGAACGAGGTGCATGCGCAAGTGGCTCCGGCCGCGGGGCAGGTGGAGGAGGAAGAAGTTCTGCAGGACGGGATTATGTTCCCGAACGCAAGTATCATCCGTGTGGTGCTTCCCATCTATCAGAAGTACACCGGCAACCGGGTGATCCTGGATACGGACATTGCGGATAACAATGTGCGCATCGTGTTGGCCGGTCCGGTGAAGAAGTCGGAGGCCGTCGCGTTTATCGAAGAGACGTTGCTGATGAACGGCTACGCGTTCATCCCGACCAGCCGCCAGGGGACACTCAAGCTGATCGCCGTAGGGGGGAAGAACCCCGCAGGTGAGGGGGCTGCGGTTTATAATGACCAGATGCCTTTGCCGAAGACCGATGAGGTGATCACCTACATCATGAACTTCAACCACATCACCGCGGAAGAGGCGATGCAGGTGTTTCAGGCGAGTGGGCAGTTGCACTCGTACGGAACGATGGCGGTGGTGCCAAACTCCGGGGCGTTGGTGATAACGGAGAATGTGTCGTTGATCCGGCGCTTTCAGGTGATCCGTGAGAACATTGACAAGCCGTCGGCACAGATTGACCGCAAGTTCATTCAGTTGGAGCGCGCGGATGCCGAGCGGGTGGCGGAGTTGTTGCAGGAGGTACTGGGTGAGCAGAACTCGGTGACCAAAGCGGCGTCTGTTTCGGGGCGGCAGATGAACCAACAACAGCCCGACCCAAGGGATCGTCGTGGGCGGCGCGGGCGTCCCCAGCAGCCGCAGTCGAATATTGTGACCAACCCGGTGGGTGTGGCACCTCCGATCAAGGTGATTCCGGATGCGCGCACCAACCGCATCCTGGTGATGGCCCGCCCGGTGGATGTGGCGTATGTCGAGTCGTTGGTGGCGGAGTTTGACGCACCAAACAAAGCTCGCACGTTCTTGCAGCGACAGTTGAACCACATCAGCGCCTCCAATGTGTTGCCGTTGATTGCCGACGCGATTTCCCGAGAGACCGGTGAAACCGCCGAGCAGGGATCTGCCGGGTCTCAAAGCTCTGGTAGCCGCGGTGCAGGCATGGGGAGTAATGCCGGCGGGCGCAGCCAGACAGGAGGAATTGGTGGCGGCAGTGGTCTTGGTTCCGGTGGAACCGGTGGCAACCGTGGGTCGATCAGCCTCGGCTCGAATGATGTGCCGGTGCCTGTCGGTGCGACTTCGATTGTGGTTGGCAAGACTTTGCTGATCTCGGACAACGAGCGCAATGCGTTGATTGTCTCGGGCCCGCCGGAGACGATCGAACTTGCCGAGCGGTTGATGGATCAGTTGGACATCCGTCCACGTCAGATCTATCTGGCAACGATTGTCGGACAGATGACGCTGGGCAACCAATTGGAGTACGGAGTGGATGCACTGCGTACGTTGGAGAATGTGAACGGGAACCCGGAGATCAATGTGGCCGGGCAGATGCGCACGAACTCGGGCGCCGGGATCGTGGATACAGACACGTTGACGGACATTGCGAATTTCCCTGATGCCGCGGGGTTGTCGCTCTACGGACGGTTTGCCGGAAGTCTCAGCACCTACGTGCGCTTCCTTGAGAACACCGGGAAGTTCAAGGTGCTCTCGCGCCCGGTGGTCTACACCGCCAACAACCAGACCGCGGTGATCCAGTCCGGTCAGCGTATTGCGGTTCCGACCTCGACTCTGACGTCGATCAACAGCGGCGTGAACGATGGCGCGGTGACCTCGAACATCCAGTACCGCGATGTGGTGCTGCGCTTGGAGGTCGTACCGTTGATCAACTCGGACAACCAGGTGCGTCTGCAGATCTACCAGGTGAACGATAACATCTCCGGAAGCACGAACGTGGGCGGTAACGATATCCCGACCATTGCCACCCAGGAGCTGGTCACCACGGTGACGGTCGAAGACGGTCAGTCTGTGTTGCTCGGGGGCTTGATCACCGAATCGGAACAGAAGACCCGTTCGGGCGTGCCGGTGCTCAAGAGCATCCCGCTGGTGAAGTATTTGTTCTCCACCACGCGTACCGACGTGCGCCGCGAGGAGCTGATGTTCTTCATTCAGCCGCGGATTATCGACAGCCAGGAAGACCTCGACGCCGCTAACCTGGCGGAAACTGATCGCGGCCCGGGCAAGGAGGAGATCCTGAGATTCGTTGATCCACGCGCTCAAACCAAGGAGGAGCCGCTGCCGATCTGGGAGGGACAAGTGAATGACGATCCCGATCCGGAAGTGCGCCGTGCAATCCCAGTGAAGGAGAAGATCAACAAAGTGCTCTTCGACTAAGCAGAGACACAGCGAACGTTTTAGAACAGGGAGTGCTTCGGCTCTCCCTGTTTCTGTTTGTAGGGGAGGTGTAATGGAGTGACGGTGTCCCCACCGTCGGGGGATGGCTGCGAAGTGCGTGTGCTCGCTGCGCTCGTTCGAGTTGATGTCGACGGGGACGTCGAACCTCCATTGACGGGCGTGACGGTGTCTCCAGTGTCGGGGGGGAGTTGAAGAATGTGTGTGCCGGCTGCGCTCGTTAGTGCCGACGTCAATCCCGCCGCTGCTGAGGCGAGCTTTTGTTTAGTGGGGCGATACAATGAAGTGACGGTGTCCTCACCGTCGGGGGGATGGCTGCGAAGTGCGTGTGCTCGCTGCGCTCGTTCGGGGCGATGTCGACGGGGACGTCGAACCTCCATTGACGGGCGTGACGGTGTCTTCAGTGTCGGGGGGGCTGCGTTCGTTAGTGCCGACGCCAGTCCCGCCGATGTTGGGTCGAACTTCCGTTTTGTGGATCGATAAAATGGAGTGACGGTGTCCTCACCGTCGGGGGATGTCGGCGAAGTGCGTGTGCTCGCTGCGCTCGTCGGAGGCGATTTCGGGCATGGGAGACTCCTCACCGTATCGGGGGAGGAGGTGAGTGGGGATTGGCGGCTCATCGTCTCGCGGGATGTGCGATTCCTTGTTAGGATGCTTCGAGTTGGTTAGCTTCTTTCTCATGTCTCGCTATCTCAATCCTTATGAAGAGATCCACAAGGCGGAGGCCGGGAAGCTTCCGCACTGGCAGCAAGATGATGTGATGCAGTTTGTAACGTTTCGGCTTGCCGATTCGATTCCACAGAGCTTGCTACGTTCGATTAAGAGAGAGCGAGACGAGTGGGTCGCACATCATCCACAGCCGTGGTCACAGGCAGAGTCCTCAGAGTATTTTGAGCTCTTCCATCAAAAGTTGGATGGTGTGTTGGACCAAGGGTTGGGCGAATGTTGTTTGAGAGACCCAAAAGTCCGCGCGATCCTTGAGGATGTGTTCATGCGTGGACACGGCGTTGTCGCTGCACTTCACGCTTGGGTGATCATGCCAAATCACGTGCATCTTGTGTTCTCTCCTCATGAGCAAATCGGTACGGTGATCAAAGCGTGGAAAGGGGCTTCGTCCCATCGGATTGGTCGAGGTGCGATTTGGCAGAAGAATTACTTTGATCGGATGATTCGCGACAGAGCCCATTTTCAGCGGGTTGTAAGATATATCAGGCGAAATCCACGGGGTTTGGAATTGTCGCAGTATTCGTTATGGGAGGGACCTTTGGCGCTAAGTGTGGGCTAGCGGGGGGGGGAGTGTAACCCTAGATGAGAAATGCGCGCTGCGCGCGAGCGGTTGATAGTCGACGGGGACGTCGAGCCTCCATGGTGCGCTGGCGCGGTGGAGTGACGGTGTCCTCACCGTCCGAGTGGAGAGGGCGTGTGTGTTAGGTGGAGTGTGCTCGCTGCGCTCGGTGAGCTTATCTGTCGACGGGGACGTCGAACCTCCATTGGTGCGCTGGCGCGGTGGAGTGACGGTGTCCCCACCGTCCGGGGCGATGGGTGTGGCGGAAAGCCAGGATCTAATGCAATGAGTGTTGGTTTCGTTGTGTTGTTATGTGTGTTCGTTGTTGTGTCGTGTTGATGTTGCTTGCGGGGCTGGTGGGGTGCGGAAATGACGGGGCTCGGTGCGTGGATGGACCGGAACTGGTCGTAGAGCCTGGGGAACGGAGTAAGCCGCGGGCGTTGGCGTCAGCCGTTGTGGTGGATGAGGTCACCCATGCTGGAGGTGGGGAGGCGCACTCATTCGCGGGGGGGCTTGTGGTGCGCGCACTGCGGGGCGGGGAGGTCTTATCAGCCGATGACCGAGCGGCGGTGATCCAGTTGCTCGGGAATGGGATGCCGGATGGCTTGAGTCGGGGCGAGTGGCACGAGCGGGTCAACGATTGGCTCAACTGGTTGCGCGCGGATCCCACGGCGGATGTGGCACCAATGGTGGACGTGCTGCTGCGGATAGTGGAAACGAGCGACGACGAGGTGCTGCGGGTCTACGCGCTGCAGCATTTGGGAATGGTTCGCCATCGGGTTGGCGATAGCTCGCTGGCAGCTCGGGTCGATGCGATGATGAGCCGGCTGGCTGCGGAGCCCTTCGATCCGGTGGCGGGGGCGGCGTTGATGATGGGGTGTGAGAATGACGGGCCGACGGACGATAGCGCACTGCGGTTGGCGGAGTCGGAGCGGGCCTCCACCGCGGCAAGGGTGACCGCGATCCATGTGGCGGTCGATAGCGGGGACGTTCGGGTGCTGCCTTTGGTGCGCGCGCTGGCGACGGAGAATGAGACGCCGCTTGTTCTGCGCAAAGCTGCGGTTTATGCGATCGGTCGCCTCGGTGGCCCTGCGGACGCCGAAGTGCTGAGCCAACTTCAGGGAGAGGAGGGCGTGATTGAGGCCGCGGTTGCTGCTGCGCGCAAGCGGCTTGCAGGGAAGTAGGGGCGTCGGGTGCAGGTGGTTTTGCCGACGTTCCCCTGGGGATCACTTGGAGCGTTTGAAGATTAATAGCAGTTGGTCATTGGTCTCGGATTTCACGGTGTTGACCAACTCCCAGCCTTCGGCACCGGATTCGTTGAGCTCTTTGTTGAGGGCGGCGATCTCGCGTTCGTTGCCGCCACGGTAGGCGATGCGGACCAGTTTGTATTCCCATGAGGTCGCGGACTCGGCGCTCTGTGTGGTGGCTGGTTCGGAGTCGGCAGCAACCAGTGGGGCTGCGGCTAACAGTGAGGAGGTAAGTAGGATGGCGGTGGTTTTCATGATGATCGATAGGCTGAAGAGACACGCCTCGCGAGCTTTGGTTCCGGGCGTTCCTATCTGATACGACGCAAAAAGGCCCACGCGCCGTACGACACGTGAGCCTTTTTGTGTGCTTGGGAGAGGAATCGCTTAGTTGCCGCGGGCAATGAGCAGCTCGGCAATCTGCACCGCGTTGAGAGCGGCGCCCTTGCGGACCTGGTCGCCGACGACCCACAGGTCGAGTGCGTTGTCGAGCACGAGGCTCGGACGGATGCGGCCGACGAGGCAGTCGTCGCGGTTGGTGCAGTCGAGTGGGGTCGGGAACTTACCGTTGGCCGGGTCGTCGATGACCTGGACGCCGTCGAAGGCATCGATGGCCTCGCGGGCTGCGTCGACGCTGACCGGACGGTCGAACTGAGCAGTGATTGCCACCGAATGGGAGCGCATGACCGGCACGCGCACACAGGTGATCGACGCTTTGAGGCCTGCCAGATCGAGGATCTTGGCACCTTCCTTGGTGAGCTTCATTTCCTCATCGGTGTAGCCGGTTTCGGTCATGCTGCCGATGAGTGGGATCGCGTTGGAGAAGATCTGCACCGGGTAAACCGATGGCGTGATCTCTTCATCCGCGGCGTAGGCTTTGGCCTGGGTGTCGAGCTCGGCGATGCCTTGCGCGCCCGATCCGGAAACCGCCTGGTAAGACGAGCCGATGACCGACTTCAAGCCGAAGGCACGGTGCAATGGAGCAAGCGCCATCAAGCTGACGATGGTCGTGCAGTTCGGGTTGGCGATGATGTTGCGCGGGTGGTTGAATGCGGCATCGCCGTTGATTTCAGGCACCACGAGTGGCACGTCGGCATCCATGCGGAAAGCGGACGAGTTGTCGATGACCACCGCGCCAGCCTTGGCTGCGGATGGGCCGAACTCTTTGGAAATTCCGCCGCCGGCGCTGAAGAGTGCGATGTCGATGCCTTCGAACGCATCGTGGGTGAGCTCGCGCACGACGAGCTCTTGTCCTCGGAATGGGATCCGTTTACCAGCCGATCGTGCGGATGCGAGCAGAACGAGCTCGTCGAACGGGACGTTGCGTTGATCAAGGCATTCGAGCATCTCCTGGCCTACGGCTCCGGTTGCTCCTACGATGGCGATGGTGGACATGGGTGTAAGATAAACAATAGGTTGCCGGAGCTAATGGTGCACCGGTTGCGCAAAGTAAGCGGCAATCCGCCCAGTGCAAGGGAAGCTGCGCGTTTGGCGGAGGGCGACGGAATGTGAGGGGTGGCCGGCGGGAGAGAAGATGAGGCCGGCTTTCAGCCAGCTGGGTGGGGGCGTACGGTTACCTAGGGACTGCGTCCCTAGGCTTTTATGAGAGCTCACCTTCGGCGAGTAGCGTGGGATGTGGGATGTGGGATGTGGGATGTGGGATGTGGGATGTGGGATGTGGGATGTGGGATGTGGGATGTGGGATGTGGGATGTGGGATGTGGGATGTGGGATGTGGGATGTGGGATGTGGGATGTGGGATGTGGGATGTGGGATGTGGGATGTGGGATGTGGGATGTGGGATGTGGGATGTGGGATGTGGGATGTGTCGCTGAAAGCGGCATGTGATAATAGCCTAGGGACGGAGTCCCTAGGGTCGCGAGGGGGGGAGGGATGAGCTGGCTGAAAGCCAGCTTTATCGCGGGCGATTAGATGTAAAAAAAAATGGCGCCGTATCGTTATATTGGGCGTATTCAGGGTATGGCTCAATCATTGTCCCGGCTCTTGGTTCATGTGGTATTCAGCACCAAAGGGCGCGAGCCAATTCTCGTCGGCCAGATGCGAGCCGATCTGCACGGGTACCTCGCGACGACGGCGCGGGACAAAGGGTGGGAATGTTATCGGGTCGGTGGTGTCGCCGATCACGTGCATCTGGCGATGATGCAACCGCGCACGGATGATCTCAGCACGATGGTCGGGCATTTGAAACGTACCTCAACGGTCTGGTTGCAACGGCAAGGGGAGAGAACCCACGATTTTCATTGGCAGCGTGGGTTCGGAGCGTTCTCGATTAGTGCGTCGCATTTGGATGCGCTCCTGCGGTATATCGACACACAGGAGGTGCACCATCGGACGATGAGTTTCCAAGAGGAGATGCGGGTATTATTTGAACGGTACAAGGTAGCGTATGACGAGCGCTATGTGTGGGATTGAGCGGTGAGAGATCAGGCTGGCTTTCAGCCAGCCGGGCGGGGTGTGCGATTACCTAGGGACTGCGTCCCTAGGCTTTTATGAGATCTCGCCTTCGGCGAGCAGGGCGTGTGGCGTGTAGCGTCGCTGCAAGCGACATTTGATAATAGCCTAGGGACGGAGTCCCTAGGGTCCGGTGGGATATCGTGTGCTGGCTGAAAGCCAGCTTGATTTGGGGCGGTACAATCTGCCGCTGATCTTGTACCGCCGATCCTGTTGCGCTGTTTGGGGTGGTTTGTTACACCAGTCGCCGATGAATGCGGGAATCATGAGATCACTGGCTGTTGTGGCGCTGGGCGGGTTGTGGGCTACTTCGGTCTGGGGAAGTGGGAAGCCAGAGAGGAATGCAGCTTCCCTGCCGATGGCATACAGTGAATCACGGGCACTTTATGATCGAGCAGCTGAGAAGTTCACGGAGTTCGAGTTGAAGGTCGTGCCCCAGCCTCAGCTGGAGGAGAATGGTTACGAGAGGCTGTTTGCGCTGACGGAGGATGAGGTGTTGTGGGGAGAAGGTACGGAAGAGAATGAGGTTTCGACAGACACGAGATCATCCGATCCGTCTAAGTGGCAGGTTGATGAAGCCGAGAAGTTACTGGTGGAGAACCACGCGGTGCTGAAAGAACTTCATGCGATCGGGGGGCTGGATTTGAGGGTTCGCGATTGGCAGAGGGAGTATGATCGATGGGCTGAGTTTGATTTCTCGAAGGTGTCGAGGATCAAGCGAGGGGCGGATCTCTTGTTGCTGGAGGCCAGAGTGGCAGCGATCCGTGGGGATCAAGAACGTTATCGCCGAGCCATTGGATCGGTATTTGGGATTGCTCAGCACCTGAGCAAAGTGTCGGAGCCCTATCTGCTCACGGAGACCCTGGCGATTATGATGCGTGTGGTCGCGTACGAGGCCTTGACGGAGGATCTCAAATTGTTCGGATTTGATGAGGCGATCCGTGGGAGGATGATGGCGTGGTTGAGGTCGGCGGATATCATGGACAGGTGCAGGTATGCCGAAATCTTGCGTGGTGAGGCAATTGTGGGGAAGCTGTGTGTCTATCCCCACGGCGCTTCGGAGGATCTGGGATTTGGGGATCGCTCTGTGATGGAGCGAATGTGGCAAGGAATGATGGCGAATCAGCAAGTAGTGATTCGTTGGCTCAGGGCGGATGGTGGTAATTTGGGTTCTGAGAAGGAGCGGGACTCCGTTGATAGAAAAGCGAGGGCCGCTGGATATGCTCAGGTGAAGGATGATGAACAGGAGTTGTTGGATGCCTATTTGTGGAGCGTCGATGATTCTTATGAATGGTGGAGTGCCGCGAGCCGCAGTGAATGTGAGCGCCAGGCTAGGGTGGCTGCTTTGATGTTGTGCAAAGGTGGTGAACTACCAACTGATCCACAGGCGGTCATTGATGAGGTCGTTGCTGAGTTTGGGGGGATGTTTGATTTGCGATGGGATGTCGCCAAGAGGTCTGTGGTGAAGACATTTGCCGCTGAAAATATGCCTGATGTGGTGGTGGCTGTGCCGTTGCGGGATTGAGAGGTCGGACTGGTTTGGGCTTTGTTCCGGGTTTCCTCCAGGAACGGAGAGTCAGCTCGCTGCGCTCGGTGGGGTTGGGGCAACCTCAGGAGTGAGGTTGGTCCATCGATGTGATTGCTGCGGAGTTTGTTGAGGTAGCGCCGCCCCGGGGGCGGGCTCCGGCTTTGATCGCGGAACCGTTTGCTGTGGCGTTGTTGTTCCCTCTGGAATCTGGAGCCAATCAATGCCATCGTCGCGGCGATGACGACTGCAGGAAGTGAATCGCTCGAGGACGCGCTGGAACAATATTTCGGGCACCGTGAGTTCCGGGGTGGGCAGCGCAAGGTGGTGGAGGCGATTGTGTCGGGGCAGGACGCGCTGGTGGTGATGCCGACGGGTGGCGGTAAGTCGTTGTGTTACCAGTTGCCGGCGGTGGTGATGGACGGGGTGACTTTGGTGATTTCGCCGCTGATCGCGTTGATGAAGGACCAGGTCGATGCGCTGAACGACAAGGGGATCAGCGCGACGATGATCAATAGCTCGATCGGGCTGGCGGAGCAGCGCGAGCGCTTGGCTGGGATGGCGGAGGGTCGTTACAAGTTGGTCTATGTGGCACCTGAGCGTTTCCGCTCGCAGATGTTTTTGAACTCATTGCGCGACATCAAGGTGTCGTTGTTTGCTGTGGATGAGGCGCACTGTTTGTCGCAGTGGGGGCATGATTTCCGTCCGGACTACATGCGGCTGGGCAAGGCGGTGGAAGCGGCGGGGCGCCCGACGGTGGCTGCCTTCACCGCAACGGCGACTCCGATTGTCCGCAACGACATCCGCGACCAGCTCGGTTTGCAATCGGCGCTGGAGGAGGTCAGTGGGTTCGAGCGCGAGAACCTGAGTTTGAATATCCACGAATGCGCCAAGGTGAAGACGAAGTACGAGCGGATCGTGCGGATTGTCGGCCAATGGAAGACGGGAATTGTGTACTGCGCGACGCGCAAGTCGGTGGAGAAGGTGTCGAATGAGCTGCAGGCGCACGGGGTGCGGCTGGTGGCGTACCACGGTGGGATGGATGATGCGTCGCGCAGTGCGGCGCAGGAGCAGTTTGTGTCCGGGGAGGTGGATGTGGCGGTGGCGACGAATGCGTTTGGGATGGGGATTGACCGCTCGGACGTGCGGTTTGTCGTCCACTTCGAGATCCCGGGGAGTGTGGAAGCTTACTATCAGGAAGCGGGGCGTGCCGGTCGTGACGGCGAGCGTTCGTACTGTGAGTTGATGTTCAACTACGCGGACACGAGGACGCAGGAGTTTTTCATCGATGGCTCGAATCCGGGAGCAAAACTGATCCGCAACGTCTACCAGCGGCTGCTCAATTTCCAAGATGCCAACCACGAAGTGCAGCTGACCGGTGAGGAGTTGGCCGACCAGGTGGAGGTGAAGAACACGATGGCGATCAGCAGCGCGATCGCGACTTTGGCCCGGGCGGGGTATATCGAGCGCTTTGATATTCCGGGATCGCGGCGGCGGGGGACTCGTTTGCTCAAGCCTGACGTGCTGGCGCGCGACGTGGTTTTGGACGATGCGGGGTTGGAGGAGAAAGAAAGGCGGGACCGGGCGAAGCTGAAGTCGATGGTGGATTTGTGCTACGAGCACGGCTGTCGTCAGGAGGCGATCTTGCGTTATTTTGGCGATCCGTCGGCGCGTCCGTGTGGCAGTTGTGACAACTGTGGCGGCAATGGTCACGGCGCGGGTGGTGGGTTCACCATGGTGGACCGTCGTGAGCCGACGGGGGCGGAGATGGAACGTGCGCGCAAGGCATTGGCCGGCGTGGCGCGGATGAGCTGGAAGCGTGACGGCGGGTGGGTGGCGCGTTTTGGCCGCGGCAAGGTGGTGAATATGTTGGTCGGCAGCAGGGCGAAGGACATCCTCAGTGCCGGGCTCGATGAGCTGTCGACCTATGGCATTCTCAAGGAATATGGAGCGGATTACGTGCGGCGGTTGCTGACGAGCATGGAACGCGCGGGCCTGCTCAGGACGGAGATGGGGGATTATCCGCTGATCACACTGACGCCCGAGGGGGCGGACGTGATGACGAATGGGAGTGAGTTCTCCATGGTGTGGCCGAAGGTGACTGGGTTTGCCAGCGGCGGGCGTGGCGGCGACAGCGAGCCGCCGGTTGATTGTGACCGTGTGTTGCTGGAGAAGCTCAAGCAGTGGCGGAATGTGCGCGCCAAGTTCGACAACGTGCCGAGTTATGTGGTTTTCGGGAACCGAACCTTGCAGCTGATTGCGGCGGCAAAGCCGGAGAGCGATGACGAGTTGCTGGAAATTTCCGGGGTGGGGCCGGCGAAGGCGCAGAAGTTTGGCGGTGATGTGTTGGAAATCGTCGCCGCGCATGAGGCGTCGGAGGGGTAGTTTTCTTCTTAGACAGGATTCACATGATGCACATGATTTGGGGTGGGGGCGTGACGGTGCGTGTTGAGCGGCCGTCGGGTGAGTGATGTGTTTTTGCGGAGTCGTAGGCTCGGCCGGGTGAATTGGGTTGCGGGGAATCCCAGGGTGAGGTCGCCGGAGGCTCCCGTCACCCTGGGCTGGTTTGCATTTCCCCTTCGGGGAAGGAGTAGACCATGCCACACAACACGATTAAGCCGATTGAACCGTTGCCTTGGCGGTTGAGTTGCATTTCCTCGTTTGGGGAGGTAGGGAAATCATCGCGACAGCGATCAATCATGTGCATCATGTGAATCCTGTCTAAGAAGAAAACGGAACCCTCCGCTACATGAGTGAAGTCACACGATTTGCACCGAGTCCGACCGGGTGGTTGCACCTGGGGCACGCGTATGCGGCGATTTTCGCGCATGAGCGGGCGCGGCGTGTGGGCGGGCGGTTCTTTTTGCGGATGGAGGACATTGATGCCAGTCGCGTGCGGCCTGAATATTATGACGCGGTCTACGAGGATTTGCGGTGGCTAGGGCTGGACTGGGACGAGGAAGTGACGCCGCAGTTGCAGCGGATGGATGCGTACCGCGATGCGTTGGCGCAGCTCGATGCGTTGGGCGTGCTCTACCCGTGTTTTTGCACGCGGCGTGAGATCCGCGAGGAAATTGCGGCCATGCCGTCGGCTCCGCACGGGCCGGATGGCGCGCATTATCCTGGGACTTGTCGGCAGTTGAGTGCGGATGATAGGGCGGCGCGGATGGCGGTCACTGCTGAGGACCTGGTGTCGTGGCGGCTGGACATGGCCAAGGCGGTGGATCTGGCTGGTGAGTTGCGCTGGGTGGACCGGGCGCGTGGCGAGCAAGTGGCGCGGCCTGAGATGTTTGGCGATGTGATATTGGCGCGCAAGGATGCGGGCACGAGCTATCACTTGTCGGTGGTGGTGGACGATGCGGCGCAAGGGGTGACCCTGGTGACGCGCGGTGAGGATTTGTTTGAGTCGACGCACATCCACCGCTTGTTGCAGCAGTTGTTGGGGCTGCCGGTTCCCGAGTGGGAGCACCATCGGTTGATCTGTGACGAGTCCGGTAAACGGCTTGCGAAGCGCGATGACGCACGGTCGATCCGGTCGCTGCGCGAGGCGGGGATGAGCGCGGAGGACGTGCGTGGTAAGTTGGGGCTGTGAGGATTAGCGTGCGCGCGCGGGAGGTCCGCCCCACTGTTCGGAGGGAGAGGCGGCGCAAGCCAATGAGCCGTCCCTACCCCTATCAGCGCTGCGCGTGCATAGTTCGAGGGGCTGTATCTTTATCCCAATCCAAATCCTGATCGAATTCACTGCGCTTGATTCACGGCGGTCCCGGGGCGCGAGCTGATGACGGGGCTTTGCTAGCAACGACAGGAGTGTCGTTGGTCCATCGTGGAATGGTGGACGGACGGGATGCGATGGAGCTATCCCGCGGCCGCGGGATAGAGAGCGGTTCAAGTCATACTGAGTGACTTACCCCAATCCACTTCAAATCCCCTCAATCCTGTAATCTGCGGAAAAAAAAGCGACCACCGGTGACCGCCGTTCCCACCCTCGTCGCCGGAGCAGGCTTTCCTTTGGGATCTTTGGGGCTTTGCGTGAGCCTTCCTGCCGTCGGTGCGACGCCGTGTGATCCCAGTGTGCCCTAGCTAAGGATGGGTTGGGATTATGCTGGTTTTTTGATGGATGGATCTAGCGAGTCTGTGTAAACGTGCCGCGCTATGGCTACTTCTCTGTTTTCGCTGATTCTCGTGATTATTCTCAACATTGTGCCGGCGGATGTGTCGTCGTTCACGGTTCAGGCTCCAGAGGCCGGTCAGCCGATGCATTTCACCAAGCAAGACGATGGGGGCTGGCTTGCGAAAATGGGACCGGGCGACGAGGAGGCGACATTCCTAGTCAAGGGGACTGAGATCACCATTAAATCCGAAGGGGATGAGCGAAGCCAGGATATGGGGCCGTTGTTGGGGTTGGATGCTGACACCGATTGGCACAAACTCGAAGAGGTTGCCTTGGGCGGCGGGACGATCCGGATCAAGCGGGTCGACAACGGAGTCGATTTCGCATTGGAGGACAACGAGGGGAAATCGGTAGAAGATGCAGGCACCGTGAAAGTGCGTTGGACGCGGAAGAAGTGAGTCTCCGCACGGGGAGCGGGCGTGTTTTTGCAAAGATTACCGGATCGGCGGCATCTGCCCGAGGGGCTATTCTCCGCAGACGAGGAGAATGCGCGGTCGGGGGATTGGGAGCGGTGGTGTTGAAAACCAGCTGATCGCGGAATCGGTGGGGAAAATACCTCACGAGACATCGGCGATGCGGCACTTTTCTCCTTTCATCGCTGGGGACGATAGGCGAAGTTCCAAGCCGTATGGATGCATTGATCTCAATTGGAAAGGTTGCGCTGACGATTTTTGAAGTGGTTTTGTTGTTCAACCTAATGATCGTGGTTCACGAGCTGGGTCATTATTGGGCGGCGAAGTGGCGTGGGTTGAAGGTGGACCGGTTCCAGATTTGGTTCGGCAAGCCGCTGTGGCACAAGGAAGTGAACGGTGTGAAGTGGGGGCTTGGTTGGATTCCGGCGGGTGGCTTTGTGGCGTTGCCGCAGATGGCGCCAATGGAGACCATCGAGGGTGGGGATGCCTCTCAGCGCGATGCGTTGCCGAAGATTTCGCCGCTGGACAAGATTATCGTGGCGTTTGCCGGGCCTTTGTTCAGTTTGCTGTTGGCTGTGGTGCTGGCGGTGATTGTGAACCTGGTGGGAACGCCGATGTACACCGCGGAAAAGACCACGACGGTCGGCTGGGTGGCTGAGGATTCAGGGGCAGAAGAGGCCGGAATGCAGCGTGGCGACAAGATTTTGAAGATCAACGACACGCCGGTGGACGGGTGGTATGCCTCCGCCGGTGGTGTGATGAGCGAGGTGGCCTTCAGTGAAGGACCTACTGTCGATGTGACCGTGATTCCAGTCGGCCAGACCGAGCCGGTGGTGCGAACCGTGCCAGTGGCGGAGAAGGAAAAGAGCGGATGGTTCGACCGCGGGATGGTGCGTCGATTGGAGATCGACGGCGCGGTGGAAGCCGTGGTGGCCGGTGTGACCAAGGGTGGACCGGCCGAGCGCGCGGGAATGCTTGCGGGCGACCGGGTGGTGGCGGTGAATGACCAGCCGATTGAGTACTCGTACCAAGTGACTCCATTCGTCGACGAGAGCGAAGGCAAAGAGCTGACCATTACGGTGAGCCGCAAATTGCCACAGAACGAGGGCGTGGTGTTGCAGACTTTGAAGGTGACGCCGCAGCAGCCATTGTCGCCTGAGGTGCTGACCGAGCGCTACATGCTTGGCTTGGGCTGGGGCGCTGGTGAAAGGACGATCGAGCATCCGTCGGTTGGCTCGCAGATTTCGCGTAGTGCCACGGCGATCTTCAAGATGTTCGGGGCGCTGTTGTCGCCGACCTCGGATGTGGGGGTGAAAGACATGGGCGGTCCGGTGGCGATCGGACGGGGCTTTTACGCGATGCTTTCCGATGATGGCTGGATGAAGGCGTTGGCGTTGGCTGTGTTGATCAACGTGAACCTGGCGATTCTCAATATGATGCCGCTGCCAGTGCTCGATGGTGGGCACATCGTGATGGCGATCGGCGAGTGGATCCGCAAAAAGCCGATGTCCGGCCGCGTGCTGGAAGTGGTACAAACAGGATTTGCCATTGCTCTTCTGAGTTTGATGGCCTACCTGACCATTCTCGACACCAAGTCGTTCTTTGGTGGTGGAACGAGGGAGCCGCTCGTGTTCCCTCAGCCTGAGGGAGTCGAAGAAGCTCCCTCCGAGGCAGCCGCCCAGTAACACTTTCCGACCTGAAATTCTCGACCGATTGACCGCATGAGCACCGAATCGTCCGCTATCCGCGCACCTTGGCAAAACCCATACCGCTACAACCGCCGCAAGACCCGTGAGGTCATGGTGGGGGGAGTCGGTGTGGGCGGAGACAATCCGATCCGCATCCAGTCGATGATCACGTCCGATACCCTGGACACCGAAGCCTCAGTGGCACAGGTGCTGGAGCTGGCCGAGGCCGGCTGCGAGGTAGTGCGGATCACGGCGCAGACCAAACGCCACGCGGCGAACCTGGAGAACATTGTGGGCCAGGTGCGTGCGCAGGGCTGCGAGGTCCCGATTGTGGCGGACATTCACTTCAAGCCCGATGCCGCGCTCGAAGCGGTGAAGTGGGTGGACAAAGTGCGGGTCAACCCAGGCAACTACGCGGACAAGAAGAAGTTCGCGGTGATCGAGTACAGCGACGAGGAATACGCCGACGAGCTGGCCCGGATCGAGGAGCAGTTCGCTCCGCTGGTGGTCGAGTGCAAGGAACGCGGCGTGGCGATGCGCATTGGCACCAACCACGGGTCGCTTTCCGACCGCATCATGAACCGCTACGGCGATACCCCGCTGGGTATGGTTGAGAGCGCGCTCGAGTTTGCCCGCATCGCACGCAAGCACGACTACCACAGCTTTGTCTTCTCGATGAAGGCGAGTAACCCGAAGGTCATGATCGAGGCGTACCGCTTGTTGGTTTCGCACCTCGACGCGCAGGGCGACGACTGGAACTATCCAATCCACCTCGGAGTGACCGAAGCCGGTGACGGCGAAGACGGGCGTATCAAGAGCGCGATCGGTATTGGTTCGTTGTTGGAAGATGGAATCGGCGACACCATCCGCGTGTCGTTGACCGAAGATGCGATCCACGAGATTCCGGTGGCGCGTGCGATTGCCGCCCACTACAACGAGCTGCAGGAAGAGTCGACCGAGGGCGCGAGCACTGAGGTGGCTTTCAACCCATTCGAGTACCGCCGCCGCGCGTCTGACAAGATCGAGATTGGTGGAATCCCAACCGGTGGCGGCGAGCTCGTGCGCGTGGTCACGACCGAGGACCGCTACGACCAGGTGAAAGACCGGATCGAAGATCTGGGCGAGTTCCAGCCGGAGATCGTGTACGAAGATTCCGGCGTGGTGGAGATCGATCCACGGGACGACGACGAGGTGGAGAAAGTGAACGCCCTGGAGGAATCGGTGCTGGTGACGGTGCGCGACGATGTGGATATGCGCGCGATCCCGGCATTCCGCTTGCTGGCTGACCGCGTGGACGAGCGTCACCCTGTGTTGCTCAAGGACACGCTGAACTATCAGGCGGTGAGCGAGACCGGTGCTCCGGACTTCCTTGATACGATGTTGCGTGCATCTACCCGGATGGGTGCGCTGCTTTGTGACGGCATCGGTGATGCGGTGTTGGTGCGTGGCGAGCCGGGAACCGGCGCGTCATTGCGCTTGGCTTACAACATTCTGCAAGCCGCTGGAGCCCGCATTTTCAAGACTGACTACGTGGCGTGCCCGAGCTGTGGCCGTACGCTCTTCAACCTGCAAACCACAACCCAGAAGATCCGCGAAGCGACTGGTCACCTTAAAGGTGTGCGCATCGCTGTGATGGGCTGCATCGTGAATGGTCCGGGTGAAATGGCGGACGCCGACTTCGGCTACGTCGGGGGCGCTCCAAACAAGATCAACCTCTACGTGGGCAAAACCGCGGTGAAGTTCAACATCCCGCAGGATGAGGCGGTGGATCGCCTGATCGACCTCATCCGCGAACACGGGAAGTGGGTGGACCCTCCGGAAAAGGCTTAAATTTATCGATAGGTCCTATGAGTCGTATAGGACCTATTTCTCGGTTAGCCCAGCGTTTCCAAAATCGCCGCCTGCACGTCTGTGTCGGCGGTGATTTTTTTGCTGTTGAGGCCGATGAAGACGGGGCGGTGGTGTTCCGGGACGTCGATGCGGCCGTGGCTGCCTTTGACGAGTGAGGCGTCGAGTGGGATCACGTCGAGCAGTCCGCGCAGGCCGAGCTTTTTCTTGGCTAGGAACTTGGCGATCTTGAGCGCAGGGAACTTGAGCTCCGGATCGATGAAAAGTTCCGCGGGGTCGTAGCCGGGCTTGCGGTGGATGTCGATGGTACGGGCAAAATCCGGCGCGAGCGCGTCGTCGACCCAGTAGTAGTAGGTGAACCAGGAACCGGCCTCGGCGATGGCGATGAGGTCGCCCGCGCGATCTGCGGCGGTGCTGTCTGCAGGCCAGCCGAGTTCCTCCGGAGTGACCACACTGGCAATGCCCGGTGTGCGCTCGAGGAGCGTGCGCACGGCGTCGGTGAGCGAGTGGTCGTTGAGGTAAACGTGGGCGAACTGATGGTCCGCCACGGCGAATGCACGTGAGGCCCCGGCGTCGAGCAGTTCGAGTCCGAGTTCATCTTTGACGGTGATCCACCCTTCATCGCGGAGGATGCGGTTGATGTGGATCGGCTGGTCCACCGGCTCGATGCCGTATTCCGAGAGGATCTGGACGGTGACGCCGCGGCTTTGGTAGAAGTCGATCAACTCACCGACAATGGAATCGATGGCCTGGAGCTCTGCGGGGATGGACTCGTGGTCCGGTCCGACTTTTTGCAATGGGTAGTCGAGATGCGGCAGGTAGACTAATGAGAGAGTAGGCGAGTGCTTTTCCTCGACCCACATCGCGGAGTCGGCGATCCAGCGCGACGAGCCGATGCCTGCTTTTGGGCCCCAGAAGTTGAAGAATGGAAACGGACCGAGTTCGTCGTCTCGTTGGATATCGAAGCGAATGTTCGCCGGATGGGTGTAGATGTCGAAAACCTTGCGGCCGTCGGCTGGGTACATCGGGCGAGGGGTGAGCGAGTACTCGACTTCCGAGTACATGTTGTACCACCAGAACACTTTGGCAGTGGTGGCATCGGGCCGCATTTCGCGCAGCTTGTGCCAGATCTTGCTACCCTTGACCAATTGGTCGGGTTGCTTCCAAAACTGGACCTCACACAGCTCGCGGTTGTACCAGCCATTGCCGACAATGCCGTGGGATGCCGGCGACTCCCCCGTGAGGAAGGTGCTCTGGGCGGAACAAGTGACCGCCGGGAAGGTGGGCGAGAATGGTGTCACTCCGCCGTGCGCATCCGCGAAACGCAGGATGTTGGGCGTATTTTCCGCGCTGATCAGCGATGAGGAAAGGCCAACGACATCGAGAACAACCGTGCGTGAGGATGACATGGAGGATGAGTTGTTCGGGGATTTGTTGAGGTGCTGTTGTGCGGCTTCAATCGTGCCAGCTAGGTCACCTGGAAGGGCGTCCGCTCACGCCGGGATGAGTTCGGCGTTGAGTTCGTGGATGCACTCGTCCATCAGGGCGTGGTCGATCTCGTGGACGTCGATGCCCTGGCCGATGGCGGTGAGCATGCAGACGGTGAGTTGTCCGCCGAGGTGTTCGCGGAACTCGGTAAGGCCGGCGAGCACGGTGAGTTCGCCACTGGTGGCCGAGCGGTCGAGCATGGCGGGATGATGGGTTGGGTAGTTGAGGTCGCGGACCAACTGGATGATACGCTGGGCGACGGCTTCGTCGAGCAACCCGACGCGGGCCGAGTAGAGGACGTCGAGCGTGAGGCCTACGGCAACAGCTTCGGCGTGGGAGAACTCGAAGTTGGTCATCTGCTCGAGCTTGTGAGCGGCCCAGTGGCCGAAGTCGAGTGGGCGTGAGCTGCCGTTTTCAAAGGGATCGCCGCCGGTGGCGATGTGCTCCATGTGGAGGCGCGCTGATTCTTTGATCACATGCTCGACGGTCTCGGGCTCGAAGGCATTGAGCTCGTCGACATGGGAGGCAATGAACTCGACGAACGCGGCGTCTTTGATGAGCCCGACTTTGAGTGCTTCGACCAGGCCGATGTGACGGGTGTCGGCAGGTTGGGTGGCGAGCAACGAGAAGTCATTGATCACGGCCCATGGCACGGCGAACGAGCCGTTGAAGTTCTTTTTGCCGAAGAGATTGATGCCGTTTTTCACGCCGACTCCGGAGTCGCACTGGGCGAGGGTGGTCGACGGCATGCGGATCAGTCTGATGCCGCGGTGAGCGGTGGCGGCACCGAAGCCGACCGCATCGAGGAACGCGCCGCCGCCGACGCAGACGATGAACGAATGGCGGTCGATGTGGTGGCGGTCGACGAGTTGGTGCACTTCATCGACGAGCTGCATCGAGTTTTTGGCGAGTTCTCCGCCGGGAAGCGTGACTACCGTGGCTTCTTTGGCGATGTTGTCGAGCAGGACGCCGGCCTGGGCGGTGAGGTAGGGGTGGTCGAGTGCGACGGATTCTTCGACCAGGCAGAGGATGCGTTTTTCGCACAGGTTGTCGCTATCGATGGCGTCGATGAGCGTGCCATTGTCTGCACAAAAGGCATCGCGGGTGAAGAACGCGCGATGCCTGAAGGTGACGGGGATGGAGTATTCCAGCATGGAGATGGATGGGGCGCGGGCGGGAATGCCGGGTTACTTGCTTTGTTCTTTCGCGCGGTCCTTATCGGACTTTGAGCTGTCCGCTTCTTGATCGTCGGACATTTCGAGGGTTGGGATGGTGGCTCCACTGTCGGCTGCGCTGCCACCGCCGCGGAAGATGCGGCGGACGAAGCCTGCGACTCCGCCTTCTGCGTTGTGTTGTTCGGTTTCGGCCTCGGCCAGGGCGGACTGCCAGGCAGGAGCGAAGCCCGGGGCGCGGGCGTTCATTTTCTGGACGGCGCGGTCGTAGACTTCGAGCTGGCGGATCTCCTTGTGGCCTGGCTTTTGGCGCAGTGATGAGTTCTCGATGCGCAGGTTTTCGTTCTGTTTGCGCAGGTCATCGACTTCCGCTTCGAGCTTTTCGTTCCCTTTGGCGTTGATCCGCATCTGGGTGTGGAGGTGCTCCTGCATGCGGTCGATCTCACCACGTAGGGTCGTCATTTCGGTTTCCTTTTGTTTGCGCAGGCCGCGGGCGACGACGATGCCGCGGAGCCAGCAGATGGAGGCGATCAGAAGACCGACGATCAACCCGAAGCCAGCTCCGGTAGAAAAGGATGCCCAGTCAATATTCTCAAACATAGCAGATCTAATCTAAGTCACGCTGCGATCATGGGAAAGGTTGGAATTCAATAACCGCGCGCACAGGGATCAGCGTAGGTAGCAGCGAAATTGGTCGGGAATTCTGACGAGATCGTATGGGTGCTTCGCCCGATTTTTTGCGGAAATTAGAAGAAATCCGGCTGCAGGATCGGTGGTCTGGGTGTGGCTGGGGAAACTTTTTTCCAAGGTGAAATCAAGGGTCGCGAGGCAGTCCGAACGATCTTGGTTGATCCCGAAAAACGGAATCCCTAGTCTCATCCCTGTGCTCGGATTCACCTCCGGGAACAAACAAAATGTCCGATCCAATCATCCGCTTGGAGAATTGCGGTGCCGAGCGGTTTTTGGCGGCTCGGTTTCGTCTGTGATCCACGGTGGATCGGATTCCCCCCAGAAAGAACCCTCCTAATTACAGAAAGCAAAATCATGCAAAATCAGATGCAAGTTGCCGTTCGTGTCGTCCCGAATTCTCGCAAGAGTCAGATCGTTGGGTGGGAGCCCGCGGCCGATGACATTCGAGGTCACGAACGCATGCTACGTATCCGATTGAACTCTCCACCGGTAGACGGCAAAGCCAACCGCGAGCTGATTCGGTTCTTGTCCCATGTATGGGGCGTGCGGACCAAGGATCTGCGGTTGGTAGCAGGTGATAAAGGCCGCACCAAGGTGGTGGAGATCAACACAGACAGCGAGTTGCCCGCAGATTTGGTAGCCGCCTAGAGTTTCAACCCTATAGCCTCCGCGCATCGCTTTCTTGTGGTGCGCGGAGTTTTTTGTGTTCGGCGGGCTAGCGTTGATGAGGTGCGGGACCGCCGAGAGAAGCCAGCGCGAGCGCGGCGAGAACCGCAACACCACCGGCGCACCACAGGGCGAGCGAGCCAAAGCCCGGGCCGACATTGGAGCTGAGGAGCCAGCCGCAGACCACCGGGCCGACGACGCGGCCGAGGCTGCCGGAGCTGGCCATCAGCCCGAGTACGGTGCCTTGGGATTGGTCGCAGGCGATGCGAGAGGCGATGGTGTTGAGGGATGGCTGGACGAGGCTGTTGCCGGTGGCGACGAGGATGGTGAACAGAATAAGGAGTGTCCAGTTCGATGTCCACGGCATGAGGGTGAGGGTGACGGCCAGGATAATCGCACCGAGGAGTGCCAGTTTGTAGGCTCCGACCTTGGGCTCGATGCGCCGGATCATGCCGCCTTGGATCACCACGCCGATGACGCCGACCAAGGTGAAGAGCCAGCCATTTTGCGCTTCTTCAAACCCGAAGCGGCGGTTGGTGAAGAGGACGAACAAGGTGGTCATGCCGGAGAAGGCGGTGACATTGAGAAAGTAGACGCTGAGCAGGCGCAGCAGCCAGCCGCGGTCGACGTCGCCCACTTCTGCCAGCCGGTGGTGTGGGAGGATGGACAGCTTGCCCATACCGGGTTTGCGCTTGGCCGGCGGAAGACTCTCAGGAAGCTTGAACGCGACCCAGCACGCGTTGAAGAGCGAAAGCCCGACGGCCACGAGGAACGGCACGTGGATGCCAAATCCGGAGGTGGTGGCCGAAATCAGAGGCCCAAGCACGAAGCCGATGCCGAAGGCCGCGCCGATCATGCCCATGGCTCCGGCGCGCTTTTCCCGTGGCGTGATGTCCGCCATGTAGGCCTGGGCAGTGGAAATGTTGGCGGAGGAAACGCCGCTAAGGAAACGCGCCAGGAAGAGCATCCACAAGGAGGACGCTCCGGCGAGTACGCTGTAGGCAATCACGTTGCCCACAATCGAGATCATCAACACCGGGCGGCGGCCGACTTTGTCCGACCAGCGGCCGAGCAGTGGACTGAAGAGAAACTGCATTCCGCTGTGCAGCGCCATCAGGATGCCGAGTTCGACGAAGCCCGCGTTGAAGTGCTCGGCGTAGAGCGGGAGCAATGGGATCACGATGCCAAAGCCGATGAGGTCGACGAGGACGGTGAGGAAGATCAGTCCGTGCTGGGTGCGTGCTTTGGATTTGGACATTAGGATGATGGGGAGAAGTCGTGCGGGGAGAGTTATCTTAGCCCGCCACTTTACATGCATCCGAGTTTCGACAAGTCTACCGGATGCGAATTTTGGGTGTCATAGGAGCTCTTTGGGGAACGGTTGGCGTGTCTTGTCTGTTGGGCAGTGCGATTTACCGTCTGGCCCCGCGTGTGATGGAGGCGGTGGAAATGGGGTTGAGTACGTTTCAGTGGGTGGTGATGGGGGTGTTTGCTGTGTTCATGATTTACAGCGAGGGCTACAAGGGGTTTCAGAAGAAGTTTTCGCCACGGTCGGCGGCGCGGGTGCGCTATTTGCGAGATCATCCGGTGCCGCTGCATGTGTTGGTCGCTCCGGTGTTTGTGATGGGCTTTTTCCACGCGACCCGTAAGACGCGTCTCACGGTTACGATTCTGACGGTTGCGATTGCGCTGTTGGTTTTCCTGGTTTCGAAGTGTCCGCAGCCATGGCGGGGTGTGATTGATCTGGGGGTGGTCGTGGGGCTTTCGTATGGGCTGGCGTCGTTCTGGGCGTCGACGGCGAAGGCATTGGCGGGTGAGAGCTATCCGCATTCGCCGCAGGTGCCGGACTGCGAGGGTGGAACGGAGTTGGTGTGATGCGCGCTGGGCTGTGTGCGGGGTATTAGACCGCCCTTGCAGGGCTCGATGTGGGGGCGGGCGTGATCCCATGGCTTCGCCATGGGCTATGTTGGGTCGCGCCTCCGGCGCTGGGTGGGATCCGAGTACGTGGGCTGGGTGGCATTCAATGACGTCGGACGAGCGTGGATCCGCGGTGTGCGGGTAGCGGGATGCAAGAGAGCACCGGAGGTGCGAACTAGCGCAGCCCACGGCAACGCCGTGGGAAATCGATGGGCCTGAATGGTGGAAGCCATGCAGGGTCGGTCCAATCGGCGGATGATCGGAGTGGTCGGGGATCCTTCAGGGATTAATGGGAATGCGGGGCAGGCATGGCGGCTCGTGTCGTATTGGAGGATATTATGAGGTGGATTGGATTATCGATGGTGGGAGTTGCCGCGTGGCTGGCTGTTGGAGATTTGGCTCATGGGCGTGAGAAACGGCACCGCGAAACCCATAAGGAAAAGCTTGAGCGCTTGAAACGGGAGCGCGCGGAGAAACGCGAAGCCCGGCGGGGTGGCGACAAGGACGAGAAAGCCTGCGGCTGCAAGCGGAAGTGCAAATGCAAACCGGACCGACCACCGGTAGGCGGTGGGAACCAAGCACAGCGCGAGCAGAGGGAGCTCCAAAGGGAGCGGCAGGGAGAACAACGTCAGAATCAACGCAACGCCCAACAAGAACAACGCGAGCGCCAGCGACAGGCCCAGGACGAAAACCGGTGAGCTGTCGTGAGGTTTGGCTTCGGTGGTTTTGTGCGATTAGATTTTCCATATGGATGATTTGCGTGTGCTGGGATGGTTGGGGCTGTCGGGCTATCCAAAATCGCACTGAACCAGAGTGTCCAATCGTGAGGAGGGCCGCCATCGGGGGGCTTGCTGGGCTTCGGTGGGGTCGAGAGCTCGGCGGGAAACGTTGTGTGGTCTTACCTGGGGTGGCGCTCGCCGGAGGCTCGCTGACCCCAGGCTGTTATGAGACTCGCCTTCAGCGAGCTTTTGGCTCCGCGGGCGTCGTGCAGGGCCGTACCGTGTGAAATGCGGCGCATTCCCGCTTGAGGTGGGCGGGCATTGTGGCGAGGTTGTGGCGATGTCTGATTCTTCCTCCTCTCCTGTGTTTCCTTACGAAGTGGCGGCCCATGCCAAGATCAACCTGGATCTGAGTGTGTTGGGCAAGCGGGAGGATGGGTTCCATGAGATTTCGTCGACGATGACCGGGGTGTCGCTGTTTGACACCTTGGTCTTCGAGCCGGGGGACGAGGGAGAGGGACCGGGTTTGGTGATCGATGGGGCGGACGATCTGCCGGTGAACGATGACAACCTGGTGATCCGTGCGGCGAAGTTGTTTGCCGAGCGCACGGGGAAGGCTGCGGATTTCAACATTCGCTTGATCAAAAGGGTCCCGAGTGGTGCGGGGTTGGGGGGCGGGAGCTCAGACGCTGCCGCCACATTGCGCGCGCTGAATGATCTGACCGGAGCGGGGCTCGGTGAGGCCGAGTTGGCTGGGATTGCCGGCGAGATCGGTAGCGATATCCCGTTTTTCATTTACGGCGGTGTGTGTCGGGTTGGCGGACGTGGCGAGGTGGTCGAGCCGATCAACTTCGATTGGGAGCTGCCGGTGCTTTTGATCAAGCCGGGCTTTGGGGTGGAGACGCCGGATGCGTACAAGCGGTGGATCACGTCGCAGGAGTTGGAGTCTGTGTTGTATGCGCCGCAGATCTGCCCGTGGGGACCGATGGTGAACAGCTTGGAGCGCCCGGTATTCGAGAAGTATCCGGTGCTGGCGGACATGAAGATGTGGTTGCTCGATCAAGGGGAAACACACGCCGCGCTGATGTCGGGGTCTGGCTCAACGATGATCGCGGTACTGGCGCAACAACATGTCGGCGGTGAGTTGTTACGCCGGGCAAAAGAACGCTATGGCGACACTCTGTGGGGATTTGTCGGGCATACGTTGTCGGTGTAGCGGCGGTTTTGGTGTGACGGCGCGTTATGCGCGGTCATCGGGCTGGCGATCTGTCTTTGGCGGCGTCGCAAGCTCGGCCGGGATGGTGTTGCACTGAGGTCCTAGGGGTGGTCGCCAGAGGCTCCCGTCACCCTGGGCTGGTTTGTATTTCCCCTTCGGGGAAGAACCCAGTTTGTGCGTTGCTGGTTGAAGGGAGATGTACCTCAAATGGGGAGCGTTGAGCGTCGGATTCGCTATCGCTATCAGTATCGCGATCCCAATCGGATCGCAGTGATGCTTATTGGTTGCGGGCTTCTGAGGCAACGCACGCTCGGCCGTTTGGTGGGGCGGCGGGATGTCCCAGAGTGTGGTCGCCCGGGCTCTCGTCACCCTGGGCTGGTTTGCGCATCTCATTCAGGGATGGATCCATCGGATCTGACCTGGATTAGGGGCAGTGTCATTGCAGAGGTCATTATCCTTATCGTTATCCAAATCCTTATCGGAGCGTAGCGATACGGCAGTGGACGGGGGGATGGTGCAGTCCTTGATCGGTGCCGATGTTCCCCGGATTCCGTGAATACAAAAAATGCGCTCCGCCCGTGGGATCGGGGGAGCGCATTGATGGGAACTGAATAGATCGCGAGTTAGTACGTGTTTTTCTGAGCCTGTTCGGCGCAGACGAGAGTGGCGGCGAGACGGGCCGCGGCGATCATGCTGTCGGGGCGGGCTGCGCCTTGGCCGGCGATGTTGAACGCGGTACCGTGGTCCGGGCTGGTGCGGACGAATGGCAAGCCGAGTGTGACGTTCACGCCTTCGCGGAAGTCGATCATCTTGAGTGGGATCAAGCCTTGGTCGTGGTACATGCAGAGCACTGCGTGGAAGTCGCGACGGTAGGCGTGATAGAAGAGCGTGTCGGGTGCCTGCGGACCATCGAAGACACCTGGGAAGCGTTGGTTGAGCTCCTCCACCGCAGGGATGACGACTTCTTTTTCCTCAGAGCCGAGGTGACCGTCTTCGCCGGCGTGAGGGTTGAGGCCGGCGACTCCGATGAGCGGGTAATGGTGGCCTTTCTTGAGGCAGAAGTCGTGCAGGAGCTCGCCGACGTGGATGATGTTTTCCTTGGTCAGGGCATCGGGGACTTCTCGCAGTGGGATGTGGATGGTAGCCAATCCGACAGTGAGGTGGGGGCCGGTCAGACACATTGCGTATTTTTCCACACCGAAAGAGCGGGCGAAAAACTCGGTCTGGCCAGGGAAGGTGAAGCCTTGATCGTAGAGAGCGGCTTTGTTGATCGGCCCGGTCACGACGCCTTGGATCTCACCGTCGCGGAGGAGCTGAACAGCTTCCTGCAGCGCCTCGTAGCCACGCAGAGCGGACTCTTTGGTTGGCTGGCCCGGTGTGATACCGGAGGAGTCACCCAAGACGCGGTAATTGACGCGGCGGGGCAACATGCCGGAGGAAATTGCCTCGTGAACCAATTCGGGGCCTACGCCGGCGGCGTCGCCGATTGTGAATGCGATTGTTGGTAGGTCCTGCGCTCCAGGAGGTTGGTAGCTTTTTGCTGGTGGGACGTTTGGCTTGGGGAGATTACTGGGCAGTTCCATTGTCGTGTCGGGTTCAATGAGAAATGTTATAGCAAATTGAGGTGCCGGATGGACAGATCTTTGCGTCGGCGGGTGTGCTTTTTGATCGGAGTCTCAAAACAAAAAACGGGTGCCGCCTCCGAAAGGAAACGGCACCCGTTGAAAATGCTGGTTTGATCCGGTTAGTAGCGGCGGATGATTGCCTTGCTACGGGCGTTGTCAATCCACTGCTCGTAGACTTCCGCGCGTTTACGGATCTCGACCTGCTGGGTGACACGGGAGCGAACGAGGTCGAGAGGAGGGACGGCGCCGTCCTTGCGTTCATCGACGCGGATGATGTGGTAGCCGGTGTCGTCGGTGACGATTTCGCTGAGTTTGCCGACTGGAGTGTCGAACGCGGCCTCTGCGATTTCGTCTTTCAGAGCGGCGCGTGGAAGTTCGGGCCAGACTCCGCCGTCACTGGCGCGGGAGTCGCGTGAGTAGAGTCGGGCGAGCTGGGCGAAGTCCTCGCCGGCGACGAGCTTTTTGCGGATCTCCTGAGCGAGTTTGAATTGGTCTTCAGGGGACGAGTCGGGCAGTTCGCGAGGGATGAAGATCTTGCTGATTTTGACCTCGCCGTTTTTGCGGGCTTGTTCGGCGAGGCGTTCGTATTCCTCCTGAATTTCGAATGGGGTCGGTTGTTTGACGTCGCGGGTGACGCGTCCGCGCATGGCCTGGACGATGAGTCGCTTTTCGGTCAGTTCGCGGAACTTGCGGTTGGTGACGCCGACTTTCTTGAGGTAGTCGAAGAACTTTTCGCGGTCGCCATCGTAGTCGCGCTTGATGACCTCCTTGACCTCTTCGTCGATGTAGTCGCGGCTGATCTGTCCTCCGAGTTTGCTGAACTCGTGAAGGATGACCTCGCGGTCGATGAGGTCTTCCAATACCTGTTCACGGGCTTCTTCGAGTTTTTCCTCAAGGAATTCGCCGCGGTACTGGCTGCGCAGTGACATCTCCGTGCCTTTGACCATCAGGTCGAGTTCCGATTTGGTGATGATGCGGTCGTTGACTTTGGCGACCACCGCGTTGATTTCGCGTGGGGCGGCCTGAGAGACGGATGCGGTCAGGGCGAGGGTGGCGATAGCAGCGCACCGGAGGATGGATGAAAGGGGACGGAATCGCATGATGATCGTGTTCAGGTGCCAGAGCGTAGCAGGCGAAGCATTTCGGTCAATCTTTCCGCGTGACGGGAATGTAGCAAAAATTTAGCGACCAAAGAGTTGGGTGAAATTTGACTCCAAAAGGGAGTCGAGTTCCGCGTGGTCCAGTTCGAGTAGGTCCGCCAACCCATTGCGTACGGCAATCAGATTTCCAGGATGGTTCACGGGGTGTCCGTCTGTGTCCGGTGGTAGTTCGTAGGCGACGAGGTCAGTGGGCAGCGGCATCGACGGGGCATCGGTTTCGATCAAGATACGGTCGCGAGGGATGGCCTCGCGGTAGGTTTGACGGATGGATTCCTTGCGGGGGTGGAGGAAGTAGCCGGAGAAAGAAAAATAGGCACCGAGCTTGGTGAGTTCCTTGGCGGTTTCCGCGGAGCCTGAGAAGGCGTGGACGAGGAAGCCGGCGGGCGGCAATGGGTTCGAGCGGAGTGTGTCGACCAGCGGTCCCCAGGCTTTCAGGCAATGGATGGTGAGTGGGCGTTCGAGGCGGTGGGCCAGATCGAGATGGGCGCGGAAGACGTGAAGTTGATCGTCGAGGTCGTGGGGCTGGATCCAGCGGTCGAGTCCGCATTCTCCGATGGATGCCTGCGGGGTGGCTTGGAGTAGCCGTTCGAGTTGGTCTAGCCAGTTGGCTGGGCGGCTGGTGATGTGCCAAGGGTGGAGTCCAAATGCGGGGCGCACCAGGTCCGGATAATTGGTGGCGAGTTGTTGAACGCGGGGCCAGTCGTCGACCGTCGTACCATTGACGATCATGCGTGTGATGCCGGTCGCCTCGGCCCACTGTGAGAGCGTCTCGCGGGCGGGCGCAAGTTCGGCAAAATGGAGGTGGTTATGGGCGTCTTGCATCGCGCGAAATGATTGAAGATTGGCAACAAATAGCGTTGGCATCGGGGTATGGGATGATCCATGGTTTGATCCCATCCAATCCCCCAAAGTTTTTTTTCAGTCACCATCATGGCAGAATCACCAGTAGATCCATCAGAGAAATCTGAACCAACGCCAGCCACCGAAGCTCCACAAGCCGAGGTGAAGAAGAAGGCGACCCGCAAGCGCACCACCAAGAAGAAGGTCGCCAGCGACGAGTCCGCCGATGCTTCCGCTGCCGAGCAGCCGAAGAAGAAAGTTTCCCGCAAGCGCGCGACCAAGAAGGCGGCGGCAGAGGAGCCTGCAAACGCCGCTCCGGCCGAGAGCCAGGCTCCTGAAAAGGTAGAGAATGCGCCAGCACCAACCGAGACAAAGCCTGCAGACGCTCCGGCTGATGCTCCAGCCGCGAAGCCGGAGCCAGCTAAGGAAGACAGGAGCGATGATGCCCCAGCCGCTGAAGGCGGAGTGCGCCGCGTTTCCGTGCCGCGTGAAAAGCGAGACGAGAGCCAGGAGAACTCTGGAGATGACTTTACGTCGTCCAATGAGGACGGTGAAGGCGGCGAGAGAAAAGGCCGTCGTCGCCGCCGCCGCCGTCGCGGTGGTGGAGGCGGAGAGAATTCCGACAACGAAGGCAACGAGGGCGGCGATGACCAGTCCCGAGACGAGGAGCCTGAGCAGCAGCGCCGCGAAGACGGCAAGCGTCCGTCGGTGAAAGTGCGTCAGCCTGAGCCGCGCCGTGGCCAGGATCGCAAGCCATCCGGCTACACCGAAAATCCGGAGAAGATCGCAGCTTATGCCTGGGAGTTGTTTAAGAACGAAGTTCGCGAGGAAGGCGGCACGTTGATCGAAGATCGCGATGCTCGCAAGATCGCCGAGCGTGCGTTCCGTATGGCGGAGATTTTCCTGATCGAGGAATCCCGCACCATCGGAGGCTAACTTCGAGCTGAATTTGACACCCGTTGGAGCATTGTCTTCAGCGGGTGTTTTTTTTGTCGAAGTAGCAAGTGGGGAGCAGCGGGTAGGGAGGCGGATTATAAATCCTCTCGATGATTGCACTTGTGAGGGCGGGTGGTGTCGTTGATAACGCACATCGTTATGAATACTACTCCTCCACCGATGCCCCCGAGCTCTGACTTTGCAGTAAATGTAGACCGCCGCTTCAGCTTGGCTGAGTTTGTGTCCGCCACTGAACAAAAGGACCGCGGCCATGGGTTGTTCGAATTGGAAACGCCTCGGATGCTTGAGGTGAACCTCAATGGCAAGATCAATACCAAGATGGGGTCGATGGTCGCTTATAATGGGGCGATCCGGTTTACCCGGGAGGGGATTCTCGACCAGGGGCTGGGCAATCTGCTCAAAAAGGCGGTGTCCGGCGAGGGGATGAGCCTCACCTATGCCGAGGGGCAGGGGCAGCTTTATCTGGCGGACATGGGCAAGAAGATCTCGGTTCTCAATTTGCAGAACGAGGGGCTGGTCGTGAATGGCAACGACGTGCTGGCATTTGAGCAAACGCTGCAACACAAGATCACCATGATGCGCAGGGTGACTGGTATGATGTCGGGCGGCTTGTTCAACGTGGCTTTCCAGGGCAGCGGAATGCTGGCGATCACGACCCATTACGAGCCGGTGACGATCCGCGTTGAGCCGGGGCGTCCTGTGGTGACCGATCCGAATGCGACCGTGGCGTGGAGCAGCAGTTTGAGTCCAAGTTTGCGCACCGATGTGTCGTTGCGAACCTTTGTGGGGCGGGGCTCGGGTGAGTCGATTCAGATGCAGTTCGAGGGCAGCGGCTTTGTCGTGATCCAACCGTACGAAGAGGTCTATTACGGACAAGCGTAAGCGAAAGGTTAAAGGCGGCTGCCCACGATGGGTGGCCGCTGTTTTGCATCGTGCTGCTGCGTTCGAGGTCCAGCTACTTGACGACTTGATAGTTGGTCTCGACGAAGCCGGACTGGAACGTTTTGGTCGAGACGTGGCGGAGTTTCACGTCTTTCTCCAGTGGGCCGAAAAGCGGAATGCCATCGCCGAGAAGGATGGGAATTGTGGTGATGCAAAGGTCGGTGATCAATCCGGCGCGGAGGAACGATTGGATGACTTGGCCACCGTCGATGTAGAGGCGGTGGCAGCCCTCGGTGTTCAATTTGGTGACGAGCTCTTCCGGTGATCCGTTGAAGTATTCAAACTTGCCAGTGACCTGGGACGGTACATCGCGCATGCTGCGGCTCATCACGACGACACGGCGGCCTTCGTATGGCCACTCGGGGAAGGTGAGGACTTTCTCCAGGCTGTTGCGGCCCATGACCAAGCAATCGATGGTCTCGATGAACGAGAAGTAGCCGGTGTCCTCCGGAGGGTCGGACGTGTCGGCATCCATCAGCCAATCAATATCGCCGTCGCTGCGGGCGATGAAGCCATCGAGGCTGGTTGCGATGAAAACGGAGCACTGCATAGGGGCGAGTGTGGGCTATTTCCGTTTGAGCAGCCACTCAAGAAATGCGTTCGGAAGGTCTTCGTCGTAGAGGAACTTCCGCTCGGGGTCGTCGTCGAGAAAGGATTTGTAGTCGGGTAAGGACTTGATCAAATTCAAGTCGATGGGGGCTGGTGTGTTGTTGGCCTTCTCCTGCTTGAATACGCCGACGAGGAGGTAGGCGCTGTAGAGCGCGAGCAGTCCCCATGCGATGTAGGGAATCTTAGCAGTCCGGTCGTGTGTGAACTGGATCGAGACTTGGTTCTCGTTGCCTTGGAAAATGGAGACTGTGCCCTTGTAGTCGTCCAGCCTGATCTTTTGCCCTCCTTGTTGGATGGTTTCCATCGGGATGCTGAAGCTAGTGATGTCGGGCATTGCCGACGGGCGTGAGAACATTCCGGTAAGTACAGCCAGGAAGACGATCTGCATCAGTGCGGAGAGGAGGCGTCGGCGCATGGCTGGAGTTTACGCAAAGCGTGGCGTCTGGTGCGAGTGTTTGTTTGGTGTGGGCGCTGTTGCGGGTTGGTCAGCCAACCGCTGCCGATGCGGGCGTGGTTTTTGTTTAAAACAAAACAACCCGCAGCCATCGGGTGACTGCGGGTTGATCGGGTGGATTTGTGGTTATTGGGCGAGGCGCGCCTCGACCTTGAAGAATGGGCCCGTGCCTGCGGCGGGGCGGTAGGTGGTGATTGAGCCGGATGTGGCTGCTGGGATTTCTTCGAGCAGGGTGAAGCCTGCGGCGGGCGAGGCTGAGTGGAAGATGCGGTAGGTTCGATCTGACAAGCTGCTCCATTCGAGCTCGATGGTATTGGTATCGAGTGCGATTTTGGCGCGTAAGTACGATGTGGTCGAGCGCGGGTCGGTGCCGGCGACGTATTCTTGAAAGTTGGTGAATGGGTCGTCGTCGAAGTTGTCGCTGCCGTCTGCTTGAAGGTTTTTATTCAAGCCGTTGGCGTCTTCCCACGAGTCTGGGATGCCGTCGCTATCGGTGTCGGTGACGATGCTACCGCCTCCACCAGCGCCGCTGGTGTCTCCCTCGAAGAAATCTGTCGTGACGAGAGTGTTTTCGATATGTGACCAGCCGATTGAGCTGGAGGTGACGGTTTCTCCGGGCTTGCTGCCGATGTGGTATTCGGTCCAGTAGATGGCTCCGTAGACGAACTGAACTTGAACTTCGGGCAGGCTGTTTGACGAGGCCGCCTCGAACGACCAGTCAGTGAACATGACGTCGTCGAAAGAGATTTCAGTAAGCACTGTCGGTTTGTCCGGGCCAGCTTCCGACGGGCGGGTGAGGACAAACTTCATTTGATAGATCCGACCGGTGGCAAGTCCGGCGAACATTTCTGTGGTTGCTGCGTTTGGGGTGAAGCTGATGGTAGCGATCTTTCCTGAGGCCACGCCTGCGCTTCCTCCTCCGGTATAGGAATCCAGGTTGATCGAATTTTCCGTCCCCTTGGAGAAACTCAGAATGGTGAGTTCGTCGGAAATGGCGGGTGATCCGCCGAACCCGCCGCTGAGATAGATCTGTGAGGTGGTCTGGGCATGGCTTCGCCCACACCAGCATAGAAGCAGGCAAAGCGCTTGAATGAGAATGGTGCGCATGGTTCCCCGCTGGGTTAGTTGACTGCGAACGCTTCGGTATTCAAGACCCGGCTCCAGCTCTGTTGGCTGTGCAATGTGAACACATTGGACTTCTCGTTGGGGGTGTAATAGGAAATGCGAACTGCTCCAAACTGCAAAACGACCGACTCATCTGCGATGTCATCCCCTTCCGAAACCGAATAGTCGAGCGATTGGACCATCACGAGTTTGAGCTCGAATTTCATTGTTACGCAGTCTCGGTACAAGTCAGTGGACTCCGTTGCTGCGGCTGGGTAAACCACAATGATCTCCACGTCATCATAATGACTTCCAATGACGAGGCTACGGAACAGATCGGTGCTGACTTGGTTTGGGTATTTGGTGATATGGAGTTCTTTGAACGTAGCCTTCCCCGCGCCCCCTCCGGCGCTGATAGACCCGATGTTGACGGTGTTCTCCGCTCCGATATTGAGGGATCCGAGTCTAAAGAACCCAAGCTTCTTCAAGCTTTCCGGGGCAGTTGGATCAGCGGAATTAGATGCCGATCTGTCGAGGAGTCGCATGTATACGTCGAGAGCGGCCTCGCCTGGCAGGATGGCGGATAACGACAGGATGAGCGTGAGAAGTACGAGTTTCATGAGCGGGAGATCTTTGGGCGGATTGGCTCGACAGTAGAGGTGCGCGGGGGGGAAGGGAAGAGATTGTGGTGGGAAACTAGCCTATTGTCAGGAATGCGGTTGACGGCGGGGCCCGTTGTTTGTGGGCGGCTTGGTTGAAAACAAAAACAACCCGCAGCCACTGGGTGACTGCGGGTTGTTTGTGAGGTGATGTTTGAATCCGGATTAGCGGAAGTTGACGTCGAGCGCTTTTTCGAGCGCTGCGAGGACTTCTGCGTGGGCGGCGTCAACTTCTTTGCTCTTCATGGTGCGCTCGGCGTTACGGTAGCTGAGCGAGAAGGCGACGGACTTGCGGTCGGCCGGGAGTTTCTGGCCTGAGTCGTCGGTGAAGAGGTCGAACATTTGCCAGCCTTCGAGGATTGGAATGTTCAACTGCTGAAGCACGGACTCGATGCGGTTGATCGGGAGGTCGCGTGGAACTTCCATCGCAATGTCACGCGAGGTGCCTGGGAAGCGTGGCAGCTCGGCGAACTTGCGCTCGTCCTTCTCTGTCAGCGCGAAGAGCACGTCCAGGTTGAGTTCGACGGCGAACATTGGGCAATCGATGTCGAGGGCGCGGAGGCGGGCAGGAGCGATCTGTCCGATCACGCCGAGGATGTTCTTCTTGCCGACCGAGATCTGGGCGCACTTGGCGAAGACCGCATGTTCGGCCGGCTTCAGCTTGAGGCGCACATTTGGCAGGATGGAGTCGAGCACGGCGCGCAGGTCTTCGAAGGCGAGCGTGCGTGGTGATGAGTCGGCCCACGAGCGGTCGTTGGCGAGGCCGCCGAGAACGATGGTGAGCGCTTGGGACTCGACCACGTCGCCTGGCTTGCGGCCGGCGGCGAAGACGGTGCCAGTCTCGAAGAACGGCAAGCGGGCCGCGCCTTGTGCCACGTTGCGTGCCGCAGTCACGAGCAGGGCTGGCAGGATCGACGGGCGCAAGTGCGTGTGGTCTTCACTCAGTGCGTTCTTCAATGGCACCGGAGTGATGGTCGAGTTCGCGGCGTCGGCGAGCTGTGCGGTCGAGATCAACTTGATGGTACGTGCTTCGTAGAGACCTTCGGAAACGAGGCGCTTTTTGATGTCCAGGGTGAAGTCGTACAAGCGGTCGTCATCGCTGGCGTGCACCGGTGTGGCGTAGGTTGACGATGGCACCGGCTCAAGGCCGCGGACGCGGGCGATCTCTTCGGTGAGGTCGATCGGGCGGGTCAGGTCGAGGCGGAAGCTAGGGACGTCCCACACTTTGCCGTCGGTCGAGGTAAGTCCGAGCTTGGTGAGGATATCGCTTTGTTCATCGGCAGAAACGCCACCGAGGTAGTTCGAGAACCAATCCTGGTCGACGGTGAGTGGCTGGGTGAGCTTTTTCGCTTCACCTGCAACGTAGAGTGTGTCTTCAGCGGTGCCTCCTGCGATTTCGACGATCAGCTTGGTTGCCAGCGCCGATGCGACATTCGCAGCCAATGGGTCGGTGCCGCGCTCGAAGCGGTACGATGAATCGGTGGTCGAGACCAAGCGGCGGGAAGTCGCGCGCACTGCGGTCGGGTTGAAGTGTGCGGCTTCGACCAGCACGTCGACGGTGGTGTCGGTGACTCCGGTGTCGAGACCGCCGGTAACGCCTGCGATGGCTGCGGCTTTCGAGGCATCGGCGATGACGCAGTCGGTCGGGTTGAGGGTGTGCTCCGCTTCGTCGAGTGCGGTGAATTGCTCACCTTCTGTGGCGCGGCGGGCGATGACCTTGCCGCCGTCGAGCTTGGCGATGTCGAATGCGTGGATCGGGTGGCCCAGCTCGTGCAGGACGAAGTTGGTGATATCCACCACGTTGTTGATCGGGCGCAGGCCGATCGACTCGATGCGTGAGGCAAGCCAAGCTGGTGACGGACCGACCTTCACACCGGTGATTTTACGAGCTGAGTAGTAGCTGCAGAGGTCCGCTGCGTCAGCGGCGATGGATGCGACGTTCGCGTCCTCTTTGGTGGTGATCTCATCCGCAGCGAACGCGCTCTTCAGCGCGCGGCCGGTGAGGGCGGAAAGCTCGCGGGCGATGCCGTAGTGGCTGAGCAGGTCAGGACGGTTTGGGGTGATTTCGAGTTCGAAAATGGTGTCGGACTCGAACAGGTCGGAGATAAGCGTTCCGACCGCAGGGTCTCCGTCGAGAATGAGGAGACCTCCGTTGTCGCTGCCGATGCCGAGTTCCTTGCCCGAGCACATCATGCCGCCCGACTCGACGCCGCGCAGTTTCCCGTGCTTGATTTTGAAGTCGCCAGGGAGGACCGCGCCAGGGAGGGCCACTGGCACTTTGTCGCCGACTTTGTAGTTGGTGGCACCGCAGACGATCTGGTGGAGTTCTTCCGCGCCGGTGTCGACCTTACAAACCTTGAGCTTGTCTGCGTCCGGGTGCTTTTCGGCTTCCATGACCTGGCCGACGACGACATTCGGGTCGTTGATGCCTTTGGTTTCGCTGCCTTCGACTTCGATGCCGGCGAAGGTGAGCAGGTCATCGAGTTCCTGGGTGGTCAGTCCGTCGAGGTCGATGTGGGACTTGAGCCAGTTGAGAGAGGTGATCATTTTCTAATGAGAGAAAGGATTTGGGAAATGGGTGGGCGTGGCGCTTAGGCGAACTGATTGAGGAAACGCTGGTCGTTTTCGATCAGGTGGCGGATGTCGGCGATGCCGTACTCGATCATGGTCAGGCGCTCGAGGCCCATGCCGAAGGCGAAGCCGGTGACTTTGTCCGAGCCAAATGCTTCATTGCCGCGGGCTTTCGAGACTTCGTCGAAGACTGCAGGGTCGACCATGCCGCAGCCGGCGATTTCGATCCACTTGGCGTCTTTGCCGGCCGCGGTGAGCTTCACGTCGATCTCAAACGATGGCTCGGTGAATGGGAAGAAGTGCGGGCGGAAGCGCACCTCGGTCGATTCGCCGTAGAGCGATTTGAAGAAGAATTCGAGCGTGCCCTTGAGGTCGGAGAGGGTCACGTTTTCAGCCACGTAGAGACCTTCGATCTGGTTGAAGACGGAAAGGTGGGTGGCGTCGATTTCGTCGCGGCGGAACGCACTGCCCGGGGCGATGATGCGCACAGGTGGTGCGGCCGTTTCTTCCATTGTGCGGATCTGCACCGACGACGTGTGCGTGCGCAGGAGTTTTCCTGAGTCGAAGTAGAAGGTATCGCTCTCGTTGCGTGCCGGGTGGTCGGCTGGTGTGTTGAGGGCGTCGAAGCAGTGCCACTCGGTTTCCACTTCCGGGCCAGTGGCCAGAGCGAATCCGAGCTGGCGGAAGATCTTGGTCACGCGGTCCTGCATCAGCGTGAGCGGGTGAATCGCTCCGGTCGGGAGCGTGCGGCCAGGAAGCGTCAGGTCGAGGTCGGCAACGGACTTGGCGTCGGCTTCGGCGATCAGCGCCTCCCGCTTGGCGTCGAGTTCGGCGGTGATGGCTTGGCGTGCCTGATTGAGCAACTGGCCGACTTTTGGTTTCTCTTCCTTGGGCAGGTCCTTCATCACCGACGAGGCTTTGGTGAGGGTGCCGCTCTTGCCGAGGAAGGCAACGCGTGCGTCGTCGAGCGAGCGTTCGTCGGTGGCTGCCGTGATCGCCGCAATGGCGTCGGCCTGGATGGTGGTCAGAGTGGATGCGATGTCAGACATGGGAGTGTCGTGGGTGAAAGAGAAATGCGGAGCAAAGAGTCGGCGCTCCGGTGCCGATTGCCGTGAGGCGGGAAAATGAAAATGGCCGGCGATCCTTGGGGATGCCGGCCATTGGTTGAGTTTGGTAATCGTTGGCGCTAATGAGCGAGCGGGTGCGGATTCAGGGTGATCCCTGAATTAAGCAGCACCTGCAGCAGCTTTCTTAGCTTCGAGGCCGGCTTTAGCTTGTTCGACGATGGTCTTGAAAGCTGCCGGATCCTGGATTGCCATGTCCGAAAGGACTTTGCGGTCGAGCTCGATACCAGCGGCCTTAAGACCTTCGGTAAATCGGGAGTAGCTCAATCCTTCTGCACGTGTGGCAGCGTTGATACGCTGGATCCACAGAGCGCGGAAGTTACGCTTGTTGTTCTTACGGTCACGGTACGCCCAGGTCTGTGCTTTGAACACAGCGTCCTTTGCGTAGCGGTAGAGTTTCGAACGCGTGCCGCGGTAACCTTTGGCTTTCTTGAGCCAACGTTTACGGCGCTTACGCGATGCTGGTGAGTTAGTTGCGCGTGGCATTTTCTTATTCCTTAAACAGACTGTTTACTTTGTTTCAGGCCATCAGTCTCATCTGTTTGAAGGGCTTTCTCCACTTCGGGATTGGGCCCAGGCTGATGATCTGCTGCCGACCGATTGCCGGCAGTGACAGGGCATTAATGCGAGAACGGAAGGTTTTCCTTCACGTTTGCAATGTCCGCATCGGAGACAAGTGTCGCTTTACCCAGATTCCGCTTACGCTTGCGGTTTTTGTTCTGGAGCAAGTGACGCTTGCCCTGCTTGCGGCGCAATACCTTGCCGGATCCAGTGACCTTGAAGCGTTTGGACACTGCTTTCCGAGTTTTGGCGATTCCACCTTTTCTAGTCATAGAGGCGTGGAACCTACCCTGCCCACGCGCCGGCGCAAGAAGGAATTTGTGGAATTATCGAGTGCGTCTTATGTCCAGTTGCCGAACTGGGTTCGGGAGGTGTCGGTCTGTCGGATTCAGGATTCTTCGGAAAGGAACCAGATGAGCGCGTCTTTGAGTTGTTGGTGGTTGAGTTGGTGGCCGCCATCGTACGTTTCGCTGCGCAGTTGCCGGATGCCTGCAGCTTTGCACGCGGCTTCGACTTTGGCTCGGTATGCTGCCGAGACGAGCTTGTCGTTTGTTCCGCTGCTGACGAAGACCTTGATCTTCCTGAGAGTGGCCTTTTTCGCCCGGAAGTCGGCCATCGCGTATTCCCAGAAATCGCCCTCGTTGCAGCCGCCAAGGAAGGCACCCCTCACCTCGCGGTCATCGATGGATGCCGTCAGTGGCGCCATCCATTGGGTGATCTTTGATCCGCCGGAGAACCCACCAACGGCGATCGGCCAGTTTTTTGACTTTGGCCATACGCGTTGCATTTCCTCCAACACCTGACGGGTGTTCGCGTAGAAGACGGGTGTGCGCCAGCCCGCTTTGCGATCGGGGGATGAGTCTACCGAGATGAGAATCCACCCTTGGTCTTTGCATGGCCCCCCCAATAGTTGCGGCCTGCGGCAACGTTGTTTTTGCCGTCAGTTGACGTCCAGTGGATGAAGATCGGCCAGTCTTTTTGTTGTGGGTTGAAGTTGTCGGGCAACCCGATCAACAGGCGCAACTCGGATGATTCCGTCCCTTGATGCATTTCCTTCATCCAGTTCCAATGGCCGGACTCTGCCCAGTCCGAGCGCCAGCCCTTGCCTCCCTTGAGTGCAATTTTCTGGTTCTCCTCCGAGAGTGGCATGACAAGTTCCTGCAAGTTCCTGCAGTTTGCCGGCGACGACGTCTTGGCCTGCGAGTTTCAGTCCTTTCGCGGCGGCTGGTGGTGCGTCGGCGATTGCTTGTTGTTCATTTGCGAAGGATTGGTCGTCGGCGGAGAGGCGCTCGATAGGGACACGGTACTCGCGCCCTTTCATATTGAGTACGACCTTGTTGTCTTCGAGTGCGACGAACTCGGCGTCGATCTTTCGGCCGTCGGTGCTGGTCCAGATACGGGCGGATGCGGTCGCGAGGGATGCTGTGGCCAATGCGATCAGGAGGGGAGTTTTCATTGAGGTTGGTTTGTTTTTGTTAGTCGGGAAAGATGAGGAGAGGATGAGGGGTGTGGTCAAGGCAGGAAGCGTGGGTAGGTAGGATTCCCAATGTCCGCTTCCTCTTGCGCCGAGTGGAGATGGGGTCAATGGTGGAGAGCATTCGAGATTGACTGTCATGACTTCTCCGACCCACTCCCTCGACCCGCAGGTTCCCATGTGGTTACGCGTTTTTTCCTGGTTCGCCGTGTTGTGGGCCTTTGTGCTGATTTGGTGGGGGGCTGCGGTCACCACCACGGATGTCGGCCTGGCAGTACCGGATTGGCCGTTTAGTTTTGGCAAGGTGAACCCGGAGGGGTGGTGGAACATTCCAGCACTCAAGCTTGAGCACGGACACCGACTGGTGGCGTCGGGGCTCGGTGTGGTGGTGGTGTTTCTTTTCGCCTTCCACTGGTGGCGGGCCGAGCCGAAGTGGCGGATGATCGGTGAACTCTTTGGTTTGCTGGCGGTTTTGGCGGTGAATGTCTACGGCGTGCAGAAGCTGACGGCATTGCTGGCTCGCAGCAAAGGGTTGAAAGAGCAGGAGATGTTTGATCTTGCGGCTCAGTTGGATGGCTCGGCGACCAAGTGGTGGGTGCTTGTGACGGTGACGTGGGTGATGGTGCTGGCTTGGCTGTGGCGTTCGTGGCGCTACCGTGGCTGGTCACGCCTGGTGAAATTGGGTGCGTTGGCGCTGATTCTGGTGGTGGTGCAGGCGGAGCTGGGAGGCTTGCGTGTGGTGATGATGTCCGATGGCTACGGAGTGATGCATGGGGTTTTGGGTCAGGGCTTTTTCTGTTTGTTGTTGGTGATGGCGATGTTGGCCGAGCCGACGAGCCTGCTGGTGCGTGATTCGGCGGTGCGCAAGCTGCGCGTGGTTTCCGGGTTGCTGGTGGTATTGGTTTTGCTGCAGTTGGTGGTGGGCGCGACCATCCGCCACACCCAGCGTCAGATGCTGGAGGCGACGGATATTCTGACCACAGGCGGGGCGTTTCTCCCGGATTGGTCGAACACACAACTCGTCGTGATTTTCCTCCATAAGATGGGAGCAATTGCCGCGTTCATTGCGGCGGTGGTGTTGGCATCCACGGCAGTGAAGTCGATGGTGCACGGGATGCGCGGTCTTTCGACCCACGCCGGTTGGCTGGTGGTGTTGTTCTGCGCTCAGATTGGGCTCGGGGTTTCGGTGCTGTATTTCCACACCCATCCGAAGTTCGAATTCTGGATCACTCAGTTCCACGTGGTGAATGGGTTGCTGATCCTCGCCATGTCGGTGAGTGTGACGGTGCGCTCGTGGCGGGCTTACGGGTCCACCGGAGAGCTTGCGAACCGGTAGCGGATGTGGAAGCGTGCGCGCCCGGCCGACCATTGGTCCCATAATCAACTAGCCATGAGCACATCGAGCCCATCACCTGAAGCTTCGGATACCGAGCAGGCTGCCAAGCCTAGCTTGCGCGAGGATATGCTCGCATTGACCAAGTTCCGCTTGAGCCTGTTGGTGGTGATCACGGCCGTGGTGGGTTACATCGCTGGAGCGGGATCCAACTTCAGCTGGGCGATCTGCGTCCACCTGGTGTTGGGGGTGAGCTGCGCGGCCTTTGCGTCGGCGATCTTCAACCAGCTGATGGAGATTGAATTTGATAAGCGGATGAAGCGCACCCGCGAGCGCCCGCTGCCTGCCAACCGCATCGCCCCGGGCGTGGCGATGGTTCTGGGTGTGGTGATTGCCGCATTCGGCTTGCTCCATCTCGCAGGCACCGTGACCAAGGAAAACCCACAGCCAGCTTACCTCGCAGCGCTGACTCTCGGGTTGTATGTTTTTGCCTACACTCCAATGAAGCGCAAATCGTCTGCCAACACGGTGGTCGGTGCGGTGGTCGGGGCGATCCCTCCGGTGATTGGTTGGACGGCCGCCGGTCATGGCTATGATCTCGGCGCGTTGTTCTGGTTTGGGGTGTTGTTCTTCTGGCAGATGCCGCACTTCATTGCGATCAACTGGATGTACCGGGACGAGTATCGCAATGCCGGGTTCGTAATGTGGTCGAATGACGACGACAGCGGCAAGTTCAGTTCGAAGCTGGCGTTTTGGTTTTCGGTGGCATTGGCCGCGTGGATGGTGCTGCCGGGGATCTTCGGACTGGCGGCTTGGTGGAGTGCGGTAGTGGCGGTGCTGCTGTCGCTGTGGTTGGTTTGGCTGTCGGTGGTTTTCATCCGCACCTGCGAGCGCAATGATGCGCGGAAGTTGTTCTTCGCCACGTTGATCTATCTGCCCGTGGTGCTGACCGCGCTGCTGCTGGGTTGGATCAACTGATCGACGGATGCCGGGGTGGAGTCCGGGATTTACTGATCCCTCGGTGATGAGCGCTGGACTCAGATTGCGAACTGTGCATTCTTTGGGCACTTTTCCGGCCGCTGTGCACTGACAGCAGGCTGGATTCGACGCGTTTATTTCTCCCCCAGTACTATTTCTATGAACAACACCCGCATTCTCTTTGGTATCACCATCGCATTGTTATTGGTCGTGATCGGAGGGCTTTACTTCGACGATCCGAACCGGGCGGCACCACAGCCAGCGCAAGAGCAGGCCGCCGCTGAAGAGGTGAAGAAGGAGCAAGAGGCTCAGGCTGACAAGGTGGCCCAGGAATCGGCCGAGATGAAGGAGCAGCTTGCCGCGATGCAGGCCGAAATGGAAGCCCGCGCACTCGAGCACGAGCAGCAGATGAAGGCGCTGCTTGAAGCCAAGGAGTTGACCGAAGGTGAGCTCAAGAACGAGCGCATCGAGCGTGAGCGCTTCGAGCGCATGGTCAATGCCCGCAAGATGGCAATCCGTACCGCGCCGCAACTCACCACCATCACCGAGGCGTTGATTGACCAGGGCTTTGTCGTGATTGGCGCTGGTCAGGACAAGAACGTTTCGGTGGGTCAGAAGTTCCGCGTCCGCCGTGGCGACAGCGTAGTCGGGCGCATCGAAGTGACCTCCGTCGATGCCGAGCACGCCGTGGCCGAAGCCGTGCCGGGCAGCATGCCTGAGCGCGAAGAGGGCGACGCCCCGTGGTTCGTCGCCGGTGACGAAGTGATCGGCCTCGAATAAAGAGTAGCCGATTCGGCAAAAGTTTCATGCGCGCCCCCGTCCCACGACGAGGGCGCGCATTTTTTTTGTGTGTGGGGGATGGGCGTGGGTAAACCGTGACAGCGGGGCGGGTGTGTGTGGCGGGATCTGTGGCTAAAATCGAAGGTTACCCGGTAAGCCGTCCCTGCGGGACGGGGCATGCAAGATTGGTGATGGTTGCGGCTGTCGCGACGTGATCGTGTGACGAATGTCTCGGTGGGATGTTGGTCTTGTGCCTGATTGCATCGCGGAGCGATGGTTTACTGGTTAGCCGGCGGTTTTAACCGCCGGTGTAAGGGCGACGCGAAGATTCGCCCCGAAGGGGCGGTTTAAAACGTTGTGGCGGGTCAGTGTTATTTGTTAGATTGGTGGTATGGCCAGTACCCATGTGCAGATTCTCTATCATTGCGTCTGGAGTACGAAGTATCGCGATCCGGTGATCCGGGCGGAAGTTGAGAACGATGTGTGGTCGGTGATTGTGGGGGTAGGGCGTCACAATGAGATTGAGGTTCTCAAGGTTGGGGGAGTGGATGACCACGTTCACGTGTTGGTGCGAGTGCCGAAGACGATGGCGGTGGCAGAGGCCGTGAAACGCCTCAAGGCCGGGAGCTCGAAGAGTTTGAATGAAAACCGTGTGGTCTCGTCCTGTCGGTTTGCCTGGCAGGCGGGGTATGGGGCGTTTACGGTGAGTTCATCAGCGATGGGGGCGGTGAAGCTGTATATTGAGACTCAGCGGGAGCATCATCGGGCGAGCACGTTTCAAGAGGAGTATGTGAAGTTGTTGAAGCTTCATGGTGTGGAATACGATGAGGCGTATTTGTGGACGTGAGGAGGTAAACCGTCCCTTCGGGACGAGGTTGGAGGAGGGTGCTGGACCTGCGGTTGAAACCGCAGGCTAGCCGGTAAGTCGTCGCTTCGCGACGGCGTGTGGCGTGTGGCGTGTGGCGTGTGGCGTGTGGCGTGTGGCGTGTGGCGTGTGGCGTGTGGCGTGTGGCGTGTGGCGTGTGGCGTGTGGCGTGTGGCGTGTGGCGTGTGGCGTGTGGCGTGTGGCGTGTGGCGTGTGGCGTGTGGCGTGTGGCGTGGGACGTGGGACGTGGGACGTGGGACGTGGGACGTGGGACGTGGGACGTGGGACGTGGGACGTGGGACGTGGGACGTGGGACGTGGGACGTGGGACGTGGGACGTGGGACGTGGGACGTGGGACGTGGGACGTGGGACGTGGGACGTGGGACGTGGGACGTGGGACGTGGGACGTGGGACGTGGGACGTGGGACGTGGGACGTGGGACGTGGGACGTGGGACGTGGGACGTGGGACGTGGGACGTGGGATGTGGGATGTGGGATGTGGGATGTGGGATGTGGGATGTGGGATGTGGGACGTGGGACGTGGGACGTGGGACGTGGGACGTGGGACGTGGGACGTGGGACGTGGGATGTGGGATGTGGGATGTGGGATGTGGGATGTGGGGGGCACATCGCGGAGCGATGGTTTAATGGTTAGCCGGCGGTTTTAACCGCCGGTGGGTGAGCGAAACGAACATTCGCCCCGAAGGGGCGGTTTACAGAGGGAGGTCAGATAGCAAGTTAGACTGCTGCCGCTGGTGACCGGGCGGTTCTACGCGGCTGTTGTGAGGTGTTGTTGTGCTACAGTGCTGAGATTTAATGGGTTGTGTGACGTGGTTGGTGCGGTCTTCACGGGCGCTTGTGGGGGCAAGGACGGCGGTGAACAGGACACGGGTTTGCCGCTATCGTGGATTTGACATTCGGGGAATCGAGCGGATCATCGCCAACCCCCTTGAGCACCAAGACTATTACGCCAATCGACCATGTCCGTTCCTATTCGTAACCTCGCGATCATCGCCCACGTTGATCACGGCAAAACCACTCTCGTTGACCAACTTCTTCAGGCCGGGGGAACCTATCGTGACAACCAGGCTACCGAGGAGCGCGCCATGGACTCGATGGACCTCGAGCGTGAAAAAGGCATTACCATCAAGGCCAAGAACACGTCGATCCACTGGAAAGACCACACCATCAACATCGTCGACACCCCGGGCCACGCCGACTTCGGTGCCGAGGTGGAGCGTGTGATGAAGATGGTGGACGGTGTGCTTTTGGTGGTGGACGCCGCGGGTGGCCCACAGGCGCAGACCCGCTTCGTGTTGCGCAAGGCTCTGCAGCAAGGGCTGAAGCCGATCGTAGTGGTGAACAAACTCGACCGTCCGTTGGCCGACCCTGAGAAGGTGCACGATATGGTGCTTGAGTTGTTCCTCGACCTGGACGCCAGCGAAGAGCAGTTCGAGGCACCATTCCTTTACGGCTCCGCCCGTGACGGCTATTTCATGACCGATCCGAACGGTGAGCGCAAAGACTGCGAGCCACTGCTCGAAGAGATTCTCCGCTATGTGCCGGCTCCGGATGCCGATCCTGAAGCACCATTCAAGATGCTGGTTTCTAACGTCGACTGGGACGACTACGTCGGCCGTGTCGCGGTGGGCAAAGTGCTCGGTGGCAGCGTGAAGAAGGGTGACACCGTGTGGGCGCTGCGCCGCGACGGCACCAAGGTTTCGGCCAAGGTTACCAAGACCTTCTCGTACTCCGGTCTCTCGACACACGACTCCGAAGGCGGAAGTGCCGGTGGTATCGTGGGCGTTGCCGGATTCGAAGATATCGACATCGGTGAGACCCTGGCAGCTGATGGTGAGATCGAACCACTGCCATTCGTGGACATCGATCCGCCGACCGTGCAGATGCAGTTCTCGATCAACGACGGTCCGTTTGCAGGTAAAGAGGGCAAGCACGTGACGTCCCGCGCGATCCGCGATCGTCTGATGCGTGAGCTCAAGACCAACATTTCGATTCAGGTGGAAGACACCGACGTTTCGGGTGTGTTCAACGTTTCGGCCCGTGGTGCGATGCAGATTGCGGTGTTGGTGGAAACCATGCGCCGCGAAGGTTTCGAACTTTGCGTGTCGCGTCCAAACGTGATTTTCCGTCGCGACGACGAGGGCAAGTTGCTCGAGCCATTCGAGACTCTCTACATCGAAGCTCCGGGCGAGTACAGCCAGGGCATCCTCAAGGCACTGGTGAACCGCAAGGGCGTCATGGAGAACATGGAGACCGAGGCCAGCGGCGCGACCTTCATCCAGGCGGTGATTCCAACCCGTGGCATCATCGGTCTCGAGACCGAGTTGGTGAACCTGACCTCCGGTCACGGCATCATGAGCCACCTCTTCAAAGAGTACGCACCACACGCTGGTGAGATCGTGAGCCGTACCACCGGAACCCTCGTTTCGATGGACCAGGGCGTGGCTACCACCTACTCGCTGCAGGCTCTTTTGGAGCGCGGTACGCTCTTCGTGGGGGCTGGCGATCAGATCTACGCAGGCATGATCGTGGGTGAGAACCCACGTGCAGGCGACCTTCCGGTGAACCCTGTGAAAGAGAAGCACCTCGACAACATGCGTTCGGCCGGTAAGGACAAGACCAGCAAGATGGCACCGCCATTGCGCTTCTCGCTCGAGCGCTCGATCGAATACATCGAAGCCGACGAGCTGGTGGAGGCAACTCCTAAGAGCCTTCGTCTGCGCAAGCGCATCCTTGATGCCAACGCCCGTAAGCGTGCCGCCAAGGCCGCCAAGGGATAAGCAAGTTTGCTAGTGTTTATCTAGCGGTTTTCAGAAAAGCCGGTCGTAGCGTCAGTGCTGCGACCGGCTTTTTTTGTGGTGGTGTCACGAGCCTTGTTCCCGTTTTTGCTTCAGCGCGAGCCGGGTGATTGAGAAGACAATCAACACGAACAGTAGTACTGGAGTTAGCGCCAGTGCCGTGATCACGACTGATTCAGACACCGTGGAGACGAAGCCAATGAGCGGTGGAGCGAGGAGGATCACGCCGATAATCGTAATGGCGGCCTTCCAGATCGTGCGCCGAATCTTCGCAGCTTCGAGCTTAACCAGCTCGGAGAGGTCGTCGTCTTCGGTGGTGTTTTTGTTCCTGTTGGGTGGGATCGTTATTCGGCATGATCTATGATCGGCCGACTGGCGCAAGTAGGAACAGCGCCGCAATCTTTAGCCCTTTAGTCGGTCGCTGGGATTGCTGGGCATCTCTGGTGCGTTGCGCAAAGGGGAGTTGCGGTATGACGGTGCGCAAAGGTGATTCGTTTTACCTCGCTGTTAACGGAAGCGAGGTCTTGGGAATAGGGAGGTGCCTGAACTCTGTGGCGATCCCACGTTCTCGGGTGGCTGGCGGCGTTTTGTCGCCGGTCGAATCAAAACTAAAATAACAATAAATGATGATTAAAAACTATGTAGTTGCGGCCAGTCTGGGCTTGGTCGCTATGGCTTCATCACAGGCTGTCACGGTGTTTTCCGACACATTCGACTACACGACGAATGGAGCGTTTGTCACTGAGGGTGGCTGGACTAGTCATACCGGCAACGGTGGATCTGATGCCGGCTCTGGCATCATGTGGGGTAATGGCAACGTATTGGAGTATCAGCACGGGGATGCGGTTGCCGCTGGTGACGTGATCTCCATGTGGGCGACATTGCAGCGAGATTGGGGCGGGTACTTCTACAGCATGGACATCACGCTTTGGGATGGAGTGAATGATGGCTCCCGTGTGCAGGCTGCCTTTGTGAATTTGGAGGGTAATTCTGCTACAGGCAAAGTGCTCGACCCGCTTAGCTACACGGTGACTGGAGCGGACATCGCAGCTGGGCGCGATCATGTGGTGATTCAATACAGCCACTCGCAGAACTGGGGCGAAACCCAGGATGTGACATTGGATGTCACGGCCGTGCCAGAACCATCGTCCGCGGCGTTGCTCGGACTGGGCGGACTTGCGCTGATCCTGCGCCGCCGCAAATAGGGCGCGATTGATCACTTCAATCCATTGGATTGTCTGGCGAGGGGCGTGTGCCTCTCGCCAGTTTTTTTGTGATGGTGTCATACCAAATGAACGGTCTGCTTGCCGGAGCCGTCGGGGATTGATTGGGCACGTGAGACAAATGGTGAAGGACGTGATCCTGGCGAGGGGGGGGATGAGGCGTTACTAGCCGCGCAGGTCGCCCGCTAGCATCGCATTTCGCGCATTGCCTCACTCGAACGATCTCTATCATTCTGCCAATTTGACTGTTCAATTGGCATTTATGCCCGTCCCGCGGAAATTCCTCGATCAAGCTGGCGCTGGGTGCACATATTCTTGGCTTTCTTCGCTTAGCCACACATCCGACTGCTTTTGTGACCCAGCTCAATCATCAACGAGGAATTGTCTACCAACTACGCAGCTATCAAGCGCAGGCGTTGGAGAGGTTTCGCGCGAAGCGGGAGCGGGGCGAGAACCGCTTTCATTTGGTAGCCCCGCCGGGCTCGGGCAAGACGATTGTTGGGATTCAGGCGCTTCTGGAGACTGGCGAACGCGGGGTGGTTTTTTCTCCCAACTCTGCAATTCAAGCGCAGTGGGTGGACCGGTATTATGCGGGCACTGCGGTGCTTCACTCGCAGGCGCAAGTCGATGCCCGGTTTAGCACGGACGCAGATTCGGGCGCGGAGTTCCTGTCACTGACGTATCAGTCCATCGCCTCGAAGCAGCGGCAGAGCGATGATTTGCATGAGAATGCGGAGGCGTTGATTGAGACCGTTGTGTCGAACGGTCATAAAGTGCTGATTCTCGACGAGTGTCACCATTTGACGGGCTTCTGGGGTGAAGTGATTGCGGGTGTTTTGGCGAGGATGCCAGATGCGGTTTGTTTGTTTCTTACAGCAACGCCGCCTCTCGATGCGGATGCGCAGGGGATGAACCGATACCTCCAGCTTGCCGGGCCGGTGGACATGGAAATTCCACTGCCAGCGGTGGTTTTGGAGGGCAATTTGGCGCCGTATCAGGATCTCGTTTATTTCACCAAGCCGGAAGACGGTGAGCTCGCCGGGTTGCTTGAGTCCGAGCAGCAATTGAATGGGCTGGTAGAGCGGCTCGAAGTGCAGGCTGACGGTAGGCGTGCGTTGTCTGGCTGGGTGCGCGACTGCTTGGAGGATTGTCAGCTGCGTGGGAGGACGGTGCCATTTCCTGAGTGGCTTCGCGATGACCCTGACCGGGCGATTGCTTATGTACGTTACCTTGGGTTGCGGAAACTGTCGCCGCCGCTGAGCGTGTTCTGGATCGATGAGATGTCGGCTCCATGTGAGACCGAGGATCTTGCGATTGTGCTTGGCGATTATCACGTGGGGCACCTCAATACGCTCCAGTGTGAAAGTGCGACGGCCCTGGGGGACGAGTTGCGTGAATGCCTCAACCGGCTCGGATATCGATTCTCCGGGGGAGGTTACCACGCAGCCCATACCGGAGCAGCCCGCAACCTCACGTTGTCGAAGAGTAAACTCGATGGACTGCGTGAGATTCTGGTCACCGAGCAGGACCTGCAGTTGGACAAGATTCGCGCGTTGGTTCTTGTCGACTACGAGTTTGGTCCGGCTGGAAGTGGTGGAATCACCGCAGTCGATGTCATGCATCGGTTGACCTCTGATCCGCTGACAGATGAGCTCGATCCGATCATGTTGACGGGTCGGTCGGTGTTAGTCGACGATGATCTGACGCCGACCTTTTTGAAGTTTGCCGAACGTTATCGGGAGCAGAAGAAGTTGAGGTTCGCTCTGGAGAGTCGGGCGGAGGCTGGTTACTGCCGTATTGACGGAAGTGGTCCCGATTGGACCACTCGGACTTATGTCAGTCTGATTTCGGAGATGCTCGAAGCCGGGGTGACGCGCACATTGGTGAGTACTCGTAGCTTGCTGGGCGAAGGCTGGGATTCCCAGTCGCTCAATACGCTGATCGATCTGACGGTGGTCGCAGCCTATGTCTCGGTGAACCAGATTCGTGGGCGCTCGATCCGGAAAGACCCCGAGGTGCTGACCAAATGTGCCAACAACTGGGACATCGTGACCATCGCGCCGGGAGCGAGGGCAGGGCTTTATGATTTTCACCGACTGGAACGAAAGCACGAGCATTTCTACGGTCTCGCCGATGATGGCGTGATCGAAAAGGGGCTTGGGCATGTCCACCCTTTGCTCTCAAAGGGCAATGCGTCTGCCATTGCGAGTGCGTATGAGTCTATCAACGAGGAGATGCTTTTGCGTGCCGGTCGCCGTAACGAAGCGCATGACCAATGGCGAGAGGTCGAGGGAGGTGTGGGCTCGGAGCTCACGAGTTTGGAGATCAAGCCTACAGCGCCGGTGAATCTGCGCATCCCGGTGAAGGATCGCCGTCAGCTGGATTGGCTTCGGGCAGAATTTGTCACCAGTGGAAGGCGGTCGAGGTTCGCCAGCGTGGCGTTGATTGGGATGGCGATCGCGGCAGCGGCGGTTTTCAATGTCGGTGCGAGTGATGCCGTCATTGGGCTGGCTGGACTAACCGCAGGGACAGGGTGGTCTCATTGGGCGCTTCTTCGACGCAAGAGAGACCGTCTCGTGCAGCGCAATGAAGCGGATTCGGTTGAACAGGGGATCCGATGTTTCGGTGATGCGGTACTCTCGGCGATGCGCACATGCTCATTGATCCCTGAGGATAGTCCGGATCCTAAGATTCGCATCACCACACGAGGCAACGGGTATCTGCGTATCTCGCTTGAAGGATGTGATGCCCGGATCTCGGATTGCTTCACCGAGGCGGTCTGGGAGTTGCTCGGGCCCTTTCAGAACCACAAGTACATTATCGAGCGCCACGGGTTTGAGCCGGATTGGAGGCAGCTTACGATGCGGCAGTTGGTCGGCAGGGAAGAGATACAGAGCCGGATTGCGGCGTGTCATCCCGTGCCAAGCATTTTCAGCAAACGCAAAAAGGATGCGTTGGCTTTTCAGTCGAGCTGGCATACGCACGTTGGTCCAGGTGAGCTGCACTACACACGTCACGGTAGCGGCAAAGAGTTTGCAGCCGATTGGTTTCGCAAGGCTCCCGTTCCGGTCCACCGGGAGACCAAGGTTATCTGGGGCTGATGTTGCGCCCCTGGTGACCCGCGGATGTGGATGTGATTCCTGGCAAAGCAAAGTGAAAGGTTCGGGGAAGGGAGGAAGTATTGTCCCGCCATTCCTATGTGGGGCTCCGTGAAGGAACTATGTCTTTGTGCTGGCGGTTCGAGGCGGCCGTATTTCACACGGGGCTCACCTAATCTTGATGGCTATATGATGCAGCATTTACTCACCACACTACTCACGCCCCTGTTGCTAATCTGCTTTGCGTTTGCTGGGCAGGCTGCGGATATCAGCATTCTGCCGCGTCCGGCAAAGGTGGAAAAAGCGGAGGGTACGTTCACTTTGGACCGCTCGACTCAGCTGGTTTCTCCGCACGAGGCGCCGAACCTGGCGAGTTTTCTGCGTCAGCGGATCGGCGGGTCAACGGGCTTCGAGCTTCCGTCCGCTAAGCAGGCTGGCGGCAACATGATCGTGCTTGAGATTGATGAGGGTCTGACCGGGCCGGCGGATAGCTATGAGATGACGGTGACCTCTGAGCAGATTCGCATCGCTGGCAACACGGAAGCTGGTGTGTTTTATGGGATTCAGTCGCTGCTGCAGTTATTGCCGGCGGAAATCTTCAGTGACGAGGAAGTTCAGGCTGATTGGCAGGTGCCTGCGGTGCGGATCTCTGACAGCCCGCGATTTGCGGTGCGGGGGATGATGCTCGACTCCGGGCGGCAGTTCCACACTGTGGAATTCATTAAACAATTCATTGATGAGTTGGCCTCAATGAAGATGAACACATTCCACTGGCATTTGACGGAGCTGGATGGGTGGCGGATCGAAATCAAGAAGTACCCGAAGCTGAGTGAGATCGGAGCGAACCTCAAAGGCCGTGGATTCAAGCAGCAGCAAGGGTTTTATACGCAGGACGAGATCCGTGAGATCGTGCGTTATGCGGCAGAGCGGTACGTGACGATCATTCCTGAGATCGACATTCCCGGGCATGCCTACGCGGCATTGGCATCCTACCCTGAGTTGTTGGCCTGCAACGGCGCGGTGCCTGGAGAGGATGAGGTCAGCTATCCGAACCGGTTCCGGGAAATCATGTGCGCGGGCAAACCGTCCACGTACAAGTTTTGCACGGATGTTCTCACGGAAGTGATGGCGCTCTTTCCTTCACGGCGCATTCACATTGGTGGCGATGAAGCGTTCAAGGGACGGTGGGAAAAATGCGCGGATTGTAATCATGCCCTGAAGCAAGGTGGGCATGGATCATTCCACCATCTGCAGGTGGATCTCTCCAACCGCATCGCCGACTTTTTGGGGCAGTCGAACCGGCAGGCGGTGATTTGGTCCGATGTGTATGAGCCGGAGGGAACCCAATTGCACTCTAACATCGCGGTCTCATGGTGGCGCGCTTTGCAGGCTGGTGACAAAGTTTTCCAGAAAGCGGTTAACAATGGGGTGGAAGTCATCTGCTCGCCGAATACTTACACTTATTTGAACTTTCCGGTGACGCCGTGGCGCGGGTACAAGAGCGATCGGACGTTCGACCTCAAAACGGCGTACGAGGAGAACACGATCGACCCGGCGGTGGCCAAGGTGCCCGCCGATAAGCACGCGTTGGTGCAAGGCGTGATCGGCGCCGTGTGGACCGACGATGGATTGCTGCAGGAGATGGTTTTTCAACGGTTGTATCCCCGCGTGTATGCGATCGCTGAGATTGCTTGGCATGGGGGCGAAAAGGAGCCTTTCGAGAGTTTCCATAGTAAAGTGAAAGCCCAGTACCCCCGCTTGGAACTGCGCGGTATCCAGTACGGTCCGGCGATGAAGGAGTAGGGGTGTCTGCCCGCAGCATTCCTTCTAGCATCTGTGGGATTTGCCGTTATCGTTTGCGCGTGCACCCAGCTTTCTTTCCCATCATTGGTTTTTTGGCCGGATCGATTCCATTCGGCTTTTTCATTGCGAAATCACAAGGCATCGACATCCGTCAGCATGGCTCCGGTAACATTGGGGCGACCAATGTGTTGCGGGTGGTCGGCAAGAAGTTCGGCATCACGTGCTTCATCCTCGATGCGCTGAAGGGCTTGCTGCCGGTGATCCTGGTCCAGCAGTTGCTCGGCGACGTGCCACAGCGCGATGCGTGGATTGTGGGCACCGGATTGGCGACGATTCTCGGCCACAACTACACGCCGTGGCTCGGCTTCAAGGGGGGGAAAGGAATTGCCACCTCTGCTGGCGTGTTGATCGCGCTTTTCCCGATCGCATTGTTGGTCGGTCTGGCGGCGTGGCTGCTTTTTTTCTACACCACACGCTATGTCTCGCTGGCATCGATTGTGGCGGCGTTGGCAATTCCGATCACCGAAGTCGTGCGCAGTGTGATGGCGGGTGAGTGGCGGATTCCGCATCTCGTTTTCTCCGTACTGATCGGCTTCCTGGCCGTGTGGAGGCACCGCTCGAATATCAAAAAACTGATCGCTGGTGAGGAGAATCGATTTGTTCCCAAGTCGAAGCGAGGTGCGTAGAGTCGCGTGAGTTTGATAGGTTGAACCCGAAACGGATCACGGATGATGAAAACAGCAGTACTCGGAGCAGGCTCGTGGGGCACCGCGTTGGCGACGGTTTTGGCGGAGGGCGGCTATGCGCCGTTGTTGTGGTGCCGTTCGGCCGCGGTGGCAGATGAGATCAACGAAAAGCACACGACGAACGACTATCTGCCAGGGGTCGAGTTGCCTGGGAGTTTGCGTGCAACGACTGAGCTGGCGGACCTGCGCGACCGCGATTTGATTTTGGTGGTGACGCCGTCCAAGGCGATTGCCGAGGTGGCTGAAAAACTGGCAGCGGTAGGGATTTGTCCTGACACGGTTTTGCTGGCGTGCACCAAGGGGATCGAGCGCGACACCGGCCGCCGGATGAGCGAAATCCTGCAAGATATTTTCCCGGACAACCCGATTGCCGTGCTTTCGGGGCCTAACCACGCGGAGGAAGTGGCACGCAAGCTGCCGACGGCGACGACGATTGCCGCGAGCGATCACGAGGTGGCCGAGCGGATCCAAGCTGCGTTCACGTTGCCGTGGTTCCGTAGCTACACGACGACCGATGTAGCGGGTGTCGAGCTGGGCGGGGCGATCAAGAATGTGTTTGCGATTGCCGGTGGCATTGTCGAGGGCCTGGGGCTCGGGGACAACGCGAAGGCGGCACTGGTGACTCGTGGATTGACCGAACTGACGCGACTTGGTGTGGCTCTTGGCGGCGATGCGAAGACTTTCCAAGGGCTCTCCGGTGTGGGCGACCTGGTGGTGACCTGTTACTCCGAGTTGTCGCGCAACCATCGCGTCGGCCGTGGGCTGGGCGAGGGCAAGTCACTCGAAGAAATCACTGCCGGAATGGGCCACATGGTGGCCGAGGGCGTGCCGAACACATTGTCGATTTATGAGGCAGCCCGACGATTGGAGGTGGACACACCGATCATCGATCAGGTACACCACGTGCTCTATGAAGGGAAATCGCCGGCGGAAGCTCTGACCGATTTGTTCCTGCGGGAGCCAAAGCCTGAAGTGGATGATCGCTGCGATGGAGCAGCTACTTGATGTGATGAATTTGCAGATGCGCGAGATGAAAACCTGGACGGCGGTGCTTTTGATGGCGCTGGCTTGGGCTGGAAGTTTGATGGCCGACGAGCCGCTGAAACTGGTGCCGGACTCGAGCTTTTCGTTCAAGGCCGGGGATGAGCTGCGCATTGAGGTGTACCAGCGCCGGGGCGGAGAAGTTCGGCAGGTCGAGGCGGGGACGTTTACGCTTTCCGAGGTCGGACATACAAAAATCAAAGGTCAGACGATCAAGCTCAGTGCGCTCAATTTCGAGGATGCGCTGAGTGCGATCGAGAGCGGGATGCGGCGCGAGTCGTATGTGATCGGGCTCGAGTTGAAGGCACAGATTGTGTCGGTGAACGGGGATCCAGTGGTCTACATCGGCGGGCGTGTGAGGCGTCCCGGTCACGTCGTGGTGAGTGGAGCGGTCAGCGTGGCCGATTTGGTCGACGCGGCGGGTGGGCTTGCCTTGGACGGATCCGCCGAGCGCGTGCGGGTGGTGCATCAGGGCGTGACGCAAGTGCATGACGTGCGCGACTCGGAGAAGGCGGGTGAGTTGAAAATCGAGCCGGGCAGTATTTTGTCGGTGGCTCGCAGTTTGGTCAGTGACGACCGTTCGATGCGTGATCGTCTGGACCAACTCAACCACGGCAAGCCACGCCGTGACCGCTTGCGCGACGGACTCTAGGCGTCTTCACCCGAGAGGTTTCGGGTTCCTCCAGCAATGAGGAGGTCGCAAAATCGGGGGGCGATGTGAGTTGTGTTCTGTCGTGGATCGGGCAGGCTGGTAGGTCTGTATGAAGAGACGCATAGCCATCGTGTCGGTCGTTTGGGCGATGACGTGGTTGCTGGTTCCACTGGCAGCCGGTTGGACGGCGCTTTGGCCCAGCGTGGTGGCATTGGTTTCCGTGTTTTTGTTGAACCGATCGATCACGGGGCTGTTGCTCGGAGCGTCCGCCGGGTTGTTGTTGCTGGCCGGGGGGAACCCAATGGTGGCTGTCGTCAGTGGGGTGACGGATCATTTGTGGCCGGCGTTGACGAGCACGTGGAACCTGAGTGTGTTGGCGTTCACTCTGCTGTTGGGTGGGTTCGCAGCGTTGTTGGAGAAGGGTGGTGGGCTCCAGGCCCTGACGACCGGATGGCTGCGGCGGGGCGTGCACGGCGGGCGGCATATTCAGCTCAGTGCTTATCTGCTCGGATTAATCTGCTTCTTCGACGGGCTCGCCAATAGCATGCTGGTGGGAAAGTCGATCTCGCCGATGGCGGAGAAGGTCGGGGTGTCGCGCCAGAAGCTCGCTTACATCGTGGATTCGACGAGCTCGGCCGTGGCTTGTGTGGCGGTGATATCGACGTGGATCGCCTACCAGCTTTCGATGATCCGCGAGGGGCTGGTGCAAGCGGATGTCGAGGGCAATGCGTTCGCCCTCTTTCTGCGATCGATTCCCTTCAACTTCTATTGCTGGTTCACGTTGATCCTGCTGATGGTGGTGATTTTGCGTGGGTGGGACATAGGGCCGATGAAGAAGTTCGAGAATGCGGAGCGTCCATCGGATAGGGCGTTGGACGGAGGATCCGTGGAGCGTTCGAGTTTGCCCGCTGTGGTGCCGATTGGCTTCTTGATTATCGGGTTGTTGGTGGGGCTTTATCTAGACGGGGCGGAGGGGGCGATGGCTCCTTTCACTTTGGAGAAGGTGTCGGCCGCGTTTGGAAATGCGAATGCGGCGTTGGTTTTAGTGGTGGTGAGTTTGTTGGCGTGCGTGCTGGGATTTGGGATGAATTTCGGACCGATCCGCGACCAAGGCGGCAATGCTGGCGCGGTTTTCCTATCGGGTGTGCGCAATCTGTTGCGGCCGGTTTTGATTTTGGTTTCGGCTTGGTTGTTGAGCAGCACACTCAAGGGATTGGAAGCGACTGATGTATTGAGTGGAATGCTTCAGAGCCGGCTGAACGGCGAGCTTTTCCCTCTGCTTGTTTTTGTGGTGGGCGCGTTGATCTCGTTCAGCACCGGGACGTCTTGGGGGACGATGGGAATTCTGATGCCGCTGGCGCTGCCGGTCGCGTTGGGCTACAGCGGAGGCGAGCTGACGGGAGTGATCCACGCAACGATTGCCGCGGTTTTCAGTGGCGCCGTGTTTGGGGACCACTGTTCGCCCTTCAGTGATACGACGATTGTGTCGTCGGTGTCGTGCGGAGTGGAGCCGATGGACCATGTTCGCACGCAGCTGCCGTATGCGATGATTGCGGCGATCTTTGCTGTGGCCGTTGGGTTCCTGCCCGCTGGCTTTGGTTGGAGCCCGTATGCGGCGTTGGGCGTCGGGGCGGCTGGGCTGGTGGCGTTGCCTGTAGTTTTTGGTGGGAGGAGGACGGTAGGATGAGACGCGATGTGGAAGCCATTGCACGCAACAACACGCGGAGGTTCATTTTGTTCCGTGTGTTGTTCAACGCGCGTTTTTACTATCCTGTATTCGCCATCATCTTCCTGGATTTTGGCATCACGCTGGGGCAGTTCGCGCTGCTCAATGCCATCTGGGCAGCGACGATCATCTTGGCGGAAGTGCCATCGGGCGCGTTGTCCGACCTGCTTGGGAGGAAAAAGTTACTGGTGATGACGTCGTCGCTGATGGTGATGGAAATGGCGGTGTGGGCGTTTGCTCCGCGAGGCAACCCATCGGTGTTGTTTTGGTTCTTGGCGGTCAACCGCTTCCTGAGTGGGCTGGGTGAGGCGTCGGCGAGTGGATCCGACGAGGCGTTGGCCTACGAGAGTCTGGAGGACGCGGGGCGAGAGGACGAGTGGTCGAACGTACTGGAGAGAACAACGAAGTACCAATCGGTGGCATTTATGGTGGCAATGGTGACGGGAGGCTTGGTGTATGACCCTGGGTTGGTTTCGTCGGTGGCGGGGTGGTTCGGATTGGAGTGGGAGGTGACAAAAGACATCACCCTGCGGCTACCGCTTTTCCTCACCTTGGCGACGGGTGTGCTGTGTTGGATCAACTGCCTGGGGTTTGTGGATTCCGGCGATCATGACGAGCGGGCCGTGCCATCGGTGGGGGATGCGTTTCGGCAGACCTTTGGTGCGGGCAAGTGGATCTTGCGCACGCCGTTCGCGCTGGCTGTGATTGTGACCGGAGCGTTTGCCGACAGCGTGGTCCGTATGTTTGTGACTCTGGGAGCGGAGTACTACCGCTTGATCCAGTATCCAGAGTTCGCTTTGGGGCTGATCGGTGCGGGGATGGCGTTGCTGAACCTGGTGGTCGCTCCGATGGCGCGCAGGATGGTGGACCAACGGAGCCCGGGATATGTGTTTGCAGTGGTCAGCGTGCTTGGCGCGGCGGGCTTTTTCGGGGTTTCTTGGTTTGTGCCCTATGTGGGGTTGGTGTTCATGGTTCCGCTCTTTGCGGCGTTCACGATCATCTCGTTTTCGTTGTCGTTTTATCTCAACCGGGTGACTGAAAAGAAGATGCGGGCGACGGTGCTCAGCTTCAAAGGCATGGCGCTGAACCTGGGGTATGGACTGGCGGGTGTGCTGTATGCCGCGCTGCTGAGGTATCTGTCGTCGTCCCGTGGAATCGCGGCAGAGTCCGACGAATTGTTCATGGTGAGTACAGGCTGGTTTGGCCCGTGTTTTGTCGCGGGTGTGGTGATGTTGGTAGTGGGGATTCGGGTGTGCGGAGGGAGGGGTCGATGAGAGGTTGCTCGGGGAAATCCGGCTCCAGGTAGGGCTGAGTTTGAGTTTGAGGGGAACGGATCTATCTTGCCGCTGCGATGATGAAGATTGGCCGAATCCTTTCCCTGATGCTGTTTGTGCCGCTGGCGGCGATTGCCGAGGCGGAGCAAAAGAAGCCTAACATTCTATTCATTTTCTCGGATGATCACGCGACGGCGGCGATTGGCGCCTACGGCTCGAAGATCAACGAAACACCCAATATCGACCGGCTGGCGGATGAGGGCGCTCTTTTTGAGAACTGCCATGTGACCAATGCGATTTGTGGTCCCAGCCGCGCGTGCATCCTGACGGGCTTGCATTCCCACAAAAACGGGAAGAAGACCAATCAACACCGCTTCGAGGTGCAGCCTACGTTTGCCAAGGCGCTGCGTGAACAGGCTGGCTATAAAACCGCGATCATCGGGAAGTGGCACTTGGGTGACGGCATCAATCTGACCGATCTCGGCTTCGACCACTGGATGGTCTACACCGGTCAGGGCCAGTACTACAAAGCGCGTTACCGTCACGCGGACCCGCAGGACCCGAAGCGCAGCAAGATTACTGAGTTCGATGGAGCCTATGCGCCGGAGAAGACGACAGATCTGGCAATCGAGTGGATGCGGGAGAACCGTGACGGGCCGTTTTTGATGATGTGTCAGTTCAAGGCGCCACATCGTCACTGGGGGGCTGGGCCGAAGTATCATTCGCTCTACGAGAATGTCACCATCCCCGAGCCGCCGACGCTTTTCGACGACTACTCCCTGGGGAACCGGAACTCAGCGATGAAGCGCAACCGAATGAGCATCGCCCGCCACTTGAACCACGGCGACTTGAAGTTATCCGAACCTCCATATGAGTGGAACCGAATGAATGCGGCGCAGCAGGAGGATTGGCTGGCGGCGTATGGTCCAAGAAACCAGAAGTTCTTTGAGGCCAAGCTGGAAGGTAAGGAGTTGGTTTCGTGGAAATATCAACGCTACATCAAGGACTACCTCCGCTGCGTGGCGGCGGTGGATGACAGCATCGGGCGCCTGGATCAGTTCCTCAAGGAGGCTGGGTTGTATGAGAACACGGTGGTGGTTTACAGCTCGGACCAAGGGTTCTTCCTTGGTGAGCACGGATGGTACGACAAGCGCTGGATGTACGAGGAGTGTTTGCGGATGCCGCTGATCATCCGTTGGCCGGAGGCCTTCAAGGGCGAGCGCTCCATTGAGGCGCTGGTGCAGAATACGGATTTTGGTCCGACCTTCCTTGAGATGGCCGGTCTGAAGAAGCTCGACGGAATGCAGGGCGACAGCTTTTTGCCGGTCCTACAAGGGAAAGCGGACAAGCTGCGTGACGTCTCGTATTACCACTACTACGAAAGCCCGTCCGAGCACGGTGTGCCGGCGCATTTTGGGATCCGCACCGCCAGCATGAAGCTGATCCGCTACTATGCGTTCGGCGACGAGAAAATGGACGAGTGGGAGCTGTTCGATCTGGAGAAGGACCCGCAGGAGCTGACGAATGTTTTTGAGGATCCCCGATACGCTCAGGTTCGCGATGCAATGATTGCCAAGCTCAAGGCAGAGCGCGAGCGGCTGGATGTGAACATCGGCGACATGGGGGAGTGGGAGTAGTCGGCGGATTAACCGCACCGATTCCAGGTAAGCCGCACCTTCGGCGCGCTTTTTTTGGAGCGACTGCACCAGCGGATAGATCCGCAGGCTAACCGGTAACTTATCGCTGCGCGATGGAGGGCGCTTCGATTGGTCGCAAGTTGCGGTGTCTCGACGTGTTGCCGGCGGCCGTCGGGGAGACATTGCGTTTTGGCGGAGCGTTACGCTCGGCCGGGGATGGGGAGGCACGTCAACCTGGGGTGGCGCTCGCCGGAGGCTCGCTGACCCCAGGCTGTTATGAGATTCGCTTTCAGCGAGAGATTTGCGGAGTCGTCGGCAACGTCGAGGAGGAAACGGTTTATGCGTGTTGTTTTGCTGTTACCGCAAACGGCACGGTCGGCGCGTGGGGAGGAACATCCACACCAGCGGATGAATCCGCGGCTAGCCGGCAAGCCAGCGCTTCGTGATGGGGCGCTCCTGAATAGTGCCAACCTGTGGTGTGTCGGCGAGGCCGTCGCGAAGCGACAGGTTACCGGTTAGCCGGAGGTTTCAACCTCCGGAGCAGCGTAGGAGAATGATGCGTCCCGAAGGGACGGGTTATCGGAGTCGGGCCAAAACCTCAGCAAACCGCACGGTCGGGGAAGGGGGCGCGTCATCCTGGGGTGGCGCTCGCCGGAGGCTCGCTGACCCCAGGCTGTTATGAGATTCGCTTTCAGCGAGAGATTTGCGGAGCCGTGGGCAACGTCGAGGAGGAAACGGTTTATGCGTGTTGTTTTGCTGTCACCGCAAACGGCACGGTCGGCGCGTGGGGAGGAACATCCACACCAGCGGATGAATCCGCGGCTAGCCGGCAAGCCAGCGCTTCGCGATGGGGCGATCCTGAATAGTGCCAACCTGTGGTGTGTCGGCGAGGGCGTCGCGAAGCGACAGGTTACCGGTTAGCCGGAGGTTTCAACCTCCGGAGCAGCGTAGGATAATGATGCGTCCCGAAGGGACGGGTTATCGGAGTCGGGCCAAAACCTCAGCAAACCGCACGGTCGGGGAAGGGGGCGCGTCAACCTGGGGTGGCGCTCGCCGGGGGCTCGCTGCCCCCAGGCTGTTATGAGATTCGCTTTCAGCGAGAGATTTGCGGAGTCGTCGGCAACGTCGTGGAGGAAACGGTTTATGCGTGTTGTTTTGCTGTTACCGCAAACGGCACGCTGCGCGTGGGGAGGAACATCCACACCAGCGGATGAATCCGCGGCTACCCGGCAAGCCAGCGCTTCGTGATGGGACTCTCCTGAATAGTGCCAACCTGTGGTGTGTCGGCGAGGGCGTCGCGAAGCGACAGGTTACCGGTTAGCCGGAGGTTTCAACCTCCGGAGCAGCGTAGGAGAATGATGCGTCCCGAAGGGACGGATTATCGGAAGTTGTATCCAGCTAAAGTAAGCCGCACCTTAAGTGCGCGTTTTTTGGATCGAGCGGACCAGCGGATGGATCTGCTGGCTAACCGGTAAGTCACCGCTTCGCGATGGAGGATGGGCTGAGTTTTGCCGACTCCCGGTCGTCAAGCCGGGGCCGGCACGCGTTGGCGGTGGCTGCACGGTCGGTGGCGCAAGTTACCGATGCGTTGGCGGTGGGAGGTCTTTGCGGGTGTTGATGGTGGCGAGCATGCCGACCGGGGTGCGGTTGGGCTGGCGGTGCATGTTGGGTTTCAGGTGGTTGATGTGGTGGTGGCCGAGGGCCAGCCATTCGACGTGGGTGATTTGGCGGGACGCGGTGGTTACCGTGATTGTGCCTAGCATCGAGCCTTGGTAGTTCCCCTGGTTCCATTTGCTGTTGGCCTTGGCCTTCCATTTTCCACGGACGGTGAGGGTGGTTTCAGTTGGCGATTGGCTGGTGACGGTGGTGGTGAGCGATGCCTGCTGGAAGTGTTCGGGCCACCAAGGATCGCAGCCGATAGTGAGGTGGTTGTGGAGGAGGAAGCGCTGGGCCAATGCTGCGGGAGCTTGATGCGTGGCGCCCATGTCCAGTTCGGCTGGAAGTAGTGCCCGCTGCTCCTCGCGGGTCAGGATCATGCGGTCGGTTTTGAGAAACTTCGGGTGGCGGATGTCGAACAAATCCGCTTCCGGATAGGGCATCGAGCGGGTGGCGATTGCCAGATCCAGCGCACCGTCGGGGACCTCGAAGTGGGGCTTGGTTTGCGGCATCGCGTCGCTACGGGTGAATGGCTGCTGCAGCGTGCGTTCGGCGGTCGGGAGTTGCTCGAACGCAGTCACGCCCCGGCGTAGGTTTTGTAAACAAAGCGCGGGGTCATAGTGAGGCCAGCCGGAGTCCACCTTCTGGAGGAACTTACCCGATGACGTGACGAGGTAGATGCCTTGGTGGATTCCGTGGGGTGCACCGGCAAGCGCACGTTGGAGCCAGCGGAACTCACGGGAGTTCTTGTGTTCGGCTGGTGCGTGCGAGTAGGCGACGTCGTCTCCCGCGAAGGGAACGCAGTGCTCTTGCACGAAAGAGATGAACTTAGGATCGTTTCCGACGAACTGTCGGGTTTTGACTCCGTTTTGTCAGCAGTTGCCCGTGGGGTTGCCAAAGTAGAGCCAGAGCAGGATCGGCTTGTCCTGGCTGGAGGCTGCGTTGATGGCATCGGGGAGTGAGGATTTCCAATCGACGCTGGTGAATGCGAAGTCGCGGTCGGTCGGAGCGACGTGGGCTTTTACCGAGTCGTAGTTTTCCTGTGTGAGGGTGGCAGGAGTGGTGGCACTTGCTGTGGGGATGGCCAATGCGGCGGCCAATGCGATCAGGGGCAGGGGGGATTTCATGTCAGAGGAGGATGGAGTGGGGACGGGCGTGCGCTCAAGCGGATTCCGATGCCGTGTACGATGGGGGGAACGTTTGTGGAGTCTGCGGGGATTCGCCAATGTTCAGAGTGCAGGACATTGGCGGTAGCGGGAAGTCTGCTGCTTGAGAGAAAAAGGATTGCCAGTGGGGGGCGGCTGCGTGTTCAGTTGCGCGGTGATGTTTGGCGTCTGCACAGACGTGGGCTTCCGTCGATGATCGGTGGCCTCGATGAGTTAATGACGGCATTTCATTGCTCACAAACGATTGCAGATCTTCCCAAATTTATGAACACCCCGCCTATTCCGTCTCACGCCGCTCAAGGATCCGACACCGCCGTGCTCGATCCGATTCCAAGCTCGCCACCAGCCAATCCATATACGTCGCACGGTACGCCTCAGGGTGGAGCGGCCGCACCAGCCGGTGCGTTCGGCGGTCAGAATTATTTGATCCGACGCAAGGTCTTCAAGATCTTCGGCGCTGCGTTCCACATCTATGATGCACACGGGCAGTTGGCATTCTATTCGAAGCAGAAGGCATTCAAGCTGAAAGAAGATCTGCGGATTTACACAGACGAGCAGATGACCACCGAGGTGCTGACGATCAAGGCGCGCAACGTGATCGATTTTGGCGCGACCTACGACGTGGTCGACCCTCAGAGCCAACAGATGGTGGGCTCGCTGCGCCGTAGGGGAATGAAGTCCATTCTGCGCGATGAGTGGCTGATCCTCGATGCAAACGAACGTGAGATCGGTAGCATCAAAGAGGACTCTGTTGCATTGGCTTTGGTGCGCCGGTTCCTCACCAATCTGGTGCCACAGGCATTCAGTGGCACAGTGGGCGGGCACGCGGTTTGCCGGTTCAGTCAGAACTTCAACCCATTCGTGAGCAAGATTCAGCTCGACTACTCGATGGATAGTCAGGACTTGCTCGACCGCAGGCTCGGGATTGCCGCCGCCGTACTACTGGGCGCGATCGAAGGACGCCAGAACTAGGCGATTATGTGCGATTGATTATTTCCGCGAGTCATAGAGATAGGGCTCGCGGTCCACGAGGCGGGGCGCTGCGCAATGCACGCTCCGCCTCGTTTGTTTTTCCACTTTCGTGGGTAGATGGTTCGGCTTACCTGTCGTGCCTATGTCGGAGATGCCCAATTCATCCTCATCCAGATTGCGCCCGCTGCTGTGGGGGATGGTTACCCTGCTTGTGCTGTGCTTTCTTGTGCGCAATGTGCCGTGGCATCTTGACGATTACGACCAGGCCAAGCAGGCGTACACGTCGTACGAGATGGTGCATCTCGACCATTGGTTCTTTCAGCACACACCGGTGGGGAAAGTGGCGACCAAGCCTCCGTTGGTCGGGTGGGTTTCCGCGGCGATCCACGGGGTGACCGGGAGCTGGGACGTGGCGTGGCGTCTGCCGTCTCTGGTGGCGGCTCTTGTGATGCTGGGCATGGTGGTGATCGAGGGCCGGCGTGTTTGGGGGGCGATGGGCGCGGTTTTGGCGACGGCGTTCTTCGGAATGAATATTCTGGCGGTGCGCTTGGCGACCTTGGTGCGCACAGACATGGTGCTGGCCCTTTGGATCTTTCTTGTCGGGTGGGTCATCTTCGACCACCTGCGGAGCGGGAATCCGTGGACGGCTCGTCAGCGTTGGTTGTTCTTGTTCGCCATGTTGGCGAGCATGCTGACGAAGGGGCCGATCCTCTTTGCCTTTATTGTTCCCGGCTTGGTGGCCTTTTGGTGGCTGACCAGGAAGCAGGAATCCCGTCCGACGACTAATCCCGGTTGGCTGCTGTGGTTGCTTCCGTTGGGCGTATTCCTTGCTTGGGCGATCTGGGGCGCGGTGACGAACGAGGCGTTCTATCAAGAAGTGGTGTGGAAAGAATTCCTCGGGCGTTTTGGCACCACCGAGAGTGGCAGTGGCGAGGTCTATCACAAGAGCCAACCGGTTTATTACTATTTGAAAGTGATCGGGCTCACGGCTCCGTGGTCGCTGATGTTGATCGGATTGCTTTGCACCAAGCGGGTGCGGGGCTGGCTCCGTGATCGTCCGGAAGTGCTGTGGTTGCTGTGCTGGGGCATCGGAGGATTTGTGCTCATGTCGTTGATCCCGTCGAAGCGTACCGACCGGATCTTTCCCGTGATCCCACCACTGGCGATCGCATTGCCGTATCTCGCTGCCGCGGCGGCGGGGGCGTCGGGTTGGTGGCAGCGCTGGCACCAGCGGTTGATCGTGGTTTCCTCTGTGGTGGTGACGCTGGCGATCACGGGCTACACCGCGGCCCAAGTGAAATTTGGCATCGATACCAATCAGCGCGTGCTGGTGGATTTCGGGGCGCAAGCTCGTGAGATCGCCGGTCCCGATGGGGTGTTGTTGATTGTAGAAGACAACGATGAAGCCATCCCGATGTACGCCGGTGAGACCGAGTTCACCCCGCGCAATGCAGCGCGCAAAGCGTGGAAACGCGGCGAGGTGGATGTGCTCATCCTGCCGCACAAAGAGTGGACCAAGAACGCCGACCGCTATTCCGGGGCGGAGCTCGTCACCGACACGGGCGAGGCCATCGGCAAAAACGGCCGCCACGTCCTGATCAGGCGGGCGGAGTGAATGGAGGGTGGTTTCTGCATCCGCGCCGCTCACATGTCATCAAATGGTGTGGCGGGTGCTGGGATGATTTCGTGGGTGTCGACGACGACGAATGCGGCCCAGCGGCCGGGTTGGGTTTGTTCGAAATCGAGGGTGCCTTGGACGCGGATCCACGTGGCTTCCTGGGCTTGGGTGGCGGTGGTAATGGTTTCCACTAGATCTTCGGGGATGCCGGTGTCGAAGCGGGCGTCGACACCGACAGCGCGGGCATCGGCGGCGCAGCACATGACCATCAGGTCGTAGAGACGCAGGGAATTAGTGGCCCCCGGGCGAACGGTGGCCATCGCGTCGAGTTCGATCATGGTGCCTTGGAGTAGGTTGCGGTCTTCTTCGTAGAGTGCGGTGAAGAAGACCTGGTCGAGAGCGAGCTGATAATAGCCGTCTGGGGATTGTTGGGCGTACTCGAGCAAGGCGGTGGCATTCATGATAGCCGCCCCGGATGCGAGGGAGGCTGGGTCGTCGAAGAGTCCCTTCCGCGCGGCGGCCGATGTGCTGTATTTGTGGGTGGTGAAGGCGAGGCCGGCGAAGATGGGAACCATGGCGACGAGCCATACGACCCACGCCGCGGGGCCGGCCAAGCCACCACGAGCTTCGCTAACTGTGGACTCACCGGAGACGCGGGCTTTGGCAAACCAGGCGTGGAAGGCGGCGACTACCAAGAGCCCGACGCCTCCCCACAGCATGTACGGGCGGAAGTCTTCGCGCAGGTAGTGAACGACGAGCGCGCTGGCATGGTACCAAAGCAAAATTCCACCGAGTACGGCCATCACCGCGGACTCCGAAAGGCGGCGAATCACAGCCCCGCGCGTGGCCTCGGGAGATGGAGTGGTCGGGGTCATTGTTTGAGCGACATGTAGAAGTCCCAGGTCCAGCCGTGCCAGTTCCACGTCAGGGCCCAGATGACGAGGAAAAGCACGACACCGAGTGCGGCGACAAACCAGCCGCGGAAGATGGTCAGGTAGAGGAAGACGAGTTTGATGTCCATCATTGGCCCGAACACGAGGAAGCCGAGCTTTGGCCCGTAGGCAAAGTTGTACTGGGCGATGATCAACGCGTCGGTGGTGCTACAGAGCGACGAGACAAAGGCGAAGACGAGCAGGACCGGGGTGGCGAGCCCTGGTTCGCTGGCAAGTTTTTCAAGCCCTTGGCTGAGCGGAGATTCCTTCATCACGGCGGTGAGCAGCACGCCGATGCTGAAGAAGAGGAAGGTCTCGAGGAAGTCGCGGATCGACGCGCGCATTGCGCTGATGAGTTTGCCGCCGTCGCGCGGGCCGACGGTTGGACCCGAAATCTGGTTTTGCTCATCGTTGGATCCCGCGCCGCCGAACCATCCTTTGGCCGAGGAGGTAAAGACATCTGCCACCAGACGCGGGCGCAGGAAATGTTGCGGGCGCAGCGCCAGCAATGCCCAGCCGACCATGACGCTGACACCGAAGGTCAGGATAAATCGCGAGCTGACCATGAACCATGGGTCGGGGCGGATGAACGCTTTGTATGTGTTGAAAAGCGACACCGGATTGATCGCCGGTGCGGCAAGCATGTAGACCACCGCACACGAGACCGGTAAGCCCTTTTGAATCAGGCGCCGCATCACGGGGACGGTGGTGCACTCACAGACAGGAACGAGCAGGCCGAGGACGCCGCTGAAGAGAACGGCCAGGAATGGGTTCTTCGGCAGCAGTCGCTCGATCGTGCGGCCGGGGAGGTAGATGTCGATGAAGCCGGAAATGATCGTGCCGAGCAAGATGAAGGGGACCCCTTCGAACATGATGCTCAAATAGGTGAGAGCCAGGTCTCCTTTCAACGCGTCGGTCATCGCAGGTTAGGAAAGCGGAGAATGCCGGAGGGATCAACGGAGAATCGAATCTGGCCGTGGATTCGTGTGGTGTAGGAATGGCTGGACGCTCCGAGCGGGGGAATTGGGATGTTCTTCCGAGGTGTCTTCGGAAGCCGCAATGCGTTGATGCCCAGTTGTTCGTGGTGGATATTTGTTTGATGTGTAATTGTGCGGATTTTCTAAACCGCTTTACGAAATAGGTCGTATGCTTTAGAGACAGCCCGTGGGGTGGGCACCGCTTGATGCGGTGTTGATCCACAACAAACCAAACCATATTCAACCTAATCCTAATTATGGCTCACGAACTACCAGAACTTGGATACGCATACGACGCTCTTGAACCGCACATCGACGCGCGGACCATGGAGATCCACCACTCGAAGCACCACAATGCTTACGTGACCAACCTCAACAACGCGATCGCTGGCAATGCCGAGCTCGAGGCAATGTCGATCTGCGAACTCGTTCGCTCGCTCGACAAAGTGCCTGCGGACATCCGCGGAGCAGTGCGCAACAACGGTGGTGGTCACTTCAACCACACGCTTTTCTGGAAGTACATCTCGCCAGGTGGTGCATCGGCTCCGTCCGGTGACCTCGCTGCTGCGATCGACGAAGCTTTTGGCTCGTTCGACGAGTTCAAGGCTGAGTTCGCCAAGGCGGGTGCCACACGTTTCGGCTCCGGCTGGGCATGGCTCGTGGTGAAGAAGGATGGCAAGCTCGGTGTGATGAGCACGCCAAACCAGGACAACCCAATCATGGGTGAAGCTGCTGACACCTGCGGCTGCAGCCCGATCCTCGGCCTCGACGTCTGGGAGCACGCATACTACCTCAACTACCAGAACCGTCGCCCAGATTACATCGGTGCATTCTGGAACGTGGTGAACTGGGACGTGGTCGCTGAGAACTACGCAAAGTTTGCCGGAGCATGCGACGACGATTCCTGCGGTTGCAACTAATCGCGATCGTTAGATCCAATTACAAAGAACGCGCGGTGGGCTCATTGCCCGCCGCGCGTTTTTTTCATCGATGCGTGGTGGATCTGTGACGAAGGTTTTTCCACCGGCCATCGGGTAAGGTTGCGGGCTTCGGCGGTACCGCACGCTCGGCCGGTTGGTGGGGCGGCGGGATCTCCCAGGGTGTGGTCGCCGGAGGCTCCCGTCACCCTGGGCTGGTTTGCGTTTCCCCTGCGGGGAAGAAGACGGTTTTGTGCGTTGGCGGAAGATGTGAGGAGGCTCTCTCTGGGAGAACGACGGATCTCCTTGTTCGTGTCCTTATCGATAGCGATTCCGATAGCGATTCCGTGTGCTGCCCTAAACGGTGAGAACATCATGCGGCGGACCCTCAGGTGGAGGGATCCTCACATGCAGGCTTGTGGTAAACCGTCCCTTCGGGACGAGATGAGTGATGTCGCACGGTCCTGCGGATTAACCCGCAGGCTAGCCGGTAGGGCGTCGCTCCGCGACGGCGAGTGCGTACGCGAAGGATGAAGGCGCGAGCTTGGATCTGAGGGGCATTGCCTTATCGCTATCCCAATCGGAGCGCAGTGATCGCTACCCGCAGCCTATATGAGGCGGAGCAAGATACGGTGTATCCAGACGAGAGATACTCCCGTCAGAGTCGAGTCACATGGATGCAATTGTCCGCCACTAGCCTTCCGATTCTTCGAGAAGCTTGCGCATGCGCTCGAGTTCGGGGTCGACAGCCGGAGTGTCCTCCGTTTGTGATTCGAGTTCTGGAGCAGGCGCCTCCGGGGTGGTGGCATCCTGACCTTGTTCGAGGATGGGCTCGAGGCGTGGTTGTTGGGCCTGAAGGGAGATTCGCCACTGGCTGCCGGCTTTCACCAATGAGGTGACGCGGATGGCGGAAACGGTCATGACTTCCTCGCGGTGTTTGGTACGGGCGATGAAGTGGACGGTGCGGCCGTCGTTCTCGCCGCCCAGCCCGAGGATGGTGACCTCAACCGAATCGATGGGCAGCTGTTGGTTGTCGAGGTCTGCTTTGGCGCGTGCTTCCTGGACGGTTGCGTAGAAGAGGGCAGGCTCCGCGGATTCCATAGCCTCGATCGAGTCGAAGCCGAGTTCTTGGAGGACGCGGGTGGTGAGTTTTTCCTTCGCTTCGTCGTTGGGTGCGGTGTCGATGCGGGTGCGTACCGCGTTGATCGTGCGGAATTGGAACGCACCAAGCGAGGTGGCGTCGATCAGGGCGACGGCTTCGCGAGGATTGTTGGAAAGTGTGGCTTGCAGGTAACGTGTCAGTGTGGCTGCGGCCGGGTGGGCGGTGGCGGCCTTTTCCAATGCGTTTACTTCATCCGCTCCGGCGACAGGTGGCAGAGCTGGCGCTTCGCCTGTGTTTGCAGCTTCCGCGTCCGAGTTGGCTGACTGCGCGTATCCGGCGCTGAATGATGAGGCCGCGACGAGCAGGGCGATCAGAGGTTTGCGGATGGAGGGGGCGGAAAGGTCGCGGATGAGCATGGCCGTTGTGTGTTAGCAGCGCCGGGTTTTTGGGAGGAATCCGCTACATTTTAGTGTGCTTGCGTGTGGTTTCCTTCGGGCTGGCCCGGCTGAGTCGCGGTAGTATAATCCAAGTACGTATTCGGTGGCACCTGAAAATGACGTTAGATTATGCTGCCGGCAGCAGGGTGGCGGAGGATTGCGGGAAATGTCAATCGTTCGGCACATCGATTACACGGAATTCTTTCTCGTCGTCGATTGATCATCCGCTAGGATGAAGCTTCCCTGGCCTCGCCCCATTCATGAACCGACCATCCCATCATTCTCCTGCCCACCCAATGCGTTGGCGTGGACCGTTGCCGACAGAACGCCCGCAGGACGACATGGTCAGAAGACTCGCGATCATCAATTGTATCGTCTTTGCATTCGTGAACGTGCTGCAGAACCCGTTGAACGGGCATCTGCTGATGAGTAAATATTGGCTGACGGCGGATTCGTTAGCGGCGGGGCAGTGGTGGCGTCTGGTGACGCATATGTTTTTGCACGGAGGAACGATGCACTTGGTAGCCAATATGCTGGCTTTGTATTCCTTCGGGCGCGTGGTGGAGGATGAGTTGGGAGGAGTGCGGACGTTGATTATCTATTTTGCCGGAGGGATCGCGGGCGGGCTCTTGCAGTGTGGATTGGCGAATGAGTTGCCTTTGGTCGGAGCGTCTGGTGGTGTCTTTGCGGTGGTGATGGCGTTTTGTTGGATGCGTTGGAATTTGAAGGTGACCTTGTTGTTGGGGTTTGTGATTCCGCTGCATCTGAAAGGACGGACGTTTACCTACGGATTGCTGGGGGCGTCGTTGGTTCTCGGGTGGTGGTATTCGGGTGATGTGTCGTCGGTGATGGGGCAGATCGGGCATTGGGCGCACTTGGGAGGTGGCCTGATGGGGCTGGCTCTTGGTCGGTTCTTTTTTGGCCCGGCGATCAAGCCGTTCTTCCCTGTGCGGTGGGGCGGCGGGGATATTGAGGGGTAAACCGTCCCTTCGGGACGAGGCGGCGGAAGGCGAGGGATCCTGCGGATGAATCCGCAGGCTAGCCGGTAAGACGTCGCATCGCGACGGGGGGCGAGGTGTTTCTGGCGTTGGTTATTTCGAGGAGTGTTTGACGATGGGGGCGGGTTTCCGCCACCATTTCAGGGTGGTTTGATTTGGGACGTGCGCAGATCCCCAAGGCTGAAGCCGTTGGGCTTTGTACCATGTTCCCTTCAGGAACGGATTGCGGTGGCTTAGGGGCTCCGTTCCTGCTAGCCGGAGGGGTGTCTCCGAGTTGTCGCTGAGGGGTTGCACAGGGAGGGAGCGTCATGTCGCGGTGCGACGCACTGATGGGACGGTATTCCTGCCGCCAGAGTGGTCGTTGATTTCCGACCTTGGTTTGTCTCAGTGGTCACGAGGCTCCTGAAAGGAGGCGGTAACAGAGCACAGGGCTTCAGCCCTGTGGCTGGGTGTGGCCAACTAGTGCATCCTGAAAGGATGCTGGAGATTGAGAATGGCACAGGTAAACGAAAATCGCCCTGGGACGGTGAGGTCCGCAGGGCGATCTGTGTGAGGTTTCTGCTGTACCCGCTAGAGGTGGCTATTTCTGCAGCTGGTCGAGCAGGTCGAGAGGCAGGATGCCGCCGGTTGCGCGGTAATGGGCGAGGCTCAGGCCGATGAGCAGCGACAGTACGACGACAAAGAGCGAAACGATGAACCCACCGATGCCGCCACCTGACTTCTGTGGGACGTAGGCTGGTTGGGCCGGACGGGCGGCGCGTGCCGGTGGCGCGGTGGTCGCTGGGGCTGCGGCCATGGCATCGGATACCGGCTCCTCATCGTCCTCCTCGTCGACAGGGATGGCCTGGGTCACCTTGCGGCGTGGGGCGGGTTCGTCATCGTCCTCGTCAACAGGCACGGCTTGGGCGACGCGGCGGGTTTCAGGAGATGTGTCCTCGGATTCCTCTGCCGCTGGTTCGGTGATAAGAAAGTCTTCGTGTTCCGCTGGCGGGGCCGGATCTAGGGGTGCTTCACCGTCGGCTTCGAAGGTGAGCATGATTTCGCCCATTTTGACGACATCGCCGTGAGCGAGGGTGTGGGCATCGATTTCCTTGCCGTTGAGTTCCACCCCGTTGGTCGAGTCCAGGTCTTCGATTTTGAAGTCGTCGCCTTTGCGGGTGATGACGCAATGGTGGGAGCTGAGTGATGCGTCGTCGAGGGCGATCGTGTTGTCCGGGGCGCGGCCGATGCGGACGAGGTCGATCTCGAGGCTGAAGCGTTTGACCTCGCCATTGGGGAGGGTGAGCGAAATGTGGGCGGACATGGGTGGTTTAGGTGTGGCGGGTTTGGGCAGGGGGATCAACGATTCACTTGCGTGCGATCTTGGGAACCGCGTTGAGCAGCTTCTTCGTGTAGTCGTTCTGCGGGCGGTAGAATACGTCGTCCGCCGTGCCGGTTTCGACCAGCTTGCCGCCGTACATCACCGCGATGTCATCGGCAAGGTAATGGACAACGCCCAGATCGTGCGAAATAAAAATCATGCTCAGGTTGAGGTCGCGCTGGAGTTGGCGCAGCAGGTTGAGGATCTGCGATTGGATCGAAACGTCGAGAGCTGAGACAGGCTCGTCTGCGATGATCAACTTCGGCTCAGGTGCCAGTGCGCGGGCAATGGCGATACGCTGGCGCTGGCCACCGGAGAACTCATGCGGGTACTTTTGCATGTGGCGTGCGGCGATGCCGACGGTGTCCAGCAGCTTGATGACGCGCCTGGTGGCTTCCTGTTTGTCGATCTTGGGATGGCGTTGTTTGATTGCCTCGGCGAGCGTGGCGAAAACGGTCATCCTCGGGTTGAGCGAGGCGTACGGGTCCTGGAAGACCATCTGGAAGTCGAGCCGGCGGTGGCGGATGGCTGCCTTTGAGAGAGTGGTCAACTCTTCGCCATTGAGCTTGATCGAGCCACTGGTCACTGGAATGAGCTGCATGATGCAGCGCGAGAGCGTGGACTTGCCGCAGCCGGATTCGCCGACCAGGCCGAGGATGCGGCCATCGTCGACGGTGAGCGACACTCCATTCACGGCGCGGACGATGCCCTGCTTGGTGTGGAAGTGTTTGGTGATGATGTCGAGTTCGAGCATGGGATGCGGATTATTCGGCTTTTGCGTTGGCGATGCAGCCCGGGCATTTTTGTACCCAGTGGCCGTCGCCGATGTCGACCAATGGCGGGCGTTTTGTAGTCAGGCAGCGGTCGGGATTGCCCATGGTGTTGCGCGGTTTGAAGGCGCAGCCCTCGATGGGCTTGGTAAGGTCTGGTGGCAGGCCTGGGATTGAGTGGAGGTCTTCGCCCTTTTTATGAAGAACCGGGATACTTGCCTGAAGAGCGCGGGTGTATGCGTGCAACGGCGACTCAAAGAGCTTGGCGGTAGGGGCGCGCTCGACGAAGCGGCCTGCGTACATCACGTTCACTTCGTCGCACGTTTCAGAGACGACGCCGAGGTCGTGGGTGATGAAAATGACCGCTGTGCCGAGCTCCTTCTGCATGTCCTTGATCAGATCGAGCACCTGCTTCTGCACGGTGACGTCGAGCGCGGTGGTTGGCTCGTCGGCGATCAGGAGATCGGGCTTGGTGATCAGTGACATGGCGATCATGACGCGCTGGCGCATACCGCCGGAGAACTCGTGCGGGTAGGAGTCGATGCGGGACTCCGCGTTTTTGATGCCGACCTTCTCCATCATTTCGATGGCCTGATGGCGTGCGGCTTTCCCTTTGATGCCCTCATGAATTTCGAGCGGCTCGGTGAGCTGCTTGCTGATCTTCATGTATGGGTTGAGCGAGGTCATCGGGTCCTGGAAGATCATCGAGATGCGCTTGCCGCGGATCTTGCGCAGGGCCTTTTCGCCGCAGGAAAGGAGGTCCGTACCGTCGAACATGGCGGTGCCTCCGGCGATGCGGCCGGGGGGCATCGGGATCAGCCCGAGCAGGGAGTAGCAAGTCACCGACTTGCCGGAGCCGGACTCACCGACGATGCCGACGGTTTGTTCGCGTTCGACGTCGAAGCTGACTCCATCGACCGCGCGCACCGTGCCGGCGCGGGTGTCGAAGTAGGTTTTGAGGTCGTTTACAGAAAGAAGAGGTGGCATGGGAAACCTGTTTTGAGGGATTTGGGATTAGGAGAATAATGGTCGCTGCGCTCTGTTTGGATGATCCGTCGGCGGGAATACCGACCATCCCGTGTTTCGTGAGAGCGACAGGTCATGTCCATCATGTCAATCCTGTCTAAACATATCGCTTAATCCTTGGCTGACTTAGGGTCGAGAGCGTCGCGCAGGCCGTCGCCGAGGAAGTTGAGCGCGAGCAGGGTGAGGGAGAAGACGATGCTCGGGTAGAGCAGTAGGTTGCTATTCACCTCCATGCGGTCGGCTCCCTCTTTGATCAGGATTCCCCACGATGAGTTCGGTGGCTGGACGCCGAGTCCGAGGAACGAGAGGATGGCTTCGAAGAGCATGATGCCCGGAACGGTGAGCGTGGTGTAGACGATCACGGGACCCAGCGTGTTGGGAAGGATGTGGCGGAACAAAATGCGCGAGTTGCTGAGACCGAGTGAGCGCGCAGCTTCGACGAACTCTTGTTTGCGCAGACCTTGGACCTGGGCGCGGACGATCCGAGCCATGTTGAGCCAGCCGATGGCACCGATAGCGATGAAGAGCGGCACCAGCGAGGTGAAGCGGTAGACCGATTGGCGGTCGGCTTTGAGCAAGTCGGTAAAGAAGTCGGTCATTTTTCCGGTGTAGGTGGAAACCCACAACGAGAAGAGAATGACGAGCACCAGGAATGGCAACGCGTAGAGCACGTCGACCCAGCGCATCATCCAGGCATCGGTGCGGCCGCCGGCGTATCCTGCAATGCTGCCGTAGAGCACGCCGATGGTGGTGGAAACCAATGTGGTGGCCAGAGCGACGAGCAGCGAGATCTGGCCACCGTCGAGGATGCGGGAGAAGAGATCGCGGCCGAGGTGGTCGGTACCGAGCCAATGCTCCGCGCCCGGACCTGCCGAGCGGTTGTCCAGATTGATCGCGTTGGGATCGGGAAGATCCATCAGCAGCGGCAGCAGGTAGCAGGCGGCAAAGATGACGACGAGCAGGACGGCGCTGACCACGGCGATGTGGTTTTTGCGCAATCGCAGCCAGGCGTCATGCCACAGCGACGATCCTTGTTCGATCGGCTCGTTGGTCGATGGGGCGTTGGAGGAATCAGACGTGCTCATTTGTTGTCAGCGGTGCGGGCGCGTGGGTTGAGCCAAAGGGTGGCAAGATCGGAAAGGATGTTGGCGGCGACGATGAGAACGCCGAAGAGCAAAACAATGCCCTGAAGTAGAGTGTAGTCGCGGTCGCCGGGGGCTTGGACGAAGTGCTGGCCCATGCCCGGGATTTGGAAGATGGACTCAATGACGAACGAGCCCGAGATGATGGCAGCAAATGCCGGCCCGAGGAACGCGACGACCGGGACGAGCCCACCGCGCAGGGCGTGGCGCACGATGATGGTCGATTCAGGCAGCCCTTTGGCGCGGGCGGTGCGGATGAAGTCCTGGGACATGACTTCGAGCATGCCGCTGCGGGTGAGGCGGGCGATGTAGGCTGCGGTTGGCAGAGCCAACGTCAGTGCCGGAAGGACGAGGTCACCCGGTTGGCCCCAGCCGGCGACGCGGAACCATCCCAGGTTGATCCCGAAGTAGGTGGCGAGGAGAGGCCCGATGACGAAGGTCGGAACACAGATGCCGACCAGCGCGCCGACCATGGCAGCATAGTCCGCGAAGCTATTGCGGCGGACGGCGGCGATCACACCGGCGGGGATGCCGATGCCAACGGCGATTGCCATTGCGCAAACGCCCAGCGTGGCGGAAACAGGGAATGCCTGACCGATGATCTCGGAAACCTCACGGGTTTCGCGCTTCATCGATGGCATAAGGTCGCCTTTTGCGACGCTCTTGAGGTAGTTCACGTATTGGATGTGAACCGGTTTGTCGAGGCCGTAGGTTTCGTTCAACTTGGCCTCAATGTGGGGCGCAAGCTGGCGTTCGCTTTGGAATGGTGATCCAGGAAGCTGGCGCACGAGAAAGAACGTGAGCGTGAGCAGCACGAACAAAACGAGCACGCCCTGGGTCAGTCGGCTGAGGATGATTCGGAACATCAGAGTCGCGGGTGTGGTGGGAGGATTACTTCGATGCGGCAGGCTGCGCATCGTCGGTCAGGCGGATGGCCTTGTACGGGTGGTTGTCGAGGAGCAAGGCATTCCAGCCTTTGACCGATGGGTGGAGCAGGTAGTTGCGTGCGTACCAGCTGATCGGGATGACGGGTGATTCGCTCATCATGACACGCTCTGCCTGGCGCAGGAGGTCGAGGCGCTTAGCGGCGTCTCCTTCGTGGGCGGCCTTTTTGAGCAGCGCTTCGTATTCCTTGCTTGCCCAGCCGGTGTTGTTGTTGCCGCCACCCTCGATCCACATGTTGAGGAAGGTGGTGGGGTCAAGGTAATCGCCGATCCAGCCGCTGAGAGCGATTTCGAAGTCCATCTTGTGGGTCGAGCTGATGTACGACGACCATTCTTTGTTTTCGATGCTCACATCGATGCCGAGGTTTTTCGACCACATGGCCTGAACGGCTTCGGCCAAGGTGCGTGAGCTTTCGCGCGAGGCGATGAGGAACTTGAGCTGGGGGAACGAATTGCGGTCCGCAAACCCGGCGTCGTCGAGCAATTGGTTCGCGCGTTCAATGTTGGTGACGAGGACGGGATCCGGCTGGTAGTCGCCGATCGGTGGGGTGAACGACTGCGCCGGGCGGTGGCCGTAGAGTAGGTTTTCGGTGATCGCGGTGCGGTCGATGGCGAGTGTGAGTGCCTCGCGGACGCGTGGGTCGTCGAGTGGCTTGACGGTCGTGTTGGCGCGCAGGAACAAAGCACCGACGTACGGTTCCTGACGCAGTTGGTCCGGCATCTTCTCCTTCATTACAGGCACCAGCTCGGCAGGGCAGCTGTTGGTGGTGTGGAGTTGGCCGGACTCGTAGGCCCGGATTTCCGTGTATGGGTTGCCGATCGGGATGAACTTCATGCCGTCGAGCCAAACGTTCTCCGCGTCCCAGTAGTGTGGGTTGCGGGTGACTTCGATGAAGTTGTTGAACTGCCAATCCTTGAGTTGGAACGGACCATTGCTCACGATGTTGCCCTCGACCGTCCAGCGGTTGCTCTTGTCGGTCATCTTGGCTTTGCGGGTCTCCGCCTGGCTGTGCTCGAGTACGGCGTGTTTTGGCACCGCGAACCACGTGTAGTGGCGGGTGATCGATGGCAGGAATGGGACGGACTCGCGGCAGCGGATGCGCAAGGTGTAGTCGTCGATGGCCTCGACCCCGACGCGGGCTTTCTCCCACAAGTCGGGTTTGCCGGCTTTGTGGTAGGCGATCAAGCGGTCGAGGATGGCGTGGATTTGGTCGGTGGTGAGGGCGTCCGGGAAGATGAACCGTTCGCGTGGTGCCTCGTAGATGGTTTCGAGTTCCTCGAGAGTGAGGTTGTCGAGTCCGCGGGCGCGCAGTTCGTCCATCGAGCCTTCCTCGGGGTCCTTGATTTCCTTGTCGCCGCTGAAGTTCACTTCTTCGAGAACTTCGCGGATGATCGGGATGTCCGGATCATTGAGGCAAAGAATGTGGCCCAGCTTGGTTTTGTTGTAGGCCTCCGCGTTCTCGATGAAATAGAGCATCTCCGCGTACTTGGCACCGAGGTCAGGCGACAGCATGCGCTCGTAGGCGAAGGTGAAGTCGTGGGCGGTGACTGGTTTGCCGTCCGACCACTTGCCCTCGGGCTGGAGGAAGAATGTCCATTCGGTGGATTCCGGGTTTGAGGTCCAGCGGGCGGCGGCACCGGGAAGCATCTCCGTGTCGGAGGTTGGGGAATCGGCGACCAGCCCTTCGAAAAGTGCCGAGAGGATCTTCGATTCGGGAACCCCGGACACCTTGTGTGGATCGAGACCTTGGGGTTCGGTCGAGTTTCCATAGAGGAAGATGCGGTCGCGGTTGGCGAGCTCGACGTCCGTCGGACGGTCGCAACTGGTCATGGCCGCCAGAGAAAGCAGGGCGGCAGGCAGGGCGAGGGCGGAGAGTAACGAGCGAAGCATGAGCAGGTTCGGACGGGTGTGGGGATGGTGCCGCGCGGATACGGCACAGCGACCGATGGTCTGTCGGTCGCTGCAGGGGAAAACCACGCGAGAGGCATGGCTATCACGGATTGCCATGCCTCTCAAGAGGTGAGATCGACTCAGAAGTCGTCTGGGTGTGCGGGTTAGGACTCGTTTGGAAGCAGCAGCATCGAGAATCGAGCCGGGCCGGGGCCGTTGACCAGTCGCACGAGGATCTTGTTGTAGCCTTTCTTGAACTGAACCTGGCGGATTTCTTCGCTGAGTTCGTACGGTGAAAGGAGGTGGTCCTCGAACACAATCTCGCCATTGATCCGGATGCGCGCGGCATCGTCCGAGGCGAATGCCAGGTTCATCACGGTATCGTTTTCGCAGTAAACTTCGGTGTAGGCGAAGTAGAGTGCGTCGTTGGCGAGTTGTTCACGCGGGATACGCACCTCCACCGTCGGGCTTTGGTAAAACTTCCACTTCAGGCGTCCGGAGAGTTGGTCGCGGCCGAAATAGCCACGCTCATCGTCATAGACACGGTGGGTTTTGCCCGATCCGTAGAGTGCGTCGAGGTTGACGTCCTGCTCCGGCGGGTAGATGCGCGAGAAGTCGATGCGTTGGTATGGGCCGATCCGGCCGTCGACATCCCACGGGCCGATGATGTGCCAGGTGTCGACGTAGAGGTAGCCCTTGCGGGTGCTTGCCGGGTCGAAGCGGCGGCCTGGGATGGCGTTGGCGAGAATGGTGTCGCGGTTCAGTGTGATTTCGTGTGGTGCTTGTTGACCTGCGCCGAGCTCACTGCGCAAGCCGAGAGACAGCAGGACGTGTTCCTTGGTGAGCGAGCCGAAGCGTGCGATCTCATCGTCGCCGGCTTTGCCAACCATCTGGTCGCCTTTGCCACCGCCGAGAGCGAACTGATCACCGAGTTGTTTTTTGGAATCTCCTCCCGGACCGGGAGGCGCGTCGCAAGCTCGTCATGTGCCGCCCTCCTTGGCTGGCGTGGAGCTCGTCAATGCGCGTGCGGCACTGGCTGCGGCCTCCTGGAGCAGTGCGGAGAGTGCCTCAAGTTGTTCATCTGTGAGTGGCATCTGCCCTTCGATGCCGTTGAGCTCCTTTGAAAGATCGTCCTGGACGTAGCTTTCGTGGGCGATTTTCTCAATGGCTTCGGGGAACGTGATGTTGGCGACTTCTGCCAGCTTGGCGGCTTGGACGTCGCCCATCAGGTCGCTGTAGTGGGCGCCGAGCTTTTGCGACAACTCGTGGAGTTGGGCGATGTTCATCGGACTGAGCGTCGCCGCCAAGTCCGCGCGCTGGGGCTGGGTGAGCGGGTGGTCCTCGGCGCTGGCGTTGCCGCGTAGAGCCAGATCCACGTTGTTGGTGGCGAGGGCCATGGTGTTACCGGCGAGTGTGCGGGCCTGGCGTTTTGTTGCCACGGTAAACCCATCGTCGCCCTTGTCGGTCTTCCAGCTCATGCCCTTCACCGTCGAGTGGAGCTTTTCCGCGGCGTCGGCCATTGGCTGTAGGTTTGGGGTGGTTTCCCATTGTGACATGCCGTTGAACAGAACACCGAAGCAGCGGTCTACCTGTTGCCAATCCGGGGTGATGAACGCGTTCATGTCCTGATTGCCAACGCGGTACTCTTCCATCAGCGAGCCCTTTGCCCCTTTGATCTGATCCGGGATCAAGGTCTTCAACGAGGGGAGTGTGTTCGGATCGTTGCGGAAGAGCTCGGTCGCTTCGGCTTCCATTTGCTCGGCGACGGTCACGCGTTCTTCGAGCTTGGTGATCGACTCGATCAGTTGCTTGCGGTAGCGCTCCTTGCGTTTGTTGGCGAGGCGCTCAATGTCCTCCTTGCTGAGGACGCGCGGGCGCTTCTGGGATTGGTTCTTGCGCTCCTGGCGCGCCTTTTCGCGCTCTTCTGCCGTGGGCATGTCGAGCTCGTTGGAAAAGAGCTCGGGCTTGATCCAGGCGGTCAGACCGAAAATTGCCAAGGCAGCGAGCGAGACGCCGCGGGCAATGCGGCGGCCACGTAGCTGTCGGCGCGCGATGGGGTCGTTATTGATTGTAGCTTTCATCGTAGGTGCGGACGCCGACGTTTTTCAGTCCGTGGAAGTTGCAAAGGTCGATCACCTCGGTGACGCGCGCGATGTCGCAGCGGCGGTCGCAGTCGAGGCGGATGCCCTGATGTGGGTCGGATTGGGCGATTTGTTGGAGGCTTTTGCGCAGTTGCATGCGGTTGCTGGATGCGCCTTCAAAGAACCAGTTGCCCTGGCGGTCGATGCCGATGACCACCAACGTGTCGTCGATGGGCATCTCGAGTGCCGATGTCGAGGCCGGCAAGGCGATGTCGATGTCTTTGTTCTTCTTCTTCAGCATGGTGGTGACCAGGAAGAAGATCAGGAGAAGGAACACGCAGTCGATGAGCGGAGACATCGAGACCTCGATTCCGTCGTCGTCTCTATCTTTGTGGAGTCTCATCGGATGTGAACGTGGATTGGAAGTTATCGGAGACAACGCGCAGGGTCACATTGTCGAATCCTTGGATTTTGCAGATGTCGAGGGTTTTGACGACGCGTTGGAACTCGGTGCCCTGTTGGGCTTCGAGGACCAGCGGTTTCTTGCGTCCGCCATCTGCTGCGAGTTTGCGCAGGTGGGCGGGCAGGTCTTTGATGTCGGCGTACATTTTACGGCCGAAGGCATCGCGTTCGCCGTCAGGTTGGACGAACTCACCGGCACGGGTCATGCCGATGGTGATTTCGTTGGTGCTGGCTTTCTCGGCCAGGGCGAGTTCCGGCTCGGGCAGTTTCACCGGGATGCGCTTCTCCGTCTTCTTCAGCATGGTGGTGACCAGGAAGAAGATCAGTAGGAGGAAAACGCAGTCTATGAGCGGAGACATCGAAACGTCGAAGTTCTCCGATGCCCCGCGGGCTTTGCTTTTGCGTCGGCGGTGGATGCGCACGGTAAAGGTGGGGTTGGGTTACCGATGCAGCGGTTACTTGCTCTGGCCTTTGAGGAACCAGCGGTGCGACACGCGGTCGATGGCTTCTTCCAGCTCGTCGGCGTAGCGGGCCATGCGGACTTTGAGCCAATGGTGGACGCCCAGTGCTGGGATCGCGATGATCAGGCCGATCGCTGTGGTGATGAGCGCTTTGCCGATCGAGTCGCCGAGTACCAATGCGGCTTCCGCGCTGTCCTCGAGTTTGGCGAATTTGGCGAAGGCTTCGATCATGCCGACCATGGTGCCGAGCAGTCCGAGTAGTGGAGCCAGTGTAGCGATGACGCCGATGCCGTAGCTGCGGCGGTTTTGGCGGTCGATGTCCCGGCCGGCGATGTCCGCCGCGCTGTCCATCAGCACCGAGTGTTCCGAGCCGTGGTACTCCGCCATGTGGGAGACTACTTTGGTGAACGTGCTAGGAGCGGACTGATAAAGGTCGTCAGCACCGGCGACGTCGCCTGGGTTGAGGGCGGCTGCCTTCTCAATGACTGCTTCCGCCGGGATGATTACTTTGCGGCGCAGGTTGATCAGGCGCTCGATGATAAAAAATACCCCGGCGAATGCCAGGGCGATCAGGACCATTCCGGTCATTCCTCCTTTTTGCAGCTCTTCGAGCCAGTTGATGGCGACGGAATCTGTTGCTGCTAGGGTGGATTGGAATGCTGCGGAGGTTGCGAGGGTTGTCATAGTTAGGAGTTGAATGGAATGGGGGAGGAACGATGGGAGCTGTATGATTTGTTGGAAAAATTTGGAATAAAGTAAAAATGGTTTTGTCGGTGGAGCTCCGGAGGGGACTTTGACGAGTCGAATTGACGGGGGATGACGCATCCTTTCCAAGGATGAGCGATTGTTGAGACGGGAGGTGGTGATTGCGGCGTTATCCTGTGGAATTTGTATTAATTGACCTGACGGCTTGAGTTGCGTTGATGCTTTGCTTATGTGTCGCGGTCACCGGTGGGCTGTTGCCGGCGATTCCCCCTTCCTATGAAAGCCTATTTCCTCAGACGTCTGCTGCTTGTTCCCTTCACCCTGTTGGGGGTGACGATTGTGGTGTTCACGGTGAGTCGCTGGGTTCCGGGTGGTCCGATCGAGACAGCGATGCAGCAGGCGAGCCAGGCCCAGGAGGGCGGGGGCGGATCCGGTGGGGGTAAAGAGTCCGGCGGTTCCCTCGACGAGGACAAGTTGGAGGCGATGGAGGAAGAGTACGGCTATGACAAGCCGTCGTTCATCGCTTACCTGCAATGGCTTGGGGCGTGGAAGAAAGAACGGCAGATCGCCAAAGGTGAGTTCAAGAAGGTGACGCGTTTGCGCGAGGATTTGGTCGGTGACCCGAAGTTGGAAACCTTGGTGACCTTGTCCGGAAGCGGGCGTCAGGTGTTGGTTCGGCGCAGCTCGCCGGATGCGGTGGATGTGGAATCCGCGACCTACTTGGATTCGGGCGAGTCCATCCTCAATGATTGTTGGCAGGTGCGCATCGAGACGCCCGATGACCGGATCTTACGTTTTGCCCGGCGTTACCGCCTCGGAGTGAAAGAGGAGGGCGAGCGCCTGGTGGTCGACAGCGATCTCTATTCCGCCAAGGAGTACGCGTACCGTGCGGTGATCTTCAAAGGCCGCTTCAGCGGGTTGCTGCAAGGGGACCTTGGTCGCTCGTCCACCTACAACGACCGGGTGATCGACATGATTCTCGAGCGGATTCCGATCGCGCTCTACTTCGGAATCCTGACCGCGATCATCACCTACGGAGTGTGCTTGCCGCTGGGCGTGGTCAAAGCGCTCAAGCACCGCACGATGATCGACAGTGTGACCTCCGTGTTGATTTTCGTGGGCTATTCCGTGCCGGGCTTTGCGTTGGGTGCGGTGTTGCTCGTTCACTTTGGCGCGCGGGCGGACATCTTTCCATTGGCCGGACTGGTTTCCCCTGAGTTCGACACGCTGAGTCCGGGCGCGAAGCTCAAGGATCTGGCAATGCACACCGCGCTGCCGCTGCTTTCTTACGTGGTGGCTGGCTTTGCCGTGACCACCATGATGATGAAGAACAACCTCATGGATAACCTGGCCGCCGACTACGTTCGGACGGCGGTTTCCAAAGGCGTGAGTTTCAAATCAGCTGTGTTCAAGCACGCGTTCCGCAACTCGTTCATCCCGATTGCCACTGGTCTCGGCAACCTGATCGCGCTGATCGTTGGTGGATCGATGTTGATCGAGCAGGTGTTCGATATCCCGGGCTTCGGGTTGTTGCAGTACCAGGCGGTCAAAGATGTCGACATCAACGTGATGATGGGCACGCTGACCATCGCCGCCTTCCTCATGCTCGTCGGGAACATTCTCTCCGACTTCATCGTGTCCTTGGTCGATCCGCGGATCAAATTCCAGTAAGCCTCACTTTTTTCACCGAATGATTCGAAAACTTGCCTGGTTGTTGATCGCGCTCTCCGTCGTTGCGATCGTTGCCGAACTCTTCGCGCTTCAGTTGCCGACCTTGCGTTGGCCCTTCAACGTTTCCCGTGAAATCCCGGCATTGGGATGGCAGGGGGAGAAGTTTATCCCAGTTTTCGGCTACCTCTTCTGGTTGGTCGGAATCCTCGCGGGGGCGGGCTTGCTGTTTAAATTCAAGCCCGGTTACAAGCTGACGCCGATCACCGAGCGCCGCTTGAAGCGCTTCAAGGAGAACCGCCGTGGCTATGTCTCGTTCCTGATCCTCATCGTGATGATGGTGATTGCCGCGCTCGACCACGTGATCGTGGGCAACGAGGCGCTGGCCGTGAAGTACAACGGCAAGTGGCAGTTCCCTGCCTTTGTGCTAGAGCAACCAATGGGCAAGGACTTCGGACTCGAGGGCGATGCCGCGTTGACCAAGCCGAACTACCGCAAGCTCAAGCTGGCCTTCGAGGATGCCGACGAGGGCAATGTGGTGATCATGCCGCTGGTGCCGTACGCGCCGACCGGTGATACGCAGTCGACCCAGACCTCGCCGCTCGAGAAGCGTGAGGATGGCAAGATCTACCTGCCTGGCAAAGACGAGGTGTTCAGCGGGATCGCGATCCGGCTGTACGATCCGCGCAACCCGGACCGCATGCACACCCGGATGCAGATCCGTGATGGCTTGCTCGACAAAGAGACCAATGGCTGGTCCGCCACCGGTGAGCGTGTGTTGAGCGTGAGCTACTCCGCGGGCGAAATGGTTGAGGACACGCTGCACTGGACTGGTGAGGGATCGGTCGACGAGTTCCTGACCGCTGGCGATGCGTTGCCGATCCGCCAGGCATTTGCCAACCCGGCGCCACCGCTGCCGGAGAATGGTCACCTGCTCGGCACCACCTCGCAGGGCTACGACGTGCTGGCCTACCTTTATGGCGGCTTGCAGGTGAACTTCAAAGCGGCTCTGGTTTACATCCCGCTCATTTACACCATCGGAATCACCGTTGGATTGTTGATGGGCTTCTTCGGCGGCACGTTCGATCTGATCGTCCAACGACTGATCGAGATCTTCTCCAACATTCCATTCCTCTTCGTGATTGTGATTGTCAGTGGCAGTGTGCCGGACCAATGGAAAGGTCTGGCGCCGGTGCTTGGGATCCTGGTCGTTTTCGGATGGATGGGGATGACCTATCTGATGCGGACGGCCGCGCTGAAGGAGAAGCAGCGCGATTACGTGGCAGCAGCCCGTGTGATTGGTTGCTCCACGCCGACGATTATTTTCCGTCACATCCTGCCGAACGCGGTGGCGATTCTGGTGACGCTCGTGCCGTTCTCGATCTCCGGGTTGATCATGGCGCTGACCTCGCTCGACTACCTCGGCTACGGCTTGCCGGAGAGCTACGCCACCTGGGGGCGTTTGTTGAAGGACGGATTGGATAACTTGTCGGCCTCGTGGCTGGCGACATCCGCGTTCCTGGCACTGGTTGCCACCTTGATTTTGGTCACGTTCGTTGGTGAGGCGGTACGTGATGCGTTCGATCCGAAAAAGTTCACCACCTATCGTTAAGATCTATGTGGAAATCGTTAATACTCTCCGCTTCGCTGGTATGCGCCGGGGGCGCGCTGCTTAGTTCGTGTGCCGAGCCCGAGCAGGCCGTGGTGAAGCAGGACTTCGGGCTCGAAGACTTCATCCCGCTCTACAACAACCATATTGCCGAACACCTGCTGCAGCAGAAGGTGCGGGTGGAAAAGGCACTAACCGAGGCACGCGAAACCTTGGCAAAGGCTGAAACCGATCAGGCCAAGGCCAATGCGGCATCGACGCTCGATGACTTGGAACGCGAGTTGGCGAGGATTGAATTCCGTCAGTCGCTCGATGGTTATTTCTCCATCAAAACTCCAGAGGATCTCCCTGAGGGATTGGTGTGGAATGATGGCATGGAAGAACCGCCAATCGGTGACCCGGATGCCAAGAAGGGCGGGCGCTTCAACTCGTTCATCATGGCCTATCCGCCGACATTGCGCCGCTTCGGAGCCAAGTCGAACCATAGCTTCCGCGGATATCTTTATGACAACCTTGAGATCCCGCTGGTGAGTATGCACCCAACCACCGGGCAGTTCATTCCGGGAGTGGCCAAGCGCTGGGCGGTGAGTGCCGACGGGCGCACGATGTTCTACGAGATCGACCCGGACGCACGCTACACCGACGATACTCCGGTGAAAGCTATGGACTACCTGCGTGGCGTCTATGTGCGGATCTCCGATAACGTGGTCGAGCCGTTCTATTCTCAGTATTACCGCGATCAGTTCGCTAACCTCACGGTCTACAGTGACCATCTGCTGTCGATTTCGCTGCCGGACGCGAAGCCGCTGCTACCGTTGTACGCATCGGTGTCACCGGCTCCTGAAAAGTTTTACGAAGAGTACGGTCCTGACTACAAGGACCGCTACCAATGGCGAGCAGAGCCGACCACCGGCGCCTACCATTTGGCTGAGGATGGGCTGCAAAAGGGCCTGTCCGTGACACTGACCCGCAAGAAGGACTGGTGGGCCAAGGACAAGAAGCATTATCAGTACATGTACAACCCGGATGAGTTGTACTACAAACTGGTGCGCAGTCAGTCCAAGGCGTTCGAAATGTTCCGCGCTGGTGAAATTGACTTCCATGCTCTGACGCCGCCGGATTTCTGGTACCGCAAGTCCGAGATGCCGCCTGTGTTCAAGGGCTACATCGAGCGCTACACGTTCTACAATCAGTTCCCGCGTCCGCCGTATGGTTTGCACATCAACGTGCGCAAGGCGCCGCTCGACAACCGTGACGTGCGCATTGGCATCAGCTACGCCACCAACTGGCAGAAGGTGATTGATGTGATCTTCCAAGGCGACTATGCGCGGATGAACCACTTCTCCGAAGGTTACGGTTCATTTTCCAACCCGAACATCAAAGCCCGGCCGTTCTCGATTGAGAAGGCGCGTGCTCACTTCGCCAAAGCAGGCTACACCGAATTGGGCAACGACGGGATTCTCCGCAAGCCTGACGGCACCCCATTGTCAGTGTCGGTGACTTATCCTGCGGTGCCGGTCATTTCGCAGCGTCTCGCGTTGCTTAAAGAGGAAGCGGCAAAAGCGGGGCTCGAACTGCGTCTCAATGGGTTGGATCCATCGGTGGCGTTCAAGGAGACGTCGGATAAGAAGCATCAGATATGCTTCACCGCGTGGGGTATGCAGCCTCCGTTCCCTCGCTACCATCAGTTCCTCCACTCGACCAATGCCGTGACGGAAGAAGGCAAGACCAAGCCGAATACTAACAACATTTTTGGCTGGGCGGACCCTGTGACCGACAAGCTCTCTGAGCGGATCCGTAATGCGTCTTCAACCGAGGAGATCCGCGATGCGGCGTGGAAGGTGCAGCAGATCATACATGATGAGGCGATGTTTGTGCCAGGTTACCTGACCGACTTCATCCGCTTTGGTTCGTGGCGTTGGATGCGCTGGCCGGATGAGGAGTCGATGCCGTTGTTGCCGCCGGAGACTTCGGTGCCGGACGAAAGCTATGTGTTCTGGATTGATGAGGAGCGCAAGCAGGAGACGCTTGAGGCGATGAAGCGTGGCGAGACTTTCCCTGAAGTACAGCATACGGTGAATGTCTTCCGTTCGTGGAAGAAACCGTTGCCTCGTCCGCTGCCGAAGCCTGCTGGTGCGGAACTTCCTTCGGATTCGGATCAGCCAGTGATTGATGCGGAGCAGGAAACTGCCGATGAAGTGCCAGCCGACGCGGTGGATGCCGAAGAGGCTGCCGTTCCAACTGACAACCAGGAGGGTGTCCAACCATGAGTGATTCGATTCTTCAAGTACGTGATCTGGTGACCGGCTTCGATACTGACAACGGTCGTCTGGTGGCAGTCGACGGAGTGTCGTTCGACGTGCCGAAAGGGAAAACCGTCGGCATCGTCGGGGAGTCCGGATGTGGTAAGAGCGTGACCGCGATGTCGATCGTGCAGTTGCTGCCACAGCCGATGGGTCACATCCAAGGTGGTGAGATTTTGTTCGACGGGGAAAACCTTGTCGGAGCGGATGAGAAGCGCTTGCAGAGCCTGCGTGGTGGTGAGATCGGCGTGATCTTCCAAGAGCCGATGACCGCGCTCAATCCAGTGCATCGCATTGGCAAGCAGATCAGTGAATCGTTAATCCTGCACCGTGGGATGAGTAAGCGCGAGGCGTTGGAGAAGTCGGTCGAGTTGCTCAAGCGGGTCGGGATTCCGGCTCCTGAGAAGCGCGTGACCGAGTACCCGCACCAGCTTTCCGGTGGGATGCGTCAGCGTGTGGTGATTGCCATTGCGCTGGCATGTGACCCCAAGCTGGTGATTGCTGACGAGCCGACCACCGCGCTGGACGTGACGGTGCAGGCGCAGATTCTGGATTTGCTCAAGGACCTGCAGCGTGAGAGTGGGATGTCGACCATCATGATCACCCACGATCTCGGAGTGATTGCGGAAACCTGCGACGAAGTCGTGGTAATGTACGCAGGACGCGTGGTCGAGCGTGCCCCGGTGGTGGAGCTCTTCACCAACCCGCAGCACGCCTACACCAAAGGCCTGCTCAACTCGATCCCGCGCTTGGAAAACGAGCGCAAGACCAAGCTCAATACCATTCCCGGACTGGTGGCTTCGATTGCTGATTTCGTGCCGGGTTGCCGCTTCTGCCAGCGCATGAACCGCACCGGAGATTCGCTCAAAACTCGCCCACAATTTGTCGAAGCTTCCGCCAACCACTGGGTCGAAGCGTGCCCTGAGTGCACTGATGTTTCCCTCAACCAACCTGTCGCATGAGCCAAGCTGAATCTACACAGACCCCGCCACCCGCGCCTTCATCCGACGTTGAGCCAATCCTCAACGTGCGTGATTTGAAGATGCACTTCCCCGTGCGTGGCGGCGTGATGATGCGTCAGGTCGGCGCGGTAAAGGCAGTGGACGGCGTGTCGTTCGCGGTGCGTCCCGGTGAAACGCTCGGGCTCGTCGGTGAATCCGGCTGCGGCAAGTCAACTCTGGGCAAGGCGCTGGTGCGCCTGTACAAGCCGACCGCTGGTAGCATTGAGTTCGAAGGGCGTGAGATAGCGAACCTCAGCCAGCCTGCGTTGCGTCCGATGCGCTGCGATTTCCAGATGGTTTTCCAGGATCCGGCGGAGTCGCTCAATGCGCGTATGTCCGTCGGCCAGATCGTTGCGGAGCCGCTTGAGGTGCAGGGGATCGGAACCCCAGCCGAGCGTGAGGCCAAGGTTGCTGAGTTGTTGGAACTGGTGGGTCTCCCTGCCAGTGCCGCTCAGCGCTACTCGTTCGAGTTCTCCGGCGGTCAGCGCCAGCGCATTGGCATCGCCCGCGCCTTGGCATTGAACCCAAAGATGCTCGTGTTGGACGAACCGGTTTCGGCACTCGACGTGTCGGTGCAGTCGCAGGTGCTCAATTTGTTGATGGACCTGCAGCGTGACTTTGGCCTGTCGTATCTTTTCATCGCCCACGATCTGGCGGTGGTGAAACACATCAGCGATCGTGTGGCTGTGATGTATCTTGGCAAGATTGTCGAACTCGCGGATGCGGATACGATCTACCATTCTCCGAAGCATGCGTACACGAAAGCGCTTTTGAGCGCGGTGCCTCATCCGGACCCATTGCGCGAGCGCACGCACCAACCATTGCCTGGCGACGTGCCATCACCGATCGATCCACCGGCGGGTAGTGCGTTCGGTCACCGAATCAACCATCCGGATTATGAGATGACCGTCGGCATGGATATGTCGTTGGTGGAAATCGAGCCGGACCACTGGGTGGCGGCGGATCCTTGTTGTTTGGAGCCTGAGGACTGGGCTAAAGTCCAAGCGATCCGTGCCTAAAGGGTTTTGATCCATGGAAATTCTTCGATCAATTGCCGACCTTACGCGGGTGCCCGGTCCGGTGCACTTGGCGATTGGTGTGTTTGACGGTGTGCACATTGGGCACATGGCGGTGATTGGCGATGCGTTGGCAGGGGCCAAGGCATCTGGGGGCTCGGCGGTGGTGGTGACATTTGATCCGCACCCGATCCGCGTGCTGGCACCGGAAGTGGCACCGCGTTTGCTGACCGCTGAGCGGCACAAGGAGATGCTGCTTGAGGAGATGGGAGTGAAATGGATGTTGGTGATCCCGTTCGACGGTGTGTTCGCCAAGATCCCGGGTGATCGGTTTGTCCGCGACTTGCTGAGTGCTTGTGAAAACCTGCGCCAGATCGCGGTTGGTACTGATTTTGAGTTCGGGGCGAAGCGCTCGGGCAACGTGGCGATGCTTGAGTCGATGGGCGTTGATTATGGGTTTTCCGTGTCGGCGGTCGATCAAGTGACGGTCGGCGGCGAACGGGTTTCGAGTACGGCGATCCGTCATGCGGTGCAGGTCGGGGATTTTGCCAAAGCTGCATCGCTGCTCGGGCGCGAGTACACCGTGCTGGGCACCGTGATCCAGGGGCGGAAGCTCGGGAGGACTCTAGGCTTTCCAACCGCGAACCTGACCGTGCATTCGGAGCAGTTGCCTCCAAATGGAGTGTGGGCGGTGAAGGCCACACTGCGCGGTGAAGTTTTCAACGGTGTCGCCAACTTGGGCGTGCGCCCGACGGTGGAAGGCGGAGCGGCCCGCAAGTTGCTTGAGGTCCATTTGTTCGACTTTGAGGGCGACCTTTACGGTGCTGAGATGGACGTACGATTCGTGAAGTTTCTGCGCGAGGAGACTAAGTTCGATTCGCTGGAGGCACTGACGGCCCAGATCACAGCGGATGCCGAGGCGGCGCGTGCTGTGTTTGGGGGGTAGGGCGCGTTGCGCGTGGGAATACTCACGCAGAGACGCAAAGACGCGGAGGGGGGAAAGCTCCGACGGGAGGTGAAGGCGACGTCGAAGGCTGGTGATCGCGGTTTTTTCCGCAGATTGCAGGATTGTTGGGATTGTTGTTTTTCTGCCAGAGGCGGTGCGTGATGGATAGCGGCTGCGCCGTGTGGTGGTTGATGCATGCGCAGCTCTGATGGGGAATACTCACGCAGAGACGCGAAGACGCGGAGGGGTGAAAGCTCCGACGAGTGGTGAAGGGGGCGTCGGAGGCGGGTGATCGCGTTTTTTTCCGCAGATTACAGGATTGTTGGGATTGGTGCTTTTTTGAGCTGGGGGGGGCTAGCGGCTGGGCCTTGTGGTGGTGATGTTGATGCATGCGCAGCGCTGGAGGGACGGCATTCCTGCCGTCGGTGAGGTGTGATGCAGGCGAAGCGTTGCGAGTATCGGGGGGACGCTATCGCTATCGGTATCCTCATCGCAATTGACCGGCAGAGGGTTCGATAGTGATGGTGTGGGGCGCGCAGAGATCGTGCTCGCTGCGCTCTGTCGGGGAATAGGGTCGACAGGAATGTCGAGCGCCCGGCGCATGCTCGTATGACAATGCGCAGCGCTGGAGTGACGGCATTTCTGCCGTCGGTGCGGTGTGGGTACTCGTTCGCGCGCGGCCGGGGAGCTCCGGAATAGACCCGGGTCTTCGTCGCGGAGCGACGGCTTACTGGTTAGCCTGCGGTTTCAACCGCAGGGGGTGATCGGGATAAAAGAATCGTCCCATCGGGACGGTTTACATGGAGCGGGCACCGTCACCCCGCGGACACAAAAAGACCCATCCGATCGCTTGGATCGAATGGGCGGATGGTTCCCGCATGTGCCGTCCGTGGGATTTGGACCTCTCGTTCCCTGACTCTCATCAGGTGGGCAGCCGCCGAACCAACATCTGCCGTCCAATGGAGGCCTGACATCAGTTACCCAGCTAAGCCGCCCGGAGTTTATACATCGGGTCGGGGCCAATATTCCCACATGCGGTCGAACACCGTAGGAACCGCCGCAAGATAGCCGGAATCGTACGTTTGTCGCGAGGAATCCGTAAGAATTGTGCGGACATTTGCAGGCCGGTCAGGCATACATGATGGAGCTCCCGCAGCTGCGGGCAGGTTACCCATAATCTAGAATCTACAGAACTCGTTCTCCCCAAATGTTTATGATTTCCCCTGCATTGATCAAACGTTCGTCGCTACTCCTGGCGATGGCGGTTTCGCTTTCATCCACCGGGCTTGCGCAAGAGGCCAAGTCCGACTCCAAGCTGACACTTGGTTCCCCTGTTCCGAGTCTCGATCTCGAGGGCGTGAAGTGGGTCAAGGGCGAGCCGGTGAAGACGCTCGACGAAGAGGGCAAGGTCTATATGCTGGAATGCTGGGCAACGTGGTGCGGACCGTGCATCGTTGCGATTCCCCACGTCAATGAGTTGCACCAGAAGTACGGTGACAAAGGGCTGGTCGTGATTGGCATGAGCTCGCTCGAAGATGATCTGGCGAAAGTTGAAAAGTTTGTGGAGAACCGTGGCGATGGCATGAGCTACCGCGTGGCGTTCTCCGGTGGGCGTAAGTCCGAGTTCTCCAAGCAATGGCTCAAGGCCGCCGGGGTAAAAGGGATTCCCCATACCTTCCTCGTCAAGAACGGGACACTGGTGCTGATGTCACATCCTGCGGACGTCGACGATGCCTTGATCGAGAACCTGCTCTCAGGTGACTTCGATGAGAAAGCATTCGCTGCTCGTCTCGCTGACAAGAAGGCGCGCGAGGCCGAGGTGAATAGCAAAGTCTATCCAATGGCACAAAATGGGCAGTGGAACGAGCTCGAAGCATACGCTCGCAAGGAGTTGGCGGACGATCCGACCACGCAGCGCCGCTGGTTGGTCATTGCCAATGCGAACATGGGCGACTGGAAGGATCTGCTTGCTGTAGTGAGCCAGGACATCAAAGAGGCGGATCTTGATCTGATGCTGGTGCAGAGTGCGTTCATCACGCCGGATGGTGAGGGGGCGGAGGCTTTTGCAAAGGAGGCGCTCAAGACCTTCAGCGAAGAGCGGATTGCCGGGCTCAAGGGCGGAGACCAGCGGGTCGGTCCTGTGTTGGCGCGTGCACGTTATTTGTGGATCCTTGGGGAAAAGGATGCTGCCAAGGAATTGGTTGATGGCATGGCTGAGGAGATTTCCGCTTCAGATGATCAGGGGGCGCGAGGTTACTCTGGAACGGTTACGAAGCTGCAGGAGAAGATCGAGGCTGGTGAATTCCCTCCGGTGCGCACGGTGAACCAGCGCTAATCACTGGGCTTGTCTGCATTTTGCCGACGGCTCCGGAGCGATCCGGGGGCGTCGGCTTTTTTTGTGTGGCGCTTAATGGCTTGCCATATCTTGTATGGTTGCCATATCGTGTATGGCATGAAGATGACGATGCATATCGATGAGGCGTTGTTGGAAGAGGTGATGGAGATGTACGGATTCGAAACCAAGACCGATGCCGTCGACTTCGCTCTGAGGGAATTGAACCGCCGCAAAAAGTTGCGTGCCTTCATGAAGGAGGGGCTGGGCTTGAGCGAGGATGAATTGAAGTCTGCGGTTTACCCTGACTATGACCTGAAGGCGATGCGGGTTGCTGAGGTGCCAACCAAGGGGGAGAAGTGATGAACACATTGGATTCCGTACTGGTGGACGCCAACGTGTTCATCGATCTGCTGCGGGCTGGAAAAGATCCGGCGCAGACGTTGCTGCGTCGTTTTGATACGACGGATTTGGTGACCTGCGGGGTGGTGAAGTCCGAGGTGTTGCGCGGTGTGCGTTCGCCGGTGGTGCGCGACAAACTGGCGGCCTTTTTTAACATCATGTGTTTTGTCGATATGCCGTTGTCGGCGTGGGATGAAACGTGGCAGTTGGCTTGGAGGCTTGATCGGGAGGGAAGGGTCTTGCCGTTGACCGATCTTTGTATCGCCACATGCGCGTTGCGTGCTGAAGCTGCGATAGTCACCAATGACCGCCATTTTGATCATATCCCCGGGCTGGTGGTATTGCCGATGGACTAGTGCTTGGAGGTGTAAATCTGGTTGGTTATACCGTCCGGTAGGATAGGTTTGCGTGGGGCGCTCAGTCTCCCCATGGTTTGCCCATGATGAAACTCCTGAACATTGGATTAGCCGCGATTGCGCTGTGTGCACCGGCTGCTCACGCGGAAGTGAAAGTCGCCGAGGGATTGAAAGCGGTGGAGGTTTTCACGCCGAAGAAAGATGGTCACCCGCATTTTCGGATCCCGGCAATTGTGACCAGTCAAAAGGGCACGCTGCTCGTATTCGCCGAAGGGCGGGTGCGCACGCACGACCACGCGCGCAATGACATTGTGCTCAAGCGCAGCGAAGACAATGGCGAGACCTGGAGCGACGTGATCGTGGTCGATGAGGACAAGGATTTGGTGATGGTGAACCCATCGCCGCTGGTGCTCGAGAGTGGCCGGATTTTGGTCTTCTACGAGACGTTTCCGCACGGCTACCACGGCCGCAAGGAACATGACATCAAGATGATGTCGACCGGGTACGAGCAGGGGCTGACACAACGATTCCTAGTACGCAGTAGCGACGACGACGGCAAGACGTGGTCGAAACCGCTCGACTTGACGCGAGTGGCACGGGCCGATAGTTCGGATATCAGGAATTTGATCACTGCAGGGAGCCCTGCCAATGCGATCCAGCTCACCCGCGGTCGCTATAAAGGGCGCATCGTGGTGCCGCTCTTTCTGGTAAAGCGGATCACCGAATCGAAGCGTGAGATCTACAATGGGGTACTCTACAGCGACGACAATTGCCGCACGTGGAAGCGCAGCCGGATCGTGCCGATCGAGGGGACGAATCATTGCAATGAGGCACTGATCGCCGAGCTCGATGACGGAAGTGTGATGATGAACGCACGCCCGGGCCGGACGCCACTGCGTGCGGTGTCGGTCAGTCGCGATGGCGGGCAAACGTGGTCGCCTTTTGTCTATGATCAGGCGTTGAAGGGCCGGAACTGTAACTGCGGGCTGTTGAAGTACTCGTACGCCGACGAGGGCAAGAGCCGACTTTTCTTCAGTCACAACTTCCACAACAAGAAGCGTGCCAATGGTCATCTTAAGTTGAGCTACGACAACGGCAAGACCTGGCCGGTTTCCAAGCAGGTGGTGCCGGGCTGGTTTGGATATAGTCAGCTGACGAAGATGAAGGACGGCAGCATTGGGATGATTTTCGAGCCGTTCCAGAGCCCCAAGGAGCCGTGGACTTTGCAGTTTGTCCGGATCCCATTGGAGTGGATCGAGGGGTAGGTGAGTTTTAGTTAGGTGATTCGAGCCCCGTTCGGTTTTTACCGGGCGGGGCTTGTTTTTTTTTGCTCGGGTGATTGTGCCGCCCCGTTGGGGCTCATGGGGTAGGGCGGTGCTCCCCACGGCGGTGCCGTGGGCTGTGTTGGTCCGCGCCTCCGGCGTTGGGATATGCGGAAGGCGGAAGGCGGAAGGCGGAAGGCGGATCGAACGGTTCGGACGGTTCGGACGGTTCGGACGGTTCGGACGGTTCGGACGGATTGGACGGATTGGACGGATTGGACGGATTGGACGGATTGGACGGATTGGACGGATTGGACGGATCGGACGGATCGGACGGATCGGAAGGATCGGAAGGATCGGAAGGATCGGGCACAAAAAAAAACGGCCGCCGGTTCGTGAGGAACCAGCGGCCGCTGAAGAATTGGATCAAGGGTTAGTCGGTCTTGATCTTGGTGAAGGCGATCATCAGGAAGACGATGCCCACCACGGAAACCGCACCGAGACCGAAGCCCCATGCCAGGTTGCCGTAGACAAAGCTACCGATACTGAAGAGAGCTCCGTAGATCACTGCGCAACCAATGAAGACGCAGAGGAGTTTGAGTGGCATCTGCCAATCGATTCCGTCCTTGCCGTGAAGGTCAACACCTTCAGCCTTGGCGTCGCGGAGGACCTTCGCCCAACCTGGACCACCTGGGTGGCACTGGCGGTAGAAGTTGTAGAGCACTTCCTTCGATACCGGCTTGGTAGCGAGGGTGCCGACGATCCATGCAACGGTGACCACGGCGATCATGAGCATGAGCTTCACGGAGAAGACCAGGCCGGATACCTCAGGGTGGTGGATGTAGACCACGTTGTCCTTGATGATGCCACCGAATGGGATGGTAGCAGCATAGAGGCCCTTGGCAGGCTTTCCTTTGGCTTCAAGTGGCTCGTTGATGGTCACGAGGAGGTCCTTGCGGTGCTCCATCTTGAACTCTTCGAGCTGGGATGCCCAAGCAGGAGCGCTGGTGACAGCAGCAACTTCTGGAGCTCCGGCAGCTTTCGCCATGATGTCAGCGATGACAGCTTCAGTAACTTCCTTGGCAGCGATTGCTTCAGCGGTTGGTTCCTTGGCGTCCTCATCCTTTGGAGCAGGCTCCACTTCGATGATTGCTTCAGGAGCCTTCAGCTTCACGTATGCCTGGGTAAGAGCGGCAACGGAGAGGGCGTCGGAGACGTCCGTCTTACGCTGGTAAAGGGTCGCGTAGAGCTCGTGAGCAGCTGGGCGATCGGCTTCTTCGGCCGAGTTCCATGCTTCCTGAGCTGCGTTGGTCTCCTCACCAAGCTTGGTGGTGACTTTCTCACCTTCGGCTTTGGCAACCTCGATGAACTTGTTCAGCGCTGGGTCTTCGACGGCCTGAACCTTCTCGGACACGCTGTCGTTGGAGATGAACCAGCGCAGTGCGCCTTCGTCACCAGGGCCGAACACGAGCCAGATGGCCATGCCGGATGCAACGATCATTGCGACGATCTCGGTGGTCGCGTTGATACGCCACCAGAACCAACGCAGCAGGTAGATGGCACCGGTGCCCGCTCCCGAGAGGAAGAGGAACTCGAAGCCTTGCTGAGCCGAGTCGAGAACGGTCAGCGAGAGGGTGCCTGCGAAGACCATGAGGCCGACAGTGCAGACGCGGCCCATGCGGACCATGTCCTTCTCGGTTGCGTCCTTCTTGACGAAACGCTTGTAGAAGTCGTTGACCACATAGGACGAGCCCCAGTTGAGGTGGGTGCCGATGGTCGACATGTAAGCGGCGATCAGGGATGCCACCACGATTCCAAGCCAACCTGGGCCAAGGATCTTGGCGAGCATCGCAGGGTAAGCGATGTCGGACTTGAGGTACTGAGGGTCAATGTCAGGGAATTGAGCCTTAATGTCCGAGAGCTGAGGGAAGATGATCAGGGACGCGAGGGCCACGATGATCCATGGCCATGGGCGCACGGCATAGTGCATGAAGTTGAAGAGCATGGTTGCTCCGATCGCGTTCTTCTCGTCCTTAGCCGAAAGCATCTTCTGGGCGATGTAACCACCACCACCTGGCTCTGCACCTGGGTACCAAACCGCCCACCATTGCACTGCAACAGGGATGACCAGCAGTGGGATGAACGACATCCAGTTGCTGAAGTCCGGCATGATGTCGAGCTTTGGAATCACGGCTTCGTGGTCGAGGAGACCTGCGAGTCCGCCCACAGCCACTTCGGTGTCAGCGTAGTTCACCGCAACGTAGGCCGCGTAGACCGCACCCACCATGGCGATGCCATACTGGAAGAAGTCCGACCAGATAACGCCTTTGATTCCACCGAGCGAGGCGTAGATCACCACGAACACCGAAGCGCCGACGATGGTGACGAATGGGCCAGTGCCGAGCATGACGCCACCGATCTTGATCGCTGCCAACGAGACGGATCCCATGATCAGGCAGTTGAAGAAGATGCCGAGGTAGATGGCGCGGAATCCGCGGAGGAAACTGGCGCCTTTGCCGCTGTAGCGGAGTTCGTAGAACTCGAGGTCGGTCATCACGTTCGATCTGCGCCACAGCTGGGCGTAGATGAACACGGTCACCATACCGGTGATGAGGAATGCCCACCATGCCCAGTTCTTGACCACGCCGTCGTCACGGACGAACTGGGTCACGAGGTTTGGGGTATCGCATGAGAAGGTACATGCGACCATGGAGATACCGAGGAGCCACCATGGCATGCCGCGGCCGCCAAGGAAGAACTCGGATGAACTTTTTCCTGCTGTTTTCGACGCGACCCAGCCGATTCCGAGCACGATGGCGAAGAACACGGCAATGATCGTCCAGTCGATGGATTGGAGGATTGATGCTATCGTTGTCATTTTTGTATTTGGGGGATGCCGGTAGCGGTGTGTCAGGAGGACTCACGCCTTCGATATCACGGTGGAAGCCTAGCATCTAGCGGAGGAAGATTAGGGTGTCCAGCGCGAAAGCCTGATAGTTGGGCGCATACGCAGTTATGACTTGGGAAATTGTCTTGAATCGGCTGGCGTGCCGGTTTCTTCGATTGCGTGGTGCGGATGGGCGTCTATTAGTGGGGTGCTATGACCGCAAACGACAAACCGACTCTTCTGATTCTCGCAGCTGGAATGGGCAGCCGATACGGTGGCCTCAAGCAACTCGACGCCATGGGCCCTAACGGTGAGACCGTGCTCGACTACTCGGTTTACGACGCCATCCGTGCCGGCTTTGGCAAGGTGGTCTTCGTGATCCGTCGTGACTTTGAGGACGTGTTCCGTGAGCAGGTGGGATCGAAGTTCGACGACCGCATCACCGTGGAGTACGCATTTCAGGAGTTGGGTGACCTTCCTGAAGGTTTCTCCGTTCCAGAAGGCCGCGAGAAGCCATGGGGCACCGCTCACGCAGTGCGTGCGGCCCGTGACGTGATCTCCGAGCCATTCGGTATGATCAACGCAGACGACTTCTACGGTGCGGACGCTTACCAGAAGCTCGGTGACTTCCTGCGCACGGCATCGACCTCGGCTGATGTGTCCGAGTACTGCATGGTGGGCTTCGAGCTGAAGAAGACACTCTCCGATTTCGGCAGCGTGGCACGCGGCGTCTGCGAAGCAGGTGCTGACGGCAAGTTGGCCAAGGTTCAGGAAATGACCAAGATCGTCAAAACCGACGACGGTGCAGAGAACCAAGAAGACGAAGCAAACCCAGTGAAACTCACCGGCGACGAGCTCGTTTCGATGAACATGTGGGGCTTCACACCTGCGTTCATCCAGGAGATCGAAGAGAAGTTCGTGGCCTTCCTCCAGGAAAAGGGCGGAGAAATGAAGAGCGAGTGCTACGTGCCGCTCATCGTGGACGAACTGATCAACGAAAAGCGCGCGACCGTCGACGTGCTTGCCACCGACAGCACCTGGTTCGGCGTGACCTACCAGGAAGACAAGCCACACGTGCAGAAGTCGATCCAAGACTTGATTGCATCGGGTGCTTACCCAGAGAACCTCTGGGCCTAAGCTCCGGAGGCATTGATGATTTTCTCAACCATTTCATAAATCATGAGCATTGATATCAAACCAATCGCTTCGAAGTTCGCCATCTACGGTGATTTCGTGAAGGCTGCTCCATACGGAAGCGGGCACATCAACGACACCTTCTGCGCTGAGTTCGACCAGGCTGGCGCTCCTGTGCGTTACATCCTCCAGCGTCTGAGCCCTGTGGCTTTCAAGAAGCCGGTTGAATTGATGGAAAACGTGCAGCGTGTGACCGAGCACGCTCAGAAGATGCTGGCGGAAGCCGGTGATCCGGAAGCAACCCGCAAGGCGCTGACCGTGATCATGGCCAAGGACGGCAAGCCATACGTGATCGACGACGAAGGTGGGTTCTGGCGCGCATATCTCTTCATCGAGAAGGCACAGACCTACGACATCATCGAGAAGACCGAATGGGCATTCGAAGCCGCCAAGGCATTTGGTGAGTTCCAGAAGTTGCTCAAGGACCTTCCGGGTGAGCGCCTTCACGAGACCATCCCGAACTTCCACCACACCCGCGAGCGCTTCAACACCCTGAAGGCTGCGATTGAAGCCGACACCCACGGCCGTGCCGAGAAGGTTCAGGCTGAGATCGAGTTTGCTCTTTCCCGCGAAGCCATGGTCGACGTCCTGCTCGACCTCCAGGCCGAGGGCAAGATCCCTGAGCGCGTGACCCACAACGACACCAAGCTCAACAACGTCATGCTCGACGACAAGACCGGTGAAGGCGTGTGCGTGATCGACCTCGACACCACCATGCCTGGTCTCGCGTTGTACGACTTCGGCGACATGGTGCGCACCGCGTGCAACTCGGCTGCAGAAGACGAAATGGACTTGTCCAAGGTGTTTGCTCGCCGCGACATGTTCGAGACTCTCGTTTCCGGCTACCTCAGCTCGGCTGGCGACTTCCTCAACGACGTGGAGAAGGCACACCTCGTGCACTCCGGCAAACTGCTCTCGTTCGAGTGCGGTATCCGCTTCCTCACCGACTACCTGCAGGGCGACGTCTACTTCAAGATCAAGCGCGAGAACCACAACATCGACCGCTGCCGCACCCAGTTCCGCCTCGTTGAGTCGATCGAAGACCAGGCAGAAGAATGGCAGGCATTCGTCGACACCCAGTGCAAGTAACCGTTAACCACTGAATTGATATGAAAGTTCTTGTTACAGGTGGTGCCGGATTCATCGGTAGCCACGTTGTCGAACACTTCCAGGGCAAAGCAGACGTTGTCGTGCTCGACAACCTCCGCTCCGGCTACAAGTCCAACCTCGACGGGTTTGACTGCGAGTTCATCGAAGGATCGATCACCGACCGCGAAGCCGTGCGCAAAGCGGTGCAGGGTGTGGACTACATCTTCCACCTCGCTGCCATGATTTCGGTGCCTGAGAGCATGAGCAAGCCACACGAATGCGTGGAGCTCAACGTGCTCGGCCTGCTCAACGTGCTCGACGAAGCCGCAGCTGCCGGCGTGAAGAAGATCGTGCTCGCCAGCTCGGCGGCCAACTACGGCGACAACCCAACCGTTCCTAAGGTTGAGACCATGTTGCCTGAGCCGAAGAGCCCGTACGCGATCACCAAGCTCGACGGCGAGTACTACCTCGATATGTACCGCGCCGAAGGCAAGCTCGACGCCACCGCGTTGCGTTTCTTCAATGTGTTCGGTCCTCGTCAGGATCCGGGCAGCGCCTACGCGGCTGCTGTGCCGATCTTCATGCACAAGGCATTCGCCAACGAGCCAATCACCATCTTCGGTGACGGCGAGCAGACCCGTGACTTCATCTACGTGAAGGACATCGTGGCGGCGCTCGTGTTCGCAGCGACCACACCGGATCTTCCTGGTGTGTTCAACGTGGGCTACGGCGGCAGCATCACCGTCAATCAGTTGGCGCAAGAGATCATCGACGCGGCGGGATCGTCGTCCGAGATCCAGCACCTGCCAGAGCGTGCCGGCGACGTGAAGCACTCGCGTGCCTCGGTCGACAAGTTGCTCGGTGCGGGCTTCAAGCACGCCAGCAGCTTCGAACAGGGCATCCGCGACACACTTGAGTTCTTCCGCGGCAAAGCGGAGGAAGGCAAGTAACGCCAGCTCCTGAGCGCAAGTTCATCATCCGCCGCAGTGGGATCCACGTCCTGCTGCGGCGGATTTTTTGTGTGGAGAGTCAGACCTTGGATGGAACTTCGGCGCTGGTGAGCGCGATTTTTTTCCACAGATTTCAGGATGACGGGGATTGTTCTTCTGAGGGCGTGGCTGATTGAGTAGAACGTGAGCTAACCACGACCACGGAGTGTGGTCGCTCCATCGCAACTCGTGTTCCTGCCGACGCGGGGGAGTGTTGGCGAGCAGCTGCGCCGTGCAGCCGTGAATGTCGATCTACCAGCGACGGAGTATCATGCACGTGAAGCGCTGGAGGGACGGCATTCAGGCCGTCTGTGCGATGCAGTTTCCACCGGCGATGGTGGAAGTTAGCTGATCTGATGTTGGAAACGGAATCGACAGCGTCCGAGAACCCGCCGGGCGGATGCAGCTCCACCGCACGGCTCCTGTACGGAGCATGGGGCTAAGCCCGGGGATTCATCCCCGGTATAGGTAGGTGATTGAGATCCGCATCCTGGAGGGATGCTGGAGTTTGGATGGTGCTGGGCTCGTCCTGCCACACCACATCAATGTCCCGCGTGTGCTCGTTGGTTTTCACATAAGGCGAGTCATTGGTGTCGATGCGGTTGCCGTTGGCTAGGGTTTTGCGCACACGGATCTTACTGGTGGTGTGGCGGGGATCGGCGCCGAGGAACTGCAGCTTTGGTTGTCGTTACTCAAGGAGTTCCACATCAGGAAGATCGTATTCTCTCTTGAGGACTGAGTCGCCAGGACGATAAATTCTCATCAGAAAGTTCCAGCCTTCGGTGATATCGACTCGATTTGGTTTGTCGCCAAACTTCTCCTTAGAGCCGAAGTAGACTGTAAAGGTTCCGTCGTCGTTCAACGTTACATTTCGGTCGTTCACGATGTTGTTGTCCGACTTCATGAAGCCATCGTTGCCGTAAACTGTGATCGACCAGAACGCGTCATTCTGAGGAACCTTATAAGTCGCCATGTAGCCCTTGGTTGAGTCTGATGGTCCCTTGTAGTTGATGTAGACGGCATCTTTCTCGGGAAACAGTCCCCATGCGCCGGCTACTGCCAAGTGACGGGTCTTCTCATTGACCTTCCCGCGTGGCCCCATCCAGTCAGGTTCATACTGAGCGAACTTCTGGAACTCCTTTTCGTACTCCTCCCTCAACTTCAGCATCGAGTCCTTGTTCCATGTTGGTTCGGGAAAGATGTCGGCGCTAGAGGCATGGATGGTGATCTTCTTTTGGAGCTCGTTAACCGAAGCAACATCCTCTGGGTCGGCAGGATCCATGAGTTGAATCCGTTGAATGAGAGTCACATACTTGGTATCTCCCGGTATTTTGTGGGTGCCCGGTTCGTAAAATACCACGGGGCAGTAGTGGTCGTTGTCGATGACGAGAACCGAAAAATACCGATCATCGGGAAACTCCGGAATCGTGACAGTGGCACCACCCTCGGTGTCCACCACAGAGCCCGCGTAGAGCGTGTCGCGATTCATCCGCACTACCGATTGTTTATCCAGGGGAGTGGGCGTTGTGATGTAGAAGAACGTGTTGATCTTGCCTTCTGCGTTCTTTTGGAAGTCAGCAAAGGCAAAATCGGTCTCGGCGCGTATGTAAGTTTCCGGAGTTACGTCCTCCGCAGCGACCGTGATCGCAATGGTTGAGAGAATAGCGAGAATCGTCTTCATGCTTCTCGATACGGTTCGATTGGTTCATGGGATGTTTTCGGATTGCCGCTCTTATTTGGAAAGAGGGGCTTCTGCCAGCGGTGGGTAAAAACAAAAAAAAAGCGCCCCGGCAGCGGGAGGCTGGCGGGGCGCATGGTGTGTTCTTTTGAATGGACTACGCGGGGTGGCCGTGAGGCTTGGTGCGTGGCTTGCGGCAGTAGAGGCCGAAGATGGCGATGACGACGAAGCTCAGAAGCGGGAGATAGAACGATCCGCGGGTGGCGGTGGTTCCCATGAAGCTGTCCATATCCATGATGCCGCCTTGGATCCGCGGCATTAGTGCGCCGCCGACGATGGCGAAGATGAGACCGGCAGAGCCGAGTTTGGCGTCGGAGCCGAGCCCCTCCAGCGCGATGCCGTAGATGGTTGGGAACATGAGCGACATGCAGGCGGAAATCGCCATCAGCGAGTAGAGCCCTGCCATTCCCTCAAGGTGGATGGCTCCAAGCGTGCAGCCAATGGCGGCGATCGCCAGCACCATGAGCAATCTGCCCGGCGACACATACTTGAGGAAGAACGTGCAGATGAAGCGCGAGCAGAGGAAGACCACCATCGCAGCGATGTTGTGTTTTTGCGCGGTGGCTTTGTCGATCCCCAGTTCGGTTTCCGCGTATTGGATGATGAACGTCCAGCACATGATCTGTGCACCGACGTAGAAGGTTTGGGCGATGACCCCGCCAACGTAGCGAGGGTTGGCAAACAGTCGCTTGACCGTGTCATTGAAATGAAGCGAGTGATCGCCGGTCGGCGGGCAGGTGTTGGGCATCTTCGCGACAAAGAAGACCACCAGCATGCCAATCACCACGCAGCCGAGGATGGTGTACGGCAGTGCGACGATCTTGAGGTCGTGCTGCTGAAGCTCGGTATGGGTGAGGTTGTTGAAGGTGGCGACGGTTCCCTCCTTGTAATCGGTGAGGGCATTCCCCGCGACATCCTCAACGCCTGCGTCGAGGGTGGCGACATATTCTTTGACGACCGGATCGTTCGTGCGTTCGCGTGGTTCAGCTCTGAGGAACGGTAGGATGTAGAGATCCTGCGTTTTTTGCTCAGTTGTGGTCGGATGGGCTTCGGCGTAGTAGCCATTCACGTCGTTCTTGAAGTCCTCGACCTGGATGGTGGAGAGGATGACGGTCACGGCGACCGTCATGCCCGCGAGCGAGCCGATCGGGTTGAAGGCTTGCGCCAGGTTGAGGCGGCGGGTGGCGGTGGACGGATCGCCCATCGACAGGATGTACGGGTTGGCGGTGGTTTCCAGGAACGCCAAGCCAAAGGTCAGTACGTAGAGGCCGACAATGAATAGGTTGAAGTTCGCTCCGGCAGCGGCTGGGATCGACAGCAGCGCGCCAATCGCGTACAAGGCAAGACCCACCATGATCCCGGCTTTATAGGAATATCTTCGGATGAACAATGCGGCGGGAAGCGCCATCGTGGCGTAGCCGCCGTAGAATGCCATCTGCACCCAGCTGCTCTGGGCGTTGTTGATCACAAAGACGTCCTTGAAGACTGCGACCAACGGGTTGGTGATGTCATTGGCAAATCCCCACAGGGCAAAGAGCGACGTGACGAGGATGAAGGGGAGGAGGTATTTCTTCGGGACCACGGGAATCTTGTGATTGCTACAGACCGAGGCGGTGGCCTCCCCTTGGAACTTGTATTCCTTGGGTGGAGCGGGTTGGGTGTTTTGGTTGGACATGGGGGTGGGGGTGTTTTGGTCGGTTAGACCGGGGTGACGCCTTTTTTCAGAATGATATTGGCGTACTTCTGGGTGTCGCCGGTGGCGATGACGGCATGCGCATTGCGCACGCGTTCGTAGAACGCGAACCGTTCCATACGGGTGATGGTGGCGTTGCTGTGGCGGGAGAGTGCGTCCAGATAGGAGGCTTCCACCGCTGGGTTCAGCGAATCGCCGGGCACGGCGTCCATGGTGACGACGGGGTCGTCGGCGTAGCTGTCGATCTCAAACAAGGGCAAAATTGCCTCCAGAAGATCAGGAATCTGCAATCCGTCGGCGCGGATCACGCGGCCGTTAAACTGGTGCGCCGGAAAGTGGGCGTCTGCCAGGACGAGCTCTTCGCCGTGCCCCATGCGGTAGATGGTGGCCAGTAGTTCGGGCGAGAAGAGCGGTGAGATTCCTTTGAGCATCGGCGCATGATTGGGAATCACGCGGCGGAAATCGAGGAAAATCTACAACCTGTATGAAAGTTATTTCTTCGGCAGGTTGATTTGGTGTGTGGGAGCGGGCGGCCTAGGTGGGTTCCTTGGCTTGGGCTGGGGCTTCGGCAGCCTCCTTGGCCTGGAGTTCGGCGTGTTTTGCGCGCAGAATTTCGAGTTGCTCTCCTTCGATCTCCAGGACGTCGGTTTGATAGAGCATTTCGTAAACCAGCGAACTCGTGGCCGGTGCGGTTGGACTCTCCGGGGCTGGGTTCGACTGGTCGTAGCGGACCCAGCGGCTCATGGTGAAGTGGTTTTCCTTGAGATTTGGGTCTTCGGGAAGATCGAGCGTGATGATCCGGTGGTAGCTGACGCGGTCGAAGCGCTCCATCTTCATGTTTTGATGGCGGGTGGTGTCGATTGAGTAGGTGTAGCTCAAGCGGTCGCATGGGCGGCCGTGGGATTCGACTTTACCCATGTAAGTCGCGTAGCCGGCGATATCGTCCGGAGTCAGTGGATATTTGCGGCTGCTCATGGCCTTCGCATTGGCAGCGGGATCGAGTTTCCAACTTTCGCCCGGGCGGCGCGGGTGCTCCGGGCCCAGAGCCAGCGTTGTGGTGAGAGGCAGAGCCGGGTCTTCATCGCGGAGGCCGATGAGCTCGTCGAGGATGTTGGTGGCTTGCGCGTTTTCGAACTTCGTGCCGTCGGTGTTGGTGAATGCGACTTCGCCGCCTACCGATTCCGCAATGACCCAGCTGCCCTTTTCGAGCAGGGTGTCGGGTTGCTCCGCTTTTTTTCCATTATCGAACGAGCTCACTTCGAGACGTTCGATGCGAATCAGCAGCGAGGAAGGAATGCCGCCCGGGGTGACCTTGGTGACCAGTTGGTCGCCGATGAACCGGATGTGGGCGGCATTTGTGGTGGTCGTGGATTCTCCCGCCTCAGTGGCCTCTATCGCATGTTGGTTGATGCGCAGGGTGGTGTCCTCGTAAAAGGCATCGCCTTCGACATATGGGCGTGCCACCTCGATGACGTGGGCTTCGGCCGGAGCCGCAGGCTCTTCTGCTCCGACTGTCAGATGGGTGAGAGCGGCGAAGCCGACGAGAATCGATGGAATGCGCATGAGGGGGAGGAGGTTTTGGTGAAGCTTGGCGTACGGCGATTAATAATCGCGGTCCAAGAGATAGCGTCCGATGTGGTCGAGCGCGGTGCCTTTTTCTTTAAAGACGATCAGAGCGTCGAGTGCCTTGCGGGTCAGGCGGGCGGCTTCCTTCTTGGATTTCTCCATACCGTGGATGGCTGGGTAGGTGGCCTTGCCGGTAGCCGCGTCTTTGCCTGCGGTTTTGCCGAGTTTTTCCGACGACTGGGTGGCGTCGAGGATGTCGTCGATGATCTGGAATGCGAGCCCGGTGGCCTGACCGAACTCAGTGAGAGCTTCGAGCTCGCGCGTCGATGCGTTGGCTGCCATAGCGCCGAGGCGCAGCGACGTGGTGAGAAGTGCGGACGTCTTGGCCAAGTGGATCTGCTTGAGACGGGCGGCATTGACCTTGGATGGATCACCTTCGCATTCCAGATCGAGCACCTGGCCGCCGATCAGCCAGCGGCTGCCCGAGGTGTGGGCAAGTTCGCTCACCATGGCGGCGGTGCTGTAGTTTTCCGTGCCCGGATGCTGGGCGATGAGTTCAAAGGCGAGCGCCGCCAGTGCGTCGCCTGCGAGCAATGCGTTCGCTTCGCCATAGACCACGTGGCAGGTCGGCACGCCGCGGCGCATGTCGTCGTCGTCCATGCATGGCAGGTCGTCGTGGATTAGCGAGTAGGTGTGGATGCACTCGACGGCACAGGCTGGAAGCAGGGCATCTTCGATCTTGCCGCCGCAAGCCTCGGCCGCAGCCAATGCCAGGATCGGGCGCAGGCGCTTGCCGCCGGCAAACATGGAGTGGCGCATCGCTTCGTGCAAAACCGCCGGTGACGTGCGCTTGGTTGGGAGGTTCTTGTTCAAGGCCTGCTCCACTTTGCGGGTGTGGGATGCCAGGTAGTCTTTGAGGTTAAATGCTGATGCGCTCATGCTGGAGTGTTTGATCCGTTAGTCCGCTGGTCGGCGGTGAAAGTCGTGGGAGCTTAGCGTTCCACCGGCGAATGCTCAACGGTGAATATCGGCTATCGCCCGAGCGACAGGTGGTGTGCGTTGTGTTGCGCAGAGGAGCGACACAGGCTAGAGAATGGTAGCTTATACCAACGATTATGCAGAATTCACCCGTCACCACCGATGCTTCCCAGTCCTTGATGTCCGGAGTTGCCGGCGATGCGACGATTGCCGCGATTGCTTCGCCGGTCGGGCGTGGTGCGGTTTCGTTGATCCGTGTGTCGGGGGCGGACGCGTTTGGTGTGGTGGACAAAGTGTGGCGTGGGGCGCAATCGGTGGCGGAGATTCCGGCGCGGCGCGCGACGCTCGGGCGGATTGTGCGGGCGGATGGTAGCGAGACCTTGATCGACCAAGTGTTGCTGACACGTTTCGACGGGCCGGCGAGCTTTACGGGCGAGAATGTGGTGGAAATTGCCGGGCACGGCGGTGTTTTGGTGACCCAGCGGTTACTAGAGGCTCTTTTGGAGGCGGGGGCGAAGGCCGCGGGGCCTGGTGAGTTTTCACAGCGGGCATTCGTGAATGGAAAGCTGGACCTGACGCAGGCGGAGGCCGTGATGGATCTGATTGAAGCGCAGACGGATCTCGCGTTGCGTGCGGCGCACCAACAACTCGACGGTGGCTTGGGAAGTCGGATCACCGCCATGCAGGATGACCTGCTCGGTGTGTTGGCTCATGTCGAAGCCTATATTGATTTCCCGGACGAAGACATCGACCCCGATACGCGCTCGGCATTGATTTCTCGGATCGACCGATTGCGTGACACGACCTCCGGTCTGCTTGAGACGCACGAGCGCGGACGGATTCTGCGTCACGGCTTGCGCTTGGTTTTCGCTGGTGCCCCGAATGTAGGAAAGTCGAGTTTGCTCAACGTACTGCTGGGCTACGATCGTGCGATCGTGAGTGATGTGGCGGGCACGACGCGCGACACCGTGGAAGAGGTGGTCAACCTGGGCGGTGTGCCGGTGCGCTTGATCGACACCGCAGGCCTGCGCAGCAGTGGCGATGAAATCGAGCACGAAGGGATTCAGCGCACCGGCAAGGCATTGGCATCGGCCGATCTCGTGGTCGAGTTGCTCGACGGAAGCGTGCCGCTCTCAGAGCAGGAGCGCGTGCAGGTGCCCGAGAGTGTGAAGCATCATCTCGTCGCGTTGAACAAATCCGACTTGGGCGTGGCTGATGGATGGGACGCATTCGGCGAGGATGCCGTGCGGATTTCCTGCACTGAGGTGGACGGTGTTGAACCATTGATCGCGGCGATCAAGCGCGAGGTCACCACCAGTGCGTCGGCATTGGACGCAACTCCGGTTGCGATCAACGCCCGCCACCGCGACTGCTTGCAGTTGGTCTCATCCGAGCTGGCGAGTGCCCGTGCGCTCATCGATCTAGGCGAAGAACCCGAGTTCGTCGCCGAGCATTTGCGCGCCGCGTTGAACGCAGCGGGCGAGGTGGTCGGGAAGCTCGATGCCGAGGACGTGCTCGGCAAAATCTTCTCGTCGTTCTGTATCGGCAAGTAGCCTAGAGCCGGTGGCTGGCTGAGCGGCCGGCGAGTGATTTAGAGCTCCACGTCATTGTAGCGCAGGAAGTCTTCCAGCGTTTCGTTGCGCGGAGCGCCGTGCTTCAGCGCCTCTCGGTAGTGCTCAAGCGAGCGCACCGGATCGGCGTAGCCAGGTTTGGACAAAAGCACTGCCAGGTTACGATGTGCTTCGGCGTAAGTATTGCGCAGCTTGATCGCTTTGGTGAACGCGCGGTCGGAGTCGGCGAAGAGCTTCTGTTCCATGGCGACGACGCCGAGTAGGTTGAGCGCGCTGTGCTGGGATGGATCGAGTTCCAAACTGCGGGTGAGCGAGGCGGCGGACTGCTTGTGCTCGCCGAGCTTCCATTGGGCGAGTCCACGCATGTAATGAGGGAAGGGGTCGGTGTCGTCCATGTGGATGGCTTCTTCGAACTGAGCGGCAGATTCCTGATAGTCGCCGTTTTTGAGGAGGCAGACGCCGAGGTTGCAGCGCATGCGGACGTCGTTTGGTTCGGCTTCCACGATGAGCTGGTAGGTGCGGGCCGCGGAATCAAACTTACCACTGGAGAAATCCTGGGCGGCAGAGTGGGACATGCTTTCCACTTGCTCGCGGAAGTAGTCGTCTGCGAGTGCCATTTCCGGGCTCTTCATGCTCTCGTCCAGAGCGGCCTGCGCATCCGGGTCATTGAGCTGCGAGCCTGCCTCGGCGCCGCCGAAGTACGCGCCGCTGAGTCCGCTGCGTCGACCCGCGGCTTGAATGTACGGGTCGTTGATCTTTTCGAGCTGGGCAGGAGTGACGACGTCTTTGCCCTCCATGCGGTCGAGCAGGCGCATCAGTGAACGTGAGCCGATCTCCAAGCGGGCGAGTTCGGTTTGGATCAAACGCTTGGTGCGGGTTCTCCAAGCCTGGGCTTGCAACTGGTTGCGCACGATCTGCCGCAGCGTTTTGTTCTCCTCGATGAGTGCATCGTTGTCGAGCGACGGTGCGGCCTCGGCGAGCTGGGTTTCGGTCAGGGCCAACCGTTTGCGCAGCGAGTCGATCTCGGATTTGAACGCGACATTTTCATCGCGCACGGACTGCAGGTCTTTTTCCAGAGACGCGACCTGGGTGCGGAGCCGGTCGATTTCCTTCTTGTTGATTTCCTCGTTGTTGGCAGCGCTTTCCTTGAGCTTGGCAATTTGTTCCAGCGCATCCTTGAGTTCTTTCTCGAGTTCTTGTTTGCGCAGCGCGGTGGCTTTGTTGACTGCGTCCTGATTGCCGGCCTTGAGGAGAACGACGAGTTCGTCGCGTTCGCGGGTGATGCTGGCGACTTCGCCACGCAACCCGGTGATGACTTGGTTCGCCTCGGCGAGTTTGGTGGTGAGCTCGGTGACCATGGCTGCGGTTTTGGCCTCACGCTGGCGTGACTCGGTGAGCTGGCCTTCGAGTTTGGCGACTTGGTGTTGCAGGTCGGCGAGCTGCTTTTTGTACTTTTGCTCGACCTTGCTTACCGCGGCCTCGGCGTCGGTGACCTTGCGCTGGGCTTCGAGTGACTGGTTGATCTTCGACTCCTCGGCAGCGGCGAGTTTGCTCTGCATCTCGGCGAGCTCTTGCTTCTTCTGGTTCAACTCGTACTCGGCGAGTTTGCGGGCGTCTCGCGATTTCGCGATGATCGCCTGCATGTTGGTCTTCTCCTTGGTCGAGTCGACGACCATCTTTTCCAAGGTTTGAATGCGCTGGCGCAGGTTGGCCTCCATTTCATTGCGCTGGCGGCTGGGCTGTCGACGGTTGTTGGTCGGTGGGCGCACGCCGGTGGTGGATGGCACGGCTCGGCGGTTGTCGGCAGTGGTCGGGCGTTGCGCTTGGCGACCCTCGTCTGCGTTGGGTTTAGCTGCTTCGGCCAGGTTGCGCTGGAAATTATCCTGCTCGGATTTGTCCATCGCGTTGGCGATCTCATTCATCTTGCGACGGATGCTGACGCGACGGTGGGAGATGATGTTGGGTTTCCAGGTCGGGTGTTGGTTGGCGATCTGGTCGTAAATCAATGTGGCGCGGCGGTATTCACCGTAGGCTTCGAACAAATTGCCGTCGGCTTCGAACTTCTCCGCATTCTGCAAACGCATGAACGCGCCAAGGAAAAGCTGCCCCGGATCTTCCTGACGCTGGGCACTGGCATTGCCGGTGGTTCCAATCCACGCGATGATCAGCGCAAAAGCGACGGCTGCCAGTGAGCGAATGAATGTGGAGTGGGGAAATGATCGGACTGGGGGCATGGTCGATGAACGATTGGCTTGGCTGGATCGTTGGCTTCCAATTCGTTGGAAATGAGAGCCGGCGATCTGGGTGTCGCGGTCGGCAATGTGCGGGGATGGTGGCGATTCGTCAAGCAAGGCGTTGCTGCTGGCAGGAATTGCCGCACGGAGCCAAGCAATCCCGCGTGCGAGCTGGAGAGCGGGTGTCTGTCTGGTGCGATCTTGTGCCAGATCCTGCTTTCCATCACAGGAACGATGAGGCACGGTGCGCCCAAGTTTCAGCTCATCATGCCCGTGAAGAATTCCAGCTATGCCCATGCACCGGCTTCCCTTCCTTTGGGGAAGGTGCCATTTGTTGCGATCGATTTCGAAGCGGCGGGTGCTGCACGCGGGATGACGGATGCCCCGGTCCAGATTGGCATGGCGTCGATGCTGGGAAGCGAGATCGACACCGAGAGCTTCTTCCGATCGTTCATTAAACCCGGACATGAAGTGGCGTGGACCGCGCAACGCGTGCACGGGATCGGGCCGGAGACCGTAGAGGATGCTCCGATGCTCGGGGAACTGTGGCCGGAGTTGCAGCGGCGACTCGGCGGCGCGGTGGTCGTGGCTCATGGAGCTCCCACTGAAAAACGTTACCTGCGTGCGTTCCCCGGTCACGGGTTCGGTCCGTGGGTGGATACGCTGTGGCTGGCGCGCAAGGTGTTGCCGGATGCCGAGAGTCACCGGTTGGGGGACTTGGTCCAGCTTTTGGGGATGGAAGACGAGCTGTCGCGGATGTGCCCAGGGTTGAAATGGCACGACGCGCTTTACGACGCGGTGGCATCGTTGCTAATTTTGCAGGCCGTGATCGCTGAACCTGGAATGGCCGATCAACCACTGTCGTGCATTTGCCCTGAGTTGGCATAGATCCAGTGGACAAGAGCCACACCGAGTGACGCTATCCGCGGAACCTCAACACCATTCTAACCTCCTCCTATGATCCACCGACTCCTTTCTCCGGTGCTGGCCGCATGCGTGCTGGCTGTGCCGGCTGCCGCCGAATCGTTGAACCAAGCTGCAGCCGAGCAATTGATTGCCAATGCAGCGGACGCCCAAATGGCGAAAGTGAAAGCCGAGCGCAAGGCTGAGTTCGATGCCAAGCGAGTGACTCTCGGCGATTTGGTGATGCGCTACGAGTACAAGACATTCGGCGAGGAGCCTGCCGGCGGGCACAGTCTTTACATTTCGCTGCACGGTGGTGGTGGCGCGCCTGCTCCGGTGAACGACCGGCAGTGGCAGAATCAGATCGATCTGTACCAGCCGGAGGAGGGGATTTATGTCGCGCCACGGGCGCCGACCAACACGTGGGACCTGTGGCACCAGTCGCACATTGACCCGATGTTCGACCAGCTGATTGAGGATTTTGTGGCGTTCAAAGGAGTGAACCCAGAGAGGGTTTATATCCTTGGCTATTCCGCCGGTGGCGACGGACTCTACCAGTTGGCTCCACGCATGGCGGACCGTTGGGCCGGGGCGGCAATGATGGCCGGTCATCCGGGCGACGCCAAGCCGGACAATTTGCTCAACTTGCCATTCATCATCCAATGTGGCGGTAAGGACGTGGCCTACGAGCGCCACCTGCGCACCGCCGAGTGGGGAGAAATGCTCGATAAGTTGGAGCAAGAGAACCCAGGCTTCTTCCCGCACGAGTGCATTGTTTATCCCGACTTCGGGCACTGGATGAACTTGGAGTGCAAACGCGCACTGCCATGGATGGCGGAGAATTCCCGCAAGACGTGGCCGAAGCGCCTGAACTGGTACCAGGACAATGTCACACACACACGCTTCGCCTGGCTTGCCAATGAGACACCGGAGCCCGGCGACCTGGTGAAAGCGAAAGTCGAGGGGCAGACCATCACGTTGGAGTCCGAAAACGTGGACAAGGTGACCTTGCGGCTGAGCGATGCGTTGGTTGATCTGGATCAGGATGTTGTGGTGAAGAATGGTGCCGGCGAGGTGTTGTTCAAGGGGGCGGTCGAGCGCACCAAGGACGCGATTCTGGAGTCGCTCAATGAGCGCATGGATCCGACGTCAGTCGCCACCGCTCTGCTTGAGGTCGAGATCAAGTAGCCAATCGCTCTGATGCGAACTTGATGGACGAGACGCGGATTTGCCGCCATCTTTCCTCAATCGGGGCTGGCACGGGCAGGGATTCCCATCTATGGGTGATGCCGGATGCCGCTCCGGGCAGGCCATTTTTGATTCGACCCCATCACTCATGAGTTATCGCTGCGTTATCTTCGACTTCGACGGAACGATCGCGGATACCATGCCCGAAACTCTGGTGATTCTGAACACACTCTCTGAGGAGTATGGGTTCAAAAAACTGAGCCACGACGATCTGCTCAAGGCCAAGCAGATGAATCTGGTCCAGTTCATCAAGTTCCTCGAAGTGCCGGCTTGGCGGGTGCCGCAGTTGCTGACCCGTGGCAAGCGCATGCTCACCGAGCGCATCGAGTCGATTGCTCCATTCGACGGGATCCGCGACGCCCTGGATGTGATCAACGCCAACACAGAACACATCGGGATTTTGACGTCGAACTCGACCGAGAATGTCGATCGGTTCAACCGCGTCCACGATCTGCACCACTTCGATTTTGTCAGCTCGGCGAGTAAGCTGCTCGGCAAGGCGAAGTACATCCGCGCGATCTTGAAAACCTACTCGCTCAGTCACGACGAGGTGTTGTTCGTCGGCGACGAGTTGCGCGACATCGAGGCCGCGCATGAGGCGGAGGTTCCCGTTGCTGCGGTTTCCTGGGGCTTCAATGCGGCCAGCCTTCTCGAAGGCGCCATGCCCGACTACCTTTTCCACTCCCCACAGGAGATGGCGGATTTCTTCGCCGGGCAGGGGAAGTGAGGAGATGCTTCGTGCTCGCCGGGACGTGACCTAAGTAGTAATGTACGCCTATGGCTCATTTGGGTGAACTACGCAAAGCTGCAGAAGATCTGACTCTTGAGGAGCGGGCTGAACTCGCTGCTTTCTTGCTCGGATCTCTGGGGGAGGTTCATCACAGTGTCGATGACGATGAGGCAGGTCGCCGTGCAAATGAACTCGACGAGGGCTCCGTTCGGGGGCTTTCCCGCGAGGAATTTAGCCGTGCTTGTGGGCATTGACTGAGGCCGAGTCACGATGGACTGCATATTTCACCCTCTCGCTGTGCGGGATGCCCGGCAAATCGAGGCGGGGTACGCGGAGATCTCGCAGGATCTCGCCGATCGTTTTTGGGAGGAGTTGAACCAAGAGCTGGACGAGCTGATTCAGTATCCCGAGCGGCAGTATTTCGATCCTTCCGGTTTCAGAAGGCGCAATTTGAGGAGATTTCCCGTCCACGTTTTGTTTGAGATCCGCGCTGATCTCGTGCGGGTAGTGGTCATCAGACACCATCAGCGAGATCCTAACTATGGGATGCGAAGGAAATAGCCCCGTCCTACTCTCTACTGGCTACCCGCTACTTCGAGAAAAAAAAACTCCGGACAACCGGCGTGATGGCCGATTGCCCGGAGCTTTGTGAATTTGCTCTGTCGCTATCGCTTACAGCAAGCTGGCTGCAGCGGTGTCGACGAAGAAGCGTGCGTCCGGATGCTCCTGAAGGAACGATGCGGAGACCTGGTCGGAGATTGGTCCCTGGACGGCTTCTTTGGTGATCGCTGCTTTCTTTTCGCCCCACGACATGAGGACGATCTTCTTGGCGTCGAGGATGGTGCCGCAGCCCATGGTGATGGCGGAGGTTGGCACGTTGTCGATTCCGTCGAAGGCAGGAGCGGCGTCCTGACGGGTGATCTCATCGAGGTGGATGGCGCGGGTGCGCGAGTCTTTCGGCGAGCCTGGCTCGTTGAAGCCGATGTGACCGGTACGGCCAATTCCGAGGATCTGGAAGTCGATGCCACCAGCGGCGACGATGGCTTTCTCGTACTCATCGCAGTGTGCTGGCACGTCTGCTTCAGCGACGGTTCCCGATGGCAGGTTCACGTTTTCCGCTGGGATGTCGATGTGGTTGAAAAGGTTCTCGTGCATGAAGTGCCAGTAGCTCTCCTTGTGCTCACGTGGCAGGCCCGAGTATTCGTCGAGGTTGAAGGTGACGACATTGGCGAAGCTGAGTCCCTCTTCTTTGTGGAGGCGGATCAGCTCGGCGTAGAATGGAAGCGGTGTGCTGCCGGTTGCGAGTCCGAGCACGGCGGTCTTGCCTTCTGCAGCGCGGGACTTGATCAGTTCGGCAAACTCAGCGGCAAGCGCTTTGGCTGCGGCTTCCGGAGATTCGAATACGGTGACTGGTGTCTTGTTGAGAGTGGAATCGGACATGATACGGAAACCATGCACCGATATGGCAATCCGTCATCTGGGAAATTTGCCGTATTGCGCCTGCTTCCTCTTGCGCGGGCAGGGGATTCGATTGACCGTTGCGCCATGAAACGAGTGAGCTTCAGCGACCCCGACTTTTCTTCGTTCCGCGCAGAGTTTGACCGCCGTGAGGACGCCAGCGATGACGTCCGCCAGGCGGTGGCAGATATTTTGGCGACGGTGCGCCGCGACGGTGATGCCGCCTTGGTAGCTTATGCCAAAAAGTTTGATGGTGCCGATCTCGACGTGAATGGGCTCCTCGTGACCGATGAAGAAATCGCCGAGGCCCGTGCCGCGGTCGATGACGAGTTGAAGCAAGCCGTTGCCGCGTCGCTGGAAAACGTGACCGCGTTCGCACAGGCCAGCATGCGTAAAGGCTGGGAGACCACCAACGCACAGGGTGTGGTCTGCGGTGAAATGTTCCACCCACTCGATCGCGTCGGCGTGTACGTTCCGGGCGGCACCGCGCCATTGGTTTCCACCGCGTTGATGACTGCCGCGATCGGCAAAGCGGTCGGTGTGCCTGAAATCGTCGTCGCTACGCCATGCGGACCGGATGGTAAGATCAATCCGGCGCTGCTCTATGCGGTGGTGGAATCCGGAGCAACCCAGATCTTGCGTGTCGGCGGAGCTCACGGGATCGCCGCGATGACCTACGGCACCGAGTCCGTGGCGCCTGTCGCCAAGTTGTTTGGGCCGGGTAACAAGTTCGTGGTTGAGGCCAAGCGTCAGGTCTTTGGCACGGTGGGTGTGGATTTGATCCCCGGGCCGAGTGAAGTCCTGATTTTGGCCGACGAATCCTGCAAGCCTGAGTTCGTGGCGGCTGATTTGTTGGCCCAGGCCGAGCACGGCAAAGAGAGCATCGTCGTTCTCGTCTCGCCGTCGGCTAATGTGCTCGACTCCGTGGAGGAAGCGCTGAATGTCCAGCGCAAGACATTGTCTCGCCAAGGGCCGATCGACCACGTGATCGCCAACGGGATGATCTTCGTGCAGACGGAGAACCTCGATCAAGCGATCGACATGGTGAATGATTTCGCGCCGGAGCACCTCTCACTGGTGGTTGAGGGCGCGGATGAATTGCTCGACCGGATCCGCACGACCGGTGCGATCTATGTGGGCAACCACTCGCCGGTCGCTGTCGGTGACTTCCTGGCTGGGCCTAGCCACACGCTCCCGACCGGTGGGTCCGGCAAAGCGTTCCCCGGCATCACTGCCGATATGTTCCAGCGCCGCACGAGCTATGTGAAGTGCACGCCGGAAAGCGTCGCCGCCTCCGAGCCGTACGTCAGCACCTTCGCCCGAGTCGAAGGTCTCGACGCCCACGGTGAGTCTGTCTCGATCCGCGTGCGCTAGCCGCAACAGAGCGAGCACTCTGATTCTCGATAGGTCCTATGAGTCTCATAGGACCTATTTTGCATTGATGGGCGGGAGCTAATGCTGTTGTAGTCGCGGGATGTTCGCTGTCCGTTTCTTGGTTTCCTCGCTTGTTGTCGTCTTGGCTTCGAGCTGCGCTGGTCTCAAGCCGGTTGAGGTATCGTCGCTGGCTGATGTGGACAAATCTGCTTATGGCCCGCGACAGGTGGAGCGCTTTGAGAAAGCGAAGGCTGATTACCAGGCGGTACTTGCAAAGAAGACTCCGACCTATGCCCAGATGGGGGGGGCTCTGTTCGATGGCGGCACCACCGGCTACGAGGGCGATGGCTACACTTTGGTAATCTGGTCCAGATTGCAGGGCCGGGAGGATGGGCTGTGGGTGAAGACGGGGCCGAGTATCACGCTGCATCGCCAGATCACCGGGGGGCGTGAGATTGAATGCAGTGATTTGAGTCTTATTAAGCCAACGACCCGCCCTTCGGAATGAAGTGTCGAGCGGCTTTGAGCTGTAGTCGGCCCGCTTGTGCCTGAAAACTGCCAACTAGCACACTAGCAAATTTCCCTAGTCCTTCTGATAAACCCGTACCCAGTCGACTTCCATCCCTGACGGGTAGTCTTTCGGGTCGCCTTTGCCGACCCAGTTGCCGCCGATTTGCATTGAGAGGATGAGGTAGAACGGTTGGTCGAATGGCCACTGCTTGGCACCCTTTTCTGCAACGCGGGGGTAGGTGTGGGTGGGCTTGCCGTTGACGGTGAACACGATCTTGTCTCTGTCCCATTCGGCGCCGTAGGTATTCCATCCGTCGCGGTTGATCTTGGCGGTGGCGGACTTCGGCGGGGTGTTGGTTTTGTCGATTTTGACGGTGTATTCCGAGTGGACGGTCTGGTGGACGAAGTCGTCGAAGTTGAGGTGCTCCATCAGATCGATTTCCCCGTTGCCAGGCCAGCCGCCATCGCGTCCGAGCATCCACAAAGCAGGCCACGCGCCTTGTGAGGATTTGAACCGTGCGCGGATCTGAATCTTGCCGTACTGGAAGTCGAACTTGCCTTTGCTATCGACTCCGGCGGTATGAAAAGGCGCAGGGTCTTTGCTGGTGTCTTTGTTGACCACTCCCATGAGAAGGAGAGCCCCCCGCCTGACCCTCAGAAGCCGAGGGTCTTCGACCATTGTGTTTTTCCAATCGGCTCCACCACGCTTACAGCGCGACCACTTGGTTGTATCGAGTTGGTTGCCGTTGAACTCGTCGTGCCAGATGAGTTTCCATCCGGCCGGTGCGGGTGGTGGGTTGTCAGCCATAGCCACGGACGTAGCTGCGTAAAGTAACGCGGAAATTCGGGCAAGGAGTCGGAGCATGGGCGCGGGGTACGGGTGGCCTGTGTGATAAGTTTCGTCCGGATTACGAAAAATCTCTACAAATTGGCTAAGGATTGCTCATGCTGCGTGTCATCGGGATGAACCACGCTTATCCCCGTATGGCCATAGCCATGACAGCCCCTCCCTCCATCCTGCCTCTGAACGAGGTCGAGTCCGCCGCCACGAAATCGGCAGGCGCGTCTTCGCGGCGACGCATGCTCGAGCAATTGTTCCGCGACGAAGAGTCCGCGCTGCTGCGGTTTGCCTATGGAATTGTGCATCGGCGCGAGGTGGCGGAGGAGCTGGTTCAGGATGGTTTTATCCAGCTCTTTCGCCACGCGGCTGAGGTCGAGAACCCGCGAGCTTGGCTCTACCGGGCGGTTCGCAATTTGGCGCTCAACTATCTGCGGAAACACAAGCGGGAGTCGCTGTGGGACGACATGGAGGATGAAGGGCCTGTCGGCGAGAGCAATGGCCAACCGGACGAGGAAGTCGAGAGGATGGAGCGCGTCGGGTTGATGCGGATGTGTGTGGCCGGGTTGCCGGAGGGAGAACGTACGATGTTGAAGATGAAATTTGAAGATGGCTGCAGTTACAAGGAGATCGCCGAGCGGTTGCAGCTCAGTGTGGGGAATGTGGGCTACAAGCTGCACCATGTAATCAAGCGGTTGGCCACCGAGATGAATCAGATCAAAGAGAGGGGGGCGAAATGACCAAGGATACGAACATTTTCAATGACGGAGCCATGGATGCGAATGCGCACGAGGAAGCCCGTATCGTTGCCATGTTGCTGGGCGAGGCCTCGGATTTTGAAAAGGCAGAGCTCGAGGGCTTGATTGCTACCCGCCCGGATCTTCAAGCGTTCTGCGATGAAATGGCAGCGCTGTTGCCGGACGTGCGGGCGGCCCATGGCCATTCGGGTCCGACGGCTGACTTGTCGGTGAATGATGATGAGCTGTGGGAGTTGTCCAAGGAGCGCCGGGCGTCTGTGCGTGCTGCGTTGGCAGAAGTTGAGGATGAGGGGCGCGCCGATGAAACTTCCCCGGTGGTTGTGAGATCGAAGCACTGGCCTGGCCGGCGTCAGATGCGGCGTAATCTTCAGGTAGCGGCAGCGGTTGCGTTGTTTGGTGGTGTGGCTGCGGTTTCGCTAGGGGTTTGGGTGAATGGTCGGCGGCCGGTAGACGTGGCTGGAGTTTCACCGGAACTGGTCAGGGAGGATAGCGCGCCGAAGGAGCTGACTGTGAAGGTTGCTAGTCGAAAGCCGGAGGCTGTGGCTGTGGCGAAGATGGAAAACGGCGCGAACGATCGTTTGCCGGCGCCGTGGGGTGGGGTGGCCGTTGTGGCCAGTCGGAACGGTGTGGATGCGGCGGCAGATGGTGGGGTCGGCGAGGCTGCCGAAATCGAACTTGCGATGCTTGACGATAATGCACGTTCCACCGGACGGGAGTTCGAAGACGTGGTGGCTTTGCGTGACGCCGAGCGGTCGATGGCGTGGCAGCGTAGCCGGAGCAATGACCGGCGGGCGAATGCTCCGGCAAAGGCTGGGGCCCTCGGTGACGAGATTCAGTCCGGCAATATCGGAAGGCAGCTTGATCCAGAGAGGAAGCCTATGCTCTTGGCCGAGGGCCTGGAGACGCCAAGTGCGCTTCCGATTGTCGGTCTTTCGGTGGGGGAGGATAAATCGGCACCTGCTCTACCTGCTCCGAGCGTCGCCTCCGAACCCACGGGACCAGCGCCGCAAGGCGCGCCTGCGAAAATGAAGGATGGCGCTCTGTTGGGAGGGAGGGCGCTAGAGGTCGCCGCTGAACCTGAGATCGACCAGTGGGAAGAACAAACTTTCGATGAGTCCATCGAGGTGGCAGATGTCGAGTCGGAGCCCGAGGTGCAGGAGATGGAGGTCTTTTCCCGAAAGACGGATCGGTTGTTGGGTGACCGTCTTGCAAGTGATGCGCCAGTCTCCCGTTTTGGTTTCGATGGAAGTGATGCGTCTTTCTGGTCGGTCGCAGCCTCGTTGGCTGGCGGTAAGTGGCCGGCCCCCGAAATGGTGCACCCCGAGCAGTTCATCCGTGCGTTGACCCACGCGGATCCTGCGCCACCTCTGGATCGCAATGTGCGTTGCGTCGTCGATCAGGTGAGTCATCCAGTCATGGTTGACCGGGTTTTGATCCGGATCGATGTCCGCGCGCTGGGTTATACAGCGCCCCGTGACGGTGAGGTGCAGGTCACGTGGAATCCAGAGCGGGTTGAGCGCTATCGGTTGACCGCCTCAAAGCGAGCTCAGCGAGCGGTTGACTCGGAGGGGGCTGTGTCAGCGTCAGGGAAAGATAAGCCGATGGCTGCCATCGGGCTGTACCACGTGAAGCTGCGAGATGAAGGGGAAGGTAACCTCGGTGAGGTTTCTGTGCGCTTGATCGATCCTCGGACTGGTGAGATCGAACAGAAACGTTGGCAGATTGATTACGAGTCTGGTCCTCAGCCATTGGCCGATGCGGATGTATTTATGCAAATGGTGAGCGTGGCGGGAATCTTTGCAGAAGCATTGCAAAAGGATTCGGCGGAGGCTGTGGAGGATTTGCGCGCGATTCAGCCCGTCGTCGCGGACTTGGTGGTTGAGCGCCCGGGTGATCAAAGGGTCGCGGCATTGCGTGCCGCGGTCGACAATGCCTGTCGGGTGGTAGAGCTCCTCATAAGTACAACCGATCCCTCTGAGTGACTGAGCTGCCAAGCCAACGGCGGTTCGATTGGGGGGGGCTGTCGGGTGTGGGCGGACAGGTCGGGGGGGGGCAGTAACCCAAATTTTAAGTGAATATTCGGACTGTCGTACGTTGCTGGATTTCAGCGGGTTGAGGGGTGGGCGCAGGGTGTGAATATGCGAATAATTCACACCTTCCGCCTCAAAATGAGTTGCGGGGACTTTGGGCGTGCGTATACTTCAAGCCCGGCCGGAACGAGCCGGACGCGAACGACGCGAAGTCGATCGCCTGCTGCTTCAACGAGAGTTGAGCGAAGGTGGTCGTTTTTTTATGTCCGAGCGTGTGAGATCTTTTGAAAAGTTGGATTCGTGCTGGCCGGAGAGTGTCAGTATGAATTGGAGAAGAAAAGGCTAAAATGTGTACTGTGCGGTGACAAGTTTATCGCACGGGTCTGGCAAGTGGCTGTGGAGCTGCTTGATCGGACTGAAAACTTTTTGGCAATACGCCAATACCAATTTCTTTATGGAGAGTTTGATTCTGGCTCAGAACGAACGCTGGCGGCGTGGATAAGACATGCAAGTCGAACGGGGGATGTGATTAGCTTGCTAAATGCATTCCTAGTGGCGAACGGGTGCGTAACACGTGAGTAATATGCCTCGAAGAGCGGGATAGCCCAGCGAAAGTTGGATTAATACCGCATGTGGCGGAGATGGGATTCCATTTCTTGCTAAAGGTAGGGACCTTCGGGCCTGCCGCTTCGAGATTGGCTCGCGGCCTATCAGTTTGTTGGTGGGGTAATGGCCTACCAAGACAACGACGGGTAGCCGGTCTGAGAGGATGTCCGGCCACACTGGAACTGAGACACGGTCCAGACACCTACGGGTGGCAGCAGTCGAGAATCATGCACAATGGGCGAAAGCCTGATGCTGCAACGCCGCGTGGAGGATGAAGGCCCTAGGGTCGTAAACTCCTGTCACCAATGAGTATGGGTATTATGTTTAATAGATGTAGTATTTGATAGTAATTGGAGAGGAAGGGACGGCTAACTTCGTGCCAGCAGCCGCGGTAATACGAAGGTCCCAAGCGTTGTTCGGAATCACTGGGCGTAAAGCGTATGTAGGCGGCGTGGAAAGTCAGGTGTGAAAGCCCGGGGCTCAACCTCGGAACTGCACCCGATACTCCCACGCTAGAGTAATGGAGGGGAGTCTGGAATTCACGGTGTAGCAGTGAAATGCGTGGATATCGTGAGGAACACTAGTGGCGAAGGCGAGACTCTGGACATTTACTGACGCTGAGATACGAAGGCTAGGGGAGCGAACAGGATTAGATACCCTGGTAGTCCTAGCAGTAAACGGTGCTCGCTTGGTGTGAGAGGATTCGACCCCTTTCGTGCCGGAGCTAACGCGTTAAGCGAGCCGCCTGGGGAGTACGGTCGCAAGACTAAAACTCAAAGAAATTGACGGGGACCCGCACAAGCGGTGGAGTATGTGGCTTAATTCGATGCAACGCGAAGAACCTTACCTGGGCTTGACATGCCGTCGTAGGTCTGTGAAAGCAGACTGTCAATTCGGTTGGACGTGCACAGGTGCTGCATGGCCGTCGTCAGCTCGTGTCGTGAGATGTTGGGTTAAGTCCCGCAACGAGCGCAACCCCTGTGATTAGTTGCCAGCACGTAATGGTGGGGACTCTAGTCAGACTGCCCAGATCAACTGGGAGGAAGGTGGGGACGACGTCAGGTCAGTATGGCCCTTATGCCCAGGGCCGCACACGTACTACAATGCTCAGTACAATGAGAACCGATACCGCGAGGTGGAGGAAATCTACAAAACTGGGCTCAGTTCGGATTGTAGGCTGCAACTCGCCTACATGAAGCTGGAATCGCTAGTAACGGCGCATCAGCTACGGCGCCGTGAATACGTTCCCGGGTCTTGTACACACCGCCCGTCACATCATGGAAGCCGACCGCACCCGAAGTATCGCAACTCGGTCCTAAGGTGTAGTTGGTAACTGGGATGAAGTCGTAACAAGGTAGCCGTAGGGGAACCTGCGGCTGGATCACCTCCTTTCTAAGGAGTAATTTGACCGGTCCGTCTCACGGAAATATCCGGCAAATAGGTCGACGCCTAAGTGCTGCTTGCAGCATAAGTTTGGAAACAAGCTGGCGCAGTCAGGGAAGAAATGAACTGACAACTCACAACCTTGAGTGCGTTTGGAATCGCGCAGTGCACATTTTAGTCTTTACTTCTCCTTCCACAAAAACCGTTTTCCAACGGGGGTATAGCTCAGTTGGTAGAGCGCCAGCTTTGCAAGCTGGATGTCTGGGGTTCGAATCCCCATGCCTCCACCAACGTCTTCAAGTAGCGAGTAGGAAGTAGGGAGTAGGAAGGGAAACCTTGCTACTAGCTGCCAGCTACTGGCTACGCCAAATGAAGGGCCTGTAGCTCAGTTGGTTAGAGCGCGCGCTTGATAAGCGTGAGGTCACAGGTTCAAGTCCTGTCTGGCCCACCATTTATTGAGACGTTGTTGGTTTGAGTGGAACGATGGTGATCCAAAAGAGATGGTTCTTTGATATCTGTATGCAGGATAAAAAGTAATATAGAAATACAATTTCATTGTGTGACAATGATTTCTATCCTGACGTCTAGTAGAAATACTAACAACGGCAAATTTTGTAATGATCCTCCCTTGAGGGGGTGAGTTACTTACTGATCTAAATCAAGAGAACAAGTATATAAGGGCATGCAGTGGATGCCTTGGTACCAACAGGCGATGAAGGACGTGATAAGCTGCGATAAGCCTCGGAGAGCTGCAAATAAGCTTTGATCCGTGGATTTCCGAATGGGGTAACCTGACTGAGTTAATACTCAGTCGTCTCTTGCTGAATACATAGGCAAGAGGTCGCAATACCCGGTGAAGTGAAACATCTCAGTAACCGGAGGAAAAGAAAGAGAATCGATTCCGTAAGTAGTGGCGAGCGAAAGCGGAAGAGCCCAAACCAGGAGCTTGCTCCTGGGGTTGTAGGACTCCGATGTGGGATTTCTGAAGATAGATTAAGCATCTGGAAAGTTGCGTCATAGAGGGTGATAGCCCCGTGATCGAAATCTGAAGAGACCCTAGGATGTTCCTGAGTAGCACGACACACGTGAAACGTTGTGTGAATCTGCGCGGACCACCGCGTAAGGCTAAATACTAGTTGGTGACCGATAGTGAACAAGTACCGTGAGGGAAAGGTGAAAAGAACCGCTGCGAGCGGAGTGAAATAGAACCTGAAACCGCATGCCTACAAGGTGTCAGAGCCTCTTTATGGGGTGATGGCGTGCCTTTTGCTTAATGAGTCTGCGAGTCAGTGCCAGTGGCGAGCTTAAGTCCTTCCGGGACGGAGGCGTAGCGAAAGCGAGTCTGAATAGGGCGACATAGTCGCTGGCGCTGGACCCGAAGCCGAGGTGACCTACCCATGGCCAGGTTGAAGCTGCAGTAAAATGCAGTGGAGGACCGAACCGATGTGTGTTGAAAAACGCTCGGATGAGCTGTGGGTCGGAGTGAAAGGCTAATCAAACCCGGTGATAGCTGGTTCTCCCCGAAATGCATTTAGGTGCAGCGTTGTGTGCTGACCCACGGGGGTAGAGCACTGAATGAGCTAGGGGCCATACCCGGTTACCAAACTCAATCAAACTCCGAATACCGTGGGGTGAAACACAGCAGTGAGTCTATGGGGGATAAGCTTCATAGTCGAAAGGGAAACAACCCAGATCAGCAGCTAAGGTGCCCAAATACCGCTCAGTGGAAAGGATGTGAGATTTCTTTGACAGTGAGGATGTTGGCTTAGAAGCAGCCACCATTTAAACAGTGCGTAACAGCTGACTCATCGAGAGATCTTGCGCCTAAAATAATTGGCGATCAAGCGGTATACCGAAGCTCTGGATGCTCTTTATAGAGTGTGGTAGGGGAGCGTTCCCAACAGCATTGAAGCCCGATGGCGACTGACGGTGGAGTGTTGGGAAGTGAGTATGCAGACATGAGTAACGATAAGACGGGTGAAATCCCCGTCCGCCGTAAACCCAAGGTTTCCTGGGCAACGTTTTTCGTCCCAGGGTTAGTCGGGACCTAAGCCGAGGCCGATAGGCGTAGGCGATGGATAGCTGGTTAATATTCCAGCACCTCCGAACCTTAATCCGCGAGGACGCGGGTGGTGACTGATAATGCCGATTGAAAGTGGCAGAGGGGAAGCTTCGGCTGAACCTACCTTCATGATCCAACCGCCTAGAAAAGTCGCGGGGTACGCTAAGGAGCCCGTACCGTAAACCGACACAGGTGGGTGAGTTGAGTATACTAAGGCGTAAGAGTGAAATCTGGTTAAGGAACTCGGCAAATTGACCCCGTAACTTCGGGATAAGGGGTGCCCCTTTATTGGGGGCCGCAGTGAACCGGGCCAACCGACTGTTTAGCAAAAACACAGCATTGTGCTAAGACGAAAGTCGACGTATACGATGTGACACGTGACCAATGCCAAAAGATTACGGTAAGGTGTTAGCTTTCGAGCGAAGCTCCGAGCCCAAGTCCTGGTGAATGTCGGCCGTAACTATAACGGTCCTAAGGTAGCGAAATTCCTTGTCGGGTAAGTTCCGACCTGCACGAATCGTGCAACGAGTTGGCCGCTGTCTCAACCAGATGCTCAGTGAAATTGTAATGACGGTGAAGATGCCGTCTACCCGCAGAAAGACGGAAAGACCCTATGCACCTTAACTGTACGCTGTTATTGATTTTTCGGTTTCAATGCTCAGCATAAGTGGGAGGCTTTGAAACATATCTTTAGGGATATGTGGAGCCGCCAGTGAGATACCACCCTTTGGTATTGGAAAATCTAACCTCTGACCTTGAATCAGGTAGGGGAACAATGGCAGCCGGTCAGTTTTACTGGGGCGGTATCCTCCTAAAGAGTAACGGAGGAGCGCGAAGGTTGGCTCAGCGCAGTTGGCAATTGCGTTTCGAGTGCATTGGCATAAGCCAGCCTAACTGTGAGACCCACAAGTCGAGCAGATACGAAAGTAGGTCAAAGTGATCCGGTGGTTGAATGTGGAATTGCCATCGCTCAACGGATAAAAGGTACGCTAGGGATAACAGGCTGATTTCGCCCAAGAGTTCATATCGACGGCGAAGTTTGGCACCTCGATGTCGGCTCGTCGCATCCTGGGGCTGGAGAAGGTCCCAAGGGTCCGGCTGTTCGCCGGTTAAAGCGGCACGCGAGCTGGGTTCAGAACGTCGCGAGACAGTTCGGTCCTCTATCTTCTGTGGGCGTAGGAAAATTGAAGGGTTCAAACTCTAGTACGAGAGGACCGAGTTTGACGCACCTCTGGTGCTCCAGTTGTTCTGTCAAGGGCATTGCTGGGCAGCTAAGTGCGGAAAGGATAAGCGCTGAAAGCATCTAAGCGCCAAGCCCCTCCTAAGACTAATTTTCCCTGAAGGATCGTGGTAGACCACCACGTTGATAGGTTACGGGTGTAAGCATGGCAACATGTTCAGCTTAGTAATACTAATCATCCGTTCGACTTGTTCTTCTTGTTTAGATTGGTTTTATTTCTCTAAACGAACGTCAGGAATGACGGGAATCGAAAGACACAAGATTGTGTTTCTTATTACCTCTTCTGCATACAGATATCAGTGAATCACCCCAACGAGGTTCACTCACACGTCAGCTCAGATTGAGTTGTTCGCGTAGATCTTTTTTCATCGAGTTCTGAAACCAGGCAACTGGTCATCAGATTACCAGCCACGAAACGAATGAATCGGCATCGTGGCTGCCATCTGGTGGCTATAGCACGTTGGTCCCACCCGGTCCCATCCCGAACCCGGAAGTGAAACGACGTTGCGCCGATGGTAGTGTGGCGATAGGCCATGCGAGAGTAGGTCGCCGCCAGAACTTGATGGTCCCCATCTCCGAATAGGAGATGGGGATTTTTTTTGCCCTGAATTCGGGAGGTGAGGGTGGAGCGATGACGTGAGCTGGACCAAGCGGGACGGAGGTGGAGAAATAGGTCGTATAGGGCCTATGGCACTTATTGAGAAGCGGCTGAGTTGCTTGGCGTGTGTGCGGCCAAATTGGCTGTTGACGGTTGAGGTTAAGTAACCACACTCATGCGCGGCGCGTTGTCTTTATCGGGCGGCGCCGACACCCTTGAAATCTCTGATTTTTCCATCAGTGCTGCGGTTCGCAGATTGGTGGAATGCAAACTCCCACCTGTTTCACTTCTTCATGCCATTCTCCGACGATTACGGTTCTGCGGTCCGTGAGGGCCTTCAGCTTTGTGGGGTCGACAAACTGTTCCTTCAGATCCACGACGCCAGTTTTCCATCCAAGCCGGGAGAGGACATCGGACGGGGATCTCCTTATTCGGAGGGGGCGATGGATTTTTTGCGGTTCACGCATCACGTTGGGTTCAATGGAATCCAGCTCGGTCCACAGGGCGCGACGGCCCGCGATAACGCATCGCCTTATGATGGTACGGTGTTCAGTCGCAACCCGCTCTCCCTGCCGCTGGCGGCTCTTCTGGAGTGGGAGCTGCTCAGTCAGGAATGGATTGATGAAAGGGTGAAACGTGAGGAGGCGACTCCTGGGCGTGTGTCTTACGCGGCAGCCTGGGAGCTCATGGACGAGGCAATCGCAACAGCGTACGCCGAGTTCGCGAACAACCGGGACCGACATCGGGTTTTGGCGGCAAGGCTTGAGCGTTTCCGTGAAAGCAATTCCGACTGGCTCGAACGCGACGCCCTGTATTACGCACTCTTCGAGGCCAACGGTCGCAAGAGCTGGCGCGACTGGCCTGATGATGGGAGTGGCCGGCCGGATCGCCTGTTGTTTTCCGATGAGTCGGAGGTGCCTCGAGCACGCCTGGACGAGCTGCGAAGGGATCATGCGGGTGCGATGGAGTGTGCTGAGTTGGTGCAACTCCTGGTGCATGACTGTCATTTGGATCTTCGTCATGAGGCGTCACGCGTGGGGCTCAAGCTTTACGCAGATCTTCAAATCGGCCTCTCGAATCAGGATTGCTGGGCGTACCAATCTGCTCTGGTTGATGGCTATTATATGGGGGCGCCTCCAAGCCGCACGAACCCAGACGGCCAACCCTGGGGGTTTGCTGTGCTCGATCCTGCGAAGTATATGACCGAGCGCGGGCCGGGGGCGGCACTCATGTTGGTTATCGAGAGGTTGCGCAAGCTCTACGCTGAGTATGACGGCATCCGTGTGGACCATCCTCATGGATGGGTTTGTCCATGGGTCTATCGTTCGGATATCGAAGATCCATTCGAGGCTGTGAGAGGTGGTGCGCGGCTCTTCTCGAGTCCTGACCTGCCCGAACACCCGCGTCTTGCTGAGTTTGCCATACCAGAGGCCCATCAGTTGGATCGCAGCCAGGAGCGGCATACGGAGCGGTGGGTCGCGGAGCTCACTGAGGAGCAGATCGACCAGTATGCGAAGGTGTTTACGCGCATCGTGGCGCCGGATGCGAGCAGTCGTCAGCAGTTGGATCTCGTGTGCGAAGTCTTGTCGACTTTGCCGTACCCTCTGAAGTGTGTGCTCGACCGGTTTGGGTTGGGACGGTTTCGGATCCTGCAAAAGGTGGATCCTGACAACCCGACGGACGTCTACCGCAGCGAGCTGGCTGAGCCTGTTGATTGGATCATGTTGGGGAACCACGATACCCCGCCGATCTGGCAACTGGCACGCGAGTGGACGGAGAAAGGAACCGCTGTTGCGAGGGCGACCGACCTTGCTCGTCGACTTTGCCCGAAGGATCATGACCGGCAGGCCTGGATCTCCAAGACGGCGAGTTGCCCAGCTGAGCTGGTACATGCGCTTTTTGCGGATCTTCTCATCAGCCGGGCGCGGAGCATCATGGTGTTCATGAGTGATCTCTTCGGAATCGAAGAGCCCTACAACGTGCCGGGTACCGTGAACGACATCAATTGGACGCTGCGGGTCCCTCGCGATTTCGAGTCAGGTTATCGGGAAGATGCGCTACAAGGCCGCGCGCTCAACCTACCGCGCGCGCTTTGCATCGCGTTGCGCTCACCTGCACTTGATCTTGGAGGACACGATCCTGAAGAACTCATTCAACAGTTGGAGAAGTTCGCCGGTGAGCGGAGCCTTCAGGATATGTGACGCTTGTTCAGCGACGAAAAAAGGGAGCATGCGGACTGCATGCTCCCTTTGTGATTCCGGCGTGATCGTCGGGGGTGTTTTGATTTACGCGGCTTCGTCTGCGGCTGGCTGCTGTTCTTCGTCTGCGGCGGCCTTATCGGTGGTGATGATGACGGTGGTGGCCTTGTCCTTGGTGAGGGTTTCCTTTGCCATGGCGTTCACCTCCTCCAACGTGACCTTTGAGTAACCGTCAGGGAACGTGCGCGCCCAGTCGATCTGGTGAGCCTTGTGCTGTGACCCATTGAGAACCGATCCGAGCCAATAGCTATTGGAACGCACAGCTTTGGTAACCAATGCGAGGGCTGGTTCGCGAGCGCGCTCAAGCTCTTCAGCGGTGGCACCGTTTTCAGCCAAGTCGTTGCCGATGGCGATGAGGCGCTCGGCGATGTCGTCGGTGAGTTTAGGGTCGACTTGAATGAAGGTCATGAGTGTGCCGTCATTGATCCAGAAGCGGGAGTCGCTGAAGCCTGCTTGTGGGCTGTAGGCGTCGCCGGCTTTTTCGCGGATCTCGACACGTAGGCGGTCACTGAGGATGTCTCCGAGAAGTCGGGCAGTGCGCGATTTGTGGATGTCCTCGTTTGGATCAAGTGGCCAGTTCACGGTGACGAGTCCTTTTGGCAGTTTGCTGTCCAAGTGGAAGGTCTTGCGGTTGGACTCTGGAGATGGCACTTCGCGCGCTTCGGCATTGACCGACCAGCTCCATGGGCGGGTTGGCAGGGCACCGAAGGTTGCTGCGATTTGTGGGATAATCGATTCCACATCGAAGTCGCCAACGATTGAGAGCTCGATCGATCCGTCGCTGAGTGGGCCGCTCAACCAGGCTTTGACGTCTTCCATGGTGTAGTCGTCGAGCACGTCGGTGGATGCCAGGCCGAAGCGAGGGTCGTTGCCAGCCAGGAAATGGGCTCCCTTGGTGGAGAGGATTCCTTGTGGAGTTGTTTTGAGCTGGGCGGTGAGCATTGGGAGCATGTTTCGGATCATGCGCTCCGCTTCATCGCGGTAGCCCGGGTGCTGAATGTAGGCGACCATCAGTTTGAGTTGGTCCTCCATGTCTTCCGGTGTGGTTTTTCCGGCGAGAACGAAGGCGTCTTCGTCTACGCTGAGAGCGGTTCCGATTTTCTTGCCTGCGAAGATCCGCTGGAGCTCATCGACGGGATGCGCTTCCAGACCGCCGCCGTTGAAGAATCCGCTGAGAATCATCGAGAGTCCGGGCTTGTTCTCCGGCTGGACAACCAAGCCGCCGGAGATGCGTGCGGTCAGATTGACTTCGTTCTTGGCGAAGTCGGTCGACTTCAAATTGACGCGTACGCCATTTGAGAGCTCGAGCTGGGTGATGCCGAGGTCTTCGATCTCCGTGCGCTTGGTGACGGTGCCTGGCTCGCCAAGGTTATCGTAGGCGAATGCCGAGGTTTCGGTCTCTGCTGGCGCGGTGACTTCGTTTTGAGTCACGGCAGCGAATTGCTCCATCAGCGCAGCTTCCTTGCCTTCGACTTCTTTTGGTGAGGTCAGGTTGATGGCGAGGTTTGGTTCACTCCATGCTTTGACCAGTGCTTGGTGGGCGATTTCCGGACTCATCGAGCCGATCGTGGCCTTGAACCATTCGAGGTTGGATTCCGGGGTGGTGAACACTTTGCCGTCGTGGATCGAGCCGGTGAGTGCAACCGCCAACGAGTCTGAGTGACGTGTGCTTTTGCTCTTTACTGCATCTTCGAATGAGCGGCCGAGGTTGGCCACGACTTCGTCATATTCAGCCTGGGTGAACCCGAACTCCAGCGCGCGGCGGAGTTCGTTCTCCGCGACCTCCAGAGCGCGCTTCCAATCGTGATCCTTGGCGGTCACTGAGATGGAGTTCATCTCGGCGGTTTCCATCAGTTCGTACGATGAGACAGAGGCCGAAGTGAAGCCGGCATCCTCTGATTTGGCGAGTACGCCGAGGCGTGTGTTGAGCATCGCGGTGGCAAGGTTCAGTGGGAGCCTGCGTGTGCGGTCCGCGACGCTATCGCTATGATGCTGGTAAGGTTTGATCGAGGTGATGTCGACGCTGGTCGACTTGAGCTCGTCGTCGACGATCACGGACGGCTGCGGTTTCTCGAAGACGGTGATTTGGCCGAGTTCTGGATCGGGCTTGCGTTCGGTGAGCGGCTCCATTTTGCCGAAGAGTTCGCGGATCTTGGCTTCGATCTTGGCTTCATCGATGTCGCCAACGACGACGACCGTGGTGCGGTCTGGTGAGTAATTGTCTTCGTAGAACTCAACGAATCGCTCGCGAGGTGCGCCTGTGATGACTTCTTCCGTGCCGATAGGGAAGCGCTTGGTGACGCGGGCTTCTGGCAGGAGGTTCTTGAACTGTTGTTCCATGACGCGGAACTCCACCGAGTCGCGGTCGCGCTTTTCGGCGAGGATAACGCCCCGCTCGTGGTCGATTTGTTCTTCGATCAGGGACATGCCGTCGGCCCAATCGGCGATGACCAGCATGCCCTTGTCGACGAGCTCCTGATTGTTGTCCGGGAGGTCGAGCATGTAGACGGTTTCGTCGAAGCTGGTGTAGGCGTTGAGGTGCGCGCCGAACGAGATGCCGTTGTTTTGGAGGAAGGTGACGAGTTCGTCTGGCCCGAAGTGCTCCGTGCCGTTGAATGCCATGTGCTCAAGGAAGTGAGCGAGTCCCTGCTGGTTATCGGCTTCGGCGAGGGATCCTGCGTCGATATGGAGGCGCAGCGAGACGTGGTTTGGAGGCTCGGTGTTTTTGAGGATGGCGTAGCGGACGCCGTTCTCGAGTTTGCCGAACTTGATCGCAGGATCGACCTGAAGGTCCGACGTTTCGTGCGGGAAGAGAGGGGGCTGCGGCGGCTGGTTGGCGTGTGAGGCGAGCGTGCTCGCAACCAGACAGACCGCGGATGCGGCGAGTGTCTTGAGGATGCGAGGGGTCGGGCGTTTTCGGCTGTTCATAAATCGTGGATCAAATGGGGCTTTCTAGAGCAAAGCTATGTCTAGCAGTAATGGGATACGCATTGGAAGTACGATTGCTCATGCGTAACGGATTAGGGGCGAATATGATGAGAGAAATTGTCTCAAATTCTTGTGGTTCTGTCTGATTCAGACTCCGGAGATGTGCGGTGGCAAAAAAAAAATGAGGCGCCCGACAGCGAGTGTCAGGCACCTCATGGTGAGTTTTGGATCTGTCAGCCGATGGCTTAGATCGAGGTCGCGTTTTCGAGCGATGCCGCCACGAATCCGGAGAACAACGGATGCGGGTGGTTCGGGCGCGACAGGAATTCCGGGTGGAACTGAGCCGCCACGTAGAATGGGTGGTCCTTCAGTTCGATGATCTCGGTCAACGTGTCATCAGGCGAGGTGCCGGAGATGACGAGGCCAGCCTTTTCCATCTGCTCACGGTAGTTCTGGTTGAACTCGAAGCGGTGGCGGTGGCGTTCGCTGATGGTGTCGGTGCCGTAGAGTTTGCGAGCGATGGTGCCGTCCTTGAGGTCGGTGACCCAAGTTCCGAGGCGCATCGATCCGCCCTTGGCTTCGACTTCTTTTTGCTCTTCGAGCAAGCAGATGACCGGGTGCTCGGTGTGCGGATCGAATTCGGTGGAATTTGCTCCCTCAAGTTCACAGACATTGCGAGCGAACTCGATGGTCGCGATCTGCATGCCGAGGCAGATACCGAAGTAAGGGATCTTGTTTTCGCGTGCGTAGCGGGCGGCGAGGATCTTACCTTCGGTGCCTCGGTCGCCGAAGCCACCTGGAATGAGGATGCCGTCGATGTTGCTGAGGTGCTTCTCCGCGCCGTCGGCCTCGAGGTCCTCGGCGTCGATGCGCAGGACTTTGACGCCGGTGTCGTGCTCGGCGCCTGCGTGGGTGATGGATTCGTAGATCGACTTGTAGGCGTCCTGGAGTTCGACGTACTTGCCGACCACGGCGATGCGGCAGGCATTGCTTGGGTGGATGACGCGGTTGACGAAGCTGCGGTACTCGCGGAGGTCCGGCTCAGGTGCCTCGATGCCGAGCTTCTCGCAGACGAGGTCGTCCATGCGCTGGTTGCGTACAGCCAACGGGCACTCGTAGATCGAGTGGTCGACGTCGCGGAACTCGATCACCGCGCGGCGCTCGAGGTTGCAGAACATGGCGATTTTCTCACGCACTTCGAACTCGATGTCGTGCTCCGAGCGGCATACCACGATGTCCGGGGCGATACCAATTTCGCGGAGCTTGGCAACCGACTGCTGGGTCGGCTTGGTCTTGAGCTCGCCTGCGGCTTTGATGAAAGGAATCAGCGTGACGTGCATGAAGAGCACGTTTTCCGGTCCCACTTCGTGGCGGAACTGACGGATCGCTTCGAGGAATGGAAGACCTTCGATGTCACCCACGGTGCCACCGATTTCTGTGATAATGATGTCGCCTTCCATTTTGCGGGCGACTTCGTGGATGCGGTCTTTGATCTCGTTGGTGACGTGAGGGATGACCTGCACGGTTTTGCCGAGGTAGTCGCCGCGGCGTTCTTTCTTAAGAACGGTTTCGTAAACCTGGCCGGAGGTCAGGTTGTTGAGGCGGGAGAGACGGCACGAGGTGAATCGCTCGTAGTGGCCCAGGTCGAGGTCGGTTTCCGCACCGTCGTCGAGGACGTACACCTCACCGTGCTGGAATGGCGACATGGTGCCAGGGTCGACGTTGAGGTATGGATCGAATTTCTGAAGGATGACGCGCTGGCCCCGGAGTTCGAGGAGGGTTCCGAGACTTGCTGCGGCGAGGCCTTTGCCAAGAGAACTGACGACTCCACCGGTTACGAAGATGTATTTCATGGGATGTGCGGAATGCTGAGCTGGTGAGGTGATAATGGTTCGGGAGGGGGCCTGGTTCAAGAAAGGGATGGGTCGGCTGCGATGAGGGCTTCAATAGTGGCGACTTGCTCTGGCGTATCGACTCCTGGAGACTCATCGTCGGTCGTGATTACCCTGATGGTAATGCCATGATCGAGCGCCCGCAATTGTTCGAGTGCCTCAGATTGCTCTAATGGCGATGGTGGCCACGTGATGAAGTCGAGCAAAAGCTTGCGGGTGTAGGCGTAAATCCCCTTATGATGCAATGGACTGGCGGCAGGAATGACGGCGCCATCGCGGTTGTGTGGGATCGGGCTGCGGGAAAAATAAAGTGCGTCGCCAGTCGCATTTCTGACCACTTTGACCACATTTGGGTCTAAAAAGCGCTTCATGCCGGCTTCGGTGGTGGTGTCGATGACGTTGGCCGCGGTTGCCATCTGGAGCGACGGATCGGTGCGCAGCAATGAGGCGAGTTCATCGACCAGTGCCGGATCGATCATCGGCTCGTCTCCCTGGACATTGACGACGGCGTCGACGTCCGGGTTCTTTTCCATCACTTCGGCGATGCGATCTGTACCGGATGCGTGGTCGGCGCGGGTCATGGTGACATCCGCACCGAAAGCGGTGGCGGCATCGGCGATGCGCTGGTCATCGGTGGCGATGATGACGCGGTCGATGGACTGGCACTGTCGGCAACGCTCCCACACGCGTTGGATCATTGGTTTGCCGGCAATGGGGTGGAGCGGTTTGCCAGGGAATCTGGAAGATGCCCAACGCGCTGGAATCACAGCGGCAATGGTCCCCGGGGCTTGTGACGGTGCGGCGGACGGGGAAGCAGTCATGGTAGAAAATACGATTCAATGCGTGGGTGGCGGATCCGGCGGGATCCGCACTCAGTCAATCCGCATAGTTCTACTGAATCCCATGTGATGCACAAACAGAATCTTCGGTGGATCGGGTGCAAAATTCATCCAAATCCGCTGCGACCTAGGCTTGCCAATTGGTCCGATTCTCCACATTCTGGTGGGCATGTTACGTTCATTGATGAATCTACGGGGGGCGAAGGTGGTGGTCGCGAGTGTGGCGGTGGTGGGAACGGCGATGGCCAACGTGACTCCAGCGATGGGCGCGGCGGACAGTCCGGATGAAATGGCGCCGGTGCAGGTGCTCGACCAAGTGGTGATTCCGGTGCCGCATGAGATTTTTGCGGTGCTTGATGATCTGGGGATCCGCAACTGGAAGGGCGTGGCGCCATTGCCGAAACGTCCGCAGCGGTTGTCACGTCCGCAGGCGGCGTTGGTGATGGGGGCAGTGGTGGCGGAAGGGTTTTTAGCGGTTCAGGCTTCGGATAAGAACGCGATCAAGGATTTGGGGCCTGAGGTTTTGGAGTTGGCCGAGATGCTGGGGGTGAAGGACGAAGTTGCCGGTCACGCGCGGGCGATGGTCGATGGATCGGACGCGGGAGACTGGGATTCGGTTCGGGCTGAGTTGGACAAGACACAGACGACCGTGCGTACCGCGATGGAAAAGTTGCAGGACGAAGAGTTGTCCCAGTTTGTGAGCTTGGGCGGATGGGTACGAGGAACAGAGGCGGTAAGTCATGTGATTCTCGACAGCTATTCCAACGAACGCGCGGAGTTGCTGAGACAGCCGGACTTGGCGGTGCATTTTTCCAAAGTGTTGTCCAACATGGGCGAGCGGGCGCGCCGGGTCGACGGGGTGCCGACGATGGAGAAGGCCCTGGTGCAGCTGCGCATTTTGATGAACAAGGAAATGCTCACGGATATCGAGGTGGCTCAGATTGAGCACATCTCCAATGAAGTGGTCGCTGCCATCTACGGTGCAAAGAGCGAAGCCAAGGGGGGCGAAGAAGCTGCGGAGGATGCTGCGGCTGAGAATGTGGAGGGGAAACCTACAACGGACAACCAATAACCACGGGAGTTGATCAGATGATAAAACAACAGAACAAACGGTCGAAATCTCACGGTTTTTCCAAGGCGCTTTGTTGCGCCGGTTGGCTCGCCGCAGCTGCGTTGAGTATTAGTCCTGCGGAAGCGGTGGTCGATGACGCCCATAGCTTCGCGTTGGAGGCTGCGCAGTCTTATGTCGAGGAGCAAGGGGTGCGGATTCGCTATGACTATGCGAGTGGCCGCTTGGAGAATGAGGAGTCCAGTCGTGTGGGATACCAGGTTTTCCGGGGCAATCGTTACTGGTTCTTCCTCGGGTCGTCGGAAGAGGGGACTGCTCTTGAGATGGAGGTGACCGATGTGGATGGCAATGTGATCGAGGGCGAGTTGAAGAAAGTGGGCGAGGCTTTGGTGTTCGAGTTTAAGCCTGAACGTACCATGTTGGTGGCTGTTAGGATTTCTGGTGTGGTGAAGGATATGGAGGGGTTCAACTGGGCGTTGGTCTATGGATATAAGACCGGCGGTGTGGTGAAGAAAGACGAGTGAGCGAGCTTAGGGCTGATGAATCATCATCCGGGCATCCGGCGGAGAGCTTCCGTTGGGTGCCCGGATTTTTTGTGCCGTCCAATACGCGGTGCCCGGTTGTTTTTGATGCACGGGGTTGAGGGGCTCAGGTTGCCTGCTGGTACGCCCGTCCTCATCAGGAAAAGCTCGTCAAGGTTCCTCCAATCCGGCCTTTAAATGGTGGTCATTGGTGGCAGTGCTACTGCACGGGGGCTAGCAAGCGTGCGAAGCGGGAGGCGAGACGTTTGTAAAAGGGCGCCTCGTTGAAGTCCGCCGCAGAGGCCTCGACGCTTTTCTCCAGGTCGGTCTCTAGCATGGTGGCAACTTGTGCAGCGAAGGTGCTGTCGTGTACCGCGATGGTGATCTCAAAGTTGAGCCGGAACGATCGGTTGTCGAAGTTGGCGGTGCCGACGCTGGCGAAGTCGTCGTCGACTAACAGCACCTTTTGATGAAGGAATCCGGGTTGGTAGCGGAACGTACGGATGCCCGCTTTCTCCATCGCGTCGAGGTAGGAGAAGGAGGATAGCCATACCAGCGTGCTGTCGGCTTCCTCGGGGATGAGGATGCGGACGTCCACGCCACGGAGCGATGCCAGTTGGAGGGCTGAGACGAATTGTTCGTCCGGAACAAAGTAGGGGCTGGCGATCCACAGTCTTTCGGTGGCCGAGTTGATGGCGTCGAGAAAGAAGAGTGTGCAGGTCTCCAGCGGGTCTGCCGGGCCGGTGGCGAGCGAGAGGACTTCCTGTTGTCCATCGGGAGCTGCGACCGGAGTCCAGTTCAGGTCGTAGAGAGCTTCGCCAGTGGCCCAGTGCCAGTCTTCGCCGAATGGGATCTGGATGCATTGAACGGCTGGGCCGCGAACGGCTACGTGGGTGTCTCGCCACGGGGACATTTCGGGGTCTTTGCCGAGGTATTCGTCGCCTACATTGTGGCCGCCGACAAAGGCGACATGACCGTCGACGATGACGATCTTACGGTGGTTGCGAAAGTTGAGCTGGAATCGGTTGGTGTCGCCTTTTTGGCTGTGGAAGCGCGAGATCTTCACTCCGCCTGCGCGCAGGTCGGTGAGATAGCTCTCCGGGAGGCCGTAGCTACCGATCTCGTCGAATAGAACGTAGACGCGTACGCCTTGCTTGGCTTTGGTGAGGAGCTTGTTCTTTAGTTGGGTGCCGAGTTCGTCATCCCGCAGGATGTAAAACTGCACCAGGATGTAGTCTTCCGCGTTGTCGATGGCATCAAAGATCGCGTCGAAGGTTGCCTCGCCGTCTATCAGGAGGTCGACTTGGTTGCCGCGGGTGAAGGGGAGCATCGCAAGCTTTTCAAGAATGGCGCCTCGGGGGCCGACATTGCGTGCCGCGAGCTCTTCGCTGCGCAGCGCTTCCATGAGTTGGTTTGCGGCAGGTTGGGTGGCGAAGGTGTCGTCGCGCCTGGCTACCACGTAGCCTTTGAATTCATCGCGGCCGAAAATCCAATATGCCGGCACTGTTCCGTAAGGGAATGTGTTGAGAGCCACTGCCCAGGCGATGGCTCCCTGTGCGGTGCGGGTGGTCATGATCGCATTTACCGACGAGAGGGCGCCGGCGATGTGAAATGTGATCACGATGGCAGTCGCGACGGTTTTCCTCTTCTTGGACATCCAGCGGGTGATCGAGCCGAGCACAGGCGTGTTACCTATCCATCGGGCGATAGAGGATCGGGCTTGTTTGGCACGGCTGGAGGTCATCTCAAGGTCCAGTGTGCCTGCCGTTCTGCTGGGTTGGCGAGTGTAAAAGAGTGGGGCGGAGTGGGTAGGCCGGTGGGGCCTGACCAGAGGGTGCGGGAAGGCGGTGGGGATGATCCAAGTACAAGTCCCTGATAATTCCGTGTTTTGTGGAGAATGTCGTTGACCGTGTGGGGCAAAGTGGGGATAAATGGGGCGCCGTGGAGGGATATGTGGAGTGCACCCACTCCTCCGCGCTGAGATCTCACCGTCAACACCTTGGAGCAAAGAGCCGTCAACCGTTTCAGCGGGGACTACCCGCGAACACTCGATGATAAGAATCGAGTGACGGTTCCGTCGTGCTGGCGCAGTAGCGAGGTTCCTTCGTTGTATGCCATTCAGCGTAAAGGGGATGACGGGAATTACCTGGTGTTGATGCCCAAGGACGAGTTCGACCGATTGGGTGATGACTCGGTTAAGAATTTGTCAGCGAAGGAAGCGCAGCGTTTCCGACGCATGTTTTTCGCCATGGCGAAGGAGTGCCCGATCGACAAGTCAGGTCGGGTTCTTTTGCCGCAGGGGATGGTTGGCGTGTTAGGCGACGACCGCGACGTGGTGCTTCTCGGAGTGGGAGCGCGCATCGAGGTTTGGAATGCGGCCAACTGGACCAAGTTGGTTGAGGACGAATCCGCTTCGTTCGATGCCATGGCCGACTCCCTTGGAATCTGATCTTTTACATTTTCAAATCCCCCCAGGCTCTTGCTTGAGCCCGTCCTGGCTGCGTCCCCGATCGCGGTTAGGGGCGGGGATCCTTTTCTCCTCACCATTCACTTCCTCACAACCTCAAACACAGATATCAAATGGGTACTATTGCCAACAGCGTCCGGCTCTCCAGTCATACGATGCGGCTTCGTGTGCCGTCGATGGGAGAGGTTCTGCCTCAGTCCGTGATGAATTTTTGGAGTGCCGTGGGAGCGGGGCGTGGTCGCAGTTGGGCTGCCGATCCGACCGCCGTGGCCAGCGAGTCTTCGGATGCGGGCGACATCACGCCGATGGGGGATTATCATGCGCCGGTGATGCCTGACGAGTGTATCGCCGCGCTTCAGCCGGCCGAGGGAAAGGTGATTGCTGATCTGACCTTGGGTGGCGGAGGTCACACCGAGCGGTTATTGGAAGCAGGGGCGACGGTGTATGGTTTCGACCAGGATCTCGAGGCGATTCAATTTGCGTCCGAGCGCTTGGCCCGGTTTGGTAGTCGGTTCATTCCGGTGCACTCCAACTTTTGTGGGATCGAGCGCGAGTTGACCTTGCGTGGGGTCGAGCATTTGGATGGCGTGTTGATCGACCTTGGGGTGAGTTCGCGCCAGCTGGATGCTCCCGAGCGTGGCTTTTCGTTCATGCGTGAGGGGCCGTTGGACATGCGCATGGATGCCAACGATCCGACGATGCAAACTGCAGCCGATTTGGTGAACACATGGGAGGCAGAGGAGCTGGCGCGTATTTTCTTCCAGTACGGCGAGGAGAAGTTCTCGCGCAAGATCGCTCGTGAGATCGTCTCGTACCGCTCACTTCATCCCTTCCAGACGACCTTGGAGTTGGCTGATTTGATCGAGCGCGTGGTGCCGAAGCGTGGGCCGAAGCATCCGGCGACGCGGGTTTTCCAAGCGCTGCGCATTGCAGTGAACCATGAGATGAGTGTGCTCGAGCAGACGCTGGATGCACTGCCCCGCATGCTTGGCGACGGCGGGCGCCTGGCCATCATTACATTCCACTCGCTTGAGGACCGGATGGTGAAGCTCGACTTCCGCAAACGTTCGCAGGAAATGCTCGACCATGAGAGCTGGCCCGAGCCGCGCCCGAACCCGGACTACGCCTACCGCTTGGTAAAGCGCAAGCCGCTCCTTCCAACCGACGAAGAAATTCGCGTCAACCCACGCTCGCGTAGCGCCAAGGTGCGTGTTGCCGAGCGTCTGCCCCGCAAGTAATTCCCTCTTTTCAATCATTATCAATCCCTCACCTCTGATCCCCTCATGGCTACCAGACGTTCTACTAAAAACGCCTACCGCAACGAAGTAGGTCTTTCGGGCATCTTCTTTCTCGTCTTCATCGCGTTGATCGCGCTGGCGACGTTTGTCTCTTCCGTGGTTTTTGATACCCGCGAGACCGACCGTCAGGCGGAAATCTCCAAGTTGGAGGAAGAGATGAAGAACTTGCGCCAAGAGATTCAAGACCAGCGAGTCCAGCAGGCTGCAATGCTCAGCCACTCCGCGTTGCAGCAACGATTGGCTTCGATGAACTCGATGTTGGTCGAGATCCCAGCCGGCGACGTACTTTACATCGACCAAGTGCCGACCAACCCGGCATTGCGCACCAACCCGACGGGCTTGGCGTCGACTGTGGATTTGAACCTGCCGTAGTCTGTCGCTCGTGATGGATCGAACAATCCGACTGGAATTATAGCGAATGAATGATCTGAAGAAGCGTGCGGTCTTCCTGACTTTGGTGCTGGTATTGGCACTGAGTGGGTTGTCGACGCGTCTTCTGTTCGTTCAGGTTTTCCAGCACGAGCACTGGTCCGAGATTGCGGAGAAGGACTATGAGCGCAAGGTCATCGTGCCGACCGAGCGCGGTGTGATTTACGACCGCAATGACCATCAGTTGGTGTACAACCGACCGGTGCGCAAAGTGGTGGCCGACTGGTATCAACTGTCGGATTACCGCGTGATGGTGAGTGGTGTCGCGAAAGCCAAGGGAATGGATCGCGATGCGGTGATTGAGGAGTATGGCACCCGCGACGAGGCGGTGGATGTCTTGTTTCCCGAGTATCTGGACCATGTGGCGCGCACTTTGGCTCCGTCGTTGGGGATGGAAGAATCCGAGTTGCGGGGGATGCTGCGTTTCGACAAGCGTCGTGAGGTGGTGATCGCCAGGTCGCTGAACAAAGCGCAGGCCGATGATCTGAAGCAGCTTTTGAGGGAACAGAGTATCACCGGGATCCGCATGGAGAATGGTGAGGAGCGCTATTACCCGTCCGGCAAATCACTCTGCCACGTGCTCGGTTATGTGAACCACGAGCTCAAAGGGCAGGAGGGGATCGAGCGGACGTGCGACGAGGTGCTTTCCGGCGAAGAGGGCTACCGCTATATTCAAGTGGATCGGCGTGGCAATGAAATTGCCGAGTACCGCGGTGAGACCAAGGACGCGGTAAAGGGTGAAAGCGTGAAGTTGACCGTGGATCTTTCGCTGCAGGTGATTGTTGAAGAGGAGTTGCAGCGTGCACAGGAGGAGTTCCGCGCCGATCGTTTCATGGCGGTGTTGATCGAGCCGTTCAGCGGGGATGTGGTCGCGATGGCGACCACGCCGGGCTTCGACCCGAACACACGCGAAGGTGAGCGTAAGAACAACGTGCTGACGGATGTGTACGAGCCTGGCTCGACGTTCAAGTTGCTGGCGATTGCTGGTGCGTTGAATGAGAAGGTGGTCACCCCGCGGACGTCGATCTTTTGCCATCATGGGTATTACCGCAGCGGAAAGCTGAGAATAAGAGACCACCATCCCTACGGAGATTTGACGGTTTCCGAGGTGATGATGAAATCGAGCAACATCGGCACTTACAAGGTGGCGTCGATGTTGGGCATGAATCGATTCTACGATTACGTCGATAAGTTCGGCTTCGGGCGCAGCACGGGGATTGAACTCAGTGCGGAGGCATCGGGCTCGGTGCGTAAGACGGGCAACTTGATCGACTTTTCGCGATTGTCCTATGGCTATGCGGTGGCGACCACGCCGTTGCAGGTGGCGATGGCCTACGCGGCGGTGGCCAATGGAGGCAACCTGATGCGCCCGCGCTTGATTGACTCTTACATCGATGCGGATGGCGAAGTGATCCGGCAGACCAAGCCGCAGGTGATCGAGCGGGTCATTTCCGAGCGCACGGCATCCCAGATGCGGGCGATCTTGCAGACCGTGGTGACCAAGAAAGGGACGGCGAAGCGTGCGGCGATTCCGGGCTACAACGTGGCAGGCAAAACCGGGACGACCAAGAAGCTCAACATGGAGACCGGTCGCTATTATGATAAACGCTATATAACATCGTTCTGCGGGTTTGCTCCGGCGGAAGATCCGCGCATGGTCTGCATCGTCGTCGCAGACAATCCGCGCCCCCGGGATGATATTCCAGCGTATGGAGGCACGGTCGCCGCGCCCGTATTTGCCCGTATCATGCAGAGGGTGCTGACTTATTGTGATGTGCCGCCGACGCTTCCGGTGGATGGCCAGGTGCCCGCAGGGGTTGCGACCCGCTGAGTCATTCCCAATCCAACGAATTTTACCTCATTAATGTCTTATGAAACTGTCAGAACTTCTCCAACAAATTGATTACGTGGACGCCACGCTTGCGGGTGATCCCGAGATCAAGGGGGTGACCTATGATTCGCGCCAGGTCGAACCTGGGTTTGTGTTTGTTGCCATGCAGGGGGCGACAGTGGATGGCCGTGACTTCATTCCGGCTGCGGTAAAGGCAGGCGCGGTGGCCATCGTTGCCGAAGGCGTGGTGGAAACCGGTGACTCGGCGGTGGCCGGAGTCCAAGTGAAAGACGGGCGCAAGGCATTGGCTGATGTTGCGGCCGCCTATTACGACAATCCATCGAAGCATTTGCGCGTGGTAGGTATTACCGGCACCAACGGCAAGACGACCACGGCCTTCGTGTGCAAGCACGTGATGGCCAATGCCTGGCATCGCGCCGGGTTGATCGGCACCCTTGGGGCGGACGATGGCACCGGGATGGCAGCCGGCGAACGGACGACGCCCGAGTCGTCTGACGTTCACGGATTGCTCTCGCGTATGGTCGACAATGGCTGCCGTGGGGCTGCGATGGAAGTATCGTCTCACGCGTTGGTCCAGCACCGTGTGGGCAAGGTGGAGTTTGACGTGGGGGTCTTCATGAACCTGACCCGCGACCATCTCGACTTCCATAAGACGATGGATGATTACTATCGCGCGAAGTTGTCACTTGGAACGCATATGGCGCGCCAGCGTGGCAGCAAGAAGCCGGTGATGGTGATCAACGTGGACGATGTACACGGCCAGAAGATGGCACGTGCGTTGGAAGATGAAGTGACCGTGGTGACCTTCGGCTTCAGTGCAACGGCGGATTTCCGTGCGACGAGCGCGGACCTCGGTATGCGCGGCACGTCGTTCAAGATGAAAGCCAAGGGGCGCGAGTACTTGGTCCGCACCCCATTGATCGGGCGATTCAATGTTTACAACTGCCTGGCCGCGCTGGCTGCGGCGGACAGCATGGGCATGAACTTCCGTGAGGCGATCTCAGCCTTGGCGAGCGTGCCTCAGGTGTCGGGTCGATTGGAGAGTGTGTTGGATAACCGCCCATACCGTGTGTTCGTCGATTACGCCCACACGCCGGATGCGCTCGAGAATGTGCTGTCCACGCTTAAAGGTTTGAACCCTGGTCGATTGATCACCGTGGTCGGTTGTGGCGGGGATCGCGACCGGATGAAGCGGCCAATGATGGCGCGGGCCGCCAGCCAGTGGAGTGACATTGTGTTGCTCACCTCTGACAACCCACGCAGCGAGGAGCCGGAAGTGATAATCGACGAGATGGCTCGCGGTGTGGTGCAGGCGAACTTTAAGAAGATCGTGGACCGTCGCGAAGCCATTAAGACCGCAGTAGCTGCCGCCAAGCCGAACGACATCGTGTTGATTGCAGGAAAAGGTCACGAGACCTACCAAGAGGTGAAAGGCGAGCGGTTCCCATTCTCGGATCGTGCCGAAGTGCTCGCTGCTGATCGTTTGCGCGAGTAGTTCGCGTCCATCCTGAACCCTCACTCCCAAGCAGAAACCGATGAAACTAACCCCAGTAGATGAGATTGTGACCTTGAGCGGCGGCCGATTGGCATGCGGTGACAAGGAGACGATCTGTCGTGGCCTGAGTTTCGACTCGCGCACCTGTGAGCCGGGCGATGTGTTTGTCGCATTGGTGGCGGAGCGTGACGGTCACGACTTCATCTCGACCGCACTCGGTCGTGGGGCGGTGGCGTGTTTGGTTTCGCGTGATGATGTGGTCGATGAGATCTCCGAGGCCGGAGCCGCGGCGGTTTTGGTCGATGATACGTTGGAGGCATTGCACCGCTGGGCGGCCGGCTACCGAAAGCTGCTCAACCCTACAGTGATCGCCGTGACGGGGAGTAACGGCAAGACCAGCACCAAGGATTTGATCCGCTCGGTGCTCGGAGAACGTTTCGTCGTCGGTGCGACACGCGGAAACTTCAACAACCACATCGGACTGCCAGCGAGCATCCTCGGACTTTCCGGACGCGAGAGCCACGCGGTGCTCGAAATCGGAATGAACCATGCTGGCGAGATTGCTCCGTTGGCAAAAATTGCCGCACCGGATATCTCCGTGGTGACGAACATCGGCGTCGCTCACATCGAGTTTCTCGGGTCGCGCGAGGCGATTGCCGAAGAAAAGGGCGAGCTGGTGACCGCATTGGATGGCGACGGAGTGGCGGTCATCAACGCCAACGATGATTTTGCCGATACGCTCGCCTTCCGCTGTGACGGTCAGGTGGTGCGTGCAGGCATCGACCGTGGCGACGTGCGGGCAGAGAACTTGAAGCCACTGGGCGCGCGAACCGAGTTTGACCTGGTGTCACCTGATGGCGAGCGGCGCAGTGTGTCGATGCCGATTCCCGGGCGTCACATGGTGGGCAACGCAGTGCTTGCCGCTGCGGTAGGCTTTACTTGTGGATTGACCATGGATGAAGTGGTTGCGGGCATCGAGTCCGTAGCGTTGACCAGTGGGCGCTTGGGGGCGGATGACGCTGACGGCGTGGTCGTGATCGACGACTCGTACAATGCGAACCCAGACTCCATGATCGCCGCGCTGGATGTGCTGGCAACTTGGCCGGGCGCCAAACGGCGCTTTGCCGCTCTCGGTGCGATGGGCGAGCTCGGTGAGTTTTCCGATAGTGGCCACCAATCGGTGGGAGCACACGCCGCATCGCTGGATCTCGACGGCCTGGTGGTTGTCGGTGACGGCGCGCAAAAGATTGTCGAGGCAGCCTCGGGCGCTGCCTTCCCCGTTGAATTTTTCCCCTCCATCGACGCCGCGGCTGATGCTCTGCGGGCGTTTGCCTACCAGCCGGGCGATGTCGTGCTGGTCAAGGGCAGCCGTTCCAGCCGCATGGAGGCATTGATCGAGCCAATCAGAGCCTAGTTAGAACCTTATCCAATGCTGTATTTCCTCCACCAACTTGATGACTACTTCGGCCCGATGCGGGTCTTTGAATCGATTTCGTTCCGCGCCTCGATGGCGTTTCTTACCTGCTTTTTGTTGAGCCTTTTGGTGGGCGAGCGGGTGATCCGCAAGCTGATTTCGATGAAGGTGGGCCAGCCCATCCGCACCGCCGAGGAAGTGCATAAGTTGCACGAGCTTCACGGTGGTAAGGCGGGCACGCCGACTATGGGCGGGGTGTTGATCATTGGGACTTTGTTGTTGTCGGCGGCGTTGTGGTGCCGGCTCGACAATCCGTTTATCCAAGCGCTGATTGTGGTGACCGTGACGACCGGGGCGTTGGGCTTTTCCGATGACTACCTCAAGGTGAAGCGGCGCAAATCCGAAGGGCTGAGCGCACGAGCCAAGTTGCTTGGCCAGGTGCTTTCCGCTGCCGTGGTGGGGGGCTTCCTCGCGTTTTCTCCAGCAACGGGTGAGTTCATCCGTGCGTTGCACGTGCCGTTTTTCGATGAGCCGGTGCTCGCCGACATGGGGTGGCTGGCGATTCCATTCTTCGCGATTGTAATTGTGGGCGCCTCCAATGCGGTGAACCTGACCGACGGCTTGGACGGGTTGGCAGCGGGGTGCACCATCACCAGTGTGTCGACATTCGGGTTGCTGGCGTACATCAGTGCCACCGCGCCCATTGCCAAGCACTTGTTGATTCCGACGCACCCGGGACTGGGAGAAGTGGCGATTTTCTGTTCCGCTCTGGTTGGCTCTGCTGCGGGCTTTTTGTGGTTCAACGCACACCCGGCGCGTGTCTTTATGGGCGACACCGGGTCGTTGGCGATTGGCGGGATTTTGGGCACGATCGCGATTGTCTGCCGTCAGGAGTTTTTGCTCGTGGTAATTGGCGGGGTGTTCGTGCTGGAGGCGGTGTCCGTGATTCTGCAGGTGGGTTCGTTCAAGCTCACCGGCAAGCGCATCTTCCGCATGGCTCCTATCCACCACCATTTCGAACTCAAGGGCTGGCACGAGAACCAAGTGATCACCCGCTTCTGGGTGCTTTCGGCTATTCTCGCTGTGATCGGCATCGCCACTCTCAAGATCCGATAATTCCTCCACCGTTTCCTGATCAATTTTATTATGAACCTTGAAAACCAAGATGTCGTCGTGCTCGGGGCCGGGCGTAGTGGCTTTGCTGCTGCCCGCCTTGCTGCGTCCCGTGGCGCGTCCGTGGTGGTTCTTGACACCGCGAGCGGTGACCAGGCGGCTGCAATTGAGAAGCGCGCCGCTGATCAGTTGCCCGCCAATTGCACGCTGGTAACCGGCGACGCTGCGGAAAATTACGATGTCGATCACGCATTGCTGGTGACGAGCCCTGGCATCCGTCTCGACAAAGGATGGGGCATGAAAGTGGCATCTCGCGCATCGCTGGTGATGGGCGAAATCGAGCTCGCCTGGCGCTTCTTGCCTCCGCACGTCAAAGTAGTGGGCATCACCGGAACCAACGGCAAAACCACGACGACCTCGATGGTCGGTGCCATGGCGCGTGCGAATGGCCTGGTCGCCGTGGAAGCGGGAAACATCGGTCTGCCTCTGGCTGAGGTGGTGCTCGATCATCCGGATGTTCAGTTGGTGGCGTTGGAGCTTTCGTCGTTCCAACTGGAGACGATTATCGATTTCCGTCCGGACGTGGTGGTTTGGGTTAACTTTGCCCCGGATCATCTCGACCGCTACATGTCGCTCGAGGACTACCGGCTCGCCAAGGAGCGCATCTTTGAAAACCTGGGCGACGGCGATCCAGTCGTGGCACCGGTCTCCGAAGCCGATGACTTGCCGCTGCGGGATCTCGCGCTCACTTCGTTCACAGTCACTCCTGGCCACGCAACGGATGCCGACATCACCGTCGACGCTGAGGGGACGCTCGCGATCCGCGGGCGCAAGGCGGCTAACGTGAACGATTGGAATGTGCGCGGACGCCACAACTACGCCAATGCGGCGGCAGCCTTGGGGGCGTGCCTGGCACTTGGGCTGGACGAAGCGCATTGCTTCGAGGCGATGATGTCATTCACCGGTCACCCACACCGCTTTGAAGTGGTGGCGACCATCGATGGCATCACCTACGTCAACGATTCCAAGTCCACTAATATCCACTCGCTCGATGCCGCTCTGCACGCCGAGGCGTCCAAGGTTGTGTTGATCGCCGGAGGAAAGCAGAAGGGACTCGATTTCAGTGTGCTCAAGCCTTTGGTCCATAACCGTGCACGTGGCGTGGTGGCGATCGGTGAGATCCGCGACGAACTGGCCCGCATTTGGCAAGACGACGTGCCGGTGGTGACCGCGCAAAGTCTCGACGAGGCCGTTGCCGAGGCATCGCAAATGGCTGGCGATCAAGGGCTGGTCCTGTTTTCACCAGGCACATCCTCATTCGACATGTTCTCCAACTACGAGGAGCGGGGCGAAGCATTCCGTCGCGTGGTCCTCAACCGTGCTGCTGCTATCGGCAGTTCCAACGGTGGCAACGCCGCCGTCTCCATCAACTAATCACCCCCACAACACCCATGAGCCGAACCTACACTCAGAGAACGCGTAAAGCACCGGCCCGGCGCGGCCGTGAGACAGGCTTGCTGAAACTCGAAGCCAAAACGAAGAAGACCCATCGGTTGTCCGCTACCGCGACCGAAGAACATGACTGGGGCAGTGATGTGCCTAGCATCAAGTTGTCCACGGCCTTCTTCGTAATCCTTGCCCTGCACGTGGCGTTGGTCACAGGGGTGATGGTGTTCAAACGCTATGGTGGAGCTGTCGAAGGCGAAGGCGCCGTCGTGGTGGACGCGAAAGAGCAGGTTCAATCTGGAAGTTCATCAGCTTCGTCCGGGGCTGCGTCGCAGGTTGAAACAGTGCCCGCTCCAGCTCCGCGTTCGGTTGATCACATTCCGCACAGCGTGCGTCCTTACGAGACGCTTGATTCTATTGCCCAGGAGTATTCCGTATCGGTAGCGGCGATCCGCGAGCTCAATGGCATCGGGATTGACCAGCCGTTGCAACGGGGGGCTCAGTTGATGATTCCACGCCGCGAGATCCGTGCGGTGTCGCCCAAAGAGGCACCTGTGACCAAGCCGGTGGTTGCCGAAGAGAAACCTGCTGCGGTCAGCCAGCCGGAGCGTCAGGTCGAAGTGCGCCGACCAAAACCGGTGAGTCGTCGTCCGCAAGCGGTCGCCTCCAAGTCGAACGCGACCAAAAGCCACACTGTCAGCAAGGGAGAAACCCTCTGGGCCATCTCCCAGCGCTATGGCGTGACTCCGGATCAGATCATGAAGGCCAATGGGATCAAGGATGCCCGATTCCTGCGTGCCGGAGCGGTGATTAAGATCCCGCAAAGTTAATCGAACCCGGTGCGCGGAGTGATTTTAGCACTCCGCGCATCTTGTATTTTCACTCGGTGGTGCGGGCTCTGGTCCGTATGGTGACGTCGACCATCGGCTGCGCATTTATTGATCTCTTGGGATGAACCGGAAGTACAGTCTGTACCTGCTCATCTTCGCGATGGTGATTCTGATCTCGATCGGGCTCGTGATGCTCGCGAGTACCAGCGCGTATGCCACAGACGGCATGGCTCAGAACTACAAAGGGCTGCGCCAGCAGGGCATGTGGCTGGGGTTGGGCATCGGCGTCTGTGTTGTGATGGCGATGATCGACTACCACCAACTGAAGAGGTGGTTCTGGCCGATCTTCATCGGAACCTGTGTGTTGCTGGCGCTGTGCTATGTGCCGGGGATCGGAAGAGAGATCAACGGTGAAAGGCGCTGGATCGATGCGGGGCTCGTCGGACTGTCATGGCTGCGCTTCCAGCCGTCCGAGTTGGGCAAGGTAGTGACGATTATAGCCGTTGCGTTCTACTTCGACCGGCTGGCCGAGATGAATGGCAACTTGATGAAGAATGCCAAGCCATTGGAGAAGAAGTTTCTCCCAGGTTTTGTCTACCCCGGTGTGTTGGCTGCGGTTCCCGCGTTGTTGATCTTGTTCGAAAAGGACCTCGGTTCGGCGGCAACTTTGTTTGCGGTGGTGTTGGCGATGTTGTTTATCGCGGGTAGCAACTGGTTCTGGCTTAGCAGTGTGTTTGTGGCGGGCGCCGGGGCCTTGGCGGCCATGGTGATCATGATCCCCAACCGAGCACGCCGCTTCCTGGCAATCGCGGATCTGGAAGCCTTCAAGGCAGATGAGGGACTGCAGCAATGGCGGGCGTTGCTAGCACTTGGCTCCGGCGGGGTGTGGGGGCTCGGCTTGGGTAATGGCCGCGAGAAGATGTTCTACATGCCGTATGCCCATACCGACTTCATTTTCCCGATGATTGGCGAGGAACTCGGCGCGATTGGTACGCTGTCGGTTGTCTTTATGTTTGTTCTCTTCACTGTGGCTGCCTTTGCCATCGCGATGAACGCACCTGACCGCTTTGGTATGCTTTTGGGCTCAGGCATTGCCGCGCTGATCGCAATCGAAGCCGCTCTCAACATCGGCGTGACCACCGCGACGCTGCCGAACACAGGCTTGCCTCTGCCCTTCGTGAGTTACGGTGGATCGAGCATGCTGTGCACGCTGATGGCGGTAGGAATTCTGATCAACATCTACCGCCAGGGTATCGACCCCACAGAGCCCGATCCGAAGAAAGTGACCGTCCGCCGCAAAAGGGTCACGCCCCGTGTGTAGGTTGGAGCGTGAACGAGATGCCCGGCTGATGTGTGTCGCCGAATGGCGGAGTGCGCCGGACCATCTACGGTTTTCCTGAGTTCTTCGACAAATGCGCACTTAGCATTGAGATGACCCTGTCGTCATGCTGGTTAGATATCCGGCGCCGTTCTTGAACTTTTGGTGGCTGATCTGCTGTAGGATGCTTTGCGTCGTACTTACGCCCGTTCTCACGCTGAACGAGTTTCCGGTCGAGGATCGAATCGTTCCCGTTGTCCCTGCGGTGTACATCGGCTCCGTGGTCCAGTAAAAGCCGGATGATCCGTAAGAGCCGTCGGCTCTCTTCGGCGGTGGAAGGGGATTCCATCACAGCGTCTCCTAAAGCGAAGTTGTGGTGATATTCAGGGTTGCCGGTCGGGATGTTCGGATCGGCACCATTTTGCAGAAGATAGGCAACGATCTCCGGATGGAGCCCTCTGATTGCAGATTTTAAGGGAAGTGAGTGACCTTGGACTGTATTGATTTTGGCTCCGTTGTGACACAGCCAGCGGACGGCATCAAGATGGCCTTTTTTACAGCTGCAGCAGAGTGCCGTTGGCCAGAACTCGTTGTTCGAATAGAGGTTGAAGTCAGCCCCCTTGCTCTTCATATGAGCAAGAAGATTGATCTCTCCAGTACCACCGGCTTTAGCAACAGAGAGCGGATCGATTTTGGCACCTCGCTCGATTAGAAGGTAGGCCACATCAAAATGGCCGCCGGCTACAGCTTCAGCGAGTGCATTCGAAGGCGGGTACCCAGAAACCGTTTCGAAGCGGGACGGAACTTCACTACTCGAGACATTGGGATCTGCTCCCTTGTTCAGCAGTGCGGACACGGTGTCAATGTGCCCCTCGTTCGCGGCGAACATCAAAGGCGTCCACCCAAACGTTGAGGATTGATTTACTTGGGAGCCCGATGCCAACAAAGCACTTACTTCATCTAGATTGCCTTGTTTCGAAGCAACCATCAACGGGGTGACACCTTCGTTGACGGTGCATCCAGTGAGTAGAGCGAGGCCCAACAATAAGGTGGCGGCAGGTTTTCTCATAGGGAATCCCGGGTTCGTGAGGGTGCAGCCCGACTTGGCTTCTACACTTGGTCTTCGACTGGCAGCAGGTGCAGGAAGGCGTCGCTGATGCGCTGGATGAATGTGCGGGCGGGCTGGTGCTTTTGCTCGCCGTGGGATGAGGTCCAGATCAGCTTGCCCCGGGCATTGAATTGGACCTGCCAGGCATTTTCAGGAGAGCTGAGGGAGTGGATGTAGTCGGCCAGCTCGGCGCCGAGCGATGGGGAGTGGATGAGTAGTCCGTTTTCCGTGTTAATCTCCATTGCTCGGGGATCCAGGTTGAGCGATCCGATGAAACACTGGCGTCGGTCACCGACGAGGACTTTGTTGTGAAGTGAGATGAACTTTGCCCGGATCTGCGGCATGTCGGCTTGTGCTCGGACATCCTCGCCGGGATGGTGGTGGAACTCATGCAGCTCGGCTCCGGTCTCCAGGATGGGCTTGCGGTACTTCTTGTAGTGGCTGTGAACGATGGTGTGGTTGTTCGAGCCCAGCGATCCGGTGAGAATGTGAACCGAGACGCCGTTGTCACTCATGCGCTTGAGGGTAGGGAGGAACGTGCCGCGCGGGATGAGATAGGGGGAGACGATCAGCAGCTCGGATTCGTTTTGATCCGCCAAACGGTTGAGGGTGTCGAGGAGGCGTCGTTGTTCGCCTCGGTGGAGGACGGGTTCGTCCTGGAGGATCGAGGCTTCGCCGATGTGGAGTCGAGCGGGGAGTTGGGTGAATGCGGGACGCCAGTCGGCGGTGGCAATGGGAAGCCCGGCTGCGGCCACGGTGTCGCGGTCTTTCTCCAGGTCGCTGCGGAAGGCGGCAAAGAGTTCGTCTAGATGGGCGTCGGAGATGTCATCTGCGAGGAGTTTCCCTGGGTAGGTAGGGTCGCTGTTCCAGAACTCGTCGAAGGCATCGGAGATTTGGGGGACAACCGCTCCGCAGGTGAGCACATCAAGATCGCTGAAGTTATACTTTTTGTTCAACCCGAAGTAGCTGTTGCCGACATTGCGGCCGCCGATGATGGCGGCGTGGCCGTCGACAATCAGAGCTTTGTTGTGCATGCGGCGGTTGAGCTCCTTGAGGTAGAGGAGAAACTCGAGGGTTGGGACGAGCTTTCCGGACCGAACCTTGCCGGGGTTGAACAACTTGATGTCGATGTTCGGATGCTGGCACAGACGGGCGATGTTCTTGTCGCTGCCGGCGATGCCCATGTCATCTACGAGGATGCGGATGCGGACGCCGCGCTCGGCGGCGGAGAGCATGTGGCCCATCATCAGGCGTCCCGCCTCGTCTTTTTGCCAAATGAAATACTGGGCGTCGATCGACGTGGTCGCTTCGTCGATCAGCGCAAGCCGCCACATCAGGGCTTCGCGGTTGTTGGTGATGAGGTGGAAGCCCGATGCATTTGATCGGCCCGCGGTGCGGCTTGAGAATGCCTTGGTGAGGCGTGCCAGTTCGCCGGATGTCGCTGGGGCGAGGGCTTCGACCTGCGGCTGATCGCCGACTGGCTTCAGCGTGTGACAGCCGGTGGTGAATAGTAACAGAACCGCAGAGAGTGCGAGCGGGAGAAACCGGGCGGATCGGGTCATGACAGGTGGTGAAAATGGAAGCTTCAGAGGGATGGAGAACGAGGGAGCTTTTTGAGGTTAGGGGGATTCTTGCCCCAAGGAAGCAGAAAAAGTTGCGCCATCACGTTGGCAACGCGGGAGGGAATCGTGCATGATGACCATGTGATTTTTGATCATCCAGATGTGATAGCAGCGGGTGCGAGCCATGTCGCACCTGTGTTTGGCGTGTTGGCGCTGGTGCTTTGTTTTGCGGTGGTGGTGGCGTTGTTGTTCCACCGCTTCCGCCAATCGTTGCTGACCGGCTATTTCCTGGTGGGGTTGGTAATCGCCAACAGCGGGGTGCTGGCTGCGTCCGGCTATAACGATGCGGGGCCGATCATCGACTCCCTGGCGGAGATCGGCGTGGTGTTGTTGATGTTCACACTGGGGATCGAGTTTTCGTTCAACGAGATCCGGCGGTTGAAGCGCGTGGCGTTGCTAGGGGGCGCGGTGCAGGTGGCAAGCGTGAACCTGTTGGCGATGGGTGTGGCGTTGTTGATGGGGTATCCGTTGATCCCATCGGCATTGATCGGGTTCATGATCGCGCTGTCATCGACGGCGTTGGGGTTGAAGATTTTCCAAGACAGCGGCCAGCTCAATACCAAGGGCGCGAAGCTGACGATCGGGATCGCGATCTATCAGGACATTCTGGTGGTGGTGGTTATTGTGATGTTGCCGGCGTTGTTGTCGGGTGGGGATGGAGGTGCTCGTGAGGCACTTTCGATTGAGTTGTTGTGGGCGGCGATCAAGGCGGTGGTCTTCCTCGGCTTTGGCTGGGTGATGACGATGTTTGTCGTGCCGCCGGCGCTGAAGCTGGTGAGCGCGGTGCGCAGTCGTGAGCTTTTCACTCTGACGGTGGTGGCACTGTGTGTGGGGGTGGCGACAGTGGGCTATTTGATGGACTTGAGCCTGGCGATGGGCGCGTTTGTCGCGGGGTTGGTTGTGAGTGGATCGGTCTACAGTCACCGGATTTTGGCGGATGTGTTGCCCTTCAAGGATTTGTTCCTGACGCTGTTTTTCGTGTCGGTGGGAATGATGATCGACGTCGAGATGCTGCTGGAGAACTGGTACGTGTATGTCGGCTGGGGGCTGGTGATCCTGTTGGTGAAGTTCCTTGTTGTCGTGGGGGTTGGGCGGATTCTCGGGTTTCCGATCCGGCCGACCGTGCAGGCGGCGATTGGTTTGTCGAGTATTGGTGAGTTCTCGCTGGTGCTGGTGAACCAGATCCTGAATCTTGGGGGGTTGGGTGCCTCCGAGCAGCAGTTCTTCCTCGTCACCACTGCGTTGACGATGGCGAGCGTGCCGATCTGGATGCGCTTCTGGCCCGGAATCGCCCGCTGGATGGAGGCGCGCGATTTGTTTGGTGATTCAAGCCGAGCCAAGGTGCACGAGCACGGGCACACGCTGGACGAGATCAAAGACCACGTGATCATCTGCGGCTACGGCCCCGTCGGGCGTCAGCTCGATGAAGCCTTGGAGCGGGTTGGTGTGCCGCGGCTGATCATCGAACTCAACGCGGAAACTGTGATGGATCTCAAGAAACTTGGGCGCTTGGCATTGTTTGCCGATGTGGCACAACCTGACACCTTGGCATTGGCCGGAATTGATCGCGCGCGGATGTTGGTGTTGACCTTCCCTGCGATCGAAGTGAGCCGGGTGGCGGTGCATCGTGCCCGTGAGTTGAACCCACATATCGCGATTCTTTGCCGTGCGCGCTTCGCCAGCGACGTGGCGATGCTGCGATCGATGGGCGAGGAGGGAATCGTCCACGACGAGACCGAGTCGGCCATGCGAGTGGTCCGGCGTTCTCTGCGGGAGCTCGGCGTGAGCGAGGATATCGTGATGGACGAAGGCCGACTGATCCGCTACCGCACGGGAACGGAAGATTAGTGAGCCATTGCGTTGGTCGCTTTGGTCTTACGCAAAGACTCGAAGATTGGAGGCGCGAGGGCGGGCGAGGTATTGCTCGCTGCGCTCGGCGGGTTTGGGGGCCGTACTGGAGAACGGCGGTCCGGTGGCTGTGCGTGTGGCGGGGAGTAGTCATGAATGGCGCTAACCACAGCCTCAGCGGCGTCAATTCCGCGCTGAAAGCGTGTCTCATAACAGCCTAGGGTCAGCGAGCCTCAGGCGAGCGCCACCCTAGGTAAACACGCCCACCAATCCCCGGCCGAGCGTGCGATACCGCCAAGGCGCAGCACCCTCCCCGATGGCCGCTCCCGACACGAACAGGTACCCTAAGTTAGTGCCATTCGAGTAGTCCTGGACTTCGCGGTTGTATCGTGTCTGCCCGAGAGGGGGGCGGATCAATGGCTACAGGCGCATCAATACCCGCAGCGGGTGGCGATGGCGTTGCCGGCGAGGAAGCCGGTGGTCCAGGCGTGTTGGAAGTTGAAGCCGCCGGTGATGCCATCGACGTCGAGCACTTCGCCGGCGAAGTAGAGGCCGGGTGTGACTTTTGATTCCATGGTTTTGAGCTGCACTTCCTTGAGGAGGACGCCACCGCAGGTGACGAACTCGTCTTTGTTGAGGCTCTTGCCGGTGACTTCGAAGCGGCAGCGGTGGAGGCTCTCCACTAACGTGGAGGCTTGGTCTTTCGACAGGCGCGACCACGTGGTGTCGGCGGCGATTCCGGCTTCGGCGGTGAAGCGTTCCCACAGTCGTTTTGGGATGGCGGCAAATGGCGAGCGTCCGGTGACACTGCGTTTGCCGGCGGATTGGCGCAGACCAGAGAAAACCGCTGCCGCATCAGCGCCTGGCAGCCAGTTCACTTCGAGCGTGAATTGATAGTCCTGATCGGAGAGTTCGCGCGCGCCCCAGGCCGAGAGCTTGAGGATGGCGGGGCCGCTCATGCCCCAGTGTGTGATCAAAAGCGGGCCCGTAGCGCTGAGTTTGGTGCCCACTGCCGCGGTGGCGACGGGATCAACGGACAGCCCTTGGAGACCATCGATCAGCGGGGATTCGATGTGAAAGGTGAACAAGGAAGGAACGGGCGGCGCCAAGGTGTGGCCGAGGGATTCGGCAATGCGACCGCCGTCGCTCGAGCGGGTGCCGCCGGTAGCGACGAGTACGTTCCTCGTCGAGAGTGACTCGCCGGATTTGAGTTCGACGCAGAACCCGTCGTCGGTGCGCTCGACGCTGGTGACTGCGGCACCGGTTTTGTGTTCCACTCCGGCATCGTCGATGGCCTGCATCAGGCAGTCGATGACGGTTTGTGAGCTGTCGGTGGTGGGGAACATGCGGCCGTCGGATTCCACCTTTAGCTCGACGCCACGGCTGGCGAACCATTCGATGGTGTCGCTCGGGCCGAAGCGGTGGAACGAGCCGATCAACGACTTGCTGCCGCGCGGGTAGCGGGTGGCGAGTTCCTTCGGGTCGTGGCAATCGTGAGTGACATTGCAGCGTCCGCCACCGGAGATTTTCACTTTACCGAGGAACTTCGACGACTTCTCGAGCACGAGCACACGGCCACCGCCGAACATGGATTCGGCAGCTGTGATCGCGCCGAAAATTCCGGCAGCGCCTCCTCCGATCACGATCAAATCATATTGCGACAGCTCAGTGCTCATGCGCTACCATGTCACGAGAATCGCCGAATGCCAGTGCCACACATTCATATCACCTGCCCATATCCATTGGACTCGACCAAGGGGAATGCCGTGTCGGCCAGACGGATCATCGGTGTGATGACCGAACTCGGGTATCGGGTTACCGCAGGTACGATTGATGAATGGCAATGCGCCGATGTGCATTTGGCGTTGCATGCGGTGCGCAGCCGAGCCGCGATTGATGGGTTCCTCAAAAAGTGCGAAGGCGGCAAGACCGCAATTCTGCTTACGGGGACGGACCTTTACCGTGACCTGCCTCAGAGCGGGGAATGGGATGCCCTGCGGCGGGTCGACCGGCTCGTGGTCTATCAGGAAAGCTCGCTGGAGTCTCTGCCGGAGGAGCTGCGTGCGATGGCTCGTGTCGTGCCTAAGAGTGTGGAGGTCGCTGTGCCGGAGCGGACGCGTCCAACCGATGACGGGCGCTTTGTGGTGTCGCAGGTCAGCCACCTGCGGGCGACCAAGGATCCGTTTTTGGTGGTCGGGGCGCTGGGCCGATTGGCGGACCTCCCGCAGCTCGAGGTGCACCATTATGGTGATTCACGGGCCGAGGACTACGGCGCCACTGCTGTCGAGCATGCCGAGCGGGAACCTCGCTATCATTGGCATGGCGAGCTGCCGCAGAGGGACGTGCTGCAAGCGATGGGTAACGGTGATCTGTTTTTGAACACATCGCGGGTGGAAGGCGGCGCCAACGCCATCGCCGAAGCGATCGTTTGTGGTGTGCCGGTAGTCGCATCGTCGATCGAGCCCAACCGGGGCCAGCTCGGGGACGGGCATCCCGGGCTTTTTTCTCCCGGAGACGTGGATCAACTCGCAGCGTTGCTGCGGCGGGCGGTTGAGGATGCCTCGTTCGTGGATGAACTGCACGACGCCTCGGTGCGGCGTCAGTCGTTCTTTTCGCGCGCGAGCGAACGCGCTGGATGGCAGGCGTTGGTGGATGAGTTGGTCCGGTAGCGGGGGGGGAGCATAAGGTGCGGCGGCGTGTTGTCCGGCGGCCATCGGGATCGCTTGCCTCCTTGCTTACGTCACTGGCTCGGCCGGATCAATTAGACCGATTTACCTGGGGTGGCGCTCGCCTGAGGCTCGCTGACCCCAGGCTGCTATGAGGCTCGCCTTCAGCGAGAAGCTAGGGGCCAAAGATAAATCCCGGATCGCCTGTCGAGGATGTATCTGCGGCTGGTGTGGGGTGAAAACGAAACAAGCCCGCCGGACGAGGTGGTCCGACGGGCTTGTGGTTTGGTTTAGGAATCAGCGCGGGCGCTTACTGGCAGGCTTCGCAGGTGCCGCCGTTGATCATGGCGTCGATCGAGCAGGCTTGCTTTTCAGCTTCGCTGTACTCTTTCTTGCCGCCCATGACCCCTTTGATCTCCTTGGCAGCGTTGCCGCTGGCTTTTTCGATGTTCGAGGCACCGAGTGAGCGGAGGTAGTAGGTGGTCTTGAGGCCCTTGCGCCATGCCGAGCGGTACATGTGCGAGAGGATCTTGAGGTCTGGTGATCCGATGAAGAGGTTCACACTCTGAGCCTGGTCGATCCACTTTTGACGGCGGGCCGCGGCGTCGATGAAGTACTTGTATTCGATCGAGAAGACGGTCGAGTACTTCTGCTTCAGGTCGGCAGGGATGCTGTCGATGTTATCAAGGTCGCCATCGAAGTACTTGAGCTGGTCGATCATTTCATCGTTCCAGAGGTCGCGGGCCTTGAGGTCGCGGACCAGGGCGCGGTTGAGGACGATGAAGTCACCGGACAGGTTCGACTTCACGTAGAGGTTCTTGTAGTTCGGCTCGATGCATGGGGTGGTGCCCATGATGTTCGAGATGGTCGCGGTTGGGGCGATGGCCATCACGTTTGAGTTGCGCATGCCGTTCTTGGCGATGTTTTCGCGGACGAACGACCAGTCCATCTTGCCGCCACGAGGGATGTCGATTTCTTCGCCGCGCTCTTGGGCGAGGAGGTCGATGGTGTCTTGTGGGAGCATGCCGCGGGACCACTTGCTGCCCTTGTAGGACGAGTAGGTGCCGCGCTCGCCAGCCAGGTTGCTCGACGCGTTGTAGGCGTAGTAAGCGATAGCTTCCATGAACTCGTCGTTGAACTCGATGGCTTCATCCGAGGCGAACGAGATGTTGCGCTTGAACAGAGCGTTCTGCAGGCCCATCACGCCGAGGCCGATCGGGCGGTGGCGTGTGTTCGATGTGCGTGCTGCTTCGGTTGGGTAGAAGTTGATGTCGATCACGTTGTCCAGGGCGCGGACTGCGATGTCGATGGTCTCCTTGAGCATCTCGTGGTCGAGGCTGCCGTCTTCGCGGATGTGCGAGTCGAGCACGACCGAGCCGAGGTTACACACAGCGGTTTCTTCGTCCGATGTGTTGAGAGTGATCTCGGTGCAAAGGTTGGACGAGTGGATGACACCGGCGTGGTCCTGTGGGCTGCGCACGTTGCACGCATCCTTGAATGTGATCCATGGGTGGCCGGTCTCGAAGAGCATCTTGAGCATCGCCTTCCACAGGTCGATCGCCGGGATCTGCTTGCTCCAGATTTCACCGCGCTCAGCGGCTGCCTCGTATTCCTCGTAGCGCAGGGCGAATGCCTGGCCGTAGAGGTCGTGGAGGTCTGGAGTTTCGTTCGCGCGGAAGAGCGTCCAGTTCTGGCGGGCTTCCATGCGCTGCATGAACAAGTCCGGGATCCAGTTGGCGGTGTTCATGTCGTGGCAACGACGGCGGTCGTCACCGGTGTTTTTGCGCAGTTCGAGGAAGTCCTCGATATCGTTGTGCCAGGTTTCGAGGTAGGCGCAGCCGGAGCCGCGGCGTTTTCCGCCCTGGTTGACCGCAACGAGCTGGTCGTTGTGGAGCTTTAGGAATGGGATGACGCCCTGGCTTTCGCCGTTGGTGCCTTGGATGTAGCCGCCGGTGCCGCGCACAGCGGTCCACGAGCCACCGAGTCCGCCTGCCCACTTCGAGAGGAAGGCGTTCTCCGAGATGCCGCGGATCATGATCGACTCGATCGAGTCGTCGACCTTGTAGAGGTAGCAGCTCGAGAGCTGGCTGTGGTTGGTGCCCGAGTTGAAGAGCGTAGGGGTCGACGAGCAGAAGCGGCGGCCCTTGTAGAGCGAGTAAAGTTTGATCGCCCAGTCTTCTTTGTCGGTTGGCTCTTCGCCGAAGAGCCCCATAGAGACACGCATCCAGAAGAACTGAGGTGTCTCAAGGCGACGCGGCTTGGCACCGGTTTTGTCGACGATGAGGTAACGGTCGTAGAGTGTCTGAATTCCGAGGTAGTCGAAGTCCAGGTCAGCGCTTGGGTCGAGGGCGTCGGAGAGTTTGTCGAGGTCGTACTCGAGGAGCTTCTCGCTGAGGCGCTTGATCTTGATGCCGTGGTTGACGTAGGCCTTGAAGGCGAGCTTGTGGGCGTCCTTGAGGCCAGCCACGCCGTCGCGCACGATGTCCCACCCGAGCACTTCTTCGTAGATGTACGAGAGCAGGATGCGGCCGGCGAACTTGGCGAAGTCCGCGTCGCGCTCCATCAACGACTTGGCGTTGAGGATGATGGTTTTGTCGAGGTTCTCGCGGGTGATTTCAGCGGAGAGCGAGCGGCGCAGTTCGCGTTCGATGCGCAGTTCGTCGTAGCAGAGGTCGAGTCCGATCGAGGCGAACTGAATACGGGCGCGCAGGTCGCTGCCGTCCCAGAAGATGCTCTGGCCGTCCGACGTGCGGACGACGATCATGCTTTCCTGCTCGTCGGTGTTGGCGGACGCTTCGGTCTCGCGCTCGCGCAGCTCCGAGCGGTGTGCGCGGTAAAGGATGTAGGACTCGGCGACTTTGAAGTGACCGTGGCGCATGAGTTCTTCCTGCACCATGTCCTGGACGTCTTCGATGTGGACGAATGCCTGGTCGAGGTTGCGCACGCGCTCGGTGACGGCTTGGGCAACTTCAGTGGCGCCGTCGGCGTCGAATTTGAGTGAGAGGAACGATTTACGGACCGCTGCTTCGATCTTGGCAGGGTTCCATGGCACGACGTTGCCGTTGCGGCGGATGAGTCGCACGGTGACCGGTGGTTGGTCGCTGTTGCCGGCGAGTTCGATTTCGTCACCGCGCTCCACCGAGCGGCGGAAGACCAGGCTCTTGGCGATGTCGTGGGCGTCGTTCTCGATCAAGGCTTTCTCGATCAGAAGGTAAAGGTCGTTCTCCGACAGGCGCAGCGAGCGGCCGTCGCGGACCTGGTCGATCAGGCGGCGTGCCACCGAGTGGGCCACGTTGGCGACAAAGTCACGGTTCTCTTCGTTGTAGATGTCCTCTTCCTTGCGCGAGAGCAAGAGGTCGGTGAGAGCGTTACCGATGGTGTCGGCCACGTCCGCCAGTTTGAACTCAGACTCCATCCCGCCGCGGGTGATTTTGATGTCAGGCAGCGATTCCACTTTCTGTTGGCCGAGAGCGTCGCGCCAAGCGAAGCCTGGCTTTTGGTCGGTCGGGGTGGAAACGAGGCGTTTAAGAGCGATGTCCTCTTCTAAGGATTCGTGGAGAGTCGGTTTACGGCGGATCATGATTCAGTGAGAGGGTGGGGGTTGTTTTGTTGGCAAAAGTGCGGCGGGATGCACGGAGCATCCCGCCGCGGAAAGAAAACGAGGTTGGGTTGTGTGCCCGGATTAAAGTTCGTCGTCGTCGACGGTGTCGAGCGACGAGGCCTTGCGGTATTCGGTGACGCGACCTTCGAAGAAGTTGGTCTCCTTCTTGATGTCCATCATCTCCGCCAGCCATGGCAGTGGGTTCTCGAGCTTGTTCTCGTTGAGTGGCTTGAGGCCGCAGCTCTCGAGTCGGCGGTCGCCGATGTAGTCGATGTAGGTGAGGAACTCGTCCAGGGTCAGGCCAAGGGAGTCCACCGGCAGGCAGTCGCGGATGAAAGCTTTCTCGATCTCGATGCCTTCCTTCATGGTGGCGCGGAGGTCTTCTTTGAACTCTTCGGTCCACACATCCGGGTTCTCATCGACGAGATCCATCAACAAGTTGCGGAAGACTTCGATGTGGTTGGACTCGTCACGCAGCGTGTAGCGGAACATCTGGCCAATGCCCGGGAACTTGCCCTGGCGGTAGAGCGAAAGGATCATGCCGAACAGGCCATAGAACTGGGTGCCTTCCATGATCTGGCCGAACATGAAGATGTTTTTCGCCAGCGCCTGCTTGTTCTCGGTCAGGGTGAGGTCGATGTCGCGGCGCAGGGCGCGCGAGTTGCTGACCACGAAATTGTTCTTTGCCTTGATGGTCTCGACGTCCTCGAACATGGCCTCGCACTCGTGTGGGTTGATGCCGAGTGAGGAGAGCATGTAGACGAGTGAGTCTGCGTGGATGTTTTCCTCGTGGGCATGGCGGCCGAGCACGAGCTTGAGCTCGGGAGCGGTGACCACTTCACGCACGACGTGGAGGATGTTGTCGCCGACGATGCCTTCGGCTGCGGAGAAATAGCCGATACCCATCTTGATGATCCAACGGTCGATGTCGTTGACCGCGGTGGTGTCGCGCCACTGCTCGATGTCCTTTTGCATCGGGATGTCCTCTGGCTCCCAGTGGTTTGCCTTCATCGTCTTGTAGAGATCGTAGGCCCACTGGTACTTCAGCGGCAGGATGTTGAAGAACATGGTCTCCTTGCCGTTGATGACGAGCTTCTGGCGGTAGGCTTCTTCCGCCTTGTCGCGGTCGAGGACAAACGTGCGGTTCCCAATGGTAATGGTGGTCGTGTTGGACATCTGGATCAGAGTGATTTTTGGGGATGGAGAGAGTCGGTCCAGTAGGGCTTCCACGCAAGAAGTTAGACCGCAATGGGATGGGCGTGGCATCGCGCCAGGGCCGCTGAAATGAGCCGGTAAACGTTGTTTACACGGGGCTCGCGCTCGATTTGAGAGGAAACTCAATAATTCGTCAAAAACGCCGTATCTTGGGCTTTTTCGTCGAGAGCGACCACAACATATTGTGCTCTCGTGTTTGCGGCAATACTTTTCCGTAAGAAAAATGACGTCGATTTTACGAGGTTAGGCAGAGCCTTGACTATCACGGGGTTGGGCCCGCGGGCGTGTGGTGTCCGGCGTTGATCGACGTTCTGTGTGCGGTCTCTGGAGCGAGCTGATGATGGGCTGGCTCGGGCCGCCGGGGCACAAGATATTGGGGCGGGATGATGGAGAAAAGAAAATTGTGCCATTGGGATAAAAGGATGGCGTTGTGACTGGCGTTATGAGGCGCTGACGAGGGCGTTTGCCTGCTAATCCGCGTTGTGACAAACCGTTCCGGGGTTTGGCATTTACAAGTGGAGGAGCATGTGGCATCTCATCCGCGACCCTTCATTCCCCGAATCGAATCATGAAGAACCCTATTTTGATGACAGTTGGTGCGGTTTCCGCCGCGATGGTGATGGTTTCCTGCCAAGGGACCGGTAGTGGCAACGATGTGGCAGACGGCGATATCGTGTACCCGTTTGATGAGAACGGTAACTACATCGACGACGCAGCTAGCGACGCTGCCGGTTGGGGCACCGATGGTGCATCGGGTGGGACCTACCAGCCAACCACGGATCTTGCTTCGAACGATGGCGGTGGTTACAGCCCGCCGGCCACACCACCAAGCTATTCGCCACCAGCCCAGTCTACTTCGTACACCGTGGTGCGTGGTGACAGCCTTTGGAAGATCAGCCGCAAGTTCGGTGTGAGTGTGGGGGCTATTCAGCGAGCCAACGGCATCAGCGGCAGCAACATTCAGATCGGTCAGACATTGAAGATTCCTGGTGTGTCCTCGGGCAGTGGTGCCGTGGTTTCTTCCAGCAGCGGATCGGTGCACACGGTGCGCTCGGGTGAAACCCTGTGGGGCATCAGCCGCAAGTATGGTGTGACCGTGTCGAAGCTGAAGAGCGCCAATGGCCTGAGCAGCGACACTCTGCGCATCGGTCAGAGCTTGCAGATTCCTTAAACGGAAGCTTGAGAGTTCATTCGCCAAACGGCCGCATCGAGAGTCTCGGTGCGGCCGTTTGTGTATCGAGGATTGGAGCGTTGGCGGGTGTGCCGATCAGTCCGGCGAGCCAAATGTGAGCTTCGTGCCGGCGAGCACGAGTGCGCCGCCCCCGAAGATGGCGAAGAGTGGGCGGACTACCGGGTCGCCGATGACTCCGAGCCCCCAGGCCAGAAAAAGGATCCCAACGGCGAGGGCGACGAGTCCGAACGCGCGTGTCATGATCCGCGACAGGATGCTGGGCTTCGGGGGGATGATGTCGCTGGCGCGGCGGTAGTCGGCGATCTTCAGATGAATATCGTAGGCGTTGAAACGATCGATCAATCCGGCCTCTCGAAGTGCCTCCATGATCTCGTTCTCCGAGCGCTCCTGATGCATCATCTTGATGATGATTTCGTCTACGCTGGGATCGTTCATGGTAATCGGCAGGGTTCCTGAGGGTTACGTTGCCGAACGGTGGAGGTGACTATTTTTGTGAGGCGTCAAACAGCGAGCGCCAGTAGTCGAGGCGTTCCTTCACGCGTTTCTCCAATCCGTTTTCCGTGGGTTCGTAGTAACGCTTGCCTTCGGGAAGGTAGGCTTGCGGGATGTAGCCTTCCTCGCTGTCGTGGCTGTAAAGGTACTGGGTGGCTTTGTCGTCGAGGTGGCCGGTCTGTTGGGCGATTTTCTTGCGGGTCTTCGTGCGCAAGTGGGGAGGCACCGCGAGGGTTGCGCCCTTTTTGACATCGCTCATTGCTGCGTTGATGGCGGCGTAGGCGCGGTTGGATTTGGGGGCGGTGGCGAGGTAGACGGTGGCGTGGGCGAGGTTGATGCGTGCTTCGGGCATCCCGATCTTCTCGACCGCGTCGAACGTGGACATCGCGACGCGCAGGCCATTGGAGTCGGCCATGCCGATGTCTTCGCTGGCGGCGATGACGAGCCGGCGTGCGATGAAGCGCGGGTCTTCTCCGGCGACGAGCATTTTGGCGAGCCAGTAAATAGCGGCATCCGGATCCGATCCGCGGATGGATTTGATGAACGCGCTGATGGTGTCGTAGTGGGCGTCGCCATCGCCGTCGTAGACGATCGCTTTGCGCTGCACCGACTCCTGGGCAATTTCCATGGTGATCTGGAGTGCGCCGTCGTCGTCGCGCATGGAGTCGCTGGTGAGCACGGCGAGCTCAAGTGCGGTGAGGCATTTGCGTGCGTCGCCGTCGGCTTGGCTGGCGATGTGGGTGCGGGCGTCGTCCGCAATGGTGATGCGCTCGTTGCCGTAGCCGCGTTCTGCATCGCTGAGCGCTTGGTCGATCAGCCATTCCAAGTCGGCAACCGAAAGCGGCTCGAGTTCAAAGAGCATCGAGCGCGAAACCAGCGGGCTGTTGACGTAGAAGAATGGATTGTGAGTCGTGGCTCCGATGAAGCGGATCGTGCCCCGTTCGATGTGCGGCAGCAGCACGTCCTGCTGGCTTTTGTTGAAGCGGTGGATTTCATCGACAAAAAGCACCGTGGTTTTGTTGTGGAGCTTCTGGCGTACCGAGGCTTCTTCAATGGCGGCGCGCAGTTGGGCGACATTGCTTTCCACTCCGGAGAGGTTGACGAAGCGCGAAGCGGTACGGGTGGCGATGAGGTGGGCAAGTGTGGTTTTGCCCACGCCCGGAGGGCCGTAGAAGATCAACGAAGAGAAGCGGTCTGCCTCGACCGCTCGCCGCAGCAGTTTGCTTTCTCCCAGAATGTGGCGCTGGCCGGCGTACTCGTCGAGCGTGCGCGGGCGCATGCGGGCAGCCAGCGGTTGCGATGCAGACGGAGCCTCGCGGGTTGGTGTCGGGGCGTCGGTATCGGGATCGGATGGAAAGAGATCAGCCACAGTTGGCATAGATAACCCGCGATGCCTCGGGGATGAAAGTGGAAATCTGGAAGGGGGGCTTTCGCTGGAGTGTTGGCGTGCTTGCTCTTGGTGGGCCGCTGCCCTTACACTGACCATTATGCATGGTGCTATTGAGAAGGTGTTGTTTTCCGAAGCGGACATCCGGGCCCGCTTGGACGAGTTGGGGGCGATGATCACCGAAGACCTGCGGGGCGAAAAGGTGAGTGCCGTGGTGATCCTGCACGGCGGGATTATTTTTACGGCGGATTTGCTGCGGCGGGTTCAGATCCCGCTGACGATTGATTCACTTTCGGTGCGCAGTTATTACGGCGGCACCGAGAGCAGTGGTGAGGTGAGTTTCGGGGAGGGGGCGTTGCCGGATGTTGAGGGGCGTCATGTGTTGTTGATCGACGATATCCTCGATACGGGGCGGACGTTGGCGGCGGTGAAGCGCAAATTGCTGGAGGAGATGGGGGCGACGGCGGTGAGCTGTGCGGTGATGTTGGCAAAGGATAAGAAGCGTGCCGATGAGGTGGATGTTGAGTATGTCGGATTCGAAATGGCGGACGAGTTTGTCGTGGGCTATGGATTGGACTATCAGGAGCGGTACCGGAACTTGCCCTTTATCGGGGTGCTGGATCCAACCCACGCGGACGCCTGACGCCGGAAGACGGTAGGTAGGTGGATTCGGCGGTTTGGAGCCGTTCGGTGGCGCTAGCGCCGACTCTGGTGGCTCGTGCGGTTCCTGAACAATCCAGACACAATCTGAAGATGCCTAAAGACAAAGACAGCCAGCGCGTTCTGCGCGAACAAGCGTGGACCGGAGATGCCGTGTTGGCTCTCTATACCCGGGAGTGGATCCTCCGTGAGTTTGGTGAGATGGACGGGGAGCTGATGAATCTGATGAGCTCCAACCATTTCCTTTCACGGGTGGGGAACCCGACAGCGGTGGAAGCTGAAATCGGCCGGGCATACGCCGCCGAGGGTTTGGAGGCCGGGTTTTTCTGGATCGAGAAGAACCTGCGCGCCCACATGGAAGATGTCATCCGCAAACGTCGACCACACTGGGTGGCGAAGATGAAGCGCTGATGCGGCGGACTTGTGGTGTCAGTTGGTCGTACTGACCAAGAGGTTAATGGCGGAGAGAACGCCTACGACCCACATAACCGATGAGATTCGTTTGAGCTCGCCGCAGGAAACGGCGATCAAGACGTAGGATAGGAAGCCCACGGTGAGTCCGGTGGAGACGCTGAAGGTCAGCGGCATGAGGATCATCGTCAGGAACGCGGGGACTGCGGTCTTCAGATCTTTGAAGTCGATCTGTTTCACGTTCCTGAACATGAAGGCGCCGACGATGATGAGTGCCGGCGCCGTGGCAAATGCTGGAACGGCTCCGATGAGTGGAGCAAAGAAGAGTCCGGAAAGAAACAGGCAACCGGTGACCACCGAGGCAAGTCCCGTGCGTGCTCCGTCGGCGATGCCTGAGGCGGATTCGATGTAGGTGGTGGTGGTACTAGTGCCAATCAGCGAGCCTGCCACGGTGGCCATGGCGTCGGCTTCGAGTACGCGGTCGATGCGCTTGATGGTGCCGTCGGGTTCGACATGGCCCGCTTCGTAGGAGCACGCGACAATGGTGCCGATGGAGTCGAAGAGGTCGACGAACATGAACGAGAAGATCGCGCCGGCGAGTCCCCATTGAAGCGCACCCATGATGTCGAGTTGGAACAGTAGCGGCTTGATGCTCGGTGGTGCTGAGAACACGCCGTTGAGATGAACGTCACCGGTGAGGATGCCGGTCAAGGTGGCACCGAAGATGCCGATCAGGATCGAGCCCTTCACTTTGCGGATCTCGAGGATGGTGATCAAAAAGAGAGCTCCGAGGCCGATGAGTACCGGCCGTGTCAGTTCTCCGATGGAGACGAAGGTTGCGGGATGCTGGGCCACGAGGCCGAGGTTCTTGAGTCCGATGAAGGTGATGAAGAGTCCGATGCCGGCAGCGGTGGCAATGCGTAGTGAAAGTGGGATGGCGGCCACGATTTTTTCCCGGATTCCTGCCAGGGTGAGGACGAGAAATACGACACCTGAGATGAAGACCACGCCCAGTGCGGTTTGCCAGTTGAGGCCCTGGCCCATCACCAGTGTGTAGGTGAAGAATGCATTCAGTCCCATCCCCGGGGCCATGGCAAAGGGGACGTTGGCCCACAGTGCAACGACCAGTGTGCTCAGGCTTGCCGCCAGGCAGGTGGCGGTGATGAGTGCCGGCTTGTCCATGCCGGCGTCGCTCATGATCAGCGGGTTGATGAAAATGATGTAAGCCATCGTCAGGAAGGTGGTGCATCCTCCGATGACCTCCGTTCGGACATTGGTTTTGTTTTCTCTCAGCTTGAACATGGAGCGGGCGGTGGTGGGTGGCTTTAGGAGAGGAGGAGTGCTAGCACGACGGTAGGGACGCGGGAGGGTGACATCGGGCGGCAAAAGAGGTTACGTGCGTCGGGGCGTTGGAGGGTGCGGATCGGCAGATCCCGTGCCGGGTAGCGGTGTCCGGTGGCTCGCTGAAGGTATGGGAAGATTGATGAAAAAATGTGTCGATTTGTTTCGTGTATCCGTACTTTTCAGTAGCGCTTGGAAACGATTGAGTGGACATCTGCGGGGGATTTCCGCAAGGTGTCCTACTGGGGCTTTGCTAAGTCTCTGGGTCGCGTTTAGGCGCGCTAACTGATTAATAATCAAAATACTATATAAAGATATGAAAGCTATTCTTGCTATCGCTGCTGTTGCTGTTGTTGGTCTTCTTGCTTCTTGCCAGCAGAGCCAGCCACAGGCTGAGACCATTGGTGCTCCTATCGTGGCTCCAGCCAAGTAATTGGTGATTGAATACACGACCGCCGGCGGGGGCTCCTGCCGGTGATGTGAAATGGATCGGACGGTTCGCTGAGGCGGGCCGTCCGATTTTGTTTTTGCGCCAGGCGTGGGCATGGTATGCCAGTGGCGCTTATCCCGTTACGACCTTTGATTGATGATGAATGTGATGAACGCGCGATTTTTGAAAAGTTTGGTTTTGGTGGTGTCCTGTGTGGTGGTGCTGTCTGCGGCGGCTGCCGAGCGGACGTTGGAGAAGGCTCTGGAGCTTGCTGGGGAGAACCGAGCCGAGATGGAGGAGGCGCTGGCGGCATTTGATGATGAGCGGGCCGAGGGGATGCGTTTTTTGATCCGTTATATGCCGGAGAGGGATCTCAGTGCGCTCGATGCGGATTTGTTGGTCACGAATGTGAAGCTTGGGTATCAGGCACGGCAGGATCACGAGTGGGCGCAGCAGGTGCCGCAGGAGATCTTTTTCAATGACGTGCTGCCGTACGCGAGCTTGAGCGAATCGCGTGAGGACTGGCGCACGGGGTTTTACGCCAAGTTTGCGCCGATGGTGGAGGAGAGCGCATCGTTGCGCGATGCGATGATCACGGTGAACCAGAAGCTGCGCGACGCGGTCGAGGTGGACTACAACACAAAGCGCAAGCGGGCGGACCAGTCGCCGTCTGAATCGATGGAGATCAAGATGGCGTCTTGCACCGGGTTGTCGATTTTGTTGGTGGACGCGTTGCGTTCGGTAGGGATTCCGGCGCGGGTGGCGGGAACTCCGGCGTGGACGACTAAGCAGGGCAACCACAACTGGGTGGAGTTCTATGATCCAGAGACCGGGAAGTGGCACTTCACCGAGTACTACATGGATGCCAAGGGCGTGGACCACGGGTGGCTGCTCGCCGATGCGGCGATGGCGGACGACACGAGTTTGTACCACGCGGTGTATGCGTCGTCGTGGAAACACACCGGGCATTATTTCCCGCTGGTGTGGGATCTTTCGCGGCGCGATGTGGCGGCGGTAAAGCTGACCGCACGTTATCAGGAATTGGCCGGCAAAGAGCCCAAGGACCCGACGCTGTGTGACCTGCGCATCGACCTGACCGATGGAGAAAAGCGTGAAGCGGTCGCGGTGTATGTGGTGGTCGATGGTGAGGTGGTCGCGAGCGGAGAGACTCCAGGTGCGACGGCGGATATGAACCAGTTTTTGACCGTGCCGGTGAAGCGTGGCGCTGCCTTCGAGGTGCGAGCAAAGGAAGGCGGTGATGTGTTGGCTCGGGGCGAGGCACCCGAGCAACGCGGCTTCGAGCGCGTGGCGATCAAGCGTGTGGAAGAGTGAGCAGCTGCTAATCCATGCCTTCGAACGACCCCGTCTTGAGGAAGTTGCGGGTGAGGTCGATGGTTTGACGCTTCATCATGATGAACGTGTGGTCTGCGTGAACCACGCGGTGGTCGTGCATTCCATCGAGCTTGCTGCTTTCCACAGAGACCGTGCCGTCGTCAGGACCAGGGACCATAAATGTGGTGATCACATTGAGCACGCGGTCGCCGGCGATGACGCCGACCGGGTAGTCGACGGGGCCAAGTTGTTTCGGCGGGTTGCTGTGGTCAGTGTTGAGCGAGCATCCGCCGGGCCCGAAGATGGCTTTGAACCATCCCTGGGCACCGAGTTTGTCGACAATTTCGCTGCCGTTGTTGGGGGGGGCGAGCATTACGACGCGCCCGAGGTTGGGAGGTTTCGGGTGGGTGGCAAGATATTGCCGCACGAGGATCCCGCCCATCGAGTGAGTGACAAAGTGGATGGCCTTTGCCTGAGCGACGTCGTCGCGTTCAAGCACGGGAGCGAGCGAATTGGTGGCCAGTTCCGGTAGCTCGTTTTTCGTCGATGGATAGTCGTGGTTGATCGTCTGGTAGCCGTCGGCACGGAGCGCTTTCTCCATTTTCTTCATCGATCCCGAGGTGCGAGCCAGACCGTGCAACAAGACAACGACTTCACCGTTGGGTTCGGCGACAGGTCGGGGCGTGGTGCATTGGGCGAGCGGGATCACGAGAAGAAGAACGAGTGCGGAGCGGGGCATGACGATGGCGGGCTGTTTGGCTCAACGCCAGAAATAGTGCCAGCTGTAATCGTGAACGACGGACTGACCGGGATCAAGTGTCGTTGTCCACTTTGCCTTGCTGACGCTGTTGAAGTGGTGCCACCACCATGGCCATGAATAATGGTGCCACCAGCGTGGGGCGGATCCGTTAGGGAGGTAGGAGGCGTCTTCGAACAAATTGACCTTCGTGATGGTGCCGTCGTTTCCGACTTCGTCGAGGTTGCCGAGGACGTTGCGTGTGATTTCAACGGTGACCGGATCGGTTTTGTGGTTGGTGAGTCTCAATTTCCCTTCCAAGTCGATCCGTGTGAAGTCGTCGCCATTCCAGCGGACGGCGTTGGGCGTACGCTTGGTCTCGTTTGAGGTGGACTTGATGTGAATATCGATGGCCGGGGTGAGCGTGATGTCGGAGGAGCCGCCGACCGCAGCGTAAGTCATCATGCCCTGGGCGAGGACTTGGTCGTTCTTGACGATCAGTGCCGGCGCCGTGGTGAGTGGGTGTTGGCCGTTGTTCTTCAGCCGGATTTTGTGTTCGACCTTGGGGTTGGCCAACAGGCGCAGCAGTTCGGTTTGTTGTTGTTGGTTGAGGTTTGGCAGGATGTGGGCTGGCGGGCTGAATGGAATGTCGAGCGCGAAGACGTCCTGGTAATCGAGTGTGTACTCGGCGATTGGAATCACCATGCACTGGCCCGTCTTGAGTGACACGTGCTCGACGGTGAAGACAAAGAGATCCTCGTTTTTCCGACCGTTGGTGACCTCTGGCTGGGAATCGGGAATTGCTGTGCTGTGGCGATACATACCGCCGACTGCCTGGGTCTGGATCGCGTTGGAGAAAATGCGAGGTGTGTGGGTTCCTGGGGTGAACTGTAGGTTCGCGATGTCCTGCTGGAGTGAGATTGGGTCGAGCGATCCACTGAAGGTGAAGGACGGTACACCGACGACGAGGTTGGCGGTGACGTCGTTGAGATCGATCAAGTCGTTGGTGAGGGTTCCTTGCAACTTAACCACCGCTTTGTGGTCGTCGGTGAGCGTGATGTGATAGCTCGGCGTCCACTTCAGGCCATGTTGAAGGTAGGCCATGCTTAGGTTGGCGGTCTCCTGCGGGGCGTCCTGCCATTTCAGGTTGAAGGTCAGCTGATGGCGGGACTCGGGTGTTTCGATCAGGGATTGATGGTCGTTTGGAAATGTGATTGTGGCGATGCGGCTGATCTGTACCGCCTTTGTCCCTGCGGCGGTTTGCAGGAGCACCAGGTCGGTGGCTGATTCTACGGGTGGCTCAGGAGTTGGCTGAACCGAGCGCACGAAGGGGCGAGGATTGAACGGATCGGTTGAATGGTGGGCAGTCGGCGTGTCCGGCGTACGCTGTGGCAGAGAGAGGATGGTCGCCTTGTAGGGGTTCGGGCTGGTGTTTGCCGCGGGGGATATGGGCTTTTCTTGGACAAGAACGGTGTCGCCGATGTTGGCTTCGAGTAGCTGGCGAAGTGTCACCGCGTCCTGCTTGGTTTTGATCTCGTGGCTGGCGGCGGTCACCGAGACGAGCTGTGCGCGCTTGTCGGTGGACGCGGGCCAGAAGGTGCCGAGGATGGGTGATGGCAGGTAATCGAGTGTGGCGGATCCGTCGGCGTTCACCGCGAGCTCTCCCTGATGGAGGACGAAGCTGTGGCCGTCTTTGAAGATCGTGACTTCCTTTACCGGAAGAGCGGGGGATTCTGTGGCGGCTGTGGCGGCTGTGGCCACGTGTAGCGCGGCGAGAGCGGGGAGGGTATGGCGGAGCATCATGGGAGTCGGTTTCGGATCTTAAATCTGCTAGGAGAATCCTAGTGATGAGGTGTTCGCTGAGAAGGCAAATCGTGCGTGATTGGCGTTTTGGGTGAATTCATACCAGATGAACGGCTACCTAGGCGGAACCGATAGGGAGTGAATAAGTAGGATCAGGATTGGATGATGTGATCTTGGCGGGATCTTTTTCAGTGATGCCGTGTTGCTCTCCGCTCTGGTAGCCCGCTAGCATCGCCGATCGCGCCTTGCCTCACTCGAAAAAGCTCTCCGCCATTCCGCCGATTTAGCCGTTCACCTGGTATTCCCAGCATGAACTTTCTCGTGACTCGTCGCTTGCCTCTTGTCGCATCCGCTCTTCATTGAGGCATGGCATACGTCAATGAGAACTATTTGAAATTGAAGGCGGGATATCTGTTCCCGGAGATCGGGCGTCGTGTGAGTGTGTTCTGCGAGGAGAACCCGGAAGCCGCCAAGCGCTTGATCCGCTGCGGTATTGGTGATGTCACCGAAGCGCTTCCACTGGCTGTGCGCGAGGCGATGAAGTCGGCTGTGGATGATTTGGGCAACCGCGACACCTTCCGTGGTTACGGTCCAGAGCAGGGTTATTCGTTCCTCCGCGAAGCGATCGCCGGCGACTACCGCGAGCGCGGTCTCAATGTGGCTGATGATGAGGTGTTCGTGTCCGACGGATCGAAGTGCGACACCGGCAACATTCTTGAGATCTTTGGCGAAGGAAACACCATCGCTATCACCGACCCTGTGTACCCGGTTTACGTCGACACCAACGTCATGGCTGGCAACACCGGCGACGCACGTGAAGACGGCTCATACGAAGGTCTGGTCTACCTGCCATGCACCGCTGAGAACGACTTCGTGCCAGCGATCCCTGAGGAGAAGGTCGACATCATCTACCTTTGCTACCCGAACAACCCAACCGGTACCACCGCAACCCGCGAGCAGCTTGCCGCTTGGGTGGATTACGCGAACAAGAACGGGTCGATCCTGCTTTACGATGCCGCTTACGAGGCATTCATCCAGGACGACAGCGTGCCACGTTCGATCTTCGAAATCGAAGGGGCCCGCACCTGCGCGATCGAGTTCCGCTCGTTCTCGAAGAACGGTGGTTTCACCGGTGTCCGTTGCGGGTTCACCATCGTGCCAAAAGAACTCACCGCCCAGACCAAGGACGGTAAGGAGGTGGCACTTCACGGCCTCTGGAACCGCCGCATGAGCACCAAGTTCAACGGCGCATCCTATCCGGTTCAGCGTGGTGCCGAGGCGCTTTACAGCGAAGCGGGTAAGGCCGAGGTGGCCGCTCTCATCGAGCACTACATGGGCAATGCCAAGATCCTCAGCGACGCTTGCAAGGCATGCGGCCTGACTGTTTACGGTGGTGAGAACGCGCCATACGTGTGGGTTGGCTGCCCAGAGGGCGTCGGTTCGTGGGATGCCTTCGACAAGTTCCTCAACGAAGCGAACGTGGTGGTGACTCCAGGTGCCGGCTTTGGTGCGGCAGGTGAAGGTTACTTCCGTATTTCTTCGTTCAACTCGCGTGCGAACGTGGAAGAAGTCGCCAAGCGCATCGCCGAGTTGAAGTGGTAATCCCACCAGCTTGCGAATGATTCTGATCCGCCCGTTGCCCATGGTTGGCAGCGGGCGGATTTTTTGTGGCTCGTTGCGGAGGCGCAGATGCGTGGCTGGGATGTGTAATCTAACGTTTTAAAGTGCCCGATCGATGTATTGGGTATGGAGCGTTGGTGTTACCATTTTTGCCTCTATGTCCTGATCGGGCTCTTGTGTTGTAGTTGTGGAACGATGAGCGGGCCCTCCGGGGCGGTGCCGGTCGGGGATGCTGTGTTGAACTGGGCGGGGAGGAATTCCGAGTGGGTTGGGCGCAACCGGAGCGGTGGTGTGGTCAGCTACGAGAAAGATGAGTTGGGAGAATTCCCGCTCGGTGACACGCGGGTCCCCGGTCGCAATGCGATCGATCGTTATGCGCGGCTGCATGACATTGAGTATTGGGTGTGCTGCCACGTGCCGGCGGGTGTGCAGGTCGAGATCCCCGCACCGCAGGACAGGTTGGAGTACCTAGTTTCAAATGGGGCGGGCGGACTGACTGGAGCGAACCTGCGGGTGGTGGGCAAAGTGCTTGTGGCACCGACTCGCTTGGTGCCGTGGAGTTGTGCGCTGGGGCGCGGACGGGCGTCGCCTGATCCCAGTGTGCCGGTTGAGTACTTCCTTCTGTTCGACGCGGAGCGTGGGAGCACCGTTCTGGTTCCGGCCAATGATCGTGGCGCGGCGGAGACACGAAAAAAGCCACGTCTGAGATAGACGTGGCTTTTAGGAAAGAGAAGTACGCAGACTGGGATTCGAACCCAGGACCAACCGGTTAAAAGCCGGTTGCTCTACCGCTGAGCTATCTGCGCATTTTGCATCGTGGGCGAATCGCTTCGCCTCATGCGGTGCGGGCGTCTATTTACCCTCGATTTTTGGTCCGTGCAACTGGTTTGTGGACGATAATGGGAGGGAATTTGGACAAAATGCCTCGGGCTGCCTGAGACTGTCAGATTCAGGAGCAACAAAAAAAGCCACGTCCGAAGAAGGACGTGGATTTTAGGAAAGAGAAGTACGCAGACTGGGATTCGAACCCAGGACCAACCGGTTAAAAGCCGGTTGCTCTACCGCTGAGCTATCTGCGCATTTTGCATCGCGAGCGAATTGCTTCGCCGCTTGCGGTGCGGGCGTCCCCATTACCTCTGATTTGAATTTGGTGCAACTGATTTGTCGCTGGTTTTTCACTTTTTTTCCAGGCCGGAACGCTGCTGAGCTTAGTCGTTTTTAGCTGGTGAGAATGCGGAAGTGCTTGGGCTTCAAGAGGTCGTTCGCGAGCGGGGCGCTCGATGCCCAGTGAAGGTCGGACGTTGGAGACTCTGCGCATTTTTCCAAGGCGTCGAGTAGCGCGCAGCGATCCCTCGGTGGGAGTGACGGTGGAGCAGTATGTTGGGCGCGGTGGACGAGCTCGCGTGCCGTCACGGGGTCGCCGGATTCGGTTTCGAATACAGGCGTGAAGTCGGGGTTTTCGAGAAGTGATTGTTGGGCAGTTGTCGGGAGCTGGGCGAAGTCGATCGATTCGCCGGCGTAATGGTATTGCCAAATTGCCTCGGCACGCGGGCCGGTGCGGCGTGTGATTTCAACTCGAAGTGCGTCGAGGTCGAGTAGCTCTCGTGGTACTGGGATGCGGTGGTAGCTCAGGGCGGGGGCGATCGGTGGAACGTTCGGCAGTGTGCGGGAAATGACGGCACGTTGGTAGAGCCACGGCTCGTGCAGTGCGAAGCCGTGCCCTTCTTGAACCGAAGTCGACAATACGGCGGAGGCTTCGCTGAAAATCGTGGCGATCGGGCGGGGCTTTACCTCACCGGTTGGCGGTGCGTGGAATGGGATGGCGTGGGCGTTGGCGAATGTGCGCCATGCGTTGTAGCCGGGGATGTCCACCTCCGAGGTTGGTGGAAGAGTGACCGTGACTTTGCCACCGAGCGGCTTTAGCTCGCGGGCCCAAAGCACGGCTTCGCCCAGGTTCTTGCGTCGGATGCCGCGGACGGGCATCACGAGGTGCGGGGGCGAGAATTCCGGCTCGCAAACTAGGTGCGCAGGAGGATGCTCGCTTTGTGGGTTGGGCACCACGTGGATGCGCGCGGATGGGACGCCGCACTGAGCGAGCCACCCGCGGTCGCGCTCTGTCAGGGCGGCGAAATGAATGTTGTTGGCGAGGGGCAGCGTGGCTGGCTGGACTGCGCGAAGTGCGGCGAGCAGGGCGGGACGGGCGTCTTCGGCGAAGTCGTGGCAATGAAGCAACTGTGGGACACCGGCGCGGTGGATCTTGGCGATGGCTTCGAGAGTGCCCGGGTTTTTCCCTAGCAGTGGGTTGTGCCAATGGACGAGATCCGGTCGGGCTGCGAGTAGGCCTTGTGCGATGGTGTCACCGGCTGCTGTGGATTCGCTTGAGGGCTCTGCATAGGCGAGCTCAGGAACCGTGGTGTGAGCCGTCTGGTTCACTTCCGTGGCCGGGCAACTGCTTGCAATAGTGACCCGGTGGCCGACCTCGGTGAGTTCGCGGGACTGGGCGAGGATTACAGATGTCACGCCGCCGGGCTTGAGGTGGTAATGGGCGATGACGATATGCATGAGGACGGGCAGTTAGCAGCAGGCAATGGAACCCGGAGGTGGGCGCCACGGGGCGGTGTCCATTGGAGCTGTGGCAGGATCCATTCTGCCGGTAGCTGCGAGGCGGGTGAAGAACCTTCTACCGATGGTGTCATTCATCTGAGCCAGGTCGTCGAGCGATCGGTTGCGGTGGTGGCGTTCGCCGAGGTCGCACTGGGCGATTCCCTCAGAACCTACCTGGTCCACGATATCGACGAGGTGCGCCATTTCCACTCCGTAGTCGGTGGCGAATGGCAGTGCTTCCAGCAAATCACGGCGGAATGCGTATTCGCCGCCGAGCGGTTGGTCGAGGTCTCTCAGTTCGGGGAGGAAGAGCGCGAGCAATGGGCGGGCGAAGAGTGCGTTCGATCGTCCGCCTTCACCTGCGCCGAATGGACTGGCCAGATGACGGTGGTAGGTGGCTTTGACGAACTGAAGCGAGGTGTCTTGCAGCAGCGGTCCGATCAAGCCGGTGATGAAGTGGGGGGAGAAGTCGCGCAGGTCTCCGTCAACAAAACAGACAATGTCGCCAGTGGTGGCGAGAGTGGCGCGCCATAAGTTCTCGCCTTTGCCGCGGACGGCCGGGGTGGCTGGTTGTATCGCGCTGGCCTGGAGAACTTGGGCACCCGCTGCGGTGGCAATGCTCGCGGTGTCGTCATCGGAATCCGAATCGACGACGAGGAGCTCATCGACGAGCGGGGTGGCTTCCATCAGTTCTCGAACGATGGTCGAGACGATCCCGCCGATGGTGGAGGCCTCGTTGAGCGTTGGAATGGCCACGCTGATACGCGTGTCGGTGAGCGCTTTGTTCTCTACAAGGGCGGCCGCGGAGAATGCAGGTTCCGCCGAGTCAAAGCGTCGTATTGAGCCGTGGGACGACATGGCTCGGAAAAACGGGAAAGAAAATGGGCAACGGACGATGTTCCGTTGCCCTGAGGATTACGCACGCGAGCGTGGTTCACGCTTCTTGGTATCGCCGCCGCTGCAGGTGACGAATGGTCCGCCTTCGAGAGGGGCTGCATTGGAGAATGCGACGTCTGGCATTTCGCTTGGCTTGCCGGCGAGCGGGAAGTCTTTGCGCAGCGGGTGGAATGGGAAGCCGTCCCACATGAGGATGCGGCGCAGTTCCGGGTGGTTGTTGAACTTGATCCCCATCATGTCGTAGGTCTCGCGTTCGTGCCAGTCGGCGGAATCCCAAAGGCTGGTGATGGAGTCGATCGTGGCGTCGTCCTCAGGGACGGGGGCCTTGATGCGGAGAGTGCAGAGGTCCGCGTAGGAGTAAAGGTGGTAGACCACCTCGAAGCGCGGGTCTTCGCCCATGTTGTCGACGCTGCAGATATCGACCAAGTGGTCGAAGCCGAGGTCGTCGCGGCAGGATTTGCAGATCTCGACGATTTTCGCACGGTCCACGTAGACGGTGGTCTCATCGCGGAACTCGTTAACCTTGGTGATGGCTTCGCCGAACTTGGCCTGGAGCTTTTCTGCTGCAAGAGGTGCGTTCATGGGAGGAATGCGGGAAAGGGTGAGTGGACGGGTGGAAGCTTAGCCGATTTGGTCGAGGAGCTCTTTCTTCTGAGCGACGAAGGACTCTTCGGTTTCGATCTTCTTCTGCAGGCGCATGAGGCCTTCAAGCAGCGCTTCCGGGCGTGGTGGGCAACCCGAGATGTAAACGTCGACCGGGATCAAGCGGTCGATGCCCTGAAGGGTGGCGTACGAACGGTACATGCCGCCGGATGAGGCGCAGGCACCCATGGCGATGACCCACTTTGGCTCGGGCATCTGGTCGTAGATGCGCTTCACAGCCAGCGCCATTTTGTACGTGACGGTTCCGGCGACGATCATGACGTCGGCCTGACGTGGCGAGAATCGCATCACCTCGGCGCCGAAGCGGGAGATGTCGAAGCGCGAGGCGCCGGTGGCCATGAGTTCGATCGCGCAGCAGGCGAGGCCCATAGGCATTGGCCAGAGCGAGTTCTTGCGCATCCAGTTGATGGCCGAATCCAAACGGGTGAAGATAACGTTTCCTTCAACCTTGGAGTCGTAGGCCGCGTGGGTGAGCTGGTCGGTGCCGGAGTCGATGATTTCAGTAGCCATGATCAGGTGTGGTCAGTGCCAGTATCGGGTACGTTACGAGGCATGGCGGGGGGCACAAGCAGATTTGCGGGAAAGATGCGATAATCCCTAACCCGCGTCCGGTTGTAGCCGACTGGCGAGGTTGCATTGGAAAACCGAGGCTTCAGGCGGGGTGCTTATTCCCTGATTCCGCGTACGCGGCGGCGGGGATTTTGCTTGAGATGGCATCGATCGGTAGCATGGTACGCGATCGACCGGGGGATTCACAGATTGCTGATTGTGCTGCGTTTTTGCGTGGCGGTGGTGCTTGCGCTGCATGCGCAGGGGCTTCCGTTGCTATTGCAGCAGGTTGGCTGGGTGAACATGGTGGTGCGCTACTCCGCTGAGGGCGGGGTGGTCCAAGGGGTGCGTGAGACCTTTGATGGAACTCGCCCCTGTGCTTTCTGTCATGCGGCTGCGGATGCCCAGAAGGAGGATGAGGAAACGCCGCAGAAGAACCGTCGCGACGAAGCGTTGCAGCCGCCATTGTGGCGCGTCGTGCAGAATGACGACGCAGTGGTCGTTCCGGCCGCCAAGGATGCGGGGCTCGCATTTGTCGAACCTCTGTGGAGCGATGGATGTGGTCGCGGCCGCCCTGATGTGCCGCCGCCGCGGTTCGCTCGGGTTTGACTAATTCATGAAGCTGTGGACTGACCTCCTGGCGGCGCGTGGTGACGTGTGTCGCTGGTGGGAACGCGCTGGCGTAATGACCAGCCTGCGTGGGGATGGCTTCTAATTGTACCAAACGACCGGACGAGAGTGATTTGCTCCGGTGGTTGATGAATGCGGGGCGCTGCATGAATTGCGGCTTGAGCCTGATGTCGGTGCTCCGTGGTCGCGTGCTTGCTGATGAGCAGGCGCGCTTGATTTGCCGGTGCGTGGCGATGACCGCCCGTCACACCGGTGCCACATGAATTTATTTTACTTAGATGAAAGCAATTTCGATTGGTTGGGCTGCCCTTCTGGGGAGCATGGTTTCCGCAGGAGCGGAGGAAGTGAATGGCGAATTGCCACCGCTTAGCGTGCGGGGGGCATCGGGTGATGCCCCGTGGGCGCAGTGGATTGGCTACACTGGGCCAGCGCCTGAGACTTTTCGCGATGCGAGTGAAGTTCTTGGCTATCTGCCCGGGGCAAGTCGTGTCGGAAATGGTCCGCTGACAGGAATCGTGCAAACGCGCGGCCTGACTGGCGATCAGATCGGGGTGCGGGTGAATGGTGCGACGCTGACTCCTGCGTGCCCGAACCACATGGACCCGCCGCTGCGCTATGCGCGTCTGACCGAGGATGCGGTGGTGCGCTATTTTGCTGGGTTGGTGCCGGTGCGCGAGGGGGCGGAAGCCATGGGGGGCTTCGTGAGTGTTTCGCGGGCCGAGCCTGAGTTTGCGGAAGGGGACGCGACCGTAGCGGTTGGTGGAGTGGTGAATGGCGGCTGGCGTGGTGATCACGATGGGTTCTTCGTTGGGCTGCAGGCCGGGGTGGCATCATCCAGGCTGGCGGTTGATTATCGCGGGAATGCGGCCGAGGGCGGTGACTTGCATTTCCCTGGTGGTCGCGTGCGAGCCACTGGCTATGAAACGCAGGATCACGAGTTGCGCCTCGCCGCGGCGACTCGCGGTGGATTTGTGGCAATCTCCGGAGGGATCGCTCAAGCGCGGGAAGCGGGAACACCAGCACTCGGGATGGACATGATCGAGGATGATTCCTGGTCGGTGGATCTTCATCAGTTCGAGGAACTGGCGTGGGGAAGCTTGGAAAACCGGCTCTTCGCGCATGGAGTCGATCACTTGATGGACAACTTCACGCTGCGTCCTGTCGGGATGATGGCGATGGAGGCTCCGACCTCGAGTCAGGATCTGGGCTGGCGTTCTGACGTTGTGTTGGATCGTGGGGATTCGACGTGGCGCTGGGGCGTGGATTTGCTGGCTAGCGAGCTTGATGCGGACCAGGTGCTGGTCAGTGGGCCGATGACTGGTGCGCGTCGCGACACATTTGCCGACGCCACCCGTGCCCGGGCGGGCGCCTACGCTGAGTGGGAGAACCAATGGTCGCAGAAGTGGACGAGTGTGGTCGGGCTGCGGGCCGACTACGTGTCAACGGATGCCGACGCGGTGGTCGCCGGATTTGGCGGGCCAATGGTGATGGCGGATGCAATGGCATTCAACGCGGCGGACCGTGAGCGTAGTGACTGGCTGGTGGATGCCGTGGGCTCGCTTGCGTATTCGCTGAGCGATCGCCAGAGCCTCGAGCTGGGCTTGGCTCGCAAGAACCGTGCCCCGTCTCTGGTAGAGCGTTCGATCTGGACACCAATCAGCGCAAGCTCCGGCCGTGCCGATGGGCGGACGTACCTCGGGAACTTGGAGCTGGATCCTGAAACCACGTATGAGACAGCGGTGACGTGGGCATATGCTGGAGATTCGCTTGATCTCGCGGTGACGCCATTTTTCCGCTACGTGGAAAACTACATCCAGGGACAGCCGGTTGGCCGGGTGGATCGTAATGGGCTGGCCGTGCTGCAGTTCCAGAATCTTGATTCGGCGACTCTGTTTGGGGCTGAGCTCAATTTTGCCTGGCAGGTGACGGACTCTTGGGATGCGTCGGTTTTGACGAGCTACACCCGTGGTAGGACGGATGGCGATGATTTGTACCGCCTCGCTCCGTGGAATGGAACCGTCGCGCTGGGGTACACCTATGGTGCCACGCGAGCCGTGCTCGCGTGCGACTGGGCCGCGGATCAAAACCGCGTCTCCGGGGTGCAGGGGGAGTTGCCTAGCGATGGTCATGCCACGCTCGCGTTGCGTTTGCAGCATGAGGTGAGTGACAACCTGAAGATTGAAGGAGGTGTAGAGAACCTGCTCGACGAGCGCTACACCAATCACCTGAGCGGAGTCAATCGGGTGGCGGGCAGCGATGTGGCGGTTGGGGAGAAGCTCCCGGCGGCCGGTCGTTCGCTCTATGTCGGGGCGACCTTGCGGTTCTAGACGCTGTTAAAGTGGGTTCGTGAGCGCCCGTCCTCGGAGTGAATCCGGGGGCGGGCGTTTTTATCTGCTGGGCGTGTGGATTGTGACCGGGTGGTTGATTGACCACTGGATAATTTCGCATTACCAATGATCCACCTATGAGCAACCAACTCGATCAACTGAAGCAGTTCACCACCGTGGTGGCCGACACCGGCGACTTTGCCGTGATGAAGGAGTACCAGCCGCAGGATGCGACCACCAACCCGTCGCTGATCCTCCAGGCAGCCGAAAAGCCTGAGTACCGTCACCTGCTGGAGCAGGCCGTGGCAGAGTTCAAAGATTCCGATCTCACCGGCGATGCCTTGGTCGATGCGGTGATCGATCGTGTGTTGATTCTCTTTGGTCTTGAGATTTTGAAGATCGTGCCGGGCCGCGTTTCGACCGAGACCGACGCGCGTCTTTCGTTTGATGTCGAGGGGACCGTCGCCAAGGGGCGTCAGTTGATCGAGCTTTACGAAAAAGAGGGCGTGTCCCGCGATCGCGTGCTGATCAAGATTGCTTCCACCTGGGAAGGGATCCGCGCGGCTGAGATTCTTGAGAAAGAGGGGATCCGCTGCAACCTGACTTTGATGTTCTCGCTGATCCAGGCAGCTGCTTGTGCCGAAGCCAAGGTTCAGCTCATCTCGCCATTCGTGGGCCGCATCTACGATTGGTTCAAGGCGCAGACCGGCGAAGAGTACGTGGGCGACAACGACCCAGGTGTGCTCAGCGTGCGTGAAATCTTCACTTACTATAAGAAGTTCGGTTACGAGACCGAAGTGATGGGCGCAAGCTTCCGTAACAGTGGTCAGATTTTGTCGCTGGCTGGATGTGACCTGCTCACAATCAGCCCGAACCTGCTCGAAGAACTTCAGAGCACCGAAGGCGCAGTGGAGCTCAAGTTGGACAAAGAGGCCGTCAAGGACGCCGATATCGAGAAGCTTCCAACCGATGAGAAGAGCTTCCGCTATCTGTTCAACGACGATGCAATGGCGACTGAGAAGACTGCAGAAGGGATCCGCAAGTTCTCGGCGGATATCATCAAGCTGGAAGGCATCATTCGCGGCATGCTTGGCTAATTGCCGGCTCGCATGAAGCATTCGCTTATTTCAGAGCGGCTCACGGGGAGATCCTGTGAGCCGCTTTTTTGTGACGAGTTGGACGCTGTTCGAAATAAGCGAAATTTTTTGTGGTCCTGATGAATCCTGATGCGTATTGGGGGCGGACGATTTCCGTCTTGCTCTGGGAACGGTCAACCGTTAAAAGTTGCCGCCGTTCCGGAAGGAGCGAATTAATCTCTCTGGCTGATCATCGTAAGTTGCTCGTTGGTTGGCTGTTACGCATAAACATCATGGCGAATAAAAACCCAGAAGATAAGGCGGTGGCCAAGAAGGCTGCGGCAAAGAAGAAGAAAGTAGCGGTTTCCTCGGAAAAGAAGACCACTGCTGACAAGGCGACCAAGACGAATGGGGCTGCCCAGAAATCGCCATTCAAGGCGCCGTTCCTCAAGGCGCAGCGCCAGCGTCTGGCAGACCTGCGCGATGTGTTGGTGGATGCGATGAATGGAGTGCAGCGCGACAATCTGCGCAACTCGACCGAAGGAGGCTCGGCATTCGGCCAGCACCAGGCGGACGCGGGAAGTGATGCTTACGATCGTGATTTTGCGCTCAACATGCTCTCGCAGGAGCAGGACTCGTTGTATGAGATCGACGAGGCGATCGGGCGACTGGAGCGAGGTGTTTATGGGATTTGTGAGATGTCGGGGCAGGCGATTCCCGAGGAGCGGCTGGTCGCGATTCCCTTTGCGCGGCTGACCGTGGAGTGCCAGTCCCAGCTGGAACGTGAGAGTGCGCTCAATGGCAATGGTGGGCGTGGTGTGGTCTACGGAGGGTCCGCTCCGCAAGAAACTTTTGAGAGGATACTTGAAGACTAGGAAATTGCGCTTATGGTGCCGACCCGTCGCATCCGATCATCGGTCGGAGTGCAACCGAATTAATCACACACCACCATTCCTGTATGCCTCGCGATATTATCATTCTCGAATGCACGGAAGCACGTCCTGAAGGGAAATCCCCTTCGCGATACGTAACCACGCGTAATAAGAAGAGCCTCCTGACCCCTGGTCGTTTGGAGAAAGTGAAATTCAACCCGGCTCTCCAGCGCCGCACACTCCATCGTGAGTTGCGCTAATTGCGTCTGAACCTGCAAATCGAACCTATTTAGATTCCTATGGAACCAAAGACCAAAGAGCGCCGCGCAAATTTCCGTCGTGCCAACAAGATCATGCCTCGTCGTCGTATCGACCTTCCAGTCGAACTGATCGAGGCCAAGAACACCGAAATTCTTAAGAAGTTCACCACCGAGAGCGGCAAGATCCTCCCTCGTCGTGTGACCGGGGTTTCTGCAAAGATGCACCGCAAGGTGACCCGTGAGATCAAGCGTGCCCGCGCGCTCAATCTCCTTCCATAATTATTGAGCAACTGATTTGGCCCTGTGCCAACGGTTGCCGAGCGACGGGAGCTCAATAATCTTACCATCCAGGCTCGTGGAGAATTCTCCGCGGGCCTGGATTTTTTTGTGCCTTCATGGTGACGTGGCGGACGTTCCAAGTCCCGTAAAGTAGGGCAATTGATGGCTTCCAGCGGTTGACGTACGGGGCATGAGGGTGGATCAGTTCGCTTTAAACAGCCAGACACCGGAGTCATGAAAGAATTGAAGGATACCCAGAACGAAATCGATCCCCGCGGCGTGCCAATCAAGCGAGTTGGCGTGCGTGCATTGCGTTTCCCTGTGCGTATCCGCGACAAGCAGGATGCTGTGCAGCACACGGTGGCAACCGTTTCGTTGGCCGTGGATTTGCCGCACCAGTATAAGGGCACCCACATGAGCCGCTTCGTGGAGACATTGAATCAACACGGGCCGGAGCTCAGTGTCCGCGACCTGCGTGCGATTCCCAATGAGCTGCTCACCCGCTTGGACGCCGAGCGTGCGCACGTTGAGTTTTCCTTCGCTTACTTCGTGGAGAAGAAGGCACCGGTGACCGGTGCTCCAGGCATGGTCGACTACGAGGTGACCTTCACCATTGATGCGACCAAAGATGAAATGGACTTTGTGCTGACCGTGGCGGTGCCTGTGGCAACCCTTTGCCCGTGCTCCAAGGCGATCAGCGAGCGTGGTGCTCACAACCAGCGTGGTATCGTGACGTATTCCGTCCGTTTCGGTGATCCGATTTGGATCGAGGACTTGATCCGCTTGGTCGAGCAGTCGGCGAGCTGTGAGTTGTACGCAGCACTCAAGCGTCCCGACGAGAAGGCTGTGACCGAGACCGCGTATGACAATCCGGTTTTCGTGGAAGACCTCGTGCGTAATGTCGCCGTCCGCTCGCAGGGCGATGAGAACATCAAGTGGTTCCGCGTTGAGGCGGAGAACTTCGAGTCGATCCACAACCACAACGCATTCGCAGAGGTCGAGTGGACCCGCGGCGAGTAAGTTGTTATTTGATCTTGAGCCCGTCTCTGCGAGTTAGCGGAGACGGGCTTTTTTGTGTTTTGTTCTGACGTGGTGGTTTTTTTTGTTCCTGATTGTTAACGGATTACGGGGTTTTGAAATATTGCTTTAGAGCCGCTCTACTTTCTTCTGCTTAAACAGCGGGTGGACGGTTCGGAGGTCATTCCTAAGCCTCACCCCCTCGCTGTTGATGGAGCTTCTGCTGAGTCGCGTTTGTCGAGGGGGGCTTTGGTGGCAATTGCTGCCAAGGCAGGACAACAACCCCTGAATAACAATGATTAGAGCTATAATGACGTTGGCTGTTGCGGCATTTGCTGCGATGGCAAATGTGGTGACAGGTGCTCCTGAGAGCATGGTGCAATCGGTGACACGGAACGACGAAACGATCACCCTTCGATTGACGAGAGAGGATCTTCGAGGTTCCAACTTTGAGCTGCTGGCTCAGAATGCCTCAGGAGGATACGATGTGATCACGCCCGTGGCGGAGCGGTCGTACCTTGGGACAGTCGACGAGTATCCTGATGCGGTTTCGTGTGGAGTTCTGCAAGACGACGGTACCTTTCGTGGAGCGGTATTCTTCGATCGCGGGGTGACTTGGCGAACGCTTGGGAGTTCCGTTGTAGGAACACAAGCGGAAAGTTATGCTCCGGAGTCTTTTACATCCTATAGTGTGCCGTCGGCACCTAGTGTGAGCGCGGGACAGGCGGGGGTGATTACCTACGGTTTCGATTTGGGGATTGATGCTGAGTACGGTTACTACAGCGGTCCCGGAGGGAGTTCCGTGGCGAAGGCATTTGAGCTAATCGAGTATAATATCTGCGTTACTCGTGCCCAGTATATGCGCGACGCATTGCTTCGTCCGTATCTCGGGCGCGTGATTGTTCGAACCGATCAGACTCAGGATCCATACACAGCTTTTGGGGCAGGCGATTATCTCAGTGCGCTGCGAACTCATTGGAATGCCAATCATGCTGATTCGAACAGTGACTTGGTGGCTGGCGTGACTCCGGGTAAGGTCGGAGGGGGCTTGGCTTGGGTCGGGGTGGTAGGAACCTCCAGCGGCTATTCGGTAAACGATAGTGGTAGTTCTGGATTGTTTGACGTGGTGTTCCGTCATGAGATGGGGCACAACTGGAACTGCGGCCACTATGTTGGAGGTTCTCCTGAGGGGACTGGCTTCATGGGGGGCAATGGTACCGGTCGCATGAGCGGACCCGAGGTTTACCGAATTCTCAATCACCGTAACAGTAAGATTTCGGCCGGGGGAATCCTGGATGCAGAGGGGACGTATTCTTCTGTGGAATTGCCGCCGTACGCGAGCTTGGATGTGGGGACGTTTGTCCAGCGGGTCGACTCTTCGGTCAGCGTCAGTGTGCTTAATAATGACCACGACGCCAACGGTCAGTCTCTGGTGCTTTCGAGCTTCGACAGTGTGTCGGCAAGAGGCGGTACGGTAACTCGCCAGGGAGACGATCTCGTTTACACCGCCCAAGGCGCTTATCTCGGCGCGGACTACTTCAAGTACACGATCACCGACTCGGCTGGTAACACAGCAACCGGCGTGGTCGTGATCGATGTAACGATTCAGTATAGCGATCCTCAGGTGGTGATCGCGAACCACAGCTTCGAGGATGGTACAACTGGTGGAGTGCCGAATGGGTGGTCACACACGGTTGCGGGGTCGGGAATTGGTGTTGGGGCAGGTGGCTCGGATGGCTCCTATTTCTTGTATATGGGCCCGGGGGCGGAATTGACCCAGGACTTGGGATACACTCTCACCGAGGGTGAGTTGTTGACCCTGACCTATGATAGTGATCGGAACTACGATCGTAACATTCAGCTGCTCGCCAAAAGTGGTGGGAGCTATACGCTGATGGCGGAATCCACCGAGGCGACAGGCTGGGGTGGATGGGCAACCGGAATTACGTTGCAGTACGCTGTTGAGTCGCAGTACGCCGGACAGGAATTGGTCGTGCGGATGATCAGTGCCAACTGGAACCAGTTCGATAACTTCCAGATCACGTCGATCAAGGGGGCGTCGCGTCCGAGCCCATTTGATACGGCCGATGGAACGTCTCCGCAGGACTTGACTTGGAATGCGTACGCGGCAGCCACCGGTTATGATGTGTATGTCGGAACCAATGAAGTTGCGGTGCAGAATGCGACGACGGCTTCGCCAGAGTATCAGGGGCAGGTGACCAGCGCGTCACTCGCGGACCCTATTCTCAATCCGAACACGACCTACTTCTGGCGTGTGGATTCGGTGACCTCTTCGGGGACGCTTGCCGGCGACGTTTGGGAGTTCACGACTAATGAGCAAGCGCTGGTTCCTATCGCGAACCGGAGCTTTGAAGATGGGCCGGCAACTTCGGGTGCGCCGACGGGCTGGACACTTACTGCTGCCGGTGCCGGTTTGGGTGTTGGTGCAGGAGGTTCCCATGGTTCCCAGTTTGTTTATATGGGGACGGGCTCTGAACTGACTCAGGATCTTGGATATACCTTGACCGCTGGGGAGGCTTTGACTCTGACTTACGACAGCTCACGAAGCTATGTGCGCAGTGTGCAGTTGCTCGCAAAGAGCGGTGGAAGTTATCAGCTGATGGCTGAAACCACGGAGCCAATCGGCTGGAGCAGCTGGGGCACGATCCGCTTGGACTATACGGTGGCGTCACAGTACGCTGGTCAAGAGCTGGCACTCCGTGTGAACAGTGGAAACTGGAACGAGTTCGATAACTTCAAGTTGGTAACCGTTCGTCCAGCTGGCCCTGTGAACCAGGTGCCAGTTGCTTCCGATGCGACCTTCGCAGTGGCTGAAGATGTGGTGATTGGTAGCACGGTAGGAACGGTCTCGGCTTCCGATCCGGATGCTGGTGATACCTTGAGCTATGCCATTACCGCAGGCAACGCCGGTGGTGAGTTTGCCATCAACAGCAGCACTGGTGAGATCACCACGGCTGCGCCCCTGGATTATGAAACCACCACGAGTTATGCGCTCACTGTGACGGTGACCGATGACGGAACCCCATCGCTCAGCGATGCCGCGGCGGTTACGGTGAATGTGACCGATGTGGTGGAAGTGACCGCGCCTGTGATTGCCACCGGCAGTGCCAGTTCGATCACCCAGACCTCAGCGGACGTGGCTTACTCCGTCACTGATGACGGTGGCGACGCTCCGGCAGTGACGGTTTACTACGGTGAGACCGATGGCGGCCAAGTGGCTGGTAACTGGGCCAACAGTGCCGCCCACGGTAACCAGGCGACCGGTGGCTACACCGCATCGCTTAGTGGTCTGACCGCGGGCACCACCTACTACTTCACCGTGCAGGCCAGCAATAGTGCGGGTACGGTGTGGGGCAGCAGTGGATCGTTCACCACCGAAGCGAGCAACTCGCCGAAGTTGGTGCGTACCACTGTCAGTGCGGTCAGTAGCACGAGTTGGACGACTGTCGACCTCGGCCAGAACTATAACTCGGCGGTGATTGTGGCGACTCCGATTTATCCGGACACCGCGACTCCACCAGTGGTCACCCGCATCCAGAATGTCAGTGGTAGCACCTTCGATCTGAAGATCGACCGCGCCGATGGCCTGATTGGGGAAGTGACTGTCGACGTGTCGGTGATCGCGGTTGAGGAAGGGGTCTATACGCAGGCCTCCGATGGCGTGACCATGGAGGCGGTCAAGTTCACCTCTACGGTTACTGCAGGGCGCACTCCTGGCTGGATTGCTGAGTCGCGGTCCTATCTCAATAGCTATAGTTCGCCTGTCGTGGTCGGGCAGGTGATGAGTGCGAACGATTCAAACTTCTCCACATTCTTCTGTATGGGGGGCGATCGTTTGAGTCATCCGTCAGCCACTGTGCTGAATGTAGGTAAGCAGATAGCTGAAGACGATGTGAACACAGGTCGTGCTGATGAGGTGCTTGGCTATATTGTGGTTGAGAGTGGGAGCGGCTCCCTGGATGGCGTGGCTCTGGTGGCTGGGGTGGGGGCTGACTCCGTCAAAGGGGTTGGGGACTCTCCAGGATACAGCTACAACCTGAGTGGATTGGCCAGCGCGAGTGCAGCTGCCGTGAGTGTGGCGGGTATGGATGGTAATAATGGAGGCTGGGCGGTGCTTTATGGTGCCGGTGCGATCAATTCGTCTACGCTTACCATGGCGGTGGATGAGGATCAGATCCGTGATGGTGAGCGTCGTCATGGTGCGGAGCAGATCGGATACCTGGTGTTTGAGTAACCTTCAGCCTATGTCGAAGGTTGTCCCGTCATCGGTATGATCCGGTGGCGGGATGTTTTTTTTGTTTTTCTTGTTAACGGTTTGAGAGGCGTCGAAATAGGGGCGGCAACACATGGAATCATCGACTGAACACTCTAGGGAATTTGTCCGCTTGTTGACGGGGCATCAGGAGGCTTTGCGTTCGTTGATTCTGGCGTTGGTGCCGAATGTGTCCGATGTCCGCGATGTGCTGCAGGAGGTGAATGTGGTGCTTTGGGAGAAGCGGGAGAGCTTTGAAATCGGGAGTAACTTCGGAGCGTGGGCGGCGACGGTCGCCCGCTACAAGGTGATGAATTATCGCAAGCGGATGAAGCGCGAGGGGTGGTTGGTTTTCAGCGATGATGTGGTGGAGTTGCTGGCGGATGGATCAGGTGAAAGGCAGTCTGCGCTCTTTGAGGCGAAGCGCGGTGCGTTGGCGCAATGCCTGGAGAAGGTCAGTCCTGGGAACCGTGATTTGTTGATGACCCGGTATGGTGGCGCTCAATCGATCGAGTCGCTGGCGGCGGAGACGGGGCGTTCGGCGCCTGTATTGCGCGTGACCCTGCACCGGGTGCGTGCCATGTTGCGCAAGTGTGTGTCAGACAGGTTACAAATGGAGGGGCAAGCAGGATGATGGATATGGAACGCGATGAATGGTTTTCCCGCATGGTGGAAGGGGAGTTGTCGCCTGAGGAGTTTGCTCAATTGGAGGACAAGTTGAGGGAGTCGACGGAGTGGCGTGAGGCCTATCTCGACTTCATCGATGTCCATAGTTTGATTGGATTGAATGCGGCACCAGGTGCGGGGCAGGGAGGGGGCGTGGTCTCGATGAAAGAGGTGCTACGCCATCAGCATGCGCGTGCGTTGAAGATTTCTGCTGTGGCTGCTGCAGTGGTGCTGTTGTTGGGAGGAGTGGCGCTTCACATGATGCGAAGTGAGCGGAGCCGTCAGTTGGCGATTGGTCTGGAGGTGGCTCCTTCGACCGTTTTCCATCTCGAGCACAGTGGTGGAGCAGGGCATGTTGGAGAGGGGCCAATGCTGACAGTCGGATCCAGTCTGGTAGTGGATCAAGGGGTGGTGGAATTGAGCTTCCCTAGTGGCGTTCGTTCCGTGGTGGTAGGTCCTGCGGTGGTTGAGGCTGTGTCCGAGAGTGAGGTGCGCTTGCAGGAGGGGCTGGGGTGGTTCGATGTGCCGGTTGGGGCGGAAGGTTTTTCGGTTGAGGCTCCGGATTGCCGTGCGGTCGATTTGGGAACTACCTTTGGCGTGGCGGTTGTGCCCGGGAGGCCGACTGAGATTCACGTGATGGATGGAGTGGTGCGGGGCGAGACTGATAGTTTGGGTAGTTCCGAGGTTTTGCTTGAGGAAGGGCAGGCGGCAGTGGTTTCAGGGGATGATGGCTGGGTGCTTACGGAGTTCGAAGAGGGGCAATTCATGAGCCTGCTGCCGGATACATTGCCGTATGTGCATTGGAGCTTTGATCGCGTGGAGGACGGGCGTTTTCTCGCGGAAGGGGTACACATGGGGGGGGATTTTGCTCACGCGCGATCCGAGAGGCTGGGAACAGGCCTGCAGTTGGTCGATGGACGTTTTGGCAATGCGGTGCGCTTCGATGGCACCAAGGGACAGCAGTTGCGAACCCGGTTGAACGGTATTGAGGGGGCTCGGGCGCGCACCACGGCGTGCTGGATTCGTACGGATATCGCACCGTCTACGCCTACCGGGAAGGATATTGGTGGTTTGATTGGCTGGGGCTTGTGTCAGAACGATGGTGACCCCTCCAGCTCGAACTCATTGTGGGTAATGACGATGGGACACGGTGGCAATTTGGTAACCAGTGGAGGATCGTATTATCCTGTCAGGAGGAACTTGGCGGATGGTGAGTGGCACCATGTGGCCTGTGTGGCGCGGCCGATCGATAATCAGGACTTCCCCGGAGGCATGTTGGTGACCGTTTATATCGATGGGGAAAAGCAGGGCGAGTTCATTCCTGCAGAGAAGAAGGGGTCGGTGATGCACACCTACACCGTAACGCATGACGTTGACTCTACCCCTGTGACGATCGGATCGAGTATTCACCAGCCGGGCACTCCGCCGATCGTATTTCGCGGGGATATTGACGAGGTCTACCTTTTCTATGGAGCTCTAGATGAGGAAGGGATTCGTGTGCTGATGGAGAAGAATGACCCGCGAATGCAGACTGAGTGAGTATTTGTTGTTAACGCTCAACCGAGGTGCGGACATAAGCGGGCGGTGAGGTCGTTTTTCGAACGCGTGTTTGAAGCGAAGTTCGCCATTTGATCCAACAAAATACAAACCTCTATGAAGCTTCGAACTCCTCTTATCTTGACCGCTTTTTCGATCGCGGCTGCATGCAACGTTGATGCCGCGGTTGTGTTCAGTGATGACTTTGACTACGGCGGTGATCTGGTCTCGGATGGGGGCTGGACGGTGAACAATGGTCTGAACTTGAACGGAGGCGGCAGTCTAGTCTGGGCGCAGACGGGATCGGCGGAGTACCACCACGGAGTGGCGCTGGCAGAGGGCGATGAGATTTTGATGGATGCTGCGGTGATCAAGTATGCCGGGGCACCAGGAGTCGCAGGCAATACCTACGCCTATTCGTTGCAGGTGATTTTGTGGGATGGTGCGGATGCGGGCACCCGCACTTGGGTGGCAGGAGACGCGCAGATTGCAACTGCTGCTGATTTGGTTCAGACCGCGTACACCGCGACGGCGGCGGATGTCGGGAAGTTTGTGGTTTTCCGTTACGAGCACGAGGATCAGTCGCTTCCTGGATCGGTTGGCGGGGGCTGGGGGGAGACGGATAGTGTCAGTTTCCAGGTTAATCCCGTGCCTGAGCCAGGAGCGGCGGCATTGCTTGCTCTTGGTGGCGCTGCGCTCGTGATGCGCCGCAAGAAATGACGGGCTGAAGCTTAATTCTAATGCCGCGTATCGGGAGAGAATGCCGATACGCGGCTTTTTTTGCGAAATCTGTTAACGCTGAACGGGATGCCGAAATAGAGGGGGCGCGGGTCGATGGCGCCAGCTGTTGTCTCCGTGCAAACTAACAAGAAAACAAAAAATGATTACACGCAAATTGTGCACAACTGCAGGAGCGTTTGCTGCTCTTGCCTTGTCGGTGTCGTCGGCTTCGGCGGCGATGGTCGCGAACTTCACGTTCGACGACGCTGGAGATCTCGGTGCCAATACGGGCACCGTGGCGACAGCTTGGAACAACTTTAGCGAAGTTACTCAAACGGCGGGCCGCTTCGGAGCCGGCGCGGGTAGTTTTGTCGCGGGGAGCTCAAGTGCCTGGGATGGCGACTTCTCGGTAGCCAATATGGAGAGCTTCTCTCTCTCTATGCATGTGAAGTCGAGTCAGGCGAATTCCTGGAAGGACTTTGTATCGATTGGGACCGGCAACAACGTTGTGTTTGTTCTGGAACGCACCGGAGCAGAGGGGGTTGCTAACTACAACATTGGCAGCGTTGGTGGGGTGAATGAAGGGCAGGTCGCTTATTCTCCCGGTGCTGGTACGTTTGATGTGGATGATGGAGCGTGGCACCATCTTGGCCTGACCGTTGGTGGTGGAACCTTGACCTTGTACATCGATGGTCAGAATCGAGGGAGCGCTGCGTACTCGGGAACGGGTGCCATGAGTGCTTTCCAGCTGGCGTCACGCTTTGGTGATGGCGATAGAGCGATCACGACCGAGATCGATGATGTCGCGATCTTCGATAACACACTAACGGATGGCGAAATGCTGTTCTTGAGCACAAACGCAGCGGCCTCCGCTGTTGCTGTGCCTGAACCTAGTTCGGCCGCGTTGCTGGGGCTTGGTGGATTGGCGCTGATTTTGCGTCGCCGCAAGTAGTCTTCAGCGACTCTGAAATTGTAAAGACCGTTTGGTTGAGGTCGTCGGAGATGGGTGGAATCACCCGTTCTCCGGCGGCCTTTTTTTGTTTGTTGATTGGGATTGTTGCATCCGGAACCTGAGGTGACGCGAAAAGATAGGAGTGCGTTTCACAAAACAACCCAACGACACAGTGATGATGCGAATCCTTCTCAGCTCCAGTGTAGTGGCTATGTTTGCCATGAGTCATGCGTCCGCCGCGATGGTGGCCTACTTCACATTCGATAACGAACTTGATATGGGCGAGAACACCGGAACCGGTGTGATGGATTGGAATCAGTCGTCCGACGTGGCCGCAGTGCCGGGGCGGTTTGGCGGTGGGGGAGGCTTTTTTGCAGGGGCATCTCAATTCTGGGATGCGGATTTCGATGTGTTGGGAGTGACGATGACGAGTTTCACGATCTCCATGCATGTGCAGGGGGATGCGGACGCATGGCGCGATTATCTCTCGTTTGGAAATGCCGATGGGATCGCATTTCTGGAGCATACAGGAGGCAATACCACGGCGTTGTGGGGAGTGGGTGGAGCGGACGGAGTGAATGTACAGTCGCCCACAGATGTGAGCAGCGGATGGCATCATCTGGGAGTGGTGGGCGATGGTGCGACGCTGAGTTACTATGTGAATGGCGCGTTCGTGGGTTCTACTAACAACTTTTCGACTGGGACGATGACATCGTTCCAGCTCGGATCACGTTGGGGCGATGGCGTGCGGGCGATCACTGCGGACATCGACGATGTGGCGATTTTCGATGAGGTTTTGAGCGCCGATCAGATGGCGTTCTTGAGTTTGAATGCCGCGGGCTCCGCGACTCAAGTTCCCGAGCCTGGGTTGCAGGCATTGCTCGCACTGGGTGGGTTTACGTGGATCATGCGCCGCCGTCAGCGGTGATGCGGGATTGCAGGGGCCGCGAGATTCGACTCGATCAGCGGTTGCTTGTGGCGGTGAATTGTCATCTAGTGCTAGTTTGATGTCGCGCCGGGCGTAGGTGCCGGCGATGACCAGAAAAGTGCGGAGATGATGAAGCAGTCCACAAGTTCGTTAGCGATGGTTCCGAAGCGGAATGTTCTGAGTCGTCGCCAGGGGGTGACGGTTCTGGAGTGGTTGATGCTGCTGGGGTTGGTGTTTGGATTTGGAGTGGTGTTGGTGACGGGAGCAATGCGGGCGCCGATGATGAAAAAGGCGCAGCAGACGCGGACCGAGTTGGAGGAGATCGAGCGGGCGTTGTTGGAGGGCGCAGACGAGAAGAACTGGCAGGTTGGTAAAGAGGTGGAGTTTGATGATTTGCGTCCGCTGATCAGGAAAAAGTTCAAGCGCATGCTGAAAGAGGGACGCGATCCGCTGGGTAACGCGTACGGGTTATTTGAGGTTGGCAGTCTGCCCGGTGTGCCGGATGCCTCCTACGAGCGTTTTGAGGAGGTGGTGCCGGATGGGTTCTGGACGCCATATGGACCTGCCAGCGAAAAGCGACCTGCCCTGGACCGAGATTTTTGAAAATGAGTGCGCGTTGGATTCAGCAATTGAAGTGGAAGCCGTTGGCGATTGGGGCCTCGGTTTTGGTGTTGGCATATTGCGGGACGCGCGAGGCACAGGAGGCAAGCAAGGCTGCGAGGCAGGAAGTCAAGCCGGTGGGCCATCCACTGGCGGTCGAGCAGGTTTATACCAAGGAAGCTGGGGCGTCGCGTCAGCCGGTGCGTGCGATCTCCCATCAATGTCTGGCGTGCCATCAGGACTATGCGGAGAAGTGGAAGCACTCGCATCATGCATTGGCGAACCGATTGGTGAGCAAGGAGCGTGATGCCGAGGCATTTGCCGCGGCTGGGATCAAGGTGCCGGGTGGAGAGAAGTGGCAATTTCAGTGGAAGGCCGGGGAGCGGCCGTCGGCGGATGTGAGTTCACCGCTGAGACCGGATGGCAAAACGTGGCACTTTGACATGGCGATCGGCGAGACTCCGCTGATCCAATACCTCACGCAGTCGGACAAAGGGCGGTGGCAAACCACCCGCACTGCCTGGGCTCCGGAGACGAAGACCTGGATCGATACCACGCCGCAGGACGACCGTAGCGAGGGGGAGTGGGGGCATTGGCTCGGGCGGGGCATGAATTGGAATGCCAACTGCGCCTACTGCCATATGACCAATTTCCACAAGGGCTATGATGTAGCGACGGATACCTACCATTCGACCTGGGATGAGATGTCCATCGGCTGCACCCAATGTCACGGCGGTTATACTACGACGCCTGTGGCGGACACGGGATGTTTGATCCGCCCAGGAATGGACCCGATGCTGGGTGAGGAGGATGTGGTGATGGATGCCTGTGCATCGTGTCACTCGCGTCGCGGTGAATTTGATGATGAGTTCAAAGCGGGCAAGAAGTATGGAGATCACTACCACCTGACCTTGCCAACCCATCCGACACTGTATTATGCGGACGGCCAGATTTTGAACGAGGACTACGTATGGGCGTCCTTGAAGATGAGTAAAATGGGGCACGCCGGGGTGGGGTGCCTGGACTGCCACGACCCTCACACCGCGGCGATCAAGTATCCAATCGAGAACAACGCGCTTTGTTTGCAATGCCATGGTGGTGGCGTGGATGGGGCGACGGTGATTAATCCGACTGCGCATTCGTTCCATAAAGACGGGAGCACGGGGAACATGTGTGTGGAGTGTCACATGCCCTCGACGGTGTACATGGGCAATGACCCGCGTCGCGATCACGGGTTTCACTCACCGGATCCGTTGTTGACCAAAGAGCTCGGGATTCCGAATGCGTGCAACAAGTGCCACGATGATCAGTCCGTGGATTGGGCGATTGAGTGGGTGGACAAATGGTATGGCGACAAGATGGAGCGACCGGAGCGTGAGCGTACGCGGGCGGTGCAGCTTGCGTATGATGGCGATCCTGTGGCGATTGAAAAGCTGCTAGTGGCCTATGATGGCGAGGAGATTCCGCTGTGGCGCGCGAGCTTGTTGGAACTGATGGAACCGTGGGCGAGGGACGAGCGCGTGCTTGAGCGGGTTCGGGCGGCGATGGACGACGAGGATTACCTGGTGAGGGTGGCGTGTGCCCGATTGGCACGCACGGCGGGAGCTTTGGATGTGGTGCGCAAGCTGGTCGAGGATCCGATGCGCTCCGTGCGGATGGAAGCAGGTTGGGCGTTCACTCAATCGTTGCCGGACGATTCCCCGTTGATGAAAGAATTGATGAGCTACCTGAATCACGTTGCGGATCAGCCGACCGGTGCGCTGAGGCGTGCGGAGATCCTGGTGTCGCGCGGTGAGTTCTCCGCAGCGGAGGAGTGGTACGACAAAGTGATTGCGTGGGACCCGTCATCCGTGGCGGGTTATCAGGCAAAGGCTGTTTATCTGAGCCGACTGGGACGCGGCGCCGAGGCGCTCAAGCTGCTGGAGAAAGCCACCGATGTGGAGCCGGACAATGGCTATCTCAGATTCCTTCTCGGGCTCGGTTATTCGGAAGCCCTGGAGGCAAACAAAGCCGGTGCAGCTTTCCTCAAGGCGGTCGAGCTGGAGCCGGATAACCCGCGCTATCATTACAACTACGGCCTCCATGCCGCGGGAGCCAACGACCTCGAAACGGCGGCGACTCACCTTAAAGAAGCCGAGCGTCTGGCTCCGGACAGTCCGGATTATCCGTTTGCGTTGGCGACGATTTACTATCGTCTGCAAAAGACCAACGAAGCGATCAGTGCCGCCGAGCGTGCGTTGCAGATTAACCCGCAATACCGTCCGGCCGCGGACTTCCTGCGCGTGCGCTACGGAATCCAGAAGTGATGGCTGAGCCCCGCTGTGGGCTGTAGCGTCGCGCAGGAGGGCTACAGCGCTTCCATTTTGTCGAACTTCTTGGAGAAGTTTGCGTAGGCGGGGTAGTTGTCCGGGTTGGTGCGTGAGCGGTAGCGCCAATGCTTGTACATCCAGAGCCATGGAGCGGGGCGTTCCTTGATCCATGGTTCGAAGATATCCCAGCATTGTTGGGCGATTTCTTCGAGCGGTGTGTCTTTGGCGAAGGTGATGGGTTTGAAAACCTTCATCTGATAGCTGCCGTCGGCGTTTGGAAGGCAGATGCCGGGCACCACGGGGGCGCCGGTGCGTGCGGCGAGCAGGGCGTGCAGTGGCGTGGCGGAGACTTTCAGGCCGAAGCAGGAGACGGGGATGGCTGCGTTGCCGGCGGGTACGTTGAGGTCGGGCAGGAATGCGGTGTTGCCCCCGGACTTGAGCACCTTGAGCAGGCGGATCATGGCGCGCTCCTGCGGGATCACGCGGTGGCCGGAGGCTTCGCGGAACTTGCGGAACAACCCTGTCAGCCGATCGTTTTTGAAGTCCTCGGCGATGATGGTGAATTCATCCCCGTCGACGAAGGCCCAGCACAGCGCCATCCATTCGAAATTGCTGTAGTGCGGGGTGAGCCAGACAGCGCCTTGTTTGCCTGCGGCCAGCGTGGCTTCTTCATCTTCGAGCTCGAAGGTGGCGAAACAGCGGAAGTTGTCGGAATTCAGGTTGTGCGACCAGAAGAGGTCGATGAACGCGCGGGCGAACTGACTGTAGCTTTCGCGGACGATGGCGTTTCGTTCCTTTGTTGAAAAGCGATCGCCGAAAACGACTCGCAGGTTTTCCAGCGCGGTGTGGCGTCCGCGGCGGTCGACGAGGGCGGCGATGCTCCCCAGTGCATTGGCGACCGTTGGGATGCTGCGGTGGTCGAGCATTGCCACGGTTTCCTGGCCGGTTTTCACAGCGAGCCACTCGATCACGTAGCGCAGGCGTTTCCACATCGACGGTTGTGGTGGGAGGGGGGCTGCGTTGGATGGTTGGCTCATGGGGACGCGGAGATGGTACGGTGGGAAAATCCGTGATATGCACTGGCAGCAAATTTCAATCGCACCAGTGCCCATGAACAAACGTCAATTGCAGTCGCTGCTCAAGCGGATCCTTTCCCAGCCTACCGCACCCTTCCACGAGTACCACGTACGTGATGCGATTTTGAAGGAATTGCGGGCGATTCCCGACGTCAGTTGGACGATTGATGCGTTTGGTAATGTGATTGCGCGTTACCGGCGAGGCAACAAGCGGGCCCGCTATGCCTTTGGCGCGCATATGGACCATCCTGCGTTCGTGCGTAACGAGAAGGGAGAGTGGCAGTTTCTCGGCGGGGTGCCGGAATCAACGGTGACCCGCAATGCCGCGCGCAAGATCGAGCACGGTGAGTTTGCTGTGTGGGATGTGACGGATTTTGAGCTCGACGGTGACCGGGTGGTGGCGCGGGCCTGTGATGATTTGATCGGGTGTGTGGCGATATTGGCGACGTTCAAGGAGTTGGCGAAGCGTGAAGTGGAGGCGGATGTTTTTGGTGTGTTCACGCGTGCGGAAGAGGTCGGGTTTCTCGGCGCGGTGGAGTTGGTCAAACGGTGGCCGCTGCCGAAGTCGGTGCGTTTTGTAAGTTTGGAAACAAGTACGCCGCGGGGCGGGGTGGAGTTAGGCAAAGGTCCGGTACTGCGTGTGGGAGATCGCTTGTCGGTATTCAGCCATGAGATCACGGCAGCGCTCGAGGTGGTGGCGGGTGAGCATAAGATTGACGTGCAACGCGCGCTGCTCGATGGCGGGGCGTGTGAAGCCACGGCGATGCAGGCATTCGGCGTCGAGTCGGGTGGGATCTCGCTCGCGTTAGAGAACTATCACAACTGTGCCGGCGACGATGAGATTGGTCCGGAAGCGGTGTCGTTTGCCGATGTGCATGGCCTGGTCAAGCTGCTCACCGAGTTGTGCGCGGCGCCGGCGGGTGGGTTGTCACCGTACCCGCGGGTGCGTAAGCGATTGGCCGAGAGGTCACGGGCGATGCGTGGGTTTGCCGAGCGATCCGCAGCGTTCTTCGAAGACGCCAGCGATGCCTGAGTGTGGGGATTGATGCTTTTGTGGCTTTTGTCCAATTGCCGCTGTGTTATCAATGACGCCGATGAAACTGATTCTGCGACTGATCATTGGGGCGGCAATGCTCGCCGGTTTGGCATCATGTGCCTCCACCGGCGGGCGGGCTCCCTACCAATCCAAGGCCTACCGTCCGACCAATCCGCAGAATGTGGTGGTTAAGATCAGTATCAGAAACCAAGCACTCTACGTGGTGGAAGGGGACAAGGCATTGCTCGTGACCGCCGCGGCCATCGGCAAACCCGAGACACCGACGCCGCTGGGCAATCATCGTATTTTAGGCAAAGAGAAATACCGCCGCCGCCGCAGCAACCCAGGAGCTGGCTATCCGATGGGTTATTGGTGTTCGTTTTACAGTCCGGCGTACGGCATTCACGCGGGCTGGGTCCACCCCGTGCCGCGCTCTGCAGGCTGTGTGAGGTTGCATCAGAATGTGGCACCTAAGTTCTTCGAGTTGGTGCGGGTGGGAACACCGGTGATCGTGCGCAACAGCTTTCCGGAGGATCGAACGATTGGGCGCAACTTGAAGCGGCCGCAGGATTACGATGATCCCGAATATCCGCCGCATATTTTGAACACGAATGCGATCTTCCACCTGTACAAGGGGCGGATTTTTGAATCCGGTCCGGCACCGCGGATTCCGCAGTCGTGAGAATTGTTTGCCGAGCGCCAGACAGGGTGTAAATGTTTGCCATGGACGAATCAGCCAGCACTCCAAAACCCCAGCCGAAGCCCAAGAAACGCAAGCGCGTCAATGTCCGTCGCCCCGATGTGATGGAGATGGTGCAGGCAGAGGTTGCTGAGCATTACCGCAGCTCGATTGTCGAGAAAGTGCGCTCGCGGGGCGGTCAGATCAGCATCGACAACACGACGGTCTATCTGGCTCAGCAGTTTGGCTTTTGTTATGGCGTCGAGCGCGCGATCGACCTGGCGTATGCTTCGCGCCGTGTGTTCCCGGAAAACCGGATCTTTTTGATCGGTGAGATCATTCATAACCCGGAAGTGAACCGCCAGCTGCGTGAGATGGGGATTACCTCGCTCGAGTGGCGCGAGCTCACCGCGGAGTACGATGATTTGACCGAAGACGACGTGGTGATTGTGCCGGCGTTCGGTGCGCCGATGACGTTCATGGAGAAGCTTGACGAGTTGGGGGTCATCGTGGTGGACACAACCTGTGGCGACGTGATGAGCGTCTGGCGTCGGGTCCGCGGCTACGCCAAGGCCGGAGTAACCTCTATCATCCACGGGAAAGCGGGACATGAAGAAACCCGTGCCACCGCATCCCGCGCACTCGGGCCGGACAAGACCGGTCATTACCTCGTGGTGCTGACATTGGCCGATACCGAAAAGGTCTGCGATTATATCCGCGGCAATGGACAACGCGATGAGTTCATGAAGTACTTCGAGGGCTCGTATTCCGATGGCTTCGATCCCGATGAACACTTGAAGCAGATCGGTGTGGCTAACCAGACCACCATGCTTAAGTCCGAAACCGAGGAAGTGCAGAACCGCCTGCGCGCTGCGATTGTCGATCGCGATGGCGGCGACGCCACGAACTTCCAGGTGTTCGATACCATTTGCGGAGCCACGCAGGAGCGTCAGGATTCGCTTTTCGATCTGCTCAAGCGTCCGCTCGACCTGCTTTTGGTTGTGGGCGGTTACAACAGCTCAAACACCACTCACCTTGTGGAAATCGGGCAGGAAGTGGTGCCATCGTTCTTCATCCGCAAGGCGGAGTGTTTGCGCAGTCTGGAAGAGGTGATCCACTTCGACTTGGAAGCCAAGGAGGAGCAGGTCGCGACGGGCTATTCGGCGAAGTTTGTGTCTGATGAACCGGTGACCATTGGAATCACCGCTGGTGCGTCCTGCCCGAGCAATTTGATCGAGGATACGATTGTCCGGATCTTCGAACTGCGCGGTATCAGCAAAGAGCAAGTCGTCAGCGCGTAGGCTCAGGCGACAGAAAGTTTATTACGACCGCTAGGCTGGCAGCTCGCTGGTCAAGCGGTCGATTTCTTTGCGGTAGGCGGTAAACGAGAGCACGGCGGCACCCAGCTGCTGTGACATGGCGACGTGACGGTTTACAAACGCGTCGTTGGTGAGTGCGATGTCGAGAAGTGCGTCCCAATCGCGGGCGCCGACGTTCATGCCGTCGATACAGGTCTCGGGGAAGGCGATGGTCTCCACTTCGCCATTGCCGCCGATGCACATGGTTTTGGTCAAGAGGCAGTCTCCAGCGACCTGGCCGGGTACTTCGCTGGTGTCGAGTTGGAACACAAGCCGGTGAGCGGCGATCAGGCGCAGGTAGTCGCGGTACGGGCGTTTTCCTTCGATGATATGGAGGTGCTCGTCCGGGAGTCCGGCCACCGTGGCGCGGATGCGCTCGGCGCCTTTCGGGCCGTCCGGGTTGATCACTGAAAGACGGCACTGGTTACGTGAAGCTGCTTTGGCGGCAATTTGCAGTGCCTTTGTGTGGTTGCGGCTTGGTACGTTGAACTCGCGCGTGCCGATGAAGATGCCGTTGCGTTGGTCGAGCGGCAGATTGCTGCGCCATGCGATCACGTCCATTGGGTAGGGCGTGGGGAGTGAGATCATCGGTTTGCCCAGCTTTTCACAAAGCGGCGCGAAGAACTCACGCGCGGCAGCGGAGGGCGTGACAGCGGCGTCGGCCAACCCGAGACAGCGGCGGGCACGGGACTCGGCTCCGAAGCGGGTGAGGGATCTGGCGATCTGATGGCGGCCGGTCTCTTTCCACGTCACCCAGACTGTAGCGCCTTCCTTTTTGAGCTTCTTGATTGTGCGCAGGGCGCTGACGAGGCGCCCTCTCAGCAGGACGATGAAGATGCCCTGCTTGCCGGTTAGGTCGCCGATGTGAGTGGCAAAGCAGCCCTTGGTGGCGGCCGCGTAGGCGTGGAAATTAATGGGAGCGTGGAGCGTGGGCTCGTTGAGCTCCTTGCGGGTGACGAACTCCTGATACGGATCCTTTCCGTTGGGGCAAATGACGTGGGTTTGAGTTGTCACAATGGAAGCTGGTGATAGTTGCCGGGTTCTCCGTGCGCTCGAAACGCGAGGCCGGCGGGGGATTCGAGTAACATAGCGCAACGGCGGACGAGAACAAATGATCAAGGGCTCCGATGGGGGATCGGGCTCAAATCCCGGCGATCCAAACAAAAAAAGGGCACCAGGTCGATCGCGACCAGGTGCCCGGAATTTGGAGCGGTGTCCGCTGTTAGAATCCGGCATTGCCCGGTGTGCGGGCGAATGGGATCACGTCGCGGATGTTCTGGATGCCGCTGAGGAACATGAGGAGTCGTTCGAAACCGAGCCCGAAGCCGGCATGCGGCACGCTGCCGTATTTGCGCAGGTCGGTGTACCACGAATACTCATCTGGTGAGAGGTTGTGGTGTTTGAGGTTGGCGATCAGTTGGTCGAGTCGCTCCTCACGCTGGCTACCTCCGATCAACTCACCGATGCCAGGTACCAGGAGGTCCATCGCGGTGACGGTGCGGTTGTCGTCGTTGAGACGCATGTAGAACGGCTTGATCTCCTTCGGGTAGTTGTAGACCGTGACCGGACGTTTGAGCAGCTCCTCGGTGAGGAAGCGCTCGTGTTCGGCCTGAAGGTTGGCACCAAAGTGGACGGGGTAGTCGAACTTACGGCCGGAGTTGATGAGCAGGTTGACCGCTTCCTCGTAGCTGAGGCGTTCGAATGGGGTGCTGGCGACTTTCTCGAGTCGTTCGATCAGGCCCTTCTCGACGAAGCGGTTGAAGAACGCGAGGTCATCGCCACATTCGTCGAGCGCGGCCCGCACCATGGCCTGGACAAATTCTTCGGCGAGATCCATGTCGCCTTTGAGGTCGGTGAATGCCATTTCCGGCTCGATCATCCAGAACTCCGCGGCATGGCGGGTGGTGTTCGAGTTTTCCGCGCGGAAGGTCGGGCCGAAGGTGTAGACCTTGCCCAGCGCGCAGGCGAAGGTTTCCGCCTCGAGCTGACCGGACACGGTGAGGTAGGTCTTCTTGCCGAAGAAGTCTTCGCTGGCTGGTTGTTTGTCGATATCGCCTTCCAGTGTCGTGACGCGGAAGAGCTCACCCGCGCCCTCGCAGTCGCTGGCGGTGATGATTGGGGTGTGGACCTGAACGAAGTCGCGCTCGTTGAAGAAGCGGTTGACTGCGTAGGAGATCTTCGAGCGGAGGCGGAAGGCGGCACCGAAGAGATTGGTGCGTGGGCGCAGGTGGGAGATGCTGCGCAGGAACTCGGGGGAGTGGCCCTTTTTCTGCAATGGGTAATCGCTTGGGCAGGTGCCGACGAGCTGGAACTCGGTGGCATGGATTTCCCAGCGCTGGCCTTTGCCCGGGGACTCCACGACTTTGCCGGTGATGGTGGCGCTGGCGCCGGTGGTGGCCGTGGCGACTTGGTCGTAGCCCGGTGTGGATTGGTCGACAATGACTTGGATGCCGGTGATGCCGCTGCCGTCATTGAGTTCGACGAACGAGAATGTCTTCGAATCGCGGCGGGTTCGGATCCAACCATTCAGAGTAATTGTCTCCGCAGGGGCGGCGTCGAGCGTAAGGATTTTTTGAATGCGCATGAAGGAAATCGGTGTGTCTTGGATGTGACCACCATTGACCGGAAGGCTAGTGGTTCGCAAGACCCAAGCAACGCGAGGCTCTGCGAATTAATTAGTTGCGATTTTTCCAATTCGATCGACACTCACCGCACACGCACGCGCCGTGCTCTGTAAGGGCTTCAGGTCGTGTCGAAAATAAACCAACAAGGAGACTGTTATCGCTAAGAAGAAAGTAGCAAGGAAACGCCCGGGTGGCGGAGGCGGAGGTGGACGAGGCGGAAACCGCCGGCCAGGAGGACGTCCTGGTCAAGGAGGACGTCGTCGTCCAGGGGGCGGTCGTGGCCGCCCATCGGAGCCACAGGGGCCGAAGATGTCCGACGATGGAAAGTACATCGAGGTTGAAGGCACCATTGCCCAGGTTCTCGCAGGCACCATGTTCAAGGTGAACTTGGAGAACGGTCATGAAGTTCTGGCTCACATCTCTGGAAAGATGCGCAAGCGCTTCATTCGTCTTGTGGCTGGCGACCGTGTGAAGATGGAGATGTCTCCATACGACACCTCGAAAGCACGCATTGTTTTCCGTCTTCGTTAATCAAGAGGACAAAGACGTACGTTTTTAGGGCCAGATCCGGCGAGTGTCGGATCTGGCCCGATTTTTTTGGCGGCGGGCGGGATGATGGGACGTCGTGGGGAGTTATGGAGGTGGGTTACCTGGGACGGGGGCTCAGGCTGGTATGCAAGGTGCCTCCGGCACCCAAAGTGGGTTTCGCTCGCGGGCTCGTTGCACTCCGAATCGAACCGATGTGGCAGAAAGGGTTCTCATCCCTCACGAAGGTGTCTTGAGGTCATGAGGTCGGGGCACAAGAAAACGCGCTGAGGTGCGCGTTTGAAAAGTGGCGGAGAGTGAGGGATTGTCGTTCGCTGCGCTCACGACTTCTGCGTTTCGCTCGCGGGCTCGCTACACTCCGAATCGAACCGATGTGGCAGAGAGGGTTCTCATCCCTCACGAAGGTGTCCGGAGGTCTTGAGGTCGGGGCACAAAAAAACGCGCTGAGGTGCGCGTTTGAAAAAAGTGGCGGAGAGTGAGGGATTGTCGTTCGCTGCGCTCACGACTTCTGCGTTTCGCTCGCGGGCTCGCTACACTCCGAATCGAACCGATGTGGCAGAAAGGGTTCTCATCCCTCAGGAAGGTGTCCGGAGGTCTTGGGGTCGGGGCACAAAAAAACGCGCTGATGAGCGCGTTTGAAAAAGTGGCGGAGAGTGAGGGATTCGAACCCTCGGTACCCTTTTGGAGTACGCATCTTTAGCAAAGATGTGCTTTCGACCACTCAGCCAACTCTCCGTGTCGCGTGGTGCGAGGCATATGAATAGTCAGATATGGGCTTGGGTCAATGGATTTTCCGGTAATTCGTTCACAATTTGTCGCGATTTTCGGCTGCTGAGGGAGCGTGCGTGAGGGCATCTGCTTGGGCGCGAGGGGATTGTCGGGAATGCGAATGATAAAGGAATGCGTAATTTTGGGACAATGAGACTTGAGCTGATAGGTGGGCGGTGCATAAGTTCAGCCCATGAAGTCGATCGGAGATTTGTTGACGGGAAATTGGCGCGCCGCTGTCATTGGTGCGGCTGCGATGCTGGCTCTTTGCACGAGTTGCCAGGTGGTGGATGTGCCCGTGGAGTTGCCTGAGGAGCAGACACCAATTGAGACTCCAGAAGAAATCGTAGAGCCGGAATACGAGCAAGTGGGGGCGATTGCCGGTGTTGGGCCGAATGGAGATTTTGTTGTGATTCGACTGGCCTCTGGCAGCGATGTGACGGTCGGTGAGAAGTTGAGCGTGATGTTTGCCGGTGCGGAAACCGCAGTGGTGAAGGTTGCTCCGCAGCGCGATGGTCAACTGGTCACCGCAGACAAGGTCTACGGCAGCCCGTCCAAGGGCTCCGGTGTATTCCGTATCGAGACGCCTGGTGTTGCCGAAGAGGTCAGTGAAGAGGATGTGGATCCGGTGCTAGGACTTGAGGTGCCTGCCGAATAGCGATTCGCGCACAACTGAACGTTGCTTTTTGCCGCATAGGGAGGTGGACTTCGGTCGCCTTCCGGTGCGGCATTTTTTTGTCTCTTGAGAAGCTGACCCTTCACAGGCTTCAAAAAGTTTTTATCAAATTCTTCAAACTGTTCAGAAGTTTTAAACTTTTGCCTTGCCATAACTTTTACGCCGGTTCAAGATCGGGCATTGATCGTCGACTGTGTCGGTGGGTTGGAAGTGCTGTCTGGTGGGCTTAGGCCGGGGGAGTGTGCTTCTGAGTCCGATGGGGGCGACGGGTATCTACTCCTCCTTGTACTCACTTCATTGATTCCAACGACACCAGCCATGAAGCCCACATCCTCAGAGACCCAAGACAAGACGGTGGCGCACGATCGTGCGCAATCCCCAGCAAGCTCGGTGAGCCGGGGCGAGATCGACAAGCTTGCCGACTTCATGATGCTGGCGCAGCGCTCTTGTTTGCTCGACCTCTCTAGTGACTTGAACGAGGGCAAGGTTTCTTACGCTCAGTTCTTCCTCCTCGGATATTTGGACGAACAGGAAAGTCTGACGATGACGGACATTGCTCGTAAGATGGGCCACTCGACAGCTGCGGCAACGGGGCTTGTAGACCGCTTGCAGAAGCTCAAGTACGTGGAGCGCGTGCATGCCGAGGATGACCGGCGAAAGATTTTGGTGCGGATCACTCCGAAGGGGAGTCAGTTGATTCAGCGGTTGCGTGAAGGGTTGGTCCGCGGGTTGTCCGAGATGATGGCTGGAATGGACGAGCAAGGTCGTGACTCGTTGCCATTTGGTGAAGGCGGAGGTCGCGGCTAATCGCGCGATCGATTTTACTTTTGCGGGCGGGCGTCTTTTTGGGCGTCCGCCCGCGTTGGTTTTGAGGTGGGGATGGGGCTCTTGCGGTTCGCGCTTCCGCTTGGGAGTGGGTTTGGTATGATCGACTCATGAGAATCGAGCGATTCGCAGCATTGGATAAGCTGCCATGGATTGAGCACGGCTTTTATTGCCGACAGCCAGAGGTGGATGTGCGCGGGCCGAAGGAAGAGGTGATGCCTAGGTTGTGGCCGGGCTGGAACGCGGCATTGGAGCGGCAGGTTCCCGACAGATTGCTCTACACGGCGGAGCAGGTGCATGGCAACGCGGTGGCATTGGTCAACGGGCACCCGCTTCCAGTGGATCGGCAAGTGCCAGGGGTGGATGCCCTCGTCACGCGCAATCAGGCGGCGGTTTTGGGGATTGTGGTGGCCGACTGCTGTGCGGTCTATCTGGTGGACACAAGGACGCGGGCGATCGGGCTTTGCCACTCGGGGAAAAAGGGAACCGAGGGCAATATCGTGGGTGAGGCACTTCGGATGATGGCGACCAATTTTGGTACCGTGCCCGAGGATGTGGTGGCGCAGCTATCACCGTGTATCAGACAGCCTCATTACGAAGTCGATATCGCGACCGAGATCGTGGCGCAACTGCAGGCCGCCGGTTTGCCGGAGGAGCAGGTTCACGATTGTGGCTTGTGTACCGCGTCGAACCCTGAGCGTTACTATTCCTACCGGCGCGATCTGGGGCAGACCGGCCGCATGCTGGCTGTGCTATCCGCAGGCTAGTCGTCGACCCAAAAAAGCGCGTGCACCGATGATCCGGTCCACGCGCTTTTTGCGAGAGTCGTATTAGGACCGGTCGCGTTTCACCACGCGGCGGGCGTCTGCCACGAGCATGTTGCAGGCCTCTGGACAAAGGAGTGGGATCGTATTGGTGCCGGCGGCCGGTGAGGATGGTTTGCTCTTTTGCTCCCACAGTGGGGTTTTGAGGCAATGGGCGGCGCAGCGTGCTGCGACGACTTCTTCCGTTTGTTCCTCATTGGCCAGTCCGGTGATATGGTACATGCCGGTTTGGCGGTTGAACTTATCGCTTATCTCACAGACCGGAAGGGTGCCTTGTTCTTGCGAGCGCGCCACTCCGACGGCGGCGGGGTAAAGGAAGTCGAGGGCTTCCAGCACAGCATCGATGGACGGAACGGTGACGACCCAGCCGGATTGCAGATTGTTTGCCGAGCGCAGTGGTCGGTATTCATCGGTGGCGTCGAAGAGAGTCATGCGGCGCAGCTCGTCGTGGGCGTTGATGGCGCGCAAGCTGTCGCTTTCACGATCGTCCACGTGAGTGAGGGAGAATTCGCCATCAGCAGTCTTGCGGACGAGTACCTGTCCGATGGTCAGTTCGCCGCTGCCGAGCTTCGCTTCCAGGAACTTCTGATTGGCTCGCGGAGATTTCGGAGCGGGGATGGACTCGTCGGTGTTGGTGGCGTCGCGCACCAGGTCGAGGATCACATCGGCCATTGATGGGTCGGTGCCGATTGCCGAGCTGTAGTAGAGTGTTTTCCCGCGCAGCGAGTAGGGGTTGTTGCGGAAGACGTCGCGCTGGGAGGCGGCGGCGGTTGGTTCGGTTTCGATCCCGAGCATCACAGGGATGTCCTGATAGCTGTGGAGGCCGTCGGCGATGAAGAAGGGGACGATGACGACATGGTCCTTGGTGGCGATTTCGGCCCAATCGCTGATCAGCGGCTTTTCCTCCATGTAGGTGTCGACGACCTCGGCGAACGAGGCCTCGCTCGAACGGATTTCCTCTGCGCGTTGTTCCACGATGAGGCGGGACTCCGTGTTGAGTCCGGTGCCGTGGCCGACGATGAGCAATGTGCAATCGGCTGGTGAGATGTCGCCGGCGACCTCGCGTGCGCGCTTGAGCAGGAGCGGGGTCATCGATGGATGGACGCCAACCGGGCGCGAGTAGATGAGGCGCTTGCCTTGAACGGTGGCTTCCGACTCACCTTGTGGGATGCCGAGCTCACGCGGAATGATTTCCTTGGTGAAGTAGCCTTCGCTGATGAAGCCTGGCACAACGTAGACCGTGTCGGCATTGATCATAGCGAGGGCTTCACGCATGCTGGCTTCTTCTTTCCAGAAGGCGGCGTGAACTTCGGCGAAGAGGTTGCGCTCGCGCAGGGCGTCGACCATTGCGTGGGTCGGCGCGGATGAGTCCGGGTTTTCGGTCGATCCGTGGCCGATGACCAGGAGTGCGGCGTTTTTCCACTGGGCTGGATAAGCGGGCGAGTGAGAGGAAGATGCGGGGTCGTGCATGGTGAGGTGCAGGCTTTTGGGCGGGACTCGGGAATTTTCGAGGCGGGACACGAGGTGGATGCCGCTTGCATCCGACGCTTGGACTGCGCATGGTGGCGCTGCGCCAACGCATCATAACGTCATGTCAGAGCAAATCATCCCTCAATCCCGTGTTTTTGCCCGAGAGCGTCGCCGCTCGTTGAATGTGGTTTTTACATTCGTTTTCGCGTTCTTTTTTATTGGAGGAATCGCTGCGCGGGCACAGGCTCAAGCACCTCAGAATGTCCCTGCTAAGCAAGCCATCTCAGTGGTGCTGAAGGAGTACGGTGCGGCTTACCGCAATCGATTGGTCGCTGTCGTCGGTCAGAAGGGAGCAACCCAGCCCCAGCATTGGCACGTGATGGCTTATGATTTGAAGGATGCCCGCAGGGTGGCGTATTTCAAAGTGACCAATGGTCGGATCGCCGCGGCGACCGTGCTGAGTGAGAAGCAGAGTGCGGCGCGTCGAGGGGTGAGCTTCTCGCTCGACAACTTGCGCAAGAACTCGACGGATGTGTTCACCATCGCCGACGTGGCGGCCCGCAATGCCAAGGTGGGCTTCGATTCCATTAGCTATGAGATCAATGGCCGCGGTGTGGGCCAGGCGCCGATTTACGCGGTCGAGTTGCGTGACTCCCAGGGACGGGTGGTCGGTAACCTGGTGGTCGATGGTGCCTCGGGCCGTGTGCTCGCCGCCAATTGGAACCCAAAAGGCGCCCAGGCCGCTTATAAGAACCCGCTGAACCGCATCGATTGGAACAAGGTCGGTGAGACCACGCGTAGTGTCGGTCGCGATATCGGTAACAGCTTCCGCTCATTCGGGCGCGGTGTGCGTGGTGCGTTGTCGGGGCAGTGATTGATTGGTCTGAAGATGTTTGAGAGGCTCGATTTGTGGTTTGATCGCGGAGACCGCGATGCGGCTGGGCAGATGGCGGTGGATGAAGTGCTGCTGCAGATGCAGCGCGACGTGCCGTTGTTGCGCGTTTACCAGTGGTCCGGGCCTGCGATCACGCTCGGGTATTTTGAGTCGGTAGCGGAGGCGCGGCAGAAGCTCGACGCCTACGACGTGCCGGTGGTGCGGCGTTTTACCGGTGGCGGCTCCGTGCTGCACGGGGACGATTTTCCGTACACATTGATCGTTCCCAAGGGCGAGGCGACCGATGGGTTCCTGCGCGCGCGCACGGAATCTTACGAAGTGATCCATTCCGCGCTCGGAGCCGCGTTGGCTGTGGTCGGGGTGGCTGGTGTCGGATTGGCGGCCTCTGGTGGCCAGCAGGTCGGCGTGCCATGCTTTCAGTCGCCGGTGGAAGCGGACTTGGTCCAAGAGAGTGGTGATAAAGTGGCGGGTGCCGGTCAGCGGCGCACCCGTGATGGCTTGATCCACCAGGGGAGTGTCGTCGTTGGGGCGGGAGTCGATCGCGATGCGTTAGGCCGGGCGTTGGCTGCAGCGCTCGCCCGTGACGTGCGCGTGCTTGGCGATGATTGGCTGCCTGATGGCTTTGGCGAGAGCTGGGCGGAATTGCGCACGCAGCGTTATGATTGTGACAATTGGAATCTGAGGCGCTGAGCGGGCTTGCGCATCGTGGATCCACGGGGCAAGGTAACGTCACTTGCTTATGGCTCATTCCGGTGACTCTTCCTCTTCCATGCCGCGTCGCGGGGCTTTGACGGCTGATCTTGGCCGCACCTCGCTGATGACAGATGCTGATATTTCCCGTGCTCTGGTGGGCATTGCGGACGAACTGGCCGCCCGTTATGCCGGTGGCGATGCGCCACTTTTGGTGGGCGTGCACACGCGCGGCGTGGATGTCGCCAAGCGCCTGAAGGCACTGCTGCACGAGCGTGGCTGTGAGGTGGGCTTTGGCACGCTGGATATTTCTCTCTACCGCGACGACCTGGATAACCTCGGGACAATGCCGTCGCTGAAGGGCTCCGACCTGCCACAGCATGTCGAAGGGCTGGACGTGGTGCTGGTCGATGATGTGCTCTTTACCGGCCGTACAGTGAAGGCGGCCATCGATGGGATCACTGATTTCGGGCGTCCGCGCCGGATCGAACTCGCCGTGCTGGTAGACCGCGGCAACCGCGAGCTGCCAATCCAGGCGGACTACGTGGGCGAATCGTTTGCCACCCAGCGCGAAGATTATGTCGCCGTCCATCTGGAGGAGAGTGACGGTGAAGAAGGGGTGTTCCTATTGAAGCGAAGCTAGATTGATCTTTTCAACCGACCATGACTGATATTCCGCGCCGCAAAGACCTGTTGGATATCCACTCGCTCAGTGCCGAGGAGGTGACTGAGATTCTGGATGCCGCGATTCCGTTTAAAGATCTGTTCAAGCGTTCGGTGAAGAAGGTGCCGACGCTCAAGGGAAAACAGGTTCTGACTTTGTTCTACGAGCCATCGACGCGGACGCGTTCTTCGTTTGAGATTGCCGCCAAGCGGTTGTCGGCGGACGTGACCAACTTCGCGGTTTCGACCTCATCGGTCGTGAAAGGGGAGTCGGTTTTGGACACGATCGACACCTTGCAGGCGATGCGCACTGATTACGTGATCGTGCGCCATCAGATGTCCGGCGTCCCGGAAATGATTGCCAAGCACACGGGGGCATCGGTTCTCAATGCGGGCGACGGCTACCATGCGCACCCGACTCAGGCGTTGCTCGATGCCTTCACGGTGCGCGAGACCTTTGGTGGGTTTGCGGGTAAGCGGATCCTGATCGTGGGGGATATCCTGCACAGCCGCGTGGCGCGCTCGACCAGTCGGATTCTGAAGATGCTCGGCGCGGACGTGCGCGTGTTCGGTCCCGGAACATTGGTGCCCGGCAACCGTCCGGATTGGCTTGAGTCGGTCAGCAGCTGGGACGAGGGGTTTGAATGGAAGCCGGATGCGATTTACCTGCTGCGCGTTCAGCGTGAGCGGCAGAACGACCAGTTTTTCCCGTCGGTTCAGGAGTACCACAAGTTCTTCGGCATCACTGCGCAGCGCTTCGAACGCGTGCGCAACGAAGGGATCTATATCATGCACCCGGGGCCGGTGAACCGCGGAGTGGAGCTGGTCGACGGCGTGATGGATTACGAGCGATCGCTCATCAACCAGCAGGTGGAAAATGGTATCGCCACCCGGATGGCCGCACTTTATTGGCTCAAACCTCAAACCGACGAATTCCCAAGCGCATAACCTCATGGACACGACGTTGATTAAAAACGCCAAGTTGGTGGCAACCGGTGAGGTTGCGGATGTGGAGATTCGCGACGGTGTGATCACCGCTGTCGGTGGATCGCTGCCGGTCGCCGAGGGTGCGACAGTGGTGGACGCTGAAGGTGGATTGTTGATGCCTGGTTTGTTCGATATGAACGTGCACCTGCGCGAGCCGGGGCGCGAGGACAAGGAGAGCATCACGACAGGATCTGCGGCCGCATTGCATGGTGGCGTCACCGGGATGCTGGCAATGCCGAACACAGACCCGCCAATCGACACTGGGGGAATGGTGCAATCGGTCAAAGACCTCGCCGCACGCAAGTCGTCGGTTGATTTGCTGACAGCTGGAACGTTGACCAAAGGGCGCGAGGGCAAGGAAATGTCCGCGATTGCCGCAATGGCTGCCGAGGGCGTGCGGATGCTCACGGACGATCCATCGCCGCTCGAGGATGCACAGTTGCTGCGTCGCTGCATGGAATATGCGCGTGAGTTCGGGGTGCGGGTGACATCGCATTGCTCGACTCCTGCATTGGTCAAAGACGGAGCGATGAACGAAGGACCCGTGGCGTACTCGCTGGGTCTGCCTGGTATGCCGGCGCTGGCCGAAGAGCTCTGCGTATTTCGCGATATCGAGTTGGCGCGCATGACTGGCTGTAAGTTGCATATCCAGCACGTGTCGACCGCGCGCAGTGTGCAGTTGATCCGCCGCGCCAAGAGCGAAGGGTTGGATGTCACGTGTGAGGCATCGTTGCACCACATGATTTTCACTGATGAGGCGGTGATCGGCTATGGCACTTGCTACAAAGTGGACCCGCCATTGCGCTCGGAGTCAGATCGCGCCGCGCTGGTGGCTGCCGTGGTCGACGGGACAATCGATGTGATTGTGTCGGACCATGCGCCGCACACAGACTTCGAAAAGACAGTGGACTTCAGCTCGGCTCCATTCGGAGTGAGTGCGCTCGATTGGGTGCTGCCGGTGGTGAACGACCGCTTGGTGGAATCCGGAGCGATGGGGTGGGACGTGATTTTGCGCGCATACGTGCAAAAGCCGCGCGAGATCCTCGGGTTGGAGGTGCCGGCGATCGAGGTGGGTCAGCGTGCCAACTTGGTGTGGTTTGATCCGAATGCGGATCAGCACGTCACTCGCGACGGCTTCCGTTCGCTGGGGCTGAACTCGCCATTTGTCGGTGAAACTCTGCGCGGTCAGGTCCGCGGCGTTTGGCTCGATTCGCGATACACCGCATTTTAACCTCGCGGCCGGGAGTGGTCAGGTGGTATGAGCAGGCTTGTTATGAACAATGAGCCTCCTCAATTTCCATCCGATGAAAACCCGCCACAAAATCCAGGTGGGCAGCAGCACGATCCATCGTCGCCGTACCACGCACCTCAGAGTCCGCCGCCGGCCGCTGGTTCGTTGGCTGCGCTGACTCAGGACGATCGAACGATGGGGATGCTGTGTCACTTGCTGGCATTTGCCTTCGCTCCGATTGGAACGTTGGTTCTCTGGTTGCTCAAGAAGGACACGATGCCATTCGTGGACGACCAGGGGAAGGAGGCGCTCAACTTCCAGATCAGCGTCTGGATCTATTCGATTGTCTCTGGATTCCTTTGTATCGTTGGGATCGGCTTTATTTTGCTTCCGATCGTCACGGTGGGCTCGATCGTGTTCATCATTCTCGCGGCCGTGGCTGCCAACAACGGCACGGCGTATCGCTACCCGTTCACCATTCGGTTGATCAAGTAGAGTTGCCGCTGTGATCGCGCGCTTCTTTTCCCTCGATGCCGCCTTGCGCTACGCGGATGCGTGCCGCGAGCGCGGCGACGATGTGGTCGTGCTGGATGAATCGGTGAGTACGTTGCGTGGCGGCGTCTCATTGGTTGATCGAGTCGACCTTGAGGGCGGAGAGGCGCTGTCTTTTGAGTTGGGAGCCCGGTCCTCATGGCTGCGGCGGCTTCAGTTTTGTTGGGGCGTCGCAAGAGCGGCGGTTACCGGCCTGTTGGTGCTGGCGATTGCCGTGTTGGCGGCCTGGCTCTTTCTCGTTGTGATGGCTTTGCGGCATGATCCGCTCGTCGGGGCTCTTCTCTTGGTCGGATTGGTGCTGTGTGGGATTGTGCTTGCGGTCGCCGGTTGGTTGGGCTGGCGATTGGGGCGGGGGCAATCCGGCGTGGCGATGAGCGTGTTCGTCACCCTGTGTATGGCCCTGCCTGTGGTAGGAACTGCCAACTATGTGCTCGCTGAAGAGCGGACCTACGCTGTGCTGCGGATCACCTGATTCTCGGCAGGCACAAAAAAGCCCGCATCCTCAAAGTAAGGATGCGGGCTTTTATATTGAAAATGGTAGCAGGGAGGTGATTTGAACACCCGACCAAAGGCTTATGAGTCCTCTGCTCTACCACTGAGCTACCCTGCCATTTTTGACGTCCGGTGGTTGCTTGAAGCGCCTACCAGCGTCGGGACTGCACATATATTCACTTCTGGGTCATCGTCAATGAAGAATTTGGGGTGAAATGTGATTTTTTGGATGGGTTGCGGGTGCTGGAAATGCGGCGCGATCCTTGTGTGCGCGTGGATTCCCGCTTGATCCTTGCTGGAGGATCTGGTCGGTTGTGTGCATGACAAATCAAGCGGTTGCAGTCTTCGGACTGGGCATTATCGGGTCGCGCTGCGCGGCGAATCTGGCCAAGGCTGGTTATGAGGTGGTGACGTGGAACAGAACTCCAAAAGGGGGCGAGACAGACGTGGCAACACCTAAGGAAGCTGCCGCCAAGGCGAAGGTGCTCGCGTTCTACCTCAAAGATGGGGTGGCACTGCGCGATACCTTCGATCTGATCCGCGATCAGCTCACTCCAGAACATGTGGTGATGAACCACTCGACCGTCGATCTTGAGACGACCCATGCGATTGCGGTGGCATGTGCCGAGATCGGCTGTGGGTTCCTGGATTGTCCATTCACTGGCAGCAAGGACGCGTCGGCTGCGGGGCAGCTTGTTTACTACGTTGGGGGCGATCCCGCGTTGATCGAGCGGATGAAGCCAGTGCTCGACGCGACATCGAAAGAGTTGAAGGTGATTGGCGGGGTGGGGAGTGCGACGGTGATCAAGATCGCGACCAATCTGATCTCTGCTCAAGTGGTGCAGGCGCTCAGCGAGGCGATGGCGCTGACCGAGGCCAGCGGTGTGGATTCTCAAGTGCTGATTGATGCGGTGGCATCGAATGCCTGCGGTTCTGTGTTGGCCAAGATGAAGATGCCGGCAATGGCTGCCGGCGACTACGACACGCACTTCAGCGTCGACAACATGCGCAAGGATAGTGCGTTCGCGCTTGAGTTGGCGGCCCAGGTCGGGCTGGAGTTGCCGGGAATTACGGTGGCCAACCGGGTCATGACTGAGCGTTGCGAAGAAGGGGATGCCGAATTGGACTATTCGGCGATGTACCGTCAGTTTGCCCGCAAGGCGCCGGACTTCGCCCGCTAAAGCGGTGTAGAGTTTGCGTCAACACGAAAGAGTGGGCGGCAGCTTGACGTAGGCCGCGCACTTCGTTTCCTTCGTCGAAAACAACAAAAATATGAAACTAGGAATCTCATTGCTTTCTGCATCCGTTCTGGCGGTGAGCTCTGCATTCGCTGCAGACCGCCCGAACATTCTATTCATCTTCTCGGATGACCACGCACTGAATGCGATCTCGTCGTACGGCGGGCCACTCAAGGATGTGGCGCCGACACCTCAGATCGACCGCATCGCCAACGAGGGGGCGTTGTTCGTCAATTCGTTCTGCGCGAACTCGATTTGTGGGCCATCCCGCGCCTGCATCCTCACTGGAAAGCACAGCCATAAGAATGGTTTCATGCGCAACACGGGGCGTGGGTTCGATGGCAGTCAGTGGACGGTTGCCAAAGAGCTCCAGAAGAATGGCTACTCCACCGCGGTGATCGGCAAGTGGCACCTGCACAGCACGCCGACTGGCTTCGATCACTGGGAGATCCTGCCGGGGCAGGGGAACTACTACAACCCGGACTTCATTCAGATGGATGGATCGCGCAAGCGCTTCGAGGGCTACGCGACCGATCTCACCACAGACAAGGCGATTGCGTGGCTCGACCAGCGTGACAAGGACAAGCCGTTCTTCCTGATGTGCCAGCACAAGGCGCCGCACCGCACGTTCTGCCCGCCATTGCGTCACTTGGCCGCATTCGATGGTGTGGAGATCCCTGAGCCGGAGACGTTGTTCGATGACTACGCCAACCGCAGCGAGGTCTTGAAGAAGAACGAAATGTCGATCGCCAACCACTTCCGCTGGTCCTACGACGCCAAGGTCCGTGCCGATGAGCGAGGTGACATCAAGCTGCCGGGCTATCGCGACAACCATGCGCCTGAGTACCATCGCATGACCGCAGAGCAGAAGAAGCAGTGGGATGCGCATTACAAGCCGCTCAACCGCAAGATGCTCGATTCCTTCAAGGCGGGCGAGATGACTCGTGAAGACGTCATCCGTTGGCAGTACCAGCGCTACATGAAAAACTACCTCGGCACCGTCAAGGCGGTGGATGAGGGGGTGGGGCGCATGCTCGAGTATCTGGAGAAGAATGGTCTCGATGAAAACACCATCGTCATTTACTCGTCGGACCAGGGGTTTTTCCTTGGTGAGCACGGCTGGTACGACAAGCGTTGGATGTTCGAGGAGTCGTTCAAGATGCCGTTTGTCATCCGCTGGCCGGGCGTCATCAAGCCGGGCTCGCGTCCGCAGGAGATGATACAGAACATCGACTATGCTCCGACCTTCCTTGAAATGGCCGGGCTTGCCGCGCCTGAGGGCATTCAGGGGGAGTCGATCGTCCCGATTCTGAAGGGTGGCGATGTGGACTGGCGCAAGTCGCTCTACTACGCCTACTACGAAATCGGTGAGCACGCGGTGCCGCAGCACTACGGCGTGCGTACATCGCGCTACAAGTTGTTCTACTTGCCGGGCACCGACGAGTGGCAGATGTTCGACCTGGAGAAGGATCCGAACGAGCTGCGCAGCGTCTACGGTGAGCCTGCTTATGCCAAGGTGCAGAATGCTCTGAAGGACGAGTACAACCGTCTGCGCGAGGTTTACGAGGCTCCAACTTACGAGGAGCACATGCCGAAATAAGACAGCCAACTCGCGGCGGGCTTCGGTGCCGGCCGTGTGAGTTCAATTTGCGATCCGCCACTTCCATCTGGAGGTGGCGGATTTTCTTTTGCCTTGGGGGTGTTGGTTTGTGGTTGGGGGTCAGCTGTTAGCAATGCGCCTTTATTTAGGATTGCGCCGGGGTGGGGTGGTCATCGCTTTGCTGTATTTTGTTCTCCCGCTTGGAATTGAGTCGTATTCCAGGATTTGTCTGATTTTCTAGCTGCGTTGCGACGGAATTTGGTTCGTGAGGGGCTCGGAATGGTGATTTTTCGCCACTTTGGAACAATGTTTGCAGTCTCGTAGTTGATTGATTCTTAGTTGCTTGTAGGTTCTCGGTTCGTTGATGTTCAGAAATCCGAAATAAGCGCTTGAAGCAGTGGCGATCCACGCTTCCTTGCACGTCCCGTTTTCGAAGTGGGTTCATGGGCTTGTCTCGTGAATTTTGACCGGAGCGGGTGATTTGTCCCGATTCTCGGAACATTGATCAAAAACTTGAGCAAAAATCCGCTTGTGAAAGATTTCACAAGCTCTTAAATAAGCCGCTGCGATGGCCAACCTCTTTCCTCGATCCTCCAACTTTCTGCCGATTAAAATTGGCCTCTTCGTAGGCGTAGTCGGAATTACGCTGGCACTGGGTTTTACCTACTACGGAACGCCCAAGTATACGCGTGTAGGTTATGCTCCTGATCAGCCTGTGCCTTTCTCGCACAAGTTGCACGCGGGTGAGCTCGGCCTCGACTGCCGCTACTGCCACAGCAATGTGACCGAGTCGAACCACTCGAACATTCCGCCAGTGTCGACCTGCATGAACTGCCACGAAGCTGGTGTGAAGACCCAGAGCGATGCGCTCGCCGTGGTCCGCGATGCAGCTGAAACCGGCAAGTCGCTTGAGTGGGTGCAGATCCACGAGACTGCTGACTATGTGTTCTTTGATCACTCCGCTCACGTGAACAGCGGTATTGGCTGTGTTTCCTGCCACGGTCGCATCGACCAGATGGAGAAGGTGTTCCACGCCGAGAACCACAGCATGGGCTGGTGCTTGGAGTGTCACCGCGAGCCAGAGAAGCACCTGCGTCCGATCGAGCAGGTTACCAATCTTGCCTGGACCGCTGCGGATCACCCGCCGGTCATGGTTGACGGTGAGCTCAAGCAGCTCACCCAGGAAGAGCTTGGCCTTATGCTGAAGGACCAGTGGCGCATTGACCCACCTGAGACCTGCGGCGGCTGTCACCGATAAGCTCGTTGCCCGAGGCTGATCGGGCACCACAAACGAACGACTCACATACTTTTAACTCACTGGCGGGCACGTCCCGCCGCCAGCTCCCGCTTCTAGCGATCCGGGGGCTTCCCAATTTCCTCATTATCCACCAGAATGAAGCGCAAGTTTGAACATCCCGTCGATCAGAACCCTGAAGGCACGGCACGTGCGTGGCGCAGCCAGGGGCAACTCAAGGACACCCCTGAGTTTCGTGAGTGGCTGGAACGCGAGTTCCCTGCAGGTGCGGCGGAGATGGACTCCCAGGAAGACGCCGAGCTTTCGCGTCGTGGGTTCCTCAAGTTCATGGGCGCATCGACCGCTCTGGCTGGATTCGGTATGGCATCGTGCCGCAAGCCGAAGAGCTTCCTCGTTCCTTACACCGACAGTGTGGAGTGGGTGGTTCCTGGCCGTCCGTTGCTTTATTCGACCGCACGCCCAGTGGGCAATGGTGCGGTACCAATGGTGATCACCACCCACGAAGGTCGTCCGACCAAAGTGGAAGGTAACCCACTTCACCCGAACTCCGTTGGTGCGACCAACTCGTTCGATCAGGCGTCGATCCTCGACATGTACGATCCGGACCGTTCGTCCGCAGTGCTCGTCGATGGTCAGCCTGCTGGTAAGGACGCAGCCGATCAGGCCAAGGCCGCATTGACCGCGGCTCTCGAAGCAAATGCCGGTAAGGGTGTTGCTCTCTTGGTCGGTCAGAATTCCTCGCCGACCCGCGCTCGTGCGATCGAGGCGCTCCAGTCGAAGTTCGGTGGACTTCAAGTTTTCGAATACGAAGCACTCGCTCGTACCAACCGCGAAGCCGCCGATGAGCTCAGCGGTGCTGGGGTCCGTCAGGTGGTGAACCTGCGCAACGCCAAGCGCGTTCTTTCCCTCGATAGCGATTTCCTCGGAGTCGATTGCCCGGACAACCGCACCGAAAGCGATTTCGCCGCAGCCCGCAAGCCGGAGCAAGGCGATGACAACACAGCCAAGACCAAGGACGACACGCTTCGTCTCTACCTCGCCGAGCCTGCTTACAGCGTGACCGGCGGAATGGCTGATCACCGTGTGCGTGTGGCTGCCGGCCGCATCCCTGCGTTCGCTGCTGCGGTCGCCAAGGAGCTCGGACTTAACATCACGGTCGACGTTCCTGCCGGTGAGTTCGATCCACGCTGGATCAAGGAAGCCGCAGCTGACCTCAAGAAAAACGGCTCCAAGTCGGTCGTTCTCGTGGGTGAGCGCCAACCAAAGGTGGTGCACGTCCTCGCCGACGCTATCAATCGCTTCCTCGGGTCGGTTGGTTCCGACGAGAATGCAGTGGTCCAGCTCGTTCAGACTCCTGCCAACGAGTACGGCACACTTGCCGACCTCAAGGCCGCTGTGGAAGGCGGTGAAGTGACCACACTTCTCGCAACCACCCCTGCAGACCCTGCTTACGACACTGCTGGTGACTTCGACTGGGCTGGCCTCCGCAACAAGCTTTCGCTCTTCGTTCACAATGGCACCCGCGTTAACGCGACGGCTGTCAGCGCGAACTTCCACATCCCTGGCACCCATTACTTGGAGAACTGGGGTGATGTTTACGACAACCGCGGTGTTTACTCGGTCGTCCAGCCGATGATCCTTCCGCTTTACGATGCGGCGGTCAGCGAGCTGAACCTACTTTTGGAACTCGCTGGTGAGTTCTCCGCAGAGAACCCGGACGCAGATCCTGCGCTCGATGCCGTCCGCAAGACGCTCGTTGAAATGGGTGTCCCAGCCGCGGATCTAGACAACACCTGGGCGAAGATCCTCCGCGATGGTTTCCTCAAGGGCTCGAAGTTCCCGGCAGCAACCGGTACGGCGATGGGCAACGTGAAGGATGACGAGCTCAAGGCTGCAATGCTGCCAGCGGCGTCACCTGAGTCCCTCGAGTTGGCATTCACCGCTGACTACAGCGTGTGGGACGGCCGTTTCATCAACAACGGATGGCTTCAGGAAGCTCCGGATCCAGTGAGCAAGCTTACGTGGGACAACGCTGCGTTGATCGCTCCTAAGACCGCAGCTGCTCTCGGAATCGCCGATGACTACGATGATTCAAAGCAGCAGGTGCCAATGGTGGAAATCACCACTCCAAGCGGTGCCAAGATCACGACCGCCCTTTTGATCGCATCGGGTCACGCTGAAAACGTTGTCACGCTCAAGCTCGGCTACGGCCAGTGCCCAGAGGCAGCCAAGGGTGAGACCCCGGCGCTTCCAATGCGCGTGGGTGAGGGGACTGGCTTCAACGTCAACCCACTCCGTTCCGGTGAGTCGTTCATCCTCGGTGGTGCCAATCTCACCAAGCTGGAAGACACCTACACCGTCGCTCTCACCCAGGAGCACAGCACCATGTCTGGTCGTGCCTTGGTCCGTGAGGGCACGCTCGACAACCAGAAAGAATTTGAGAAGCACCCAACCAACAAGGTTGGCTTTGCTTACAACCACGGGATGGACGGTCACATCCCTGAGAACATCTCTCTTTACAAGCCGAACGACGCCAGCGGCAAGCCGCTCTTGAACGATGAGCTCCACCAGTGGGGCATGGTCATCGACCTCAACAGCTGCACCGGATGTACCGCGTGCTTGGTTGCATGCCAGTCGGAAAACAACATCCCGATCGTCGGTAAGGAGCAAGTCCGCCGCGGCCGTGAGATGCACTGGATCCGCATGGACCGTTACTTCGTTGACCGCGCCACCAACCACGGTGAGATGGCGGACGAAGACAACCCGGCGATGCTTGTCCAGCCGGTTGCATGTGTCCACTGTGAGTCCGCTCCATGTGAGACCGTTTGCCCGGTGAACGCGACCGTCCACTCGGAAGAGGGGATGAACCTGATGGCGTACAACCGCTGCATCGGTACCCGTTACTGCGCGAACAACTGCCCATACAAGGCACGTCGCTTCAACTACTTCGACTACAACAAGCGCCCACTCGACCAGCTCTACAGCGGCCCGCTTTCCGACAAGGATCGCACCGGCAAGCCAGAGTCCGAGAAGCTTGGTAAGAACCCGAACGTGTCGGTCCGCATGCGTGGTGTGATTGAGAAGTGCACCTACTGCATCCAGCGCACCCAGCTCGCCAAGATCGAGAAGACCTCGATCCGCCGCGACAAGGCACTGGTCACCGGCAAGCCGTCGGACACACTCAGTGTCAGCGCCGACGACCTGCGCGTCGACTCGAACAAACTCAAGACCGCGTGTCAGCAGGCCTGCCCATCGGAGGCAATCGTCTTCGGCAACCTGCTTGATCCAAAGTCCCGCTTGCACCAGTTCAAGCAGCTCGAGAACGACGAGCCAGGTGGTGAGATCATCCTCAAGCACCCACGTTCGTACGACCTGCTGCGCTACATCGGCACCCGTCCACGCACCAACTACCTGGCGCGTGTCCGCAACCCGAACAAGCTCATGCCTGACGCCAAGTTCATCGGCAACGCAACGGTCAGCATTCACTAATCCGTCAGATTCCCACCCTTGACCGGCCGGTGTCCCAAAGCACCGGCCAATCATCCCATCCCTTACAGCCAGTCAGATCATGGCAGACGCAACCACCGCCAAATCTTCAGCTACCGCAAGCGCCGGGCAACCTCAGCTCGAGGTGCTCGAACGCGAGGAACTGATCCTCAACAACCGCAGCTACGCATGGATCACCGACCGCATCTGCGGCATCGTTGAAAACCGCATGCCACTGCTGTGGTGGATCATCTTCATTCCATCCGCAATCATCGCGCTTCTCGGCGTGGGCGGTGGTCTGACCTACCTCGTTTCCACCGGTGTCGGTGTCTGGGGCAACAACAACTCGCTGATGTGGGGATGGCCGATCGTGAACTTCGTGTTCTGGATTGGTATCGGTCACGCGGGAACGCTGATTTCAGCGATTCTTTTCCTAACGCGTCAGAACTGGCGAACCTCGATTAACCGTGCTGCGGAAGCGATGACCATTTTCGCGGTGTGCTGCGCGGGTATCTTCCCGGCATTCCACGTGGGCCGTGTCTGGATGGCTTGGTTCCTGGCTCCGATTCCAAACGCGAACGCCATCTGGCAGAACTTCAAGTCGCCGCTTCTTTGGGACGTGTTCGCGGTTTCGACTTACTTCACCGTATCCTTGATCTTCTGGTACATCGGCATGGTGCCTGACCTGGCGTCGATCCGTGACCGTGCGAAGAACAAGTTCCGCAAGTTCGCCTACGGCGTGCTCGCTCTGGGATGGCGCGGTGGCAACCGCCAGTGGCGCCACTACGAGATGTGCTACCTGCTCCTCGCAGCTCTCTCGACCCCACTCGTGCTTTCGGTGCACACCATCGTTTCCTTCGACTTCGCAACGTCGGTTGTGCCGGGCTGGCACACCACCATCTTCCCACCATACTTCGTGGCGGGTGCGATCTTCGGTGGATTCGCCATGGTGCTTACCATGATGGTGCCAGCTCGTAAGATCTTCGGTCTTGAGGACCTGATCACGATGAAGCACATCGACAACATGGCCAAGATCATCGCCTTCACCGGATGCTTGGTTGGTTACGCCTACCTGATGGAGCTCTTCATCGCCTGGTACGGTCAGAACAAGTTCGAGTGGGCCGCATTCGCCAAGCGTATCGGTGCCGACGAAGACAGCCCATACGCATGGTCCTACTTCGTGATGATGTTCTGCAACGTGGTCTCGCCTCAGTTCTTCTGGTTCGAGAAGTGCCGTAAGAACCTCTGGGTCGTCATGGGCGTGGCAATGCTCGTCAACATCGGCATGTGGTTCGAGCGTTTCGTGATCATCGTGACCACCCTGGCCCGCATGTGGTTCCCAGGTGACTGGCAGTACTACTCGGCATCGCCGGTCGACGTCATGACCTTCGTCGGAACCATCGGTATGTTCCTCGCCTTGTTCATGCTTTTCCTCCGCTTCCTCCCATGTGTGAACATCGCGGAAGTGAAGTGGACACTCCTCTCGTCGAACGTCCACCACGACGAAATGGAAGAAGCCAAGAAAGCCGCAGGCGCCAAGTGCTACGAGGCCGATGGCGAAGTCATCACCGGCAAGCGCACTGGAGGTAACTGCTAATCCCAAGCGGACACGGAACCCATCAATCTCGATTCAAACACACAGATCTCGTGAAGACAGGAATCAAAAAAGTCTACGGCTACCTCGCCCGCTTCGAAACTCCGACCGACCTCTACAAGGCGGCTGCCAAAGTGCGCGACAAGGGCTTCAAAAAGTGGGACGCCTACTCGTCCTTCCCAATCCACGGCATGGATGCCGCGATGGGACTCGGCCGCTCGAAGCTGCCATTCTTCGTGTTCTTCGGTGGTATGACCGGAACGCTTACCGCTCTGGCACTCCAGTTCGGCACCCAGGTGGCGCTTTACCCGACCATCGTGCAGGCCAAGCCGACCAACTTGTTCACGATTCCGGCGTATTTCCCGGTGACCTTCGAGTTGACCGTTCTATTCTCCGCTTTCACCACGTTGTTCGGAATGTTGGCACTCAGCCAGCTGCCACGAATGAACCACCCACTCTTTGAGTCGGAGCAGTTCAAGCGCGTGACCGACGACGGCTTCTTCATCGCTATCGAAGCGCGTGACCCGCGATTCAACCGCGAGCAAACCCGCGAGTTCCTCTCTGAGATCGGTGGCTCCGATATCGAGCTCGTCGAAGAGCAGCTTTCCTAATCCACCCGGCGCAGACGCCTCCTTTCACACGATTTTCCACAACTCACGCAACGATTCATGCGCTACATTTTTCTAGCATTCATCCTCGTCGCTCTGTCGGCTGTCGGTGTCCTCGGATTCCGCGGTCAGATCATGGAGTACTCGCCGATCCAGGTGTTCAACGACATGGACCAGCAGGCCAAAGTGAAGGCCCAGAAGGACAACAAGTTCTTCGCTGACGGCCGCGGTGCCCGTCTTCCAGTCGACGCCACAGTGCCAATGGGCTACCACCTTCCGGACGAACTCGCCGCAGACGGTGCCATCCAGCAGCGCGCGTTCTCGACCACCGAGAAGAACTACTACACCACCGGTAAGATCGGTACTGACTACGGAACCGGCATGCCAGAGGAACTCGGGCTCACCGCTGAGAACGTGGACGCCTTCCTTCGCCTCGGTGAAGAGCAGTACGGTATCTACTGCGCCATCTGCCACAGCCCAACCGGCGACGGCCAGGGCATGATTGCCAAGCGTGGCTGGGCCGCGATTGCCAACCTGCACCAGGTTGCATTCTCCGCTGACGAATATGCCGATGGTCGCGTTTACGAAACCATCACCAATGGCAAGGGCCTCATGAAGTCCTACGCCGACAAGCTCACCATCCGTGAGCGCTGGGCCGTCGTCGCTTACGTCCGCGCCCTCCAGAACGTCAACGCCGGTGTCTCGATCGACACACCGGGCCTCAAGTCGGCCGTCGAAGCCGACCTCGCCACCTCGGCTGCCGCAGCCGAGTAAGTCCTCACTCTCCAACGTCTCTCAATCTCTCCACTCCAATGGCAGGTCACATCAATCTGAAAGAACTTCCGCTCAACGGTGAGCGCTTCGACTTCAGCAAGGTTTCGCGTTTGGCGACCGGATTGCTGGCAGTTGGCGGCATCGGTTTGGTCGCCAGCTTGTTCTTCTTGTTCAACGAAGGCACGCAGAAGGCATTCTCCTTCTCGTGGTTGCTCGGCACGTTCTTCTTCTTCACCATCGCGGTGGGAGGTGTTTTCTGGACGCTGCTCCACCACGCCACCAACTCGGGGTGGGGGATTGCTGTCCGCCGCGTGTTCGAAAAGGTCGGTCTCGTGATCCCGGTCGTGGGTATCCTGATGATCCCATTGTTCACCATCACCCCGGTAAAGCACACCCTGTGGCACTGGACTGAAATCGAAGACCGTTTGGGAGCCAAGGCCGAGCAGCCTGAGGTGATCGCGGAATTCGAAGCCAAGCACAACGCGCACGTTGCCGAGTTCGCCGCCATCAAGGCATCTGCTGAAGCCGCTGGCAACACCGCGGAAGCCGAGCTCGCACAGAAAGAGATCGAGAACCTCGGTGATTTCGATGCCTCGAAGATCAAAGGTAAGCTCATCAAAAAAGAGGACCCAATCCTCTACGGCAAGAAGGGCTACCTCAACCAGACCTTCTGGTACATCCGCTACGTCGCGTTCTTCGTGCTGCTCACCTACGTCATCCGCCAGATGCGCAAGTGGTCGGTTCGTCAGGACAGCGAAGGTGGCGTCAAGCTGACCTTCCGTATGCGCCGCGCCGCCTGTGGTTTCATGATCATCTTCGCCCTCGCGATGACCTTCGTCGCTCTCGACATGGTGATGGCGATCGACCACCACTGGTTCTCCACCATGTGGGGTGTGTATGTGTTCGCTGGCTCCGCATTGTCGGGCATGGCAACCATCATCCTGGCCACCACCTACATCCGTAGCAAAGGCTACATGAAGGGTGTCGTTTCCAGCGAGCACTACCATGTGATGGGCAAGCTCATGTTCGCGTTCGTGGTCTTCTGGGCCTACATCACTTTCTCCCAGTTCTTCCTGATCTGGTACGCAAACATCACCGAGGAAACCAAGTACTTCCTCATCCGTAACACGGAGTTCTGGAACTACTTCTCGATCGCGCTCGTGGTGCTTCACTTCATCGTGCCATTCGTGATCCTCCTCCAGTCGTGGCTCAAGCGTAAGCCGGCATGGCTCTCGTCGATGGCGGTGTACATCCTCCTCGTCCACCTGCTCGACGTCTACCTGATGATCATCCCAATGCGTGGGCCACTGGTCGCTCACAATTACTTCTACCAGGGTGGGGTGCTTTACGACCTGCTCGCTGTGGTGACCGTCGGTTGCCTTGTGGTTGGCGCGTTCCTCTTCTCGTTGCGCAAGGACAGCTTGTTCCCATGCCGCGACCCACGCCTCCTCGAGTCGATCAACCTGCACAACTAAGCCAGCTTCGACTCTCTGTCCCTTCATCGTTTCGACTCCAATTCTTTCTCACCCGATCCAATGACCGAATCATCCGCCAGCAAGCCGATCCATCCGATCGCCGCCTTCGTTTTGGGCATCGCCGGATTCCTGTCCTTCGCCGCCCTCGCCATCGTTGCGTACTTCTTCTTCCGTGGTAGCACGGTCGACGACTACCTCAGCGAGCAGTCGGCGGTGCGTATCGCCGAGCGCGAGGCCATCGAGGCCAATGCCGCCCAGGTGATCGGTACCACCAAGTGGCTCGACGAAGGCAAGGGGTTGGTCCAGCCGGCAATGGGGGATTACCTCCCAGTGTTCGGTCAGCAGTTGCTCACCAGCAAGCCATCGGTTCACACCCCGGCCAGCGAAGCCGCAACCGTGGAAGAAGCTCCGGTTGCCGAGCCAGTGGCTCCTGTCGATGCCGAGCCTGCCACTGACGAGCAGCCTGCCGAAGAAGAAGCAGTTGCTGATGAAGCAGCCGCCCCTGCAGCGGATCAGACCGACGAGCCTGCCGCTACCGAAGAAGCCGCTGTTGAGAGCGCTGAAGAAGCCCCAGCTGCCGACCAGTAAGCCCGCCCCATTTTCCTTCCCCGACTTTCATTCGATTCTCCATTCACCATGAGTTCGTCCATCGCATCCGATCAAGATCTGACCAACCTCCGAGCCCAAATCGACCGCTCGGTGCGCTGGCCGGTTCTGTTGTTCTTCACCAGCGCCGGGTTCTGGTTCCTGGCGACCATCATCCTCGGGTTGATGTCGACCTGGACCTTGCTGTCTCCGGATGCCTTCGGTGATTGCCCTGCATTCAAATACGGACGTCTCCAGTCGGCCCACACGCTGGCCATGGTTTACGGTCTCGGGTTCAACCTGGCCTTCGGTGTGATCCTTTGGATGATGCACCGCTTGTGCCGTATGCCAATGAAGCACTCGTTGGTCCCGAACATTGCAGGTCACCTCTGGAACATCGCTCTGACCATCGGCATCTTCTGCGTTTTCGGCGGCATTGGCAGCGGTGTTGAATGGCTTGAGTTCCCTAAACAGGTCGGCCCTGCGTTGCTCGTAGCGTACATTGTGATCGCTCTGTGGGCATTTGTTCCATTCACCCAGCGTGACCAACCGCAGACCTTCGTGTCGCTCTGGTTCCTGGTGGCTGCGCTCTTCGCATTCCCAGCCTTGTTCCTCACTGCCAATGTGTTCATCCACATGGCACCAAGTGCTGCCGTGGTTTCGACCGCAGTGAACTACTGGTACATCGGTGGTGTGCAGTTCCTCTTCTTCCTGCCAATCGCAGCAGCTGCGGCATTCTACCTCATCCCTAAGGTGAGCGGTCGCCCGATCTTCTCGTACAGCTTGGCGCTCGCCTCGTTCTGGGCGCTGATCCTTCTCGGTGGCTGGACCGGTCTCCACCGTCTGCTCGGTGCTCCGCTTCCTGCCTGGATGCCTGCGGTTTCCGGTGCGGCTGGCATCGTGATCCTCATCCCTGCGTTGATGATTCTGGTCAACGTGCACGCCACCCTCGGTGCCCGCTTCCGCATGGTGAACTACAGCGCCACCCTGCGCTTCGCCTACGCCTCGATCGTGGCGCTCTTCCTTGCTGCCGTGCTCAACGCACTTGGCGGAATCCCAACCCTTTCGAAGTACGCTGGTCTCACCCAGGCGGTGCTTTCCACCCACGTGGCAGTGCTGCTCGGCGTGTTCACCATGGCCGGCTTCGGTGCCATCTACTTCATCGTGCCACGTCTTTGCGGTTGCGAATGGCCATCGGGTCGCTCGATCCGCTTCCACTTCTGGTTCACCGTTTACTCGATCCTGATCCTGGTGGTGACACTTGCAGTGGGCGGCTTCTGGCAGGGCAATGCAGAGTTCATGCTCTACGGATCCTGGAAGAAGATCGTCGACGCTGCCGAGCCATTCTACATCGGCCAGCTCATCGGTTGGACCATGTTGCTGATGGCGAACTTCTCGTTCGTTCTCAACCTCTGGGTCATGGTGTTCGGTCAAGGACGCCGCGCCGGTTCGCCAACCCTTCTCCACGAAGTGCACGAGCTCGACCAGCCTATGTTCGACGACCGCGCCAAAGAGAGCTCCAGCCAGGCATAAGCCCGATCTGATTCATTCCCTTTTCCTCCTCAACTTCTACTTTCCAGACCTGATCCACTATGTCCGTCCGCACATTCTATCTCGGATTGATCGCCGCTTTCGCACTGCCATGGGTATTCTTCGTGGCGCTGCCATACGGTGAGATTGGTAAACTCGACACCACACTCGTCGATGACGTTGACGGATCCGTTTATCCGGAAGTCCGTGCCGGCATGGTGGCCGCTGGTGCCCGTGTCTACGCCCAGGAGGGCTGCGTCCAGTGTCACTCGCAAATGATCCGCCCAACGTACGCCGGTCCTGACCGTTGGCGTGATGGCTGGGTCATCCCAGGCGAAGAACGCGAGACCGTGCCTCAGGACTATCACGGTGAAAAGTACGCCGCTCTCGGTGTGCAGCGCATCGGTCCAGACCTCTCGAACCTCTACATCCGTTACAACGGCGAAGATGCAAAGCAGCAGCTCATGCTTCACCTTTACAACCCACGCTCGGTTGCCGAATGGTCGAACATGCCATCGTACAAGCACTTGTTCGAGAAGCGTCGCATCCAGGGCCAGCAGTCGGCCGACGCGCTGCCTGTTGAAGTCGAGGAAGGCTACGAAGTGGTCCCAACCGACCGCGCAGAAGCTCTCGTGAGCTACCTCGTCAACTTGCGCAAGGACGCGCCAGTGGCTCCTGCCGCCGAAGAAGAGGAAGCCAAGTAATTCCGGCTCCGCGCCAATTCCCACCTATTTCTAGAATCTCGATCACCTACATCCAATGATGGGAGACTCATCCAACAAAGATCGCCAGACCGAAGCGGATTACCGCGAGGGCCAAGACATCCAGAAGCAGCACTCGATCACCGCTCGTGAGAAAGAGGAGCCAATCAGCGGCACCCATCCGGTCTCGCTCGCGCTCTTCCTCCTGTGCGCATTGATCCTGCTTTTCGGCGGTGCCTACTACGGTCAAATGACCGGCGGCTTCGACTTCACTAAGTACACTGCGGTTGGTTATGTGCCTGCTCCGGACCCACGTCTGGGTGGTAAGACCGTGGTCAAGCCATGGAGCGTCGAGCAGATGGACCTTGGTAAAAAGGTCTACGTCAGCTGCGGTGGTTGCCACAAATCCGGTGGTGAAGGGGACGCGGGTCAGAACATTCCACCACTCGCCAACTCGGAGTGGGTGACCGGAAGCACCGAACGTCTCGCCATGATCATCCTCAACGGTGTGAAGGGCCCGATCGAAGTGCACGGCAAAGTGTGGTCCGGCAACAACATGGCCTCCCAGGCCAGCGCCGTGCCTGATGCCGAGCGCCTCGCTGCTGTCATGAACTACGTCCGTAAGAGCTTCGGTAATGAGACCGATGACTGGGTCTCGGAAGAAATGGCACAAGCTGCCATGGACATCTCCGCAGAGCGTGCCGGTGCCCAGATGACCGCCGAGGAGCTCAACGCAAACCACGACAAGATGCTTCCTGGCGCTGCGGTTGACCCACAAACCGGTCAGCCTCTCGGTGCGGCACCAGCCGCCGAGGAAGCTCCGGCTGCTTAGTCATGAAATAATTCCGGGGGTGAATGACTCACCCCCGCATGAAATTTCCGATTGTTCGCCCCGGCACGATGACAACCCTCGCATCCATCACTCAGCGCGCATTCTCGAGTCGGGTTTCCCGTCTCGGGGGCGCGCTTTGCGCTGTGATGCTCGCCGCATCCTGCGGGGGAGGGAGTGGCGAGACCGTCGCCATCGCCGATGTCGATCTCGGCAACGATTTGCGTTCCGCCGACGTCATCGCCACGGCACCTGTGGTTCTCACCGGACGCGTAACCCTCGCCGGTGAGGTTCCAACTCCGGACTCGGAGTGGGACGTGCGCAATGACCGCTATTGCAGCAAGTACCAGCCGATCAAGACTCAGAACTGGTCGGTAGGGGAGAACAAGGCGCTCGCCGACGTGGTGATCGCAATTGTCGGGCAGTCCGGCGGATCGGTCGACCCACGTCCTGCCTTCATGGACCAGGCGGGTTGCTGCTACGACCCACACGTGGTCGCCGTCGCTGCTGGCGAGGGAGTCGTCTTTAAAAACTCCGACCAAACCTTCCACAACGTGCGCATCGATGCGCACAAGATGGGAACTTTCGATAAAGGTGCGAGCATCAAGAATTACGGCCAGCCCGCTGATTCGACGAATCTGCACAAATTTCCGGCCGCGGGTGTGTACCGCGTCGAGTGCGACCTGCACCGCTGGATGAGGAGCTGGGTCTATGTCCACGACTCCGGATTTTACGCCGTCTCCCAGGAGGACGGAACCTTTGCGATCCACGGAGAGTTGCCTGATGGCGACTACGAAGTGATCGCTTGGCACAGCCAGTTTGCTGAGCCATTGCGCAAGAGCCTGCGCATCACCGGGGGCTCCGCTGAGCTCGATTTCGAGTTCGATGCATCACAGGCCATGCTGCCTGCGCATCAAAACGGGTAAACTTTCCCGAGAGCGTACCTTGCGTCGCGCTTGATATTCTGCATAGTTCGATTCCTAGATTTACTTAGTCACGACGAGAAACTACCATGTCCGATTCGACTCATCACAAAACGGCTGACGCCGCGGATCACCACCATGACGACCACCACGTCGGGTTTGTGCGAAAATACATTTTCTCCACCGACCACAAGTGGATCGGGATCCAATATGGCATCACCGCGATGCTCTTCATGTTGGTCGGATTCTTCCTCATGATGGTGATGCGCTGGAGCATCGCTTATCCCGACCAGGCACTGCCAGAATGGCTCACCTTCGTATTCGGTGAAGACTGGCTCAACCGCTGGATCCCTGTCGGTGAATCGACCGGCGGACGCGTCGTTGACGGCCAGCTCTACAATATGTTCGGTGCCATGCACGGAACGATCATGGTCTTCCTCGCCGTGGTGCCTCTCGGCTTCGGTGCCTTCGGTAACTACGTGACACCGCTCCAGATCGGTGCGCCGGACATGGCATTCCCGAAACTCAACATGATGAGCTACTGGATCTACCTCGCTGGTGGTCTGCTCATGTTCGCATCGTTCTTCCTTCCATCGGGCGCTGCCTCGACCGGTTGGACCTTCTACCCGCCGCTTGGCACCGTTCAGGAATACCACGTCGCCAACCAGTGGATGACTGGTCAGACCTGGTGGCTCCTCGGTATGGTGTTGCTCATCTCTTCGTCGCTCCTCGGATCGGTGAACGTGATCACCACCATCATCAACCTGCGCGCCAAGGGCATGACCTGGTTCCGCCTCCCATTCTTCGTGTGGGGCATGCTCGTCACCGCATTCCTTCTCCTGCTCGCCTTCCCACCACTTGAAGTGGCTGGTCTGATGCAGCTCTCGGACCGCGTCTTCGGCTCGTCGTTCTTCCTGCCATCCGGCCTCTCGGTGAACAACGAAGTGATGAACATCTCCGGCGGTGGTTCTCCATTGCTTTACCAGCACCTCTTCTGGTTCCTCGGTCACCCTGAGGTGTACGTTCTCCTCCTTCCTGCGATCTCGATCGTGGCGGAGATCATTCCGAACAACACCCGTAAGCCGCTCTGGGGCTACAAGAGCATGGTCTACGGTGCTCTCGTCCTCGGGTTCCTCTCGTTCATCGTTTGGGCGCACCACATGTACCTCACCGGTATGGGCAGCGCGATCTCGACCTTCTTCCAAACCACTACCGTGCTGATCTCGGTGCCGTCGGTCATCCTTTTGACCTCGCTCCTCATCTCGCTGTGGGGTGGATCGATCCGCTTCACCGTCCCAATGCTCTGGGCGTGCGCGTTCCTTCCGATGTTCGGATTCGGTGGTCTCACCGGTCTGCCACTCGCATTCAACCTGACCGACCTCTACCTTCACGACACCTACTACGTGATCGGCCACTTCCACTACGTGGTGGCTCCTGGTGTGATCTTCGGTCTCTTCGCCGGTATCTACTACTGGTACCCTAAGGCGACTGGCCGTCACATGAACACATTCCTCGGTCACTTGCACTTCTGGCCATCGCTTATCGCGATCAACGTCGTGTTCATGCCGATGATGATTCAGGGCATCGCAGGTTTCCACCGCCGCTGGTACAACGGTGGTATCTCCTACGAGCACACCGCTGACTACCTCTGGCTCAACGAGGTGATCTCATGGGCGGTCTGGGCACTGGCAATCTTCCAGCTCCCATTCATCATCAACTTCTTCTCGAGTGCCTTCGTGGGTAAAAAGGTGAAGTCCGACAACCCGTGGAACGCCACCACCCTCGAGTGGGCCACCCCAACGCCTCCGGGCCACGGCAACTTCGAGTTCGAGCCGGTCGTCTATCGCGGACCATACGAGTACTCCGTGCCAGGAGAAGACAAGGACTACTCACCTCAGTGGGAAGAGCCTAAATCGAACAAGAAGTAAGTCCCAACTCCCTAATTCCATTTCGCGTTCGACGCAGCCAATCACCGGCATGATTGCCAGATAACCGCCGACAACGCCTATCAACCCGACCAGGTTCTGGTTCCTCCCTCACTTCCATCATGGAAATTCCGTTCAACGTAAAACCTCGTCCTGACACCGGTCTCTACAACTCGAAGATCGGTATCTGGTTGTTCCTCGCCTCGGAGGTCATGCTCTTCGGTGGTCTGTTCTCCGGTTACATCTTCCTGCGTCTCGGCGCGGATTACCCGTGGCCTGACCAGATGCTCGACATCGGCTTGGGTCTTACCAACACGTTCGTCCTGATCTTCTCGTCGATCACCGTCGTGATGGCGCACGCCTCGCTGAAGCTCCGCCAGTTCGGTCGCTTCAAGTTGTACATGGCGATCACCATCCTCTGCGCGCTGGCGTTCTGCTGCATCAAGACTGTCGAGTACAAGGCCAAGTTCGGTCACATCTCGGCTGAGACCACCACCGGCGTGGTCTACGAGGGGCACGCATTCCACGACCCGAATGCCAAGGACGAAGATCACACCGATATCGTTTACAAGGGCACCAAAGCTGTGCTGCCTCTCGACGGCGGCGACGTGAGCTACCTCACCGACAGCCTCGGCGAAGGCTCGAAGCTCAAGCTCACCGTCAAAACTGTGGGCGATGTCGGCATCACGGTCAAAGACGGCAAGGTCGTTGCCAATGCGGGTGACAAGGTGACCGATCCTCTCGTCGCCAATGTGCTCAATGGCGAATCCCTGGACGCCCAGGAAGTCGAACTCGAGTTCACCGACTGGAAGCAGTTGGAGCAGTTGCTCGACGCCCAGCGCGATGTGCGTGAACGCCACCTCCGCGCTGAGAATGACCGCCGCGCATTGGCCGGAACCATCACCCGCCTCGAAGAAGAGGGCGTGACCAACATCGACCGCGAACTGGTCGACGCTCTGGAGAAGGCAAAGGCCGAAGCTCAGGTCCTCGGTTTGTTCTTCGCCGAGCGCACCACGCTCGTGCTCGACCCTGCCAACCCGAACCTCTCCGTGGATCTCGCCACCGTGCGTAACCGCGACACCGGCTGGACCGAGAAAGGCTTCGTCTTCAGCGATGGTACCACCGTCGAAGGTGAGTTCGTCGCCGACGAAAGTGAGCTGATCCTCAGCGTGGACGGTGTCGACCTGCGTGGTCTCTCGCCAGTTGCCAACGAGTACGATCGCGACGAAATGCTCGCCAAGATCGAAGCGTCCGGATTTGCCCAGGAGCAGCCATTCCTCTATGAGCAGTGGAAAAAGCAGTACGATGCTGCTCTTGAGAAGGAAGCCAATGGCGCACACCTCGTCGCCAAGCAGCTCTACTACCTCAAGCTCGGTCACGACCACGCGGAAGCCCACGGCGACCAGCAGTTCGATGACCACGGCCTCCCAGTCGTCGAGCTCGAGCGCAAGGACGTCATCTTCTCGTCCTACTTCACCCCGCGCTTGAACACATACTACGCCACCTACTTCCTGCTTACCGGTCTCCACGCTCTGCACGTGATCGGCGGCGCCATCGTTCTCGCTTACTTCCTCTTCACCGGCAAGAAGATGTACGAGCGGGATCCGGACCACCTCGCCAACCGAGTCGAAGTCGGCGGTCTGTTCTGGCACTTCGTGGACTTGGTGTGGATCTTCCTCTTCCCAGTTCTTTACCTCCTGTAATCCAATTTGGGCCCGTCCCTCGTATCTTTAATCTTCACATCTACTCCTATGGCAGAAAGTCCAGAAGCAGTTAAGAAGCACGTCAAAGCCTACATGATCGTGGGCGGCATTCTGATGGTGCTCACCGTGCTGACCGTTGCGGTTTCCAAGTACCACTTTGGTAGCCACGCGATGAACATCTTCGTCGGTCTGGTGATTGCGTCGGTCAAGGCCACCTGCGTGGCGGCGATCTTCATGCACCTCAATCATGAGAAGAAGCTGATTTATTTCTTCCTCGTGATTTCGGCGGTCTTCTTCGCCGCGGTGATGGCGCTTACCAACTGGCACTTCTTTGACATCCCTTGGACCAGTCTGAACCCGTAAGACCCACATCGAACCCACCGATCCCATGTCCCTTCGTCAATTCCATCTCTGCTTTATCATTTTCGTAGCCCTTTGCGCCTTCCTGTACGCGGCGTTCGTGTTCAGCGGCGGCTACGGCCCGGATGCTGCCGAGTGGATGACCGCAAGCGGTTGGATCGGTGCCATCGCCGGTGGCCTGCTGGTCGCCTACGGCATCGTATTCGCGCTCAAAATGCGCCGCTTTGCCGACTAAGCCGAACGTCCCGCCTCATTCTCCAAACCCAGACCCACATTCCTATGATGAACCTTACTCTGCTTCCGGATCTGCTCGCCTGCTTCACCTGCATGGGTGCCCCAGGCCACCAGCTGAATATCGCCGCTGGCAATGCCATTTTGTTCATGGTCGGAATCGTCGGTGTGGTCATGGCGGGACTCTTCGCAATGATCTTCAACCTCGTCCGTCGTGCCAAAAAGTACGGCGACCAGCACGACGCCCTCTAATCGCGGGCTTGCGCATCTCTCTACTCAAACCATTCACCTCGAATCACTGTGATTAACGAAGCCCTTGGTCTCCCGGAACTTGCCTCCGAACACGGTCAGCTTGTCGACCAGATGATGGAGCTCCTCAACTGGTTCATCGCCATCCTCCTCGTCGGATGGTCGACGTTCTTCGTCTTCTGCTTGTTCCGCTTCAACCGCAAAGCCAACCCGAAAGCCAGCTACATCGGCGTGCGCTCGCATGCGTCGTCGCACTTGGAAATCGGTGTGGTCCTCGTCGAAGCCATCCTCCTTCTCGGATTCGCATTCCGTCTCTGGGGCGAGCGTGTCGACAACTACCCAACCGGTGATGACACCGTCCGCGTGCGTGCCATTGGTTACCAGTTCGGCTGGGCGCTTCACTACCCAGGTCCGGACGGTAAGTTCGGGGAGTTCGACTTCAACAAAGTCTCCGGAGCATCGCCTGAAGCCCAGATCGGCCTCAGCCGTGAAGGCCACGGTGCCGATGACATCATCCGCGGTCAGCTGACCCTTCCAAAAGGACGCCCGGCGATCGTCTACGTCACCTCCAAGGACGTGATCCACAACTTCGCTATCAAATCGATGCGTATCGCTCAGGACGCCATCCCAGGCATGGAGGTTCCAATGTGGTTCACCCCGATCAAAGAGGGTGACTTCGACATCGTCTGTGGCCAGCTCTGCGGATCAGGTCACGCCGCAATGGCCGGTATCCTCACCGTCGTGCCGAACGAAAAGTTTGTGGCTGAGTTCGAAGGTGGCGGCAAAGAAGCCGCACCAGCAGCGACCACCGAGGTCGTCGCAACCGTCGGTAACTAAGACGCTCTGCTTTTTCCAATGCGCCCATCCAGCACTAGCCGGATGGGCGCATTTTTTTGTGCCGATTCCACACTCGGTGGGTGAAAGGGGAGCGTTGTGATGCTGGAGCTGTGGGAGTCTTCTTGTTAGTCGAATTCGATCCGAACTAAACTATGCGTGATGATCAACACGGATGGTATTTTTTCGGTCGGCTCAACATGCCGCACATTCGGCAGAAGTGCCCGGAGTCGAGTGTTTCAGTTCCTATCTACATCGACTTTCGTTGCCTCAGTCTGTGTCATTGCACTAGGCAACCAAGCCCACGCCGCGGATGATGCAGCTCCGCCAATGACGGCGGAGACCCTGCTAGAGAGTGTCGCCCACGCCACCGATCCTGAGAACCGGATCGAGAATGCAGAAAGCGTGACCTTCACGATCAAGGTGGTGCAGAGCACCCCTGGGAGTCCCGTGTTCTAGGAAACACGCCAGAAGTTCGTCTACGTGATGCCGGACCGGTTCTATTTGGAGCTTGAATCAGTCGAGCAGCCATCCGGTGAAACCCTCCATCGCTACCGCAAATACATCGACAGTGAGAGCCATTGGGAACAAGAGCAGGGGAACCTCATTTCAGATCGATCGACCCCGCGCGAATTGGCGGAAGCAAGGCAAACCTTCTTCGCCGCGCTAGGGTTGATTTCGCATGATCAGTTCGATTTAGTCGTGCTGGAGCCCGGCCTGCAAAACGTGAATGGAGCGCACTGTCACGTGGTGGTCGCACAAACAGGGGAGAGCAAACTCCGGATGTTCGTCGATCCAACTCAGTATAGGATCCGTCGCGTCGTCATCGACGCACCAGACGGCAAACAACAGTTCGAGATGACTGACTTCAAGACCTTCGACACCGTGACAATCGGCACAAAAGCCACCGGCAGCGGTCATGAGCGCACGATCGAAAACCTAGCCATCAACCAGCCGGTAGATCGCTCTCTGTTCGAGTTGCCATAGTTCTTCAGCGTAAGCAGATTTGCACAGCATACCCGGAGTCTGAGTAGTTCACGAATTGTTAATAAAGCGCTAGTGTTGCGCTTCACTCTTGAAGCCGACCAGAGACAATTTATGGATTTGATGGATTAACTTCATCCTGTACTGGCTCATTTTGTAACACTTTGACAACTACTGTCATCTTAGTGGCTTGAAAGTCGTCGCCGACAGCTTTCAGTTCTAGGGTTTCAATCGCTTCAGTTACTATAAACTTCCCATTCTCTGTGTAGCTTTGAGTCACTTTGATTTTTCCGAATGCTGATCCATCTTCACGTACATAACCTTCTAATATCTCATGCTCGTACTTGTAGTCTGGTCTTGCAGATAAGAATTGTAGTAAATAGTTTTTGTGATCCTTTCGACTTTGCACGAGTTGTTCTACTTGTCCATCAGGTCTAGTAAAATGAATCTTGAATGGATCGGTCATTAGGTTGACTGATTGATTGATTCTTCTATTGATGCAGTGATCCTTCATTGTGTCGAAGTATTGTCTGACTCTAGGATTAATTACTTCGGCAGTAAGAAATAATGAACTTAAGATGCTTAACAGGAAGAGTAGCGAGAAGTGTTTCATTTTAGGAGAACGTAAAAGGCCAGACAACCGCGCCTGGCAACGATGAAAGCCTACAGATCTTGCGAACAATCACCAGCGTTATCGCGGTTGGCTGCGCCGACTTGTTCGCTTTGCTTTTCGATGAAAACCTTCGCGACTCGATTAGTGATCTCTCTTGCATCGGCCTCGTAGAGTTCTTGGAACCCAAAGGGATAGCTTCCGGCGCGAACGTCCAAAAGGCCATCATCCAGCCAATACCATTCCATTAGGCATTCGGGGTAATCATTCGCGGAGCAGAGTTCAGAAATTTGGGAGACAAGCCGCACGTAGTCGCTGTCCTCCTCCAAGATCGCTTTGGCGAGGTGTACCGAGAAAATACGGATCGCCTCATCTTTCTGCGGCTCCCGAAGGTCCAATTCGGACTTCACTTTCGAAAAGTATTCTCCCAGTTCAAAAATCGAGTCGGCTTCGTCGAACCCTGCCAAGATCCGCAAAGAGTCTGAATCAAGACCGGCAACCATTGACTCAACGGCCCAGTCGACAATATCTTTCGTCTTGATCGTTCCCAGAACGCTCATCGCTAGTAAAACTTCCGTGGGAATCTTCATTTCTGTAGCGAACGTAAAAGGCCAGACAACCGCGACTGGCAACGATGAAAGCCTACAGATCTTGCGAACAACATCCAGCGTTATCGCGGTTGGCTGCGCCGGCTTGTTGTGCAACTCGATTCTCAGACGCGAGTAAGCCCGCGATCTAAGCAACGACAAATGCCAAAGCTAGCAATCCAACTCCGAAAAAGAGCAATAGTTCGGCCGCATTCTTTCGAGATGGTCGTCTGAAGCAATTTCGGAGTGCTCGTAAAATATCTGTAATGATCGAGAAGAAGCCCCCGAAAGCTATGAAATCAATGTCTGCAGCGGCCGAAGAATCATCGGATGTGCTCTGACGAATCATCATGCAAAGAGCGCCGATTGCCGCAAATGCACAGCCAGCCGTAATGAGCGCTATCTGCAAAGTAGTCATCAGGTATTAGCGGTGAGGTATTTTGGCACAACGTCTGAGTGGTGACACGGCGACGTCGAGCGTCCAGAGCGAAGCGAACTAGTGAGCTTGTCCGCCGTTGCCACCCACGGCTTGTTGGGCTTCTTGTTCCTCTTCGAGTGATTGGAGAAAGTCGATAGCCTCAGAGGCATTTCGTTGGTTCATAGAGCGGGCTTCTTCTAGCGGCGTCGCATAATCATCGACGGTCGTCCGAAGTCTGAAGTCTGCGCCGATCTCGTGAAGAATCTTGAGAGCTTCAACGTCGTTCCTCACTGCCGCCTGATGGGCTGGCGCATATCCATGAATTCCGATCTCGTTCACGTCCGCGCCCGCATCAATCAAGATCCTCATCATCTCATATTTGTCTTCATTGCTGCGCTCAATCACGCTGTGGAGCACGGAGTATCCATCATCGACCTCAATCGGGACAGAAGCCCCATGAGAAAGCATCCACGCTACGACTTCCGAGCTGCCACAGTCGATGGCGTTCGTGATCCAATGCCTGCCGATCAAGTCATCTTTGCCGCTCGGAAAATCGTCCCAACACTCTGCGAGTTCGGCCATCGCCTCGAAATCCGCTGTGCGAATTAGCTCCATGATAGCAAGGTAGTCGTGTTTCATTTTCTTGCCCAACGTTATAGGAATGGCGGCGCCGGTGGGAAGCCCCGAATTTAATCAGACGGCTTTCTCGGCGTCGCCATCTCCGACTTGTTCTGCTGTGTATTATTAAGAGCTTGGATCACCCAAAACGCACAGAATATCAGGACAGCTGCAACTGTGCCCACCAGGAAACCACGAGTCGCATCACCTCTCACAATGGTGTGATATAGAACATTGCCCGCGAATGACCCGAAGACTACCCACCATTGATTCGACGTGATTGTCGGAATGGTAGAGCTTGGATTCTCCGGCGGATCCCCGGGGGCAGATGCCGACTTGTCTGATAGAACCCGTGCCTTCGCTTCACGAAACTCTTCTTCCGTGAGGTCACCTCGATCTCGAAGTGTAACTAGCTTCTCGATGTCTTCGGTAAGGCTCATTTTTATTGCAGAACGTCCGAGCGCTGGCACCCGCTACTGGCAGCGCTGCGTCGGAACAAGGTTGAGGGTTGTAGTAAAAAGGATCATTTCGACTCGGGGCGAGTAGCGGGTTGTCCAGCCGCGCCTTGTTCGCTTTTCGATTTTGTTTCGTAGCCGCGTAGATCCAATGGAACTCCTTCGTATGATAGCCCCTTCGGAAATAGCGACTCAAGGGACAGGTGATAAATCACAACATAAGGCGATGAGATAGGATCTTCCTTATCAGTCTGAATCCATTGTGCGAACGGCATCTGCACTTTGATACCTGAGAGCTTGAACTCTCTGTAGGGCTCCTGCGCGGCTCCGTTCTCGATGTATGGAGTAATCTTCTCTTCAGAGGAGAATTCGCCTTTCAGGATTATGCCTTGATCCCAGATTATTCCTCTGGGGTCGACCTTAGGACTGATCGCCCCCCAAACGCCTTCATTGCTCAATAGTGAATCCAGTAGGAATTGAGCCTTGGGGTTCGATTCGTCTGCAAACTTGATCGTAGTTCTGTTGCCGGCACCATCAGAAACTTCACATGCCAACCCCGTGACTCCGACTGCCCGGTGAAATCGAAACTGCGCGTCTTCGGCATGGCAATCCGCCGTACTAATCTGGACGACGAATAATGTCAGCAGGAGAGACTTCATTTCTTTAGCGAACGTTAAAGGCCAGACAACCGCGCCTGGCAACTGTGGATAGGCTACAGATCCTGCGAACAATCACCAGCGTTATCGCGGTTGGCTGCGCCGACTTGTTCGGCCACTTGGATTCCTTTGATTGGCCGTGAGGTGCGACACTATCACAATAAATGCTCCAACGGCCCATGCGATCGCCGCTCCTCGCTCATAGCAGTTCAGTCCACCGCCTTGTTCGGCCTTTTCTTATAGGTGATGACCATCGGCACTTCCGCTGCGTCTACAGAAGTCTCGTCGAAATGGTAATGCGCTCCTTCTGACTCGCGCTCAGCAAGGTCCAGACAATATGCGGCAATCTGAATCAATCCCTCGCGATTAGCGAATATAGCAACTTCCTCACCCTTTGATCCTGTCCTCGCGATTTCTATGCATTGTTTCAACGGGTCTACCAGTTTCTCGAGGGTAGCGTTGATTTCAGGTAGTTTCATATCATTGCCGAACGTCGAAGGCCAGACAACCGCGCCTGGCAACGATGAAAGCCTACAGATCTTGCGGACAACATCCAGCGTTATCGCGGTTGGCTGCGCCGACTTGTTCTACCTCAGGAATATCCAAAGGTGCCGAGGACCAAAGGCGATCCGGAAGATGTGAGAGTGTTAATGTCCCGCGCGCGTAGGTCGCCGAATAGTGGAACATGCCGTCATCGAACACGACCTGACTAAGTCGCTGCAGATCGAGTAGGTCAAACCCATGCAACTTGGCGAATGATCGTAGTTCGGCAAGCGTATGCGGTACGCGGTGGTTCTTTTCGTGGAACTTCGAAATCGTGCTGATGATCGCGGTGGATCGAGAACTGATCTCGCTGCCTTGGAGCGTCCCACTGGATATGCAGGTAAAGATCGAGGTGAGTTTATCGGAGGCTTGGCAGTCGGACACCATTTGAGGATCGTGCGCCTTGAACGGATCGCAGATATCATCCGAATAGAGCGGGGTGGTTCCAACCAAGAGCAAGATGATTGGTATGGAGATCCTCATTTTTGGTAGAACGTAAAAGGCCAGACAACCGCGCCCGGCAACTGTGAAAGTCTAATGATCTTGCGAACAAGATCCAGCGTTATCGCGGTTGGCTGCGCCGACTTGTTCTGCATCTTCATTTCCTTAGGAGCGTGTCGTCGTAGTGGGTGCCGCAATACGCGAAGCCCTTCAGCGACGGCTCCTCGCAATCACTCCAGGCGCACTTCGCTGAGTGCTCAATCTCCATCGTAGGGCGATCAATGTCCGCGCGAGTCTTCTTCGCAGCAAGCCAAGTCCGAAGGTGTTCCAAAAGGATTCTTTGCTCCGCCTTCGCGACGGCCTCTCCCGATACCCAGTGAGTGAGATCCATTGGCGTGAGGAGGATGTCCTTGCCTGGAACTCCAGACATCTCCCAATCCAGTTCCAGAACCAGATTGCCCTTCGTGCATTTAATCGTGCCGCATCGACCATTCGCGTTGAGTTCGAAGTGGTATGGACCGGTCATGATTTCTCTGCAGAACCGTAAAAGGCCAGACAACCGCGCCTGACAACTGTGAAAGTCTAGTGATCTTGCGAACAAGATCCAGCGTCATCGCGGTTGGCTGCGCTGACTTGTTAGCCTCATGTTTTAACGACTCAGCTTGGGGATGAAAATGTGATTCATACCGATTCTTGCTGATTCCTTAGTGGACTGACAACGAACGAAAAAGCAGTCGATGAAGCCTGTGCCTCCTCCGTAAAAATAGACGATTGAATGAGTACTTGTGTATGCACCTTCTTCCTGTGATTCAGGAATAAAGCCTCCACCTACACCGTGGCTTGATGAAACGACCTCGGCGCCTTCCTCGCTCAGAATATCAGGAAGCTCTGATTTGAGTCGCTCGAATAGGCTTTCGGGGTCGCTCTCCGCACTGGGAATCGTCCACATTGCATACTCCCGGTCAGTTTCGATAGTATCGTCACCAATCGTTCCTCCGAAAGCTGCTCCTGAAGGTCGAGCAGTTAGTTTGAGAGCAGAGTCTAATTCTGTTCGTACTTCAAGAATTCTCGCGCGAGGGGGATCGGAACACGCCAAGATCAACAAACTAAGGGCGGATACGCAGAAAATTCCAATGAGTATTTTCATGGCTAACGTAAATGGCCTGGCAACCGCGCCAGGCAACTGGAGAATAGGCTACAGATCCTGCGAACAATCACCAGCCCTATCGCGGTTGCCAGCGCCGTCTTGTTGTGCCCGCGATTTCATTGTCGCTATCAGGTGATTAAGAAGTGTCTTATCAAAACAACTCCCACCTGAAGGGGTATTGGTCGATGCCGGATTGACATAAACACCAGGAACATTCCCGATCGGTTGAAGTCTGCAGATCCTACACCGAAACCCATTCAAAGACTGGTGCCCCTCCACGTATTCCAAATAGATGTGGTAAACATCGCCCTTAGAATCCTTCGCCAAGTAACTGAACCCTGGACCGTAAAGTGGATCCATCGATTCATCGTGGATTATAGCTTTTGCGTGCAGTTTCTCTAAGCTCCGTAGTTCTTCGTCATCGATCTTTGTGATTTCCTCGCCAATCTTGTAGAAGCCAATTGATGATGTTTCCTCAAAGTCATCTTCTGCTCCCCAAGCAATGTCACAACCTTTCGATGTGAACTTATGAAGAGTGATTTCTTCTGCCGGTGCTTGAGTCGTAAATATCGCCAGTACTGCGGCTAGGTAATGGAATTTCCGGGGCATTTTCTGCACAACGTAAAAGGCCAGACAATCGCGCCTGGCAACTGTGAAAGTCTAGTGATCTTGCGAACAACATCCAGCGTTATCGCGGTTGGCTGCGCCGACTTGTTGTGCCCGTTGTTGATTCCTATTCACTCTAGCTCCTTCCAATATTCGTTTAACGCTCGGTCGATATCATCGTAGTAAAATTCCGAATCGGGATCTTGCCTAAGGAATTGAAGGTACTCTCTCACTACTTGACGCTGCTGAGGGCTGAGAAGACCGAATTTCTTGCGGTTGTAGTCATCGAGATGTGTCAGTGTGAACTCCATCCCCATCCCATAATCGCCTTTTAGGTCGGCAACTATGAACGCGGGAAGGTGAAACCTCATGCCAAGGGAATCGAAGAAGCTCAAGCTGCTATGGCAAGCGTTCAAGTGCTTCGATTCGATCTGGCTCCAGACTTCCTTCTCGTCCTTCTTTCGCATCTGCTGTCGAACTTCGGCTGTCTCGTAGTTATCGATCGCTTGCCCTTCAAACAGACCCACTCCGTCCCCAAGTTTAACGTTGGCAAAGGCTTCCGCCACTTTGTCGCATAGGCTGTCTGCTACGGCAGTGCGCTTCTCGCTGAACTCCGCTTGTCGGATCGTTTCGGCGTCGAAACCGCGAGCTCGCATGTCATCAATCTCTGCTTGTGTCGTCCGTCTCATTTCTTGGCACAACGTCATAGCACACGAGCCGCCTGATGGCAGCCTCGCGTAGACTTTGGTTTAAAGGTTCTAGTGGTCATTCAAAATCCAACATCAGTGAGGTCAGGCGGTCGGGTGCTGCGCCTTGTTCGGCTGGATTGGTTTTATTCAGAGAGGAATCTTCTCGAATACTCGTCGAGGCATTCTCAGCGGCCTGATACTCTTGTCTTCAGCTTCGATTGTGATCGCGAATCTCTCCGGAGCAATCACAAATCTGATGGGATCCGATAGACGCCATTCGCTTTGATCTGCAGGCTGCAACTCCTTCTGATAGATCCATATCCATCTTCCATCCGGCTCCTGGTGGTATGATCCATACGATTCATCACCGCAACAGCTTCTCCACATAACTTTACCGTTTTCGAACTCTATGACATCCGCGTGTGCATGTCCAAAAAACTCGAAACTCGAATACATTCCACTAGGAGTATTCTGGTCACCAGCCCTCGCGATTGTATAAGTGATCCAACTAAGCAAGGAAATCGCCAGCAGTGCAGATAGGATGCGAATGGCTAGTTTCTTCATTCTATGCCGAACGTCGAAGGCCAGACAACCGCGCCTGGCAACTGTGAAAGTCTAGTGGTCTTGCGAACAAGAGCCAGCGTTATTGCGGTTGGCTGCGCCGACTTGTTCTGCCTTTAGGTTCCAACTGGGGTAGACGGTGCTGAGATCTTCTGGAAGCCAACCAGACTTGGAGAAAAGCTGCTTGCGGCCATCCCATGCGCCGTGCCAAATCCAGGCTTTGCCGTCCGACTCAAACTTTTCGCCGGTCTTTGCTCCCGTTCTGATCTTGCCGTTGATCACTAGCTCCCCATGAAGCCCTTCGGACCTAGTGCCTTTGGAGATATACCACATTCTCCATTCCCAAAGCTTGCCTGTGCTATGAAGGTGGGGAGTATTCCGGTCAATCACATGCTTGGATCCACCGTCGTAAGACTTGGGTGGATTGTCTCCATCTGCCGCCAATAGGCCGTATTGCGCAATCATCGCGAGAAGGATCAACTGAAGCAGCTTCTTCATTTTCGGCAGAACGTAAAAGGCCAGACAACCGCGCCTGGCAACGATGAAAGTCTACAGATCTTGCGAACAATCACCAGCGTTATCGCGGTTGGCTGCGCCGGCTTGTTCGGCTAGTTTTGTTCCCAAAGACAATGCTAGGACATAACCCCCAATTACAATAACTACCAGATTTACCCAAAATGGCATTCTCGTCAGTTTAGTTTGAAATCGCTTTTCATAGAGTTGGTGGACTGCCAAAAAATGTGTTTCCTCCTGCGTTAATTCAATATGAACCTTTGCTTGCCCATCTGTATCATAATATTTGGAGTGACCATTCAACGATTTAGAAACCAATTCATTTAAAGGGTCGATATAGTCGTTTCTATCTCTATACCCTTTAACTAAATTTCCGATCCCAGCTCCTATCAGGACAGCTCCAAGGATAAAAAGAAATTTTCTGTACGGGGATAATTTGCTAAAGCTTCTCATTTTTTGCCGAACGTAAAAGGCCAGACAACCGCGCCTAGCAACTGTGAAAGCCTACAGATCTTGCGAACAACATCCAGCGTTATCGCGGTTGGCTGCGCCGGCTTGTTCGCCGACGGGATTTCCTAACCCGAACCGGAAGACCCCAAGCGAGAAAATGAGGATTCCCGCAAAGCCGATTCCGGCTATCCATGGGAGGGAAAAAAGCGCCCCGACAGGAAAGAGCGCCAAACCTAGCATATAGGAAACATTTAGCATGAATGTGGACGTGGATGTCTCTGTTTCTAATGGCGCACCTCCTCCTGAATCGTCTGCGTTCAAGATCCAGCTCAAGGGGGCGATGAAGAACATGGCAAAATGTCTCGGCGCAATTATACCGGCAGCGATACAGGCTAGACTAAGGATCGTTATCTTGGTCCCCAGGGGAGAGATATCCAGAGCATATGTAGTGCGAAGATGGAAAAGGAGTAGCGAAAGGAGGATGGCAACCACTCCGCCGCCTAGTGCCCCTGCGAGTGCCAGAAAAAGGCGCTTAATGGCCAGAGATATTCTCTTCAGGGCGGTGAACATTTTTGGGGCGAACGTTAAAGGCCTGGCAACCACGCCAAGCAACTGTGAATAGCCTACAGGTCTTGCGAACAACCACCAGCCCCATCGCGGTTGCCTAGCGCCGGCTTGTTCGCCATCGGTTTATACGGAAAAACGGCAGACCATGACTGCTCATATGCCTCGTCCAATAGCTGGCACTCCTCGTGGGAAAGGAACTCAGGGTCATCTTTGAGCCGTTTTCGCAGCTCGGAAAAAAGATCATCGAGAATCTCTGGTGACTCGGCTCCAGGTTCCAAGGCGACTCTCACAATACCAGGAATCAACCATCTTAGCCCTTGATCTGTGGTCCAGCTCGGCAAGAATTCTGCCAGTGGATCAGGGTTAATGTCATCCTTAGTCAGGTCGCTGGGATCGAGGTTCAATAGAGCAGACTCGATCTCAGCCCCTATGTCATCGTTGTAAAAATGGCCGTTGGAAGAGAACTTGTAGAAAGCTGGTCCTTTCGCTGAGCGAAAAGCATCCTGTACACGTGTGAGTACACTCATTTTTGGGCGAACGTAGAGCGCGTGCACCCCTACCAGCGGCGGCGCACGTCGATCACGGGGTTTATGTTGTAATTACGGGAGATCATCGAAACAGGGCGGCTGGTAGGGGTTGTCACGGCGCGGCTTGTTCGCCGTTGGTTTGTTCCTGCTTGGTGGTCCATGTCTGACAATCCACAAAATACTCCGGAGCCCCCACATACTGCCTCAAAACACCCGGCGTGAAACCGAATCTGGCAAGCTCATCGGCACTTGCGTAGTAATGAGAATCTAGCCGATCCGAACACTTGGGGCAGGCGTAATCAGTAATCTCGGGATCTGCTCTCTCGATGCCTTGGCTCACTGGGCTGGAATAGTAGCCGATGTAATGATCCGTCTGTCCGCAACATGCGATAATCGCTCCACATGCTTCACAGCTTAGCAGAATCAATGGCCCTTGCCCTCCGCACAAACACCACTTGGGACAACTGCTCTTGTCACAGTAGTAGTGCTCCTCTTTCAGTGTCATTTTCTTGGCGAACGTAAAAGGCCAGACAACCGCGCCTGGCAACTGTGAAAGTCTAGTGATCTTGCGAACAACCACCAGCCTTATCGCGGTTGGCTGCGCCGACTTGTTCTGCAGGTAAGTGACTGCGGTTCCACGTCGGGATGATTAGGTCCAAGCCGAAAAAAAACATAGAACCGATCCACAGCCAAAAACAGACAATGCCCAAGCCTAAAATCAGACCGGGAACCGCGTAGGAAAAACCGTATAATCCACCCGCATTCCGTCTAATTCTTCGGATTCCGACAATGGATAGAACTACGATGACAAAGCTATACCCGAAAGACAGAAGTTCACTGCTGCCGGATCCACCCCAAAAACCACTGTATGGGATCCCAAATACGTTCCAAAGCAATAGGCTCCATAGATCAGAATTCAAGATCAGCATTGCTGCGGAAGATGCCGCGCAGATCTCAAGCTTCTTTCCATCCCGTGGCCGAACAGCTTTGCCCCGCTTGATGACTCCCCAAGCCACAAAGGGAATGAAGAGCCAATGAATGAGTTCTACAACGAGCATATGAATTTTTTGCAGAACGTAAAGGCCTGGCAACCGCGCCAAGCAACTGTCGAAATCCTACAGATCTAGCGAACAACATCCAGCCTTATCGCGGTTGCCAGCGCTGTCTTGTTAGCGAAAGAAAATTATTCATTCTCGACCCTCACTACGATGAAATACCCCTCGGATAGATCGATCCTTCCTTGATCTGGAGGATGTGTTTCATACGAAAGGACGTAGTAACCAGACTTTGAATACTTGCCGGTGACACTCGACTCATAGTCGAAGTTCCACTCCACAGCGAAATGGTCGTCGGTAGCATCCCGAACCCTGAAGGTTGCGACGCCTTCCCCAGTGGTTCCTGAAGAGTAAACGGTCTTGTGAGATACTCCTCGGCCTTGATCAAGGCCAACCATGACTTTCATGCCGCCTTCTTCTCCATCGCCTACGTCGCGCCCATAGCCCACCATCAAATACTTCCCGTGTTGGGATTCAGGGAAGATCGGCGACCTGTGCCAAATACCCACGAGAAGAGCTGCCATCATAGTGACTGCGGATATCGCCATGATTCGAGTCTTCATTATTGCTAACGTAAAAGGCCAGACAACCGCGCCTGACAACGGTGAAAGCCTACAGATCTTGCGAACAATCACCAGCCTTATCGCGGTTGGCTGCGCCGACTTGTTCGGCTTTGTTTTGGTTTTTTAGAGCTTTCCACGCCCTCCATTCCTTCTCGGTTGCCCGCCATACGAAATAGGCAGCTGACACGAACGCTACGAAGAAGGGCACGAGAGTACGCCCCGAATTCTTTAAGCTATTGATAAGTGTCTCGCCAGCCTCTCGCTCACGCCAGATTGAAACGACAGCCACAGCAATGAAAGCAAGGCCGTAGCGTCTAACGAGGTTTTGTAGGAATCCGCGTTCTCTTGATGCAGTCCACTCATTGAGTCTTTCCTCACGGGCTTCGCGATAGCCATATCTGAGGATGTAGGGAAGCATTCTCATCTCGAGAGTTTCTTGCCGAACGTAAAAGGCCAGGCAACCGCGTCTGGCAACTGTGAAAGTCTAGTGGTCTTGCGAGCAAGAACCAGCGTTATCGCGGTTGGCTGCGCCGACTTGTTATCTCCCGGTTGATTCCAACTCGCGTATCGCCGCTTCAATCTGGTCATCACCTTGATAGAACGCCTCAGCCTCGTCCATGTAGACAAGCGTGAAGTCAGGCGACCTTGGAAAATCGTAGTCCTTGATCGCGCTTGAGATAGCCCGTAGAGCTTTCAAGCAACTGAGGCGAAAGTGTCTGCACAGCACATCGAAGTCCATCTCCTCCGAGACGCCCGAAACGATCTCATCGAATGGCTCTGCAAATGGCGCAAAAAGCTCGTCACAAGAGTCGTCCCCCAAACGCTCATCAATATAGGTTAGCTTCCAATCGGGCAGCCACCACTCGGTGTCCGAGCTTCGAGCGGAAACAGTGTTAGCGCTGACAAAAACGCGTCCTTGTTCTATACCGCCCTCGATACCAAATCCATATATGCTGTCCTCGGTGGCATTGGCATCGAGATAGGCGAGACTCTTTGAGCAAACTTCAACAACGGCGGATTCGAACGCATTCCAGTCGATCGTCATAGGGATATTTTGAGATAACGTAAAAGGCCAGACAACCGCGCCTAGCAACTGTGAAAGCCTACAGATCTTCCGAACAACATCCAGCGTTATCGCGGTTGGCTGCGCCGGCTTGTTCGCCGACGGGATTTCCTAACCCGAACCGGAAGACCCCGAGCGAGAAAATGAGGATTCCCGCAAAGCCGATTCCGGCTATCCATGGGAGGGAAAAAAGCGTCCCGACAGGAAAGAGCGCCAAACCCAGCATATAGGAAACATTTAGCATGAATGTGGACGTGGATGCCTCTGTTTCTAATGGCGCACCTCCTCCTGAATCGTCTGCATTCAAGATCCAGCTCAAGGGGGCGATGAAGAACATGGCAAAATGTCTCGGCGCAATTATACCGGCAGCGATACAGGCTAGACTTAGGATCGTTATCTTGGTCCCCAGGGGGGAGATATCCAGAGCGTACGTAGTCCGAAGATGGAAAAGGAGTAGCGAAAGGAGGATAGCTACCACTCCGCCGCCTAGTGCCCCTGCGAGTGTCAGAAAAAGGCGCTTAATGGCCAGAGATATTCTCTTCAGGGCGGTGAGCATTTTTGGGGCGAACGTCAAAGGCCAGGCAACCGCGCCTGGCAACTGTGAAAGCCTACAGATCTTGCGAACAATCACCAGCGTTATCGCGGTTGGCTGCGCCGGCTTGTTGTGCCTGTGTTTTTCGAGCTTGCCAATCGCTCCAATAATCATCAGCAAGCTTTCGTAGCTCTTCCAACGACCGCTCAAGTCCGGCCTCATCGAAGACTTGGCATCCATCAGCGGTGATCTCAAGGAACCCTCCACTGTACCCGTATCGTGGCATGCTCTGATTGCAGGTGACTATAACCGTCGCGTCCCTGACTGCCGCACTCAATATCTCAAGATCCATTCCGAGAATCTCGCTAAAATCGGTGATGACGGAGGCTGCGGCCGAATCTTCATCGACCCATGGAAGAAATCGGGCTGCTTCAAGTCCGTTCAGACGGATTGTGAACCGCTCGAAATCTTCACTAATACGCTCCGCAAGGTACTCAATCTCCACCACTAGTTCATGGGGTGATCCAGGCTTCAATCCAGCAGTAATGGTGCCATCGTGGAAAATTCCGAACACCTCTGCGATCTGATCTGGCCCAGTCATTCTTTGCACAACGTAAAAGGCCAGACAACCGCGCTTGGCAACTGTGAAAGTCTAGTGATCTTGCGAACAAGATCCAGCGTTATCGCGGTTGGCTGCGCCGACTTGTTGTGTACTTAATGCTTTTAGGAGCAACTTAACGGATCGATTGGAACGGGCTTGCAGCATGGTATGCAGACCAAACACTGTCCAAATCGAGCCGAGGAATGCCCCGCCTAAGTAAACCATTGATCCATAGTGGAGGGCGCTTCTCTCGGTCGGGTCCATCTCGGCGAATTTGAGCCATGCTTCTACGCTATCCCTGTAGGTGAACAGATATAGAAGGCCAGCTAAGATCAACGCGGTCCCGCAGAACACCGCAGACCGCCCTGAGTTCGCTTTGCGGCAGATCAGTCGCTTCTCCTTTTCGTTCAGGCAGTCTAATCCAGCAAGCACGTCTTCCGCGTTGCGGTATTCGTTACACCCCGATAGCCGCTCCTTCTTCATTTATTCATACACAACGTAAAAGGCCAGACAACCGCGCCTGGCAACTGTTGATAGGCTACAGATCCTGCGAACAATCACCAGCGTTAACGCGGTTGGCTGCGCCGTCTTGTTCTGGCTTCTGTTCATATTCTTGGCATGTCCTCTCCAACAGCTGCATGATCCGTCCTCGAGTGGCAACGATCGAGGCAGGGCGCACCTCGTACTGATCATCGGTGCCGTCCACGTAAACCGCGACCCAGCCGATATGATGCTTTGGTAATTGGATTGGTCCAGGCGCATTCCTATCGAGGGATTCGGGTATAACTGAGCCCCGAACTCCTCTCCAGTGATTACGCATACGGGTCAATTCGCGATAGTCGTCCTCAGTAATCTTTGGTCCGACTGTAATTGTAATCCTATAGTCTGATTTGAACGAATACTTCAGCCAGATGTCCTCGTCCGGTCCAGAGAATGCGGCTGATTTGGGATTCATAAGGGTAACGCCTCTTCTGATCAGGGTAAGTCCGCTAGGATCTCTTGAAATCTCCCAATCGGACTTGTCGATGACCTGCCGGATCTCTCGCTCGATAACGGTCAACTCTGAATTGCCGCTCGCGTGGAGAGACATGGACGCCAGCAGGAAGATGACAATGGGTAGGAGGTGTCTCATTTCTTTGCCAGAACGTAAAAGGCCAGACAACCGCGCCTGACAACGGTGAAAGCCTACAGATCTTGCGAACAACCACCAGCCTTATCGCGGTTGGCTGCGCCGACTTGTTCGGCTTTGTTTTGGTTTTTTAGAGCTTTCCACGCCCTCCATTCCTTCTCGGTTGCCCGCCATACGAAATAGGCAGCTGACACGAACGCTACGAAGAAGGGCACGAGAGTACGCCCCGAATTCTTTAAGCTATTGATAAGTGTCTCGCCAGCCTCTCGCTCACGCCAGATTGAAACGACAGCCACAGCAATGAAAGCAAGGCTGTAGCGTCTAACGAGGTTTTGTAGGAATCCGCGTTCTCTTGATGCAGTCCACTCATTGAGTCTTTCCTCACGGGCTTCGCGATAGCCATATCTGAGGATGTAGGGAAGCATTCTCATCTCGAGAGTTTCTTGCCGAACGTGAAAGGCCAGACAACCGCGCCTAGCAATAGGGGGAAGCCTACAGAACTTGCGAACAAGATCCAGCGTTATCGCGGTTGGCTGCGCCGGCTTGTTCGGCGAATTTTTGTCTAGTGCTCATGATCGCCGATACCAGTCTCTCAATTGATCCACGAGATCTGAATACTCTCTCAAAAGGTCCTCAACTTCACTCCAAGCATCGCGAAGATCGCGGGGCATCTCCGTAGTATCCGAACGTCGAACAAGACCAAGGAGAAGGACTCCGCAGAAATATCTCACAGTAGGGTCATTCTGCTCCCGCAGAAGCTCTACTAATTCGTCAATCGCAGAAAACGCATCCCCAGGTGACAATCCGGCAAGTATGTTCTCCGTGAGGTGTGCGAAGAACCATTCATCGCGCTCCAATTCTTGCTCCCAGTTAGAGCCTAGAGCCTTCCGAAAGGGCTCGATGTGGTTTTTGCTCGTCACGCTCAATTTTTCCTGCCGAACGTAAAAGGCCAGACAACCGCGCCTGGCACCTGTGAAAGCCTACAGATCTTGCGAACAACATCCAGCGTTATCGCGGTTGGCTGCGCCAACTTGTTCGCTTAGATTATATAATGACGATAAAATTCCCGTAAGCTCACAATCCCTAATTTCATAAGACTTCGAGTCCCTGAAAAGCACTCCAAGAGTATTCAATAATCAAATATCAAATGGATAAAGCCTCTATTCTATCATCCCTATTAGCCGCGTTTAAACAACAGGTCTAGGATTCTGACCTTAATCCTGCGATCAGGTAGGCAACAGCAAATATCAATACCGGAACAGCAAACAGCATGGCTTCTCCCATGCGACTAAAATTTTCAATTACGGGCTGCAGCAGTATGGCAGCTGCTAATACAAGGATGCTTCCTGCAATGCTTTTCATAATTAGATATTGGGATATTTTTAGCGAACGTTTGAAGTGTGGCACGGCGGGGAAAGGGCGTCTAGAGCGAAGCGAACTAGCGGCGCTGTCCGCCGTTGCCACCACTGACTTGTTAGCCCTTTGGTTTCCGGGTCACTTTGACGTCAAGGATTGTGGTGCAGTTGGGGGTCACAACCTGCACCTTCGTGATCTCAACTTGATCTCCAATAGCAATCTCGTCACGCAGCCAGAAACCTTCTCTGTCGTATTCGATGTCTCGTCTATCGGTTGAAATCCGAATGATGTCTTCCCCCTCAGGATGGTTGGTGTCCTCGGCAATCCCGAGGTGCGTTATAATACCAGAGTGAATGGTTCGGCAGATCGATCCCGCATCAAAGTGCGCCCACCACTCCGCCGATCCTATCGCTCCAAATCGCTCCAAGTAATCCGGACGCTCCTTTCTGAGGCGATTATTCGCCAAATCCACGAGCGGTGATTCTGGTTGGCTTCGCAAGTCGAAGAGGATCTCCATGGGCGGCAAATTTCTTGGGCTAACGTAAAAGGCCAGACAACCGCGCCTGGCAATGATGAAAGCCTACAGATCTTGCGAACAACATCCAGTGTTATCGCGGTTGGCTGCGCCGACTTGTTCTGTACGATTTTTCCAGATCAACGTTGCGATGCCCCAAAACAGAAATCCGGCAGCCCACCCAAACAACAGGTTCACGATATTGCTGCCAACACCGTCATGCATCACACCATACGGAGGCTCGGCTCCCACGTCGTAAGCAAAGCTTCCGGCTAGGATCAATCCAATCTTGTTCGACATGGAGGACGCAATGAAAGCTCCGATCCAACATCCCAGAATGAGTACCGCGATTCTCAATTTTCGGGGATACTTTCGTATGCTGGGAGGCGGCTTCACGACCCACCTTCCAGCGAAGCAAATCCCCAACGCCACATAAACGAGTATTGGGGCCGCTTGGACTGCAGTGTTCATTTTTGGACAGAACGTAAAGTGCGGGCACAGGCTGCCAGAGGGCGCACTTTGATTTCAAGGTTAATGGTTAGCTGTGCCGAATCCTCGATCCGCGGCGGGTAGCCTGTTGCTAGCCACGTCTTGTTAGCTGGCTTTTACACGTGGGTCTAATTCTCAAACTGATTGGTTGTCGGGTTGTATGTCAGCTCTCTTTCTCCAAAAAATACAATTTTATCGTCGCGCAGTGATACCCCCCAATCACCTTGATTTCGTTTGCAGTTATTCACTTCGAACTCGTCATAAACCTTACTTTCATTGAAGACTACAACGTGATTGTCAATGCGACCTGCAGATGCAATTTTCTGTGCCACATATACCCATCGATTTGAACCTGATATCGGATAGAATTTTTTGTATGGAGCATCCATGTATGGGATGCTCAATTTTTTCAAGGGCGTCTCTTTCTCACCTTTTTTCAGGTAGTACTTATCATGATGCAAATGACCGCTGGATCCTCCATCCGGATTTGCCAGCACGATCATATCCTGTCTAATAGTTTTCTCTACAATTACCTCATCCCCTCTGGTAGCTAAGATCTGTTCTTGCTGAACTGAGGTTCTGTAGGGAACACACGAGCTGTAAGCAAGCGCGCCAAATGAAGCCAGCAATGTAATGAGTTTCATTTTCTGAGCTAACGTAAAAGGCCAGACAACCGCGCCTGGCAACGATGAAAGCCTACATATCTTGCGAGCAATCACCAGCGTTATCGCGGTTGGCTGCGCCGACTTGTTCTACCTCAGGAATATCCAAAGGTGCCGAGGACCAAAGGCGATCCGGAAGATGTGAGAGTGTTAATGTCCCGCGCGCGTAGGTCGCCGAATAGTGGAACATGCCGTCATCGAACACGACCTGACTAAGTCGCTGCAGATCGAGTAGGTCAAACCCATGCAACTTGGCGAATGATCGTAGTTCGGCAAGCGTATGCGGTACGCGGTGGTTCTTTTCGTGGAACTTCGAAATCGTGCTGATGATCGCGGTGGATCGAGAACTGATCTCGCTGCCTTGGAGCGTCCCACTGGATATGCAGGTAAAGATCGAGGTGAGTTTATCGGAGGCTTGGCAGTCGGACACCATTTGAGGATCGTGCGCCTTGAACGGATCGCAGATATCATCCGAATAGAGCGGGGTGGTTCCAACCAAGAGCAAGATGATTGGTATGGAGATCCTCATTTTTGGTAGAACGTAAAAGGCCAGACAACCGCGCCTAGCAACTGTGAAAGCCTACAGATCTTCCGAACAACATCCAGCGTTATCGCGGTTGGCTGCGCCGGCTTGTTCGCCGACGGGATTTCCTAACCCGAACCGGAAGACCCCGAGCGAGAAAATGAGGATTCCCGCAAAGCCGATTCCGGCTATCCATGGGAGGGAAAAAAGCGTCCCGACAGGAAAGAGCGCCAAACCCAGCATATAGGAAACATTTAGCATGAATGTGGACGTGGATGTCTCTGTCTCTAATGGCGCACCTCCTCCTGAATCGTCTGCATTCAAGATCCAGCTCAAGGGGGCGATGAAGAACATGGCAAAATGTCTCGGCGCAATTATACCGGCAGCGATACAGGCTAGACTTAGGATCGTTATCTTGGTCCCCAGGGGGGAGATATCCAGAGCGTACGTAGTGCGAAGATGGAAAAGGAGTAGCGAAAGGAGGATAGCTACCACTCCGCCGCCTAGTGCCCCTGCGAGTGCCAGAAAAAGGCGCTTAATGGCCAGAGATATTCTCTTCAGGGCGGTGAGCATTTTTTTGGCGAACGTCAAAGCACACCCACCGCCTGACGGCAGCCGCACTCCGACTCATGGTTAAAGGTTCGAATCATCTCTACTCCACGACCCGGGGCGGGTCAGGCGGTTGTGGTGCTGCGGCTTGTTCTGCTCCGGTGATTATTGCGGACTCCGACCACAGCGAACAGGGCTGAACCAGCCCCCAAAAGCAGATTGCCGATCCATCGCCCAACCGACGGAGATGCCATCGATCCACCGTCGAGGAATATAACCTTGTCGTAGACCGGCACTACAGCGCCGACCACACAGGCAAACATTAGAACCGCTCCGAGAATCGCCCAAACCGCATCGCTTGCGCTAATGCTCTTCGTTCGAGTCCAGACACCCACTGCCACAAGGGCGGGAACCACAAGAAGCATGGGGCCAATGGGCGCTAGACCTAGGACTATTCGCGATAGCATCGGGATTGAACTGCCCTCAAGACCGTCCTCAAGACCTTCCCGCAGGAAGCCGAGGCAGAGGAGCGGAATGATTGCCCCACAAAATCCAAGCAAGCTTGCAGCAACCTTATTCATGGGCAGAACGTCAAAGGCCTCCTACACCTGCCCGAGGGCGGGGCTTCGACTGTGGATTGATGGTTGAATGATCATGGCGGATAGAACTCGCGGCGGAGCAGGTGTTAGGAGCGCCGCCTTGTTCGGCTTGTTGATTTAGTTGTTCCTATCGGCCTTCATTCTCTTGGCAAACGGACCAGTAAGAAGGCAATACAAACCGACCATCCATGTGGGTTCGATAATGGGAGCAAGCCAGAATAATGAGTTCATTGGAGCGACGGGAATAAGGAGGAAGAATCCGATTCCAAGAACAGGCCCGATGAAGGGAAGAATCATCGATCCGGAGAGCGATTTGCCGGTTTTGATCGCTCGAATCATTCCTCCAATCAGGAGCTGCCAATTACCGATCGCGCAGAGCAGGAAGATCGCACCGAGAGGAAGAGCGACTATCCATCTCGACCAGTATAGTGCCGTGTCCATTTCTTGCCGAACGTCATAGCGCACCAATCCCTGACCGGGAGGCGCACGTGGATGACAGGTTAACGATTGTAATCATAAAATCGATCCGAAAACAGAGCGCGGTCAGGGATTGGGTGCCGCGACTTGTTATGCAAATTCGTTTCATGCGAGGCGAAGTTCGACAGCATCTTCTTCCTCCTCACCGCCCTTGCAATGAACTTCGATGATCTCCACGAGCCAGTCGAAAACGGTGCTTCCCTTGTTGCGTTGCGCTTTTTGTAGATCATTCGTCACGTCCTCGCGGTTGGTGGGATGGCATCGCTCAAGCCGTCTCTCAAGCTGCTTCACTGTCTCAGTGTATCCCAGTCTCCTCTTCGATTCCTCGGAGTTCCTCCAAATGAGAACAAAGCCCTCGTCGGGTGTTCCGAATCCGCCGCGAAGGATATCATTGAATGCATCGAGGTTCCGACCCCACTCGGCTCCTAGGATTAGGTTCTCGCTGATTTGATCGAAGAACCCCTGCAGATCAGAGAACCGATTGCCGTCGATTTCGTATTCTCTTTTCTGCATAACGTTAAAGGCCAGACAACCGCGCCTGACAACGATGAAAGCGTACAGATCTTGCGGATAACATCCAGCGTTATCGCGGTTGGCTGCGCCGGCTTGTTATCTCTCGGTTGATTCCAACTCGCGTATCGCCGCTTCAATCTGGTCATCACCTCGATAGAACGCCTCAGCCTCGTCCATGTAGACAAGCGTGAAGTCAGGCGACCTTGGAAAATCGTAGTCCTTGATCGCGCTTGAGATAGCCCGTAGAGCTTTCAAGCAACTGAGGCGAAAGTGTCTGCACAACACCTCGAAGTCCATCTCCTCCGAGTCGCCCGAAACGATCTCATCGAATGGCTCTGCGAATGGCGCAAAAAGCTCGTCACAAGAGTCGTCCCCCAAACGCTCATCAATATAGGTTAGCTTCCAATCGGGCAGCCACCACTCGGTGTCCGAGCTTCGAGAGGAAACAGTGTTAGCGCTGACAAAAACGCGTCCTTGTTCTATACCGCCCTCGATACCAAATCCATATATGCTGTCCTCGGTGGCATTGGCATCGAGATAGGCGAGACTCTTTGAGCAAACTTCAACAACGGCGGATTCGAACGCATTCCAGTCGATCGTCATAGGGATATTTTGAGATAACGTTAGAGGCCAGACAACCGCGCCTGGCAACGATGAAAGCCTACAGATCTTGCGGACAACATCCAGCGTTATCGCGGTTGGCTGCGCCGACTTGTTCGGCTTGAAAGTTTTTAGGTGTCGGTGCTGCCCACAAAGGCAACCTGGTCGCTAGCATCAAACGCCACCAATAGAAATTGTGGGCCAAATCCATCAATGTAGTAAGCGCGAATGCTGTGGCCCTTCATGATCTCCTCGGGCAGCACCTCCGCAACCCAACCAGGGCGACCACTACCGGCGCTGAAATCATACATTGGGAGACCTAGAATCGAGTCAACTTTTTCGACCGGCATTCCAGGCTCAATTAGTCTCCACGATTCGATCAGCCGTTCTCGAGTAGTCTCGTAGGGGTTGAAGAGGCAACCTCCGATCCATCCCAATGCTACGCAGCAAATTGCCAGTAGAAGGGGAAGGGTAAGTTTCATTTTTTGCCGAACGTAAAAGGCCAGACAACCGCGCCCGGCAACTGTGAAAGTCTAATGATCTTGCGAACAAGATCCAGCGTTATCGCGGTTGGCTGCGCCGACTTGTTCTGCATCTTCATTTCCTTAGGAGCGTGTCGTCGTAGTGGGTGCCGCAATACGCGAAGCCCTTCAGCGACGGCTCCTCGCAATCACTCCAGGCGCACTTCGCTGAGTGCTCAATCTCCATCGTAGGGCGATCAATGTCCGCGCGAGTCTTCTTCGCAGCAAGCCAAGTCCGAAGGTGTTCCAAAAGGATTCTTTGCTCCGCCTTCGCGACGGCCTCTCCCGATACCCAGTGAGTGAGATCCATTGGCGTGAGGAGGATGTCCTTGCCTGGAACTCCAGACATCTCCCAATCCAGTTCCAGAACCAGATTGCCCTTCGTGCATTTAATCGTGCCGCATCGACCATTCGCGTTGAGTTCGAAGTGGTATGGACCGGTCATGATTTTTCTGCAGAACGTCGAAGTCCTCTCACACCTGCCCGAGGGCGAGGCTTCGACTGTGGGTTAAAGGTTGAATTGTCATGGCGGGTTGAACTCGCGGCGGGGCAGGTGTTGAGAGCGACGCCTTGTTGTCCCTTGTTCGGTTTAGATGCATCCGATCATCATGTAAACCTTTGTCCGCGATAGGTCGGTAATCAGGTAGTAAAACCAATGCTGCCTGTCGTCCCAGCCTTTGTATTGCTTAGCTCCGTCCCAGGTCGAAAAATCGGGACAATCAGCAAGGGGTGAAATAGTGGTGTGAGTCAAGCCCTCCCTACCGTAGAACTCGTCTTCTTCCAGACGCATCTCGCGGACAATGCGGTCAACCTCCTCTGGGGTTGTTTCAAAGTAGTAGGTGTCGCCGTAGTCTGCAATTCCGCCACCTGAAAAGTGATAGCGAAGATTCTGAACGTTTGAGGGCAGTTCAGTCTTGGCGAAATTCTTGAAGCGTTTTGATGGTGTCGGCGGCTGAACAAGAAGGCCTCCAATTGTGGCGAGAAGCACCAAAACCGCTGGTGCCAATACCCACTGGGTCCTGAACCGTTGCCACTTGCGCCATCGATACAGCGCAAACACCACGAGACTCCACGGAACAAGATAGAAGCACCAAGCAATCCCGAAAACGAGAATGTGAAAGACACCATTCAGGAATCCATGAGCGTGATCGCTCCACCGCACTGTCTGGTCGACGATGTAACCGAGATTGAAGAGCGCGAATGAGATCAGCAACAAAAGACCGAAGTGCAAACGCTTCGTATTTTCCTGTGCCGGCTCTTCGTTCATTTTTTGGGACAACGTTAGAGGAATGGCGTCGCCGGGGAAAGGCTCAAAATTGATCAGACGGCTTCCTCGGCGTCGCCATCTCCGACTTGTTATCCTTTCTTGTCTTGCTGGGAAAGGCGGCACCTAATGCATCAGCCATCAAAGCTGCAACCCGGTTCGGCAACCTCTCATCAATTGTAATCAGTCGCTTATCCGTACGCATCACCACGCCACCATATGAACGACCGTCGTGTAGGTATTCCGAGACGTATTCGATTCTGTCCCAAGGGTAGCACTGAGATGTCGATCCCAATGGAAACTTCCGATGGAGTGATATACCGGTCGAGTCCGCAAGAACTTGGAGGCGAGAGAAAGCGCGGAGAAAGCCTGTTCTGACGAAAAACGCTCCTCCGATGAACCAAAGTAGAAGCCAGATCGACAGAAACACCCTGACGCTGACACTCATCGTCTCAGGTGAGATCTGGCCAAATATGCCGAGTAACCCAAATAATCCGAATCCGAACCAAGGAATCACCCACGACACAAACGCGATGATCTCTATACAGGGACGCTTGGCAAAAGTGGAGATCGCCACGCCCCCGCCTGAGTGTTCAATAATGGCGTCTCTCGAAGGAAACATTCTTTGGATAACGTCGAAGTCCTCTCACACCTGCCCGGGGGCGAGGCTTCGACTGTGGGTGAAATGTTGAATTGTCATGGCGATTGAACTCGCGGCGGGGCAGGTGTTGAGAGCGACGCCTTGTTCGCTTAGTCCTTTTTGGTAAGCCGAAAGACGGTCGCCATCGTGTCCTCATCTTCGGCGTATGTGGCACTGATCTGATACTCTCCCGGATCTATGGATAAGTCGATCTTAGGCTGGTCATCTCCTTCGAACCCACACGAATCCATAATCCGAAGTTCCGGATCTGTAATGGTGAATTCAAGTGTCTCCTGCCATTCACTGGTCGAAGCAACCTCCTGGCCGAATACAATCAAATCATCGAGGGAATCAGCCCCGATCCACTGGAGGACGAGGCCTCCTCGCTCGTCAGGAATCCAAAACAGATCACTCGGCTCTTCAGCGATCCTTACAACGGTAATCCCTTGGAAGGTGATCAGATGCATGAAGTCCTCGCTCCCGCAAACCTCACCATACAATCCACTGTCTGGCTCGGGGTTGTCACCGATGGCTTTCGACCAATCGTCGGCAAGTCTCTTGGGGAGGAGAATGAATGGGCCTCCAAAGCTCGTAGCGGTTTCCATCTTTTAAAGCGAACGTCAAAGGACACAGGACCCCTGACCAGGGGCGCGGCTTCGACTGCGGGTTGAGGTTGTAGTGGTCATTACGGCTAGAACTGGAGGCGGGTCAGGGGTTCTGTGCTCCGACTTGTTGTGCTTCGATTTTTGCGAAAGGGCGACTTACGATTGCGGCAAGTCCGCCTGTAAGAAGTCCGACCGGAATCAGTAGCCACGATAGTAGCGTTGCCGCTATCAAACCAACATATAGTGCGGAACCAAGTTCAGGAAGCTGTGACCCATATCCGGACTTCCAAGCCGCCATTTGATAGAAGAGAGGCACTCCGATAAATGGTGAAACGAATCCAATTATCAGCCATTGCTGTATCTTCGGCTTGCGCAGGAGAAGGCTAAAAGTGAACCAAAGTCCTGCAGAAACAATGGCAGCATGCCACTCAATCCCCCGAAGGACAGATTCCGCGGATACTCCCAATATTCGAGGGGCAGCGATAAACCCAACGATCGCAGCTACGAGCGCAATTGATAAGTGTCGGGGCAATCGTTTCATTTTTGCACAACGTAAAAGGCCAGACAACCGCGCCTAGCAATGATGGAAGCCTACAGATCTTGCGAACAACATCCAGCGTTATCGCGGTTGGCTGCGCCGACTTGTTCTGCTCTTCGATTCTTGGGCGGGTCTTGGTGAAGAACTCCCGCGACCACCTGTCCCGCAAAAAGCGAGATGATAGAGACGGGGGGAACCGCGATAATTCGATCAACAAGCAATAGCTCTATTCGAGTGAACGTCGCCCTGAGGATAATGGCTCTTAATCCATGCCCCAACCGGCGTGCGAGCAATTGGGGGGACTATTACGCAATTCCTCAAGACTGCCTTATGTCGGGTCAATCCTCTTAGCCGCCTTTTGGCTATGTCGTTTCGCTCGCTCCTCGGACTTGTATTTGCGCTTTTTGGCGTACTCAACGAGGTCAGGATTAGTCGAGTCAGATAAATCGTTCTTTGAGTTGTCTCTTGAGATCTGTCTGATGGTTTTGTGAATGCTGCGACTCATTTTCTTGCAGAACGTAAAAGGCCAGACAACCGCGCCTGGCAACTGTGAAAGCCTACAGATCTTGCGAACAACATCCAGCGTTATCGCGGTTGGCTGCGCCGACTTGTTCGCTTTGTAGTTTTGTGAATTCGGGGAAGCGTGCCTGAAACGTTCTAATCGCAGAATGGGAATGCGTAACCGTGAAGAGCCCCGAAGCAGCCTCGTAGTCTGCCTCCGCCCCATCCTTTAGAGGATAGCCTAGCTCATCGAACACGCGGGGAACGATTCCTCGTTCCCATCCGAGAAGACCGGCAGTCTCCGGCGTTAGCTCTTCGTCCGGGATGTCGATTGAAGCTGCGAAAGGATCCTCTCCGCTGCGAGATGCATTAGCCCGTCTGAGCAACTCAGAATACTCTTTCGGATAGCTCTTCTGCCAGAGTGTCCGAACTGTCTCGTTGGTGTCACCTGGCGCTTGGAATACTACGGTTATCCTGCACGTGTCTGGCAGGGTTGTGTGCGTCTCTCCAATTGAGGGGCTCTTGCATGAAAGCAGAAGTAGCGCCGGGGCTATGATGAGGTTTAGCCGCATATTCTCTTGAGCGAACGTAAAAGGCCAGACAACCGCGCCTGGCAATGATGGAAGCCTACAGATCTTGCGAACAACATCCAGCGTTATCGCGGTTGGCTGCGCCGACTTGTTCTGCCGATTTTTTTTCGGGGGCGAGCTTGGGCAAACCAAGGCGACTTCCAATCAAGTTCAGTGCTCTGATCACCTCTGCATCCAAGTAGTGCCGAAGAGCCTCCTGATCGAGGTAGACTCGGTGAAGGCCAGCCATCGAACGAAATGAGGCTGTCGGTAATTCCGCGTGCTTTGAGGAGACCCTTCCGATCTCGATCTCCTCGCGATCGCTCTCGCCGAACCGTATCACGTGATGAACGGTGTCGAAATCCTCTCGCTGATCAAGCCATCGTTGTGATTTGAGGACTTGGTCATATTCGTTGGAGATCTCCGCCAAGATCGGGTTGAACCATCGGCCGAATCGTCCTTGGACAGTTCCGCATGCTCCAAGAAGAAGAGCTTTCCGGTGAGGCATCATTTTCAGCAGAACGTCGAAGTCCACACATCCGCTACCGGGAGCGCGACTCCGAATCTGGTTGAGGTTTGTAGCTACTCTCTGACTCCGACTCGGCGCGGGTAGCGGATTGTGGTGCGACGCCTTGTTCGGCTTTGCCTGTTTCGGGATTAAAATAAGCTCTCGCCACCACAGATAGCTTCTTAACTCGTTCGCTGTCCAACTCCTCAAGCTCATTTTGGGCGGTGATGTCTCCTTGATGTCCAAGGACTAAAAGCGCAATAGCTCGCTCGTCACCGTGCCACCTACTAAGGTTATCCTTGAGTGCTGCGGCTACGGCATGAGGAGAATGTTCATAGATACGCAAGATGATCTGAGCAAAATAGACATCTTCCTCAAACCCGATACGTCGTCCTAGTGGATAGATTCGACAAAGAGTCTCCGCTCGAAGAATCATGAGCTCCCGCGCCCTCTCATCATCTCCTTCCGTGTGGATTATTGAGCGACCATAATGAGCCTGTTCGGCTGTAAAGGCGCCATAGACGGCCTCAAGAAGCACCTCCTCAGTAGAGTCCTCCTGGAGATCGTCCGAACCATTCGGAGCATAGAGAAAGGAGAATGGATACCACGCAGCCGTGTATTCCCTAAGCGCCTCCCAAGCTGATGCCTTTTGGTCGGGATCTTCAATTTCACGGATTTCTCGTTGGAGGGATTCAACCTCGCGATTGAGCGTCTCAAGTTTCTGCTCAATCTCTTGGCTTTTAGCGAAGCCAGCCAGCGAGATCAGTGCCGCGGTGATAAGTGCTCTCATTGTTAATGCCGAACGTAAAAGGCCAGACAACCGCGCCTGGCAACGATGAAAGCCTACAGATCTTGCGGACAACATCCAGCGTTATCGCGGTTGGCTGCGCCGACTTGTTCGCCTTGATTTTGTTGCTTCGGCGGATACCCGGGATTCGGAACCGGTAGTGCGGCAAGAAGCTGCGGGATGCCCCGAGCAAATATGTGCAACCTGACGATGCCGTAGCCCTGGGTGCGGATGCGATACCACTGCAGCGTCTGCGAAAAATCACAGTGCCTGACGCTGGATAGCGGAATCATCCTGGAGCACCGCCACGGAGAGCGGGTATAGATGGTTCCGTCATCCCAGGTGATCGTCACGAAATAGGCTTCCAGATGGAGAGATAGGGTGAGTCCAACGAAAAGTAGAACACACAAGAAGGCGGGCCAAAAATCGTGTCCTCTAGCCGTGAAGGCTGCAATGATGGCAATCGCAATCGTGAAGCCCCATCCTGCCCAAACGAGTATCTTGAGCGTCTTCGGATAATCGACTCGCTTCTCTGTGGCCGCCTGATGTGAATCTCGTTGAGCTGATCGATAAAGGAAGCCGAGTACAATCGGGACTACCATCGCGATCAACGATACGCTCACGATCCGCCCAATTTCGATGTCTGCAAGAAGGTTCATTTTTGGGGCGAACGTAAAAGGCCAGACAACCGCGCCAGGCAACTGTGAAAGCCTACAGATCCTGCGAACAACATCCAGCGTTATCGCGGTTGGCTGCGCCGGCTTGTTCTCCCAGACGATTACTTTGGCGGCCAAGGCTTGGTCACTCCATATGCTTTGCGCTGGGTGGCTTCAGATAGAACACCATCCTTTAGGAGCGTGATAATGCCGAGAGACTTGCCATCCGGAAACTCGAACTGAAGCTCAACTGTCCCAGCCTTATACTCATAGAACATAATGACCTCGCCATCGGAACGGTCAGTCCAGTATGGCTCTCCGAACATCTTCAAAATGTCATTCTGAGTTGTGTCCTTTCCAATCTCGATGGGCTCTCCAGCGCGAGTGTAAGAGCCCTGGAAGCAACCAATCTCAAAGAGCCCGTAGTCTAGTAATCCATTTTTGGTGCCAACCTCCCAACCTTGTCCAACTGTCTGAAAAGAGTCGGTGGCAGCAATTGAAGAACCTAGCAAGGTTGAGCCAATCTTATGTTCTTTGAGATCCACAACAATGGCGATTGGCTGTTGTTTATGAGGCTTTTCCTGCCCCTTGCTTGAACTGAAAAAGGATAGAATACCCATGGTGATAAGGAGTGGTCGCATTTATTTTTGGAGAACAGTATTAGTTTACGCCCACGGGCTCAATATCGGGTGAGCTTGGGGCGGGTGGTTTGAGGGAGGGAGTGTGGGCGGCAGGGCCTATGGAGTCAAGGATTGGGGGCGGTTTGGGGTGGTTTTTTTGGTGGCGGGGAGAAGTTTGGATTGGTTGATGGTTGGGAGAGGTGTTGGAGTTGAACATTCGCTTCGATTCATTGGAATGTCAGCGGATGTTAAGGAGCGATTTTTTGCTGGGCTGGGTGTGGTTGGGAGGTTTAGTGTGTTCCTATGAACAGGTGTTCAAATGTCTCATGGCGGGATGATTTGTTGGCGGCGCGTGATGTGTCGGCCCAGGATCAGGCGCGGTATGAAGTGGTGGTGGGGTGGTATGACCAGTGGCGGCAGCGGTATCGGCTGGCACCGGGGGCGGAATCGGCGCGGGAGTTTTGGCGGGCGCAGGTGCTGAGTGCGCCGCGTGAGCGTTGGCAGCTGGACCAATGGGCGGAGGCGATGCGGTGGTATTTGGATTGGCTGGAGCGGTGTCGGGAGCGTGGGGTGACCCCAACGACGCTGGATGAACGGGTGCGGCAAGCGGTGCACCGTGTGGGGTGTCGGCGCGGGTTGGCGCTGAGGACAAGGGAGACCTATGCGGGGTGGTGCGGGCGGTTTGCGGTGTGGGCCAAGACCGAGGAGCGGGTGATGGATTCGGCGGTGGCGCGGGATTGGCTGGCCTATCTGGTGGATGAGAGGCAGGTGGCGTTTGCGACGCAGAAGCAGGCGCTGAATGCGTTGGCGTTTTTTTTCCGCGATGTGTGTGGTCGGGAGGAGGTGGATTTGATGGTGACTCTGAAGCAAACGCCCAGGCGGATGCCGACGGTGCTGTCGGTGGCGGAGATTGTGGCGATCCTGGACAAAATGGAGGGGCGGTGGCGCGCGATGGCGGAGTTGCAGTATGGAGCTGGGTTGCGGATCAAGGAGGTGGTGCAGTTACGGGTGAAGGATGTGGATCTGGAGCGTGGGCAGTTGACGGTGCACGGTGGTAAGGGCGACAAGGACCGGGTCACGGTGTTGCCGCAGGGGATGGGTGACCGCTGGCTGGAGTACAAGGAGTCGCTTAGGGCGTTGTATGAGAAGGATCGAGAGGCGGAGGCCCCGGGTGTGTGGCTGCCTCCGGCGTTGGAGCGGAAGTGGCCGAAGGCGGGGGAGAAGTGGGCGTGGTTTTGGATGTTTCCAGCGGATGAGATGTCGCGCGATCCGACCACGGGGCTGGTGCGCAGGCATCATGTGCTGGCGAAGAGTTATAGTCGGGCGCTGGGGCGTGCGGTGGCCGCATCCGGGGTGCAGAAGCGGGTGACGAGTCACACGCTGCGTCATAGTTTTGCCACCCATTTGCTGGAAGGCGGCACGGATCTGCGAACGATCCAGGAACTGCTGGGCCACGCGGATGTGACGACGACGGAGATCTATACGCACGTGGCCAAAGGCGTGAATGGCTGCGGGGTGAAGAGCCCGATGGACCACGTGATGATCCGCAGCGGGTGAGGAATGTGTGTTTTAAGTGGTTAGGTTTTTAGTGCGGCTGCGACGGATGGGATGGCTTGCCGAGCAATGCTCAGCGTTCCAGTGGAAAAGTGGTCGCTGCGCTCTGGGGGGAGGTTTTTTGGACAGGGTTTACAGGATGGTGATGATTTTAATCGGCGTCATCTGCGGATCGTTGAAGGCGACTGCGGGGATGTGATTGGAACCACAGAGGACACAGAGGACACAGAGGTTTTGAGGGACGGAAACTTTGGGTCTTTGGGGGCTTTGTGTGAGGAATGTGCGTTTTAGGTGGTTAGGTGATTAAAGTTTTATGTTGGCAATGTGGTCGCTGCGCTCCGTTGGGTTTGGTGGCCGGATGGGAAACCGGCGGTCCGAGGGGCTCTGCGTGTTGCGGAGATAGGATGCCTTTTCGTGGCTATTAAACCGGATGAGGGCGACATGGCCCTTTGAGCAGATGACCGGTTTTCCTGAACGCCGTTCCTGCCAAAAAAATCTGCGGAATCGGCGTCATCTGCGGATCCGTGAGAGCGATCAGCGTTGATGTGCTTGGAAGCTCGAAGGGCCCGAAGGTTCTCCGCGTTGGAGGCTCTGCGTCTTAGCGACAGCGTGGTCTCTGCGTGAGTGTCCCGGAATGAAGGGATGCGCCGGAGTGGATGCGTTGCGGGCGCTTAGTCCATGAACTTGGCGGCCTGGTCGGCATCGGGGAGGAAGCAGGCGTCGTTCGGGCGTTTGCCGAACCACTTGTAGCGGTTGGCCGCGATGAACTTGTAGACGGCGTCGCGGACTGGACGGGGGATGATGCGAAGCCATCCCACGACGCGCCACCAGCCGCCGATTTTGTCACAGATGCGGAGGACGGCAGTCGAGCGCAGGGTCACCTTTTGGTGGGTGGGATCGCCGAGGTTTTCGGCGAAAACCAGTGTGCCGAGAAGGTCATGTGTGTCGGGCAGATGGCCGTCGTCGATGAGCTTGCGGGCGTGCGGGCCTTGGAGCGTGGCGAAATGGAGGACATTGCCTTCGTCCCTGTCCATGAGCAGGCGCACGGTGCCGTCGCACATCAGGCATTCGGCATCGAAAAAGACGACGTGACGTGCGGCGGACGAGACAGGTGGCTTGGGTGGCAGGAGTGACACAACGGCGACAGTATACGCCGATATCGCAGGATGCAAAGTGGGGGGATGGAGGGTGTCCGGGTAGGGCTGTTTTAGGTTTTATGTGGTTACGTTTTATGTTGGGAGAGTGGTCGCTGCGCTCCGGGTAGGTGCTTTTTAGACAGGATTTACATGATGGGGATGATTTGAGTCGGCGGATCGCTGGAGGCGATTGCGGGGATATGATTGGAACCACAGAGGACACGGAGGGCACAGAGGTTTCAGGAGGGCGTTTTAGGTGGTTAGGTTTTATGTTGTAAAAGTGGTCGCTGCGCTCCGGGTTGGTGCTTTTTAGACAGGATTTACAGGATGGTGATGATTTGAATCGGCGGATTCGTAAAGGCGATCACGGGTGATGTGATTGGAACCACAGAGGACACGAAGGGCACAGAGGCTTTGAAGAACGGAAACTTTGGGGCTTTGGGGGCTTTGCGTGAGGCTATTTGCTTTGCGTGGTTAGGTTTGCAGTGCGGCTGCGCCGGATCGGGCGGTTTGCCGATCTGGAGCTCGGCGTTCCAGTGGGGAAGTGGTCGCTGCGCTCCGTTGGGTTTGGCGGCCTGATGGGAAACCGGCGGTCCGAGGGGGCGTCGCGTGTTGTGGAGAGATGAAGGGCTTTTGTGACTCTTTGTGTTTTTCGTGGCTATCAGACCAGTGAGGGTCGAGGCGCGCTGAATCGGGGGCGAATTAGGATCCTTTGCGTCTTGGAGTCACTGCGTGAGTATTCCTTCATTCCCTCACGAGGGGGAGGGGGGGGAGGTAGCCGGCGTCGGAGAGAGTGGTCGCTGCGCTCTGGGGTGGATGTCGACGGGAATGTCGACCCACCAGCGCGGGGGAGGTGTTGCTTTGGTGGAGGGTATCCGCTAGCAATGGGGCGTATGAAGAAGGGACTGAAGACTTTGATCGCGGGGATTGTGTTGTTGTTTGCCGGGGTGTTTGTGGTGCCGGTGTTGTGGATTTTGCCGGTGATCACTCAGGAGACGAAGCAACAACAGTTCCTTGGGCCGGGCGCGATCGACTATCAAGCGGCTGAGTCTGGTCGCTATTATTTGATGAATGACTTCCAAAGCTTCTATGACGGGCGGAATTATCATCGGCCCGAGGATTTGCCGGATGGATTGGAGGTTGTGGTGACTGATGGAGCAGGCGAGCGGGTGGCATTTTTCGCGGATCGGTCGTTTTCATCGACCAGTGGCGGGAGGTCGAGTCGGAGTGTGGGCTATGTGGATTTGGATGGGCCGGAGCAGTTGACGGTTGTTGTGGATGGGCGCTTTGAGCCGCGTGTGTTTTCGTTTGGGAAGTCGCGCTTCATGGAGGTTTTCAAGCTGATATTCGGTGTGTTCGGGGTGTCTGCGTTGATTGTCGTGGTTGGGCTAGGGCTGGCGATATGGGGGCTGGTTAAGTTACTAAACGCACCCAAGGAGGAGCCGGTGAGTGGAGCGAATGTGCCGCCGCCGATCCCATGATTGGAGGTGCTGGTGATGGCCTCGTGGCGGAATCTGGTGCAGGCGGAGTGACTGTGGCGTCCGCTGGTTGAGCGGTGGGCGTAGCGCTTCTGCGTCCCTGATCCGATTCACTCCGCTTTGTCATGAAAACTTCCCAGCTTGCAGTCATTGCCGCACTGTCCTCTCTTGCTATTCACCCTCTCTCTGCCGATCCCGAGGTTCCGAAGGGGTATAACACAATCATTCCACCGGAGATTCTAACGCCTGACAAAGTGGACACGGCGTATTTGGGGGAGTTGGTTTTTGATGATGGTCGTCCGAGTGAGGAGACGTCGCAGAAGCTCTACGACCACCTAGTGTACCTGCGGGCGGTGGAGGTTTTTCTGAACTGGATGCCGGCTTGTTCGATTGAGGCGCTGCGAGTGGGGCACCTGCAAGCAGGGGTGACGGAAGCGCATCATGTAGGGATCACTGAGGATTTGATGGATTCGAATCCGCTGTTTCTGACGGGGAACACAGACACGGTGTATGCCTCGGCGATGCTGGATTTGGAGCGCGATGGGCCGACGGTGGTGGAGATCCCTCCGAACTGCGGGCCGGGAACGGTGAACGATGCGTTCTTTCGGTTTGTGGTGGACATGGGCGCTCCGGGACCTGACCGCGGGCAAGGGGGGAAGTATTTGATTTTGCCGCCGGATTATATCGGGATGCCGATAGCGTTTTCGCAAGCGGGGCAAGTGGTGCCGGTGACGGTCGAGGGCAAGACAGAGAGTTATTATGTGGTGCAATCGCCGTCGTATACCAACTGGCTGATCCTGCGAGGGTTCCTCGTGGATGGAAAGCCGGACGCGTCGGTGAAGATGTTCAAGGACGGACTGAAGATTTACCCACTGAAGGATGCCAAGCGGCCGCCGCAGATGAAGTTTCTCAACCTTTCCAAAAAGGTGCTCAATACCATCCACGCGAACAATGAAATGTTCTATGAGGAGCTGAACCACGTGATCCAGAAGGAACCGGTCGGTTTGGTGGACCCTGAGCTGCGGGGACTGGCGGCAGCGATCGGGATTGAGAAAGGCAAGCCGTTCAAACCGGACGCACGAACTGCGGAGCTACTCAAGGAGGCGGCGGCGGTTGGTAATGGGATGGCGCGTGCGATTAGCTTCGATGCGCGTGATCCGGCAGCGTTCATCTACGAAGACAGTCAATGGAAGACGGCATTTATTGGGGGCGATTATCGCTGGCTCAAGGATGGCGGTCATGGTGGACGCTACCAAGATGCGCGCACGATGTTCTTTTACTTCGCGACGGTGAACACTCCGGCCATGGCTGCAAAGATGGTGGGAGTTGGATCTCAGTATGCGTGGATCGACCGCGACAAGGAGGGGGACTTCCTCAATGGATCTGAGACCTATCGGCTCAATATTCCGGCCGACGTGCCGGCGAAGGATTTCTGGTCGGTGGTGGTGTACGACCCACAGACCAGGTCGCAGCTCCAGACGGATCAGCCGCTCCCAAGTCTGAATAGTAAGAAGAGCGAGTATGAGACCAATGCCGACGGGTCGGTGGATCTGTACTTTGGTCCCAGAGCCCCAGAGGGCAAGGAAGCCAACTGGATCCAAACCGTGCGAGGCAAGGGGTGGTTTGCGATTTTGCGGATCTACGGGCCACTGGAGTCGTGGTTCGACCAGAGCTGGAAGCCAGGTGAGATCGAGTTGATGGAGTGATGTCGCGGGCGATTGCCGGCACCGATTCAGGGGGCTTTAACGCGCCTTGGCGTGTTGGGAGCGGCCGTCGGGACGGGGGCTGCGCGTTGGCGGTATCGCACGCTCGGCCGAGGGGCTGTGGTGGATTTTCCTGGGGGGGCACTCGCCTGAGGTGCGCTGACCCCAGGCTGTTATGAGACTCGCATTCAGCGAGAAATTGATGCTGCCGGGGCTGAAGAGTCTGTCGGACTTGCGGTAATTTTTCGCCCAATATCAATAAGATGCGCTCTTGATGGCCACAGTCTCAATTCATTGGGTTTTGAAAATCTTGTGCGTGCGAATATGCGATTCTCAGGAGCTTTAACGGCAATGTCCGACAGACTCTTGATGCATCTCGCCGTGTCGGGAGCGGCCGGCGGGTGGGTGATGCGCGTCGGCGGTGTCGCTGGCTTGGCCTTGCCTGCTTCTGCGCGGGATATCCCAGGGTGTGGTCGCCTGAGGCTCCCTGCACCCTGGGCTGGTTTGCGTCTCCCTTGCAGGGAGGTTTTTACGCCAGAGGGCTTCAGTTAGTTCCATTCCGGACAAACCTAGCTCACCCTCCATCGCGAAGTGATGACTTACCGGTTAGCCAGCGGATTCATCCGCAGGTCTGGTCGCTCTAATCAATTTACGCCGGAGGTGCGGTTTACCTCGCAGCCCCCCCGACTCGTGTAAACCGTCCCTACGGGACGCTGCACCCGAGCACTGATATCCGGAGGTTGAAACCTCCGGCTAGCCGGTAATCTGTCGCTTCGCGACGGCGTTGATCACCAATGTGCACCTACTCTCGGCGAAAGTCGTCGTTATTTAGGGGGCGGAATCCTATTCACCATCGGTTACGCCAAGGTGACCGTTCAAATGGTGTAATCCCCGAAGATCCGCCATCAGTTCCTTGAATCACCAATTGGACCGCCCCTGCAGGGCTCCATCGTCTAACTCGCCAATCCCCACGGCGTTGCCGTGGGCTGAGCTAGTCCGCACCTCCGGCGCTATCTCGCGTTCAGCTACCCGTGCTCCACGGATCCACACTCGTCCTGCGTTCTTGGATCCCACACAGCCCACGCAATCGACAGCCCACGCACTCGGATCTCACCCTGCGCCGGAGGCGGGCCCTGCAAGGGCGGTCTAATAGCAATTGAACGGTCAACTTGACGGAATGGCGGAGAGCTTTTTCGAGTGAGGCAAGGCGCGAACCGCGATGCTAGCGGGCTACCTGAGATATGGGCAGCGCAGCAGCACTCGAAAAGATCCCTCCAAGATCACTTTCTTCATCTCTGATCCCACCCAGTCAATCCTATCGGCTATACCAAGGTGACCGTTTAATGGAATTACGCGCTTTCTCCCTGGGCAGCTGCTGGGGCGGGGTCGAGAGGTTTGACGGGCATCTGTTCCAGGGCCGCGACGCGTTTTGGTGTCGGCGGGTGGGAGTAGTGGAGGAAGACCTCCATTGGATGCGGGGTGAGATTGCCGAGGCTGTCGGCGGTGAGTTTTTTCAGCGCGGAGGCGAGGGCTTTCGGCGTGCCGGTGGCCTTGGCGGCGTAGGCATCGGCTTGGAACTCGTGGATGCGGCTGAGTTTGTTGGTGATGATGCCGAGGATCAGGGCGATCGGGCCGTAGAGCATCATGAAGAAAATAATGCCGAAGTGAACGGGCAGATCAGTTCCTGGGTTCACGTTGAAGGCTTGGTAGATCTCCGGCTTGGTGACGAAGTAGTTGAGCAAATAGAGCATCAGGCCTGTCTGCAGGATGCCGAACGCCATTTGCTGGATGATGTGGCGAAGTTTGAAATGGCCGATCTCATGGGCGAGCACACCGACGAGTTCTTCGGTGGTGTGGTTGTCGATCAAGGTGTCGAAGAGAGCGATCTTGCGGTTTTTGCCGAAGCCGGTGAAGAAGGCGTTGGCCTTGGACGAGCGGCGCGATCCGTCGATGACGTAGATGCCGGTGACGGGGAACCCACAGCGCTCCGCCATGACGTTGATGGCACTTTGCAGCTCACCATCCTCAAGTGGGGTGAACTTGTAGAAGAGCGGCATGATGAAGCGCGGTGCCAGATAGGACAGGAGGAGTGTGACGGCGGTAAGGCTGCCCCACGCCCACAGCCAGGCGTTGTCGAAGGTGTGGAAGATCCAGAGCACGCCGGCGATCAGCGGTCCGCCAAGGAGCACCGCCAGCAGGATGGACTTGAGTTGGTCGGTGATGAACGTGCGTGGCGTGGTTTTGTTGAAGCCGAAACGTTCCTCGATGACGAAGGTGTCGTAGATCGAGAATGGCAGCGAGATCAGGCTTGATACCGCTCCGACGAGGCCGATCACGCAGACACCGCGCAGGATTTCGTTCATCTGCCAGGTCTGCGACCACTCGTGCAACCAGCCAAAGCCGCCGAGCAACCAGAATGCCAGCAGTGCCGCGAGCGAGAGGATGTTCTGGAACAAGCCGAACTCCGAGTTGGTGCGCTTGTACTCCTGCGAGCGGGCGTAGCGGTCGAGATCGTAAACTCCTTCGAATCCCTTCGGCGGACGCGGTGCTGTGGATCTGCTATTTAGAACGGTGGCGACACTTTCCAAAAGAAAAACACCGACGATGATGAGGAGCGCAATGGCGAAGGGAGTCATGTGATAGAGACGGGGACCTGGGAAGGGGAGGCGGAAGGGCGTGGGGTTAGATGCCTTTGCCGGAAATCTGTGGGTGCGACAGGGAGCGCTGGTGCTCCGGAAGGTCGTCTAACGATGCCATGTGGGTCGCTGCGATGTCTTCGAGTTCGCTGATGGATGAGACTTGGGAGAACTGTGTGCGCAGTGTGCGACCGCCAGGCAAGCCTTTCGAATAGGCCATCAAGCGTGAGCGCATGCCGGTGAGGGTTTGGCGCTCGTTGCCTTTGTGGCCTCGTTCGATGGCGAGGGTGGCGTGGCGGCGCATCAACTCCCATCGCTCCTGGACGGAGGCGGGTTCTGGTAGTTCGCCGGTCTTGAGGAAATGTTTGGCGTCGCGGAAGACCCATGGGTACTGCATGGCGGCGCGGCCGATCATGACACCTGCGACATTGGTTTCGGTCTTGCGCTTCTGGACGTCGGCGCCGGTGGCGATGTCGCCGTTGCCGATGACGGGGATGTTCACGTTGTCGGCGCATTCGCCGATGATGTCCCAGTTGGCTTCGCCGGTGTAGCCCTGCGAGCGGGTGCGGCCATGGATAGCGACAGCTTGGACGCCGACATTTTCGAGTAGTTTGCAGACCTCGACCGCGTTGATGGATTGCTGGTCCCAGCCGACGCGGATTTTGGCGGTGACGGGGACATCGACGGCTTTGACGATGGCCTCAGCAACCGAGCCGAGCAATGGGCAGTCGCGCAAGAGCGAAGATCCGCCGTTGCGGGAGACCACTTTGTTCACCGGGCAGCCGAAGTTGATGTCGATGAAGTCGGGGCGCTTCCAGGCCACGACCTTCTGTGCGGCTTTGGCGAGGTTCTCCGGATTGGCGCCAAAGAGCTGAACCCCGACGGGGCGCTGTTCGTCCGGGAACTCGGTGTAACGACGGGTACGCTCGTCCTGCTGGATGATGCCTTCCGCGGAGACGAACTCTGTGACCATGACGTCGGCGCCGAGCTCGTGGCAGATCTGGCGGAAGACGTAGTCGGTCACCCCGGCCATGGGAGCCAGGTAGAGGGGGAACGCGGATTTGTCTTGGAGCCAGTGGAGCATGGGAAAAGCGGGAATAAAAGTGGTGCAAAGTCGATCATTTTACACGATTTGCAACCAACCGGCCATTGCGTCTCCTGAGTCTGTGCGGATCCTGTGCAAATTGGGCAGGCAGGCACCGGCTGCGGGCGGGTGGAAAATTCCATCTGATTTCTAGTCGCGATGTGATTCCGGTGACGTTTAGTAGATCGACTCGTATAGAATCTATGATGAACATCGACTTCCTCCCAGACGTGATCGCCGCTACCCAGCAAAGCCAGGGTGGCGGATTCAGCATGTCCTACCTGATTATCATCGGCGGCATGATGCTGCTGAGTATGCTGGTGAGCCACACGCTCAAGCGGCGCTTCCACGAGTACTCCGACATTCCTCTGCCGATGACCGGGCGCGAGGTGGCGGAAAGAATGCTGCGCGACAATGGCATCACGGACGTCCAGGTGATCAGTACACCTGGCCAATTGACCGACCACTACAATCCGATGGATAAGACGGTGAACCTGAGTGAGCCGGTCTACCACATGGCGAATGTTGCGGCGGCAGCCGTGGCGGCGCACGAATGCGGCCACGCGGTGCAGCACCAAAAGGCGTACCACTGGTTGCAGCTGCGCTCGAAGATGGTGCCGGCGGTGAGCTTTGCCAGCCAGATCCAGCAGTACTTGATGTTCGCGTTTATCTTCGGTCTGTTTTACACGGGCTCGGTATGGATGCTGTGGGCGATGGTGATTTCGCTGGCGGTGATCGCTGGTTTCTCGTTGGTCACGTTGCCGGTGGAATTCGATGCGAGTAACCGCGCACTGGCGTGGATGGAGCGCAGCGGCATTGCCGGACGCATTGAGCACGATCGCGCGAAGAATGCGTTGTTCTGGGCGGCGATGACCTATGTCGTCGGTGCGCTCACCGCGCTTGCTCAGTTGGGCTACTGGCTGATGATCCTTCTCGGCCGCCGTGACTAAGGGTGGTTCTCGATGAATTTATCATGCGTCCCATTCCCGGAAATCTCCGGTGGGTGGGGCGCATTTTTATTGGTGGAGGGGAGGTTTTCGGAGCGGCGACGCCTTTCGTTTATTGAGCGCTTTGCGTGAGGTTCCCTGTTTTACGTGGTTAGGTGATTAGGTTTTATGTTTGGAAAATGGTCGCTGCGCTCGGGGTAGGTGTTTTTTAGACAGGATTTACATGATCGACATGATTTGAATCGGTGGAATCTGCGGATCCTAAAAAGCGACTGCGAGTGATGTGATTGGAACCACGAAGGGCATGAGGAGCACGAAGTTTTAGTATGTCTTCCTCTTTGGGTCTTTGGGGACTTTGCGTGAGTATCGGTCACGAGCGACCGGGGATCTGCCAATCCGAGGGGGAGTGGTCGCTGCGCTCCGTTGGGTTTGGTGGCCGGATGGGAAACCGGCGGTCCGAGGGGGCGTTGCGTGTTGCGGAGAGACGAAGCCTCTTTGTGGCTCTTTGTGTTTTTCGTGGCTATTAAACCGGATGATGGCGACGTGGCCCTTTGCGCAGATGACCGGACTTCCTGAATACCGTTCCTGCCAAAAGAAATCTGCGGAATCGGCGTCATCTGCGGATCCGTAAAAGCGATCACGGGTGATGTGATTGGAACCACGTAGGGCAGAGAGATATTGAGAAGCAGAGCCTCTGCGTCTTGGCGGCTCTGCGTGAGTACGAAAAAAGCGCCGCGTCCCGGGGAGGAGGCGGCGCTTGGTGGAAATTGGTGATGATCACTCGTCGATCTTGCGCAGGCGGCTGGCGGCGGACCCGAGGTGGGCGCCGATGGTGTCGCGAGCCATGGTACTGTCGCCCGACTCGATGGCATCGAGGATGCGCTTGTGTTCGTCGAGGGTCATGTTGCGGGTGGTTGGGTCGTCGGCCGAGTGGGCGAGGCGGATGAAGCGCTCGTAGTGAGCGTTGAGCGCCTGGCCCATCATGTTGATGAATGCATTGCCGCAGGTCTCGAGGAGGGACAAATGGAAGCGGATGTCGGCGTTGGCGAAGTCGAGGCCGTTGTCGGCGCTTTCCATTTCGTGGTAGGCCTCCCACATTTTGCTGGCCAAGGCGCTGCGGTCGTCCTGTTCGGCGAGGCGGCTGGCGGCTTCCCCTTCGATGACGATGCGGAAGTCGACCAAGTCCTGAGAGGCATCGCGGGTGCCGGCGAGGCGCGAGTAGGCGACCATGGCCTGGGCTACGTTTTCCAAGCGTCCGCCACTGACGTAGCTGCCGCTGCCATTGATGGTTTCGATCAACCCCTGACCGCGCAGCTGGCGCATGGCTTCACGTACCGCGGTACGGCTGACGCCAAACTCGGTGCAGAGCTTGCCTTCGGATGGCAATTTGAATCCTTCTTCCCAATCGCCGTTGAGGATGCGCTCTTTCAAGCTGTGCTCAACCTTGGCACTGAGGGAAACATGCTCGTCGTGACCTGGTGTGGGGCTCGTTTTGGACATGGCTGCGGGTGGGTGATCGGTCAAAATGTAACTCATGCCTCACGGATTGAGGTTGGGCAAGGGCAACTCTCTTGTGATTACCGTATTATAGATCGGCATAACTTACCCATTTTGAACACAAATCAACCCGCCGGCCCGGAAGGACTGCGGCGGGTTGACTGCGAATCTGAAGCACGAACTCAGATGCTCGGTTAGCTGTAGAGCGGCCCGTAGTTGGTGCAGGCGCGGAAATCGGCGGACTCCTTGTCAGCCGTGCCGTGGCCGGCCCACGAGGATGGGCGGAAGATGCGCTCGTGGCTGACGTTGTGCATGTAGACCGGGATGCGCAGCATGGAGGCGAGGGTGATCAGATCGGCACCGATGTGGCCGTAGCTCATGACGCAGTGGTTGGCGCCCCAGTTGTTCATCACGGAATACGTGTCGGTGAACGCGCCTTCGCCGGTAAGTTTCGGGCAGAACCAAGTCGTAGGCCACGATGGGTTGGTGCGCTCGTCGAGCGCGTCGTGGACGTCTTGCGGCAGCTCGACGGTGACGCCCTCGGCCAACTGAAGCACGGGACCGATGCCTTTGATCAAATTGAGGCGGGCGATGGTGGCGGGCATGCCCCCTTTGGTTGCGTAGCGGGTGCTCATGCCGCCGCCCGGGAAGTATTCGGTGATCGAGGGATGCCAGGTGGTGGCGTCGAGGCAGGCTTTGACTTCGTCGTCGGTGATGTCCCAGAACGGCTTCATCGCAGGTTTGCCGTCGACGGACATTTTGCCGGTGCCGTCGAGTGCCGCCGGTCCCGAGTTGATCAAATGGAGCAGACCGTCGGATGCCGCGCCGGTGAGGTCGTGGCCCGCCACGCGTTTGACCGCGTCCGGTGACCAATAGGTGCGCAGGTCGGCGAAGATCTGTGCCGTGTTGGTGAGCAAGTTGCCAAAGAGCATGGTCACTGCGTTGAGGGCGTCGTTCTCCGTGGCAAACTGATAAGGCGCGCGCTTTCCATTCCAGTCGAAGGACGTGGTGAGAATGGCTTCCATGAAGTCGCCATTCGGGTAGTGGTCGGTCCATTGGCGCTGGCCTTGGAATCCACCGCAGATCGCGTTGCGGCCGTGGGCTTCTTCACCGTAGCCGAGCTCGGCCAGGCGCTCGTTGCCGACCATCAGGTCACGCGCGATGATCGCCATTTTGACTGATTGCTCCCATTCCGAGTCGAGTTGCTCGCGGGAGCGCTGGGTTTCCGGCGAGTTGTAGTCTTTGCCTTCCGGACAGTTCTGCTTCACCCAAGCGAGGGCCTTTTCGTATTCGTCCGGGTCGTAGATGCCGCGTTCCATGCGTCTGGCGACTTCGGTCATGTCGACGGCTTCGACGCGGATGCCGAGGTAGTCTTGGAAGAAGTCGGGATCGACGACCGAGCCGGCGATGCCCATCGACGTGCCGCCCAGAGAAAGATAGGACTTGCCGCGCATCAACGCGACCGACAATCCGGCGCGGCAGAAGGCGAGGATCTTGGCGGCGACGTCGTCCGGGATCGATGTGTCAGAGGCTTCCTGCACGTCACGACCGTAGATGCCAAAGGCCGGCAACCCTTTCTGCGAATGCCCCGCCAACGCCGCGGCAAGGTAGACCGCGCCTGGGCGCTCGGTCCCGTTGAACCCCCAAACCGCCTTTGGTGTGTGCGGGTCCATGTCCATGGTCTCGGATCCGTAGCACCAACATGGAGTCACCGTGAGCGAGACGCCGACATTTTCTTTGCGGAACTTGTCGGCACAGGCCGCGGCTTCCGCCACGCCGCCGATGCAGGTGTCGGCGATGACGCATTCGACCGGCGAGCCATCCGGGTAGCGCAGCGATTGCGAGATCAAGGCGGCGGTGGCCTTGGCCTGGTTCATGGTTTGTTCTTCGAGCGACTCGCGGACGCCGCCGCGGCGGCCGTCGATGGTCGGGCGGATACCGATTTTCGGTAGGTTGTCAGGTGTGAACACGGATTTCATAGTTGGGGGTAATACAGGTTGAATGGGCCTAGTGATGAGCGATGGCGAGGAAACGCTGGTAATGCGCGTCCCATGACTGCTCTGGATCAGGGGTAAAGGTTTTGGTCTCCATCGAGCGGGCGACGATCCCGCGTCCTTCGGTGACGTCGCGGATGGTTCCGGTGGCGACCATTTGGGTGATGATGTTGCCGCAGGATGTGGCTTCGGTAGGTCCGCTTACGACGGGAATCCCGATGGCGTTGGCGGTGGACTGCATCAGCAACTCGTTCTGGATGCCTCCGCCGCCGGCGTGAAGTTGGGCGAATGTGCGTCCGGTCACCGAGCGGAGTGATTCGACCACTTGGCGGTATTTCAGTGCGAGGCTCTCGGTGGCCACGCGCAGGATTTCGCCTTTGGTTTCTGGGACGGGTTGGCTGCTGTTGCGGCAGAATGCCTGAATCTTCTGCGGCATGTCGCCGGGTGTGGCGAATGACGGATCGTTCGGGTCGATGAACGCGGTGTGCGCGGGGGCGGCTTCGGCAAGATCTGCCATCTCTGCGTAGCTCAGATCGTCCCCGTTGTCCGCCCAGTGGCGGCGGCATTCTTGGATCAACCAGAGACCCGAGACGTTGTGTAGCAGGCGCGTGGTTCTGTTGACGCCACCTTCGTTGGAAAGCCCTGCGGCAAACGCATCCGGTGTGGTGACCGGTTTTTCCGACTCCACTCCGAGGATGGACCACGTGCCGGACGAGAGCCAAAGCCCGCCGCGCTCCATCGGGAGCCCTGCCACGGCGGACGCGGTGTCGTGCCCGGCGGATGCCACGACTTTTAGCTTGGCCGGCGCACCGGTTCTGGCAGCGACGGATTCGGTGATCTCACCCAACACCGTGCCGATACGGACGATTTCACCGAAAATGGAGCGGGGGAGCTCCAGTGCGTCGATGACGTCCCACGCCCAGTCGCGGGTTAATGGGTTGTAGAGCTGGCTGGTGCTGGCAATCGATCGTTCGTTGGCCATCACACCGCTCAGCCAGTAGGCGAGCAGGTCGGGAGTGAAGAGCAAACGGTGCGCAATCTGGAAGCACGGGTTGCCTTTGATCCGCTCGGCTAACAGGTGGAGGCTCGAGTTGTAAAATGCCGGTTGGATACCGGTGCTGGCGTAGACCTGGTCGAGCGGGATACGCTCGGACATGGCTTCCTGCATGCCGTTGCTGCGAGGGTCGCGGTATTGGTGGTGGCCGCCCAGCAGGTTGCCGTTGGCATCGAGCAGCGCGTGGTCACAGCCCCAGGTGTCGGTGGCAACGGAGACGAGCGACTCGCCATAACGTTTGGCGGCAATTTGCAGGCCGTCGAGGATGTCGTGGAATAGCCGGGTCGTGTCCCAGTACGAGCCGCCGTTGATCTCGACGCCTTCGTTGCCGAACCGGTGGACTTCATCGAGGCTGAGATGGGCGCCGTCGAATTTTCCGGCGACGAGACGGCCGGATCCGGCTCCTAGATCAATGGCGAGGAATACTTGCATCAGGTGGGGGAGATTTTTGGATGCTTGGGAATTTTTGGGATTATCTCAAGCAGTGATCACTTCGATTCCCAAGTTTTTTAGCGAGTCGGTGATACTCTTGTCCGCCTTGGAGGTGGTGATGAGCGTGCTCAGTTGCGTGCAGTCGCCGAAGAAGAAGGCGGAGCGGCGGCCGATTTTACTTTCGTCGGCTAGCAAGCAGACGTCCTCCGAAGCCGCCATCACGTGCTCTTTGAATGCGGCCTGTCTGGAGTTGCCTTCGCTTACTCCGCGCTGCAGGTCGAGCCCGTTGCCGGAGAAGAACATGCGGTGGATGTTGTAACGTTGCAGCGAGCGCTCGGCGTCGAGTCCGATGAACGAGCGCGAGCGCGATTCGAACACGCCGCCGGTAGAGACCAGCTCCACCGTGCTGATCCCCGCCAGTGCGGAGATGACGTCGTGGGAGTTGGTGATGACGGTGATGGGAAAGTCGGGGAGGTATTGGGTCACTCCAAGCGCGGTCGAGCTGGCGTCGATGAAGATGGTCTCCTCGGGTTGGATGCGCTGTGCTGCCGCTTTGGCGATGGCTTGCTTGGCTTCCCGGTTGAGGAGCTGGCGTTCGGTCAGGGTCAACTCGCGCTGGCCGCGGCGCGCGGGAACGGCGCCACCGTGCGTGCGCACCAGTACGCCTTGGCCTTCCAAGAGCTCCAGGTCCTTCCGGATGGTCTCGTCGGTGACTTCGAGTTCATCGGCGAGCTCCTTGGTGCGGACCGAACCCTGGGACGCAATCTTGTTCATGATCTGGTGGTGTCTCTCGGCGGCAAGCATGGTGGAAATCTGCGTTTGGTTGGGTTTATTTGGGAAAATCTTGATTATGCGTTGACTTGTCAATCGCAATATGGGAAATCGACTCGGATCGAACGAAATTTTTCATGGCTGGATCCTTCAATCAACAAACACCTCGCGCCGTTGTCGAACACTTGGTTCGGGAGCGGGTCTATCGGGAAATGGGATTGCCGTTGCCGCGTCAGGCGAAGGCGCCAAATGGCTTGGTAGTAAATGTGAGTGCCCGTCATTGCCACCTGACCCAAGAGGCGGTGGAAGCTCTATTCGGGCCGGGCCACCAGCTGACGCCGGTCAAAGACCTCTACCAACATGGTGCCTATGCCGCGGCTGAGGCGGTGACCTTGATCGGTCCGCGCAGCCGGGTGATCTCGAACCTGCGGGTGCTCGGTCCGTGCCGCGATCTCAACCAGATCGAGCTGGCGTACACTGATGCGATCTCGCTGGGCTTTGATATTCCCACCCGGATGTCTGGCGATGTGGCGGGGACGCCGGGCTGCATGCTGATGGGGCCGAACGGCTACTTCAAAATGGAGGAGGGCGTGATCCGCGCCGCGCCGCATGTGCACATGCACCCGGATGACGCGGCGTATTACGGCGTCTCCCACATGGACAAAATGAAACTCAAGGTCCACGGCGAGTGCGGTGTGACCTTCGACAACCTGGTCGTGCGCGTGGACGAGAGCTTCAAGCTCGAGGCGCATATCGACACCGATGAAGGCAATGCCTGCGGGCTCAAGCCGGACACATTTTGCGAGCTGATCAAGTGAATCTCAGCGCGCTAACCATCAACCAATACCACTAACACAAAACTACCATGAACAAGGCTCTGGGTATGATCGAAACAGTAGGCTACGTCGGCAGCGTCGAGGCATCGGATGCGATGGCCAAATCGGCGGACGTGGAAATCGTCAAGCAGGTGCAGATCGGTGCGGGCTACCTCACGATTCTCGTGCAGGGCGATGTCGGCAGCGTGAAGTCCGCTGTTGATGCCGGTGCGGAAGCCGCCGCGCGTGTCGGCGAGTTGGTCAGCGCGCACGTCATCGCCCGTCCGGTAGCTGGCTTGCTCAAGCAGTTCGGGATCTAACCACCGATCGATAAGAAACCTTCCACAATTCAAAAGGAGAAAGTTATGGCAAAACAAGCACTTGGAATGATCGAAACCAAAGGGCTCACCGCGTTGATCGAAGCATCGGACGCAGCAATCAAGGCTGCGGATGTGACGATGACCGGATGGGAGAAAATCGGCTCGGGACTCGTTTGTGGGTTCTTTGTCGGCGACGTCGCTGCGGTGAAAGCTGGCGTGGATGCCGGCGCGGAAGCTGCAGCGCAGGTGGGCGAAGTGAACTCGGTGTTGGTGATCCCACGCCCTCACGAGGATTTGGGCAAGCTTGGTCCTTGGATCAAGTAACTGATCCGTCAGCGCATTTCATACTGATCTGATCGCCGTGCGAATTCTGATTGCCAACCTGGGGTCCACCTCATTCAAGTACCGTCTCTACAGGGTAGAGGGCGGCACCGAATCCGTGGTCGCGTCCGGTGGTTACGAGCGTGTCACCGATTATGCCGATGTGATCCGCCAGGCGCTGGACGCATTGGTGGCCGACGGTGCGGTTGACGAGCCATCGCAGATTGATGCGGTGGGATTCAAGACTGTGCTGGGCAAGGATTTGTCGGGTTGTGTCGATGCCGATGACTCGGTGATCGCCGCGCTCGAAGGCTTTGCCGCCGTGGCACCAGCGCACAATCCGCCGTATGCGGAAGGGATTCGTCAGTTTCAGCACTTGTTGCCGCAGGCGCGATTGATCGCATTGTTTGAGACTGCGTTCTACCAGTGGGTGCCGGAAGCGGCGACGTGGTATGCGGTTCCGAAAACGTGGCACGACGCCGGGATCCGCCGTTATGGGTTCCACGGCGCCAGCCACAAGTTCATTGCCGAGCGATCGGCGGAACTGCTCGGGCGCGACGACGTGGCTAAGGTGGCGCGGGGATTGTACACCGATGGCCCTCGCGAGGTGGCCGGCGCTCCGTTGCGGGTGATTTCGTTTCACCTGGGGGGCAGTAGTTCGGTCACGGCGATCCGCAATGGTGTCGCGATCGGCACCAGCATGGGGTTCTCTCCGCAGAGCGGGTTGCCGCAGAACAACCGGGTAGGGGATCTCGACTCGGGGGCGCTGCCTTATGCGCTCAAGACATTCGGCATCACGTTGGATGAGGCCGAGCGCGTGCTGACCAAGGAGTCCGGCTTGCTCGGAGTTTCCGGTGTGAGCAACGACCTGCGTGACGTGAGGGCAGCTGCCGATGATGGGAATGCCGACGCACAGCGTGCGATCGAGTTGTTGGTCCACTCGGCGCGTCAATGGGCATCGAGCTTTTTGTTCGATCTCGGCGGGCTCGACGCCTTGGTCTTTACCGCTGGGATCGGCGAGCACAACGCGTGGCTGCGCGATGCGATTTGCCGTGGGCTCGAGGGCTTTGGCGTGGAGATCGATCCAAAACGCAATGCCGACTGCCGGGGCGGCGAGGCGGTGGTCAGCAGCGACGCCTCCAAGGTTCGCGTGCTGGTTATCCCGGCAAACGAGGAGCTCGTGCTGGTGCGCGAGGTCCAACGCAAGGTCGCCGGATGTGCGACCTGCAAATGATTCATTTTCTAACCAAACCAACCAAATATTATGGCTAATAAAGCAATTGGAATTCTAGAAACCCGTGGACTCACCTGCCTGGTTGCTGGTGTTGATGCGATGCTCAAATCCGCAGACGTTCAACTCGCCGCGCCGATGCAGCAGATCGGTAGCGCGATGTGCAACGTGGTCGTCGAGGGCGATGTGGCCGCTGTGAAGGCGGCGATTGATACCGGTGCCGCCGCCGCTTCCCAAATCGGCGAAGTGATCAGCGCCCACGTGATCGCACGCCCGGATGAAGCGATCAGCGACGTGCTGCCAACAACCGCAGCCAAGGGCAAGTAACGCCACGGCGGCCCGATGAACAGATCGGGCGGGCCGACAGGCACCAGGTCTTACCTTATTTCAACTCCCAGATCCCATGTTTCTAGCAAAAGTCATCGGCCACGTGGTGGCCACCAAGAAAGACGAGAGCATGAGTGGCAAGAAGCTGCTGATGCTGCGGCCGCAATTGGTCGATGAAAAGGATCCGACGCGCTTCCGCGATGGGTCGAACACGATTGTCGCGGTGGACAATGTGGGAGCTGGAGAAGGGGAGTTGGTGATGTTTGTCCAGGGAAGTTCGGCGCGGTTGGCGGAGGGGCTCAAGCCCTTGCCGGTGGACGCCGCGGTGATCGCGATCGTGGATTCGGTCGACGTCCAGGGAAGCAAAATCTATCGCTGCAACGGGTAAAGAAAGGTATGAGAACAATCGATCAAGACACATTGCGCGGGGTGGTGGAAGACGTGATCGCCCGCCTGGGAGTCATCGAAGGGCAGGCACCAAGCGCACCTGCGCCTGCGGCATCAGCGCCAGCGCAAGCGTCGGCGGAGAAGCCCTGCGCCAAGGCACCGGGTGTGGGGGGCACGTATGGTGTGTTCAAGCACGTGTGTCAGGCGTCGGAGGCGGCGCATCAGGCGTTTCTCCAGCTCAAGGAGCTTGGGGTGGAGGGGCGTGCCAAAGTGATTGAGATCGTCAAACGCGTTTGTTTGACCAACGCCGAAGCGTGGGGACGGTTTGAATTGAACGAGACGAAGATCGGCCGCCTCGACCACAAGATCGAGAAGTTGCAGATTATCGACAAGGTGCCGGGGGTCGAGTGGCTGCGGCCGGATGCGATGAGCGGCGACTATGGGATCATGCTCGAGGAGTACGCGCCTTTTGGTGTGATCGGGGCGATCCTGCCGGTCACCCATTCGGTGCCGACCTTGACCGGCAATGTGATCAACATGGTGGCAGCTGGCAATGCGGTGGTTTTCAACCCGCATCCAGGCGGAGCCAAGAGCGCGGCAATGGCGGTGCGCGCCTACAACCAGGCGATCGAAAAGGAGCTCGGGATCTCGCATCTGATCTGCACGATCGAGGAGCCTACCATCGAAACGTTCGATAAAATTTGTAACAACCCACACATCGCGCTGCTGGCCATCACCGGTGGCCCTGCCGTGGTAGAAGCTGCGATGAAGTCGGGCAAGCGCTCGATCTGCGCCGGTCCCGGCAATCCGGTGGTGGTGGTGGATGAAACCGCCAACCTCGATAAGGCAGCGGAATGCATCATCGCTGGTGCTGCCTACGATAACAATTTGCTCTGCATCGGTGAGAAGGCCGTGTTTGTGGTGGACTCCGTATTTGAGGCGTTCCTGCAGCAGATGGAGCGAGCCGGCGCCGTGCGCTTGAACGGAGCACAGCTCGAGAAGCTCGGTGATGTGGCGTTTTCAACCGTCGACGGCGGCGGTGGGTGTGCGCAGAAGGTACTCAACCGCGACCTGATCGGTGCGGATGCGGCGGTGCTGGCGAAGCACGCGGGCGTCACGGTTCCATCCAAGACAGAGCTGCTTTTTGCCGAGGCTCCGCTCGAGCATCCGTTTGTGCAAAAAGAGCAAATGATGCCGATGCTGCCAGTGGTGCGCGTTCCTGACTTTGAGACCGGGGTGGCGCAGGCCAAGGAGACCGAGCACGGCTACCGCCATTCGGCGATCATTCACTCGACCAATGTCGACCGCATGACCTACATGGCGCGAGCTTTGGATACCACGATCTTCATCAAAAATGGCTCGTGCGTGGCGGGGCTCGGATTGGGCGGCGAAGGCTACCTGAGTTACTCGATCGCCACGACCACGGGGGAAGGGATCACCACACCGAAGACATTCACCCGCACACGCCGCTGCGTCATGGTCGAGAACCTGCGCATCGTGTGATGCCACGAGGCTCAAGTCTGACAATTTCCCATCGCTGAACTGATCAACCCTATGCTTCACGCCCAAGTCGTTGGAAACGCAGTCGCATCTACCAAGCACCCGTCGTTGGGTGGCTTCAAGATGTTGCTGGTGCAACCGTTGGATGCCGACGGTGCAGCCGCGGGGACGCCGATTGTGGCGCTCGATACGCTGGGTGCCGGCTTGCACCAACGGGTGGTCGTGAGCAGCGACGGCATCGCCGCCCGCGGACTAGTCCACGATGAAAAGTCACCGGCCCGCATGTTCATCCAGGCAATCATTGACGAGGTAGAGGCATGAGGATCGGACACGTTATCGGCAGAGTGGTCATGAACACCCAGGAACCGTCGCTCGATGGCGGCCGCTGGTTGTTGGTGAACCCTGTGGACGCCGGGCAGCTCAACGATTGCCTCACCCAAGCACCTGCCATCACCGCCCAGCCGACACTGGTCGTGTACGACGCCGTTGGAGCGGGGCAGGGCGACATTATCGGGTTTGTCGAGGGAGCGGAAGCCGCCGCGCCATTCGACCGACCCACACCCATCGACGCTATCAGCGTCACGATTTTTGATTCAATCCATTACCAGCCTGTTAGCTAGTATGAAGAAGGTATTTACCGAACGAGACATCCAGCAAATGCTGCGCAGCGGCATGAGCCTCGACACCATCCCCGCGGGGGCGGTGCTCACACCGTCGGCGCGTGATGCGATCCGCGCAGCGGGCAAACAAGCACCGGCATACGCATCGGGGCAGGGAATTAAGTCCGCCCCATCTGCCGCCGACCGATTTCCACCGTTGCCACCCGGCGTGCCGACCGTGCCGCCGGAGCCGATTGTCCCGAGTTTTGAGTATCACTGGCCTGCCGGGCAGGACCCTCAGACGCCCGAGGAGATCCAGCGGTTCTTCTATTCTCCGGAGATCCAGAAGTTGAAGGAGGCCATCGTGCACGTTGGCCACAAGATGTGGATGCGCAATATGGTCGACGGCAATGGCGGTAACATCACGGTGCGAGTCGGGGACAACTTGGTGCTCTGCACGCCGACCCTGCGCTCGAAGGGGGAATTGGTCGCCGATGACATCGCGCTGGTTGATCTCGACGGGAATCAGAAAGCCGGCTGGCGCAAGCGAACCAGTGAGGCGAACACGCACCTGGCGATCATGAAGTTGCAGCCGAAGGCCAAGAGCGTGATCCACGGACACCCTCCGTATTCCACGGCTTACGCGGTGGCGGGGATCGAACCGCCGACCTGCCTTTGCTCGGAAGCCGAAATCTTCACCGGACCCATTCGCCTCGTGCCGTACCAGACGCCGGGTAGCCCGGAAAATGCGTCGGCGGTGGCGGAGATCGGAAAAGACAACCCCGCCATCCTGCTCGCTAACCACGGCGTGATGACCTGGGGCACGGACGTGGAGGATGCTTATTGGAAGTTGGAAAATATGGAGACCGCCTGCCAGACCGTGTGGGTGGCAAGCCAGCTCAATGGCGGCAAGCTCCAGCGCATCCCGAGCGACAAGATGCAGGATATCTTCGACATCCGGCGCTCGATCGGGATGGAGGATCCTCGCGAGGGGATGAAGGAATGTGAGTTGTGCCACGACGATTTCCGCCCTGGTACGTTCACCGCAATCAGCCCCGCGATGGTCGATGACTCGGCCGACTTCGTGCCGGATGCCGAGGCGTTGGTCAAACGCATCACCGACGAGATCATGGCGGCCAAGAAATAGCCCGACGCCCCAGCGTCGCACTTCTCCCTAATTACTAGTCCCTAGTAACCAATCCCCAATAACCAGTTCATGAAAGTTTCCATCATCGGCGGCGGTGGCCGCGTCGGGTCGAATGCGGCGATCTGCCTCCAGTGCGCCGGCATCGTCTCCGAGATCCAGATTCTCGATGCCAATGAAGCGCTCGCCGAGGGCGAGGCGCTCGATTTGCTCCACGGGGCCTCGTGCTTGTCAGACCAGCGCATCTATGCCGGCGACTATGCCCGTGCCGCGGACTCGGATGTGTTCATCATCACCGCAGGTCTGCGCCGCAAGCCGGACGAATCACGACTCGATTTGATCAACCGGAACGTGGGGTTGTTTTCCCAGATCCTCCACAGCATCAAGTCGGCGGGAATGAAGGACGACGCGATTGTGTTCGTCGTCTCGAACCCGGTGGATATTCTGACGCATCTCGCGGTGAGCTATCTCGGTTTGCCATGGCAACAGGTGATCGGACTGGGCACGATGCTCGACACGGCACGTTTCCGCTCGCTGATCGCCAACGACCTTGAGCTGGCTCCGACCCAGGTGAAGGCGCTGATTCTCGGCGAGCACGGCGACAGTATGTTGCCGGTGTGGTCGTCTGCTACTGTGGGCGGCTTGCCGCTTGCCGGAGTGAATGGGTGCGACGCCAATTACCAGCGCCAGGTTTTTGAACGTACCAAGAAGAGCGGAGCCGAAGTGATCTCGCGCAAGGGCGGGGCCGGATGGGCGGTCGGGGCATCGATTGCCGAAACTGTTCACGCCATCGCGCTCGATAAGAAGCAGTTGTTGCCCGTCTCGAGTCTCCAACAGGGAGCCTACGGTCTGCGCGATGTCTGCCTGAGTGTACCGACTATTGTAGGACGACACGGGGTGGAGAAGCATCTTGAGATCGATTTGTGGCCGAAGGAAAAGCAAGCGTTGCTAGCCTCCGCCAAAGCGCTCAAAGACATGCTCCGCCAAGTCGCCCGAGGGTAGGGAAGGCAGGACGAACGTGTCCTGACGGATGGGCCGCAAGAAACACGAGAAGCCACGAAAAGGTAGGCGACTCGGTAATCTGATCTTTTTGCGTGGGACTTTGCAGATTACCGGCCGATGAAGCGATGGCGTTTGGGAGTGCAGTGAGAATCACTGCTTTCGATTGCAGGCGGAGCCGGTGGTGGTGATCAACGCGCTTTGCTTCAGGTCGAATTGAACAAAACGTGTCCTGATTGACGCAGCCGCGCTGCACGACATTAAGGTGTCCGATGATGGCAGGAGGCGGCCATCGGGTAGGCAGTCCGCTTCGGTGGCGACGCCCGCTCGGCCGGTTGGCTGGTGCGGTGCGATTCCCCAGGGTGTGGTCGCCTGAGGCTCCCGTCACCCTGGGCTGGGTTCCATTTCCCTTTCAGGGAAGGTATGGCCCGCATCGAGTTGCCTGGTGGATTTTCTGTCGATGCGGAAGCGGCAGCGTCGGCTAAGGCGTGGACATCGCTTTTCATTTATCGGCATCGCGTCGCAACAATCATTCATCCCGAAGAATGCGTTGGTGCGGCCAATCATCAGGCTGCAGCGCTGTCCTTCCAGCATCCCTCCTGAAAGGAGGTTGGACCAAAGCACAGGGCTTCAGCCCTGTGGGTTGATGGACGCCCCGATCGCGCACCCTGAGAGGGTGCTGGAAAGTCGAGGGCAGGAAACGTTGGCAAGTCGTTGGCAGTCTCGTTGTGGATCCTTGCTGAATGGCTATTTGGCGCTTTCTTGCAGGGCGATGCCGATGGGAGATGCTGCCGCAAAAAGATAGAACAGGCTCCACAGTCCCACTTTGCTCCAAAAGCGAAGCGGCGACTGCGTTCGAGTGGCGGTGCCCTGATTGTCGCTGATTTGGCCGCTAGCGATCGCTGCAATGATGAAGCCGCCGACGGCATAGCACCAGAAGCCTGGGATTAGGAGGTAAATGAAACTGAACCTGTGAATCACCGACGCAGCGATCACTGATGCTACGACGGGGGAGAAGATGATGGAGAAGGCGAACCAATGCCGCATCGGAGCTAGCAGCGGTGAGATCGGTGCTAGCCGGAGCTTCTCCGCAAGCTGTGATGGTCTTTTCTTGGGCTGAACGTATAGCCCGGAAAGTCGCCCTGGCTGGAGTTCTAAAATGCCACAACGTGGGCACTGCAGGCCCATGGTTCGGCCGCCTCCAGTTGCCAAACTCGGAGCATGACAGCGGGGGCAGCCGAAGCGCAGTTTGCCAAAGGTGAAAATGACTCCGATGACGGCGCCGGTCACCGCGATGAAGAGTCCCCATCCTATCCCGATGATCGCGGCTAGCTGCCAAGGCGAGTCTTTCGGAAGCATCCATACGGCGAGGATACTTGGAAAAATCAAGTAAGCGCTAAGGCAAATCCTATGCCATGTCTGGATATTGACCATTCGGCAGTGACTCTAGCAGACAAGTCATCAACGCCCCGGGAAAAAGATCTCAGGTACGGAGAACATTCCGGCGATTGCAAGGATCGCCAAACCAACCATTCCGATGTAGCCGATGCCCAGCATCCAGATTCCCAGCTGAAGCAATACTCCAAGAACCGCAAGCACCATGGGGAACTTACGGTTGCCCTGAACGTAGCTGACGGTGGTTACGACAAGCCAGGTGGCGGTTACGAAATAGTACATCGCTCGGGGGATGGGGGAGAGAAACCCTGCCGGGAAGCTGGCGTGCGGAGGATAAAGCCGCTCCGATTACTCTGCGGCAGCGCTTTCAATCGCATCCAGGCGGCGCTTTGAGATGCGGTAGGTGGTGATGGCTTCTTGAAGCCATTCACCGTCGAAGCCCTTTAAGGTGTGGTCCTCGGAGCGGGCCTTTTTAACAATCAGCTCGCTGCCCCTCTTGAGCGATTCACTGATTTTGCGCTGGAGAATGTCGAGCGCGATTTGGGTAAGTTCGGCTTGGTGCTGGTGAACCAGTGCATTTTTGATGCGTTTGGTCTCTTTTCTGGCGGCCCTCTTGACCTTGTCGTCTGCGCTCAGACTGTTGACCTTTTGGGTATTTTCTTCGATCCCTTCCATGCACACTTGGCGGACGATCACCTCACTGGCTGGGAGCGGCTCGGCTGTGGCGTCGCTCTGGTTGAAGTAGTTGGTGATGGTTTGGTCGATGTCGACGAACTTTTGCTCAACTTCCGCGACACAGGCGGAGAGTGCATCGTCAGCGTATGCGCTGAAGCCAAGGTGCAAAGAAAGAAGGATCAGGGTGGGGTATTTCATAGGGGCGAAGATCGTTTGTTGAGCTCTCTTGCACTGGTTAACCAAATGGTTAACGAGGCACGGATATCGCGCGGAGCTTAGGGGGGCTAGCGAGTTCTCAACAAGAGGATTTTTGCTCCCATTTATGCGCTGGAGCCACCGGGAGCCCACCATGCATCAGTGAGCCTTGCCCGGTGCTCGAGGCGATGTGCTGGCGCTATTGCGCGGTGAACCCGCCGTCCATGACGATGCTTTGGCCGGTGGTCCAGGTGGCGTCGCGGCAGAGGTAGAGCACGGCGGAGGCGACTTCCTCAGGTGTGCCGCTGCGGCCCATGGGGTGCATGGCTTCGATGGCTTGTTCCATCTCCGCGTTTTTGCCGGTGAAGCGATCGTAGAGATCGGTTTGCACGGCACCGGGGCAGACGGCATTGATGCGCACGCCTTGTTGCGCGTATTCAAGCGCGACGGCTTTGGTGAGGCCGATCACGGCGTGCTTGGCGGCAATGTAGAGTGGGATTTGAACCATGCCGATGAGTCCCGCGACGGATGATGTGTTCACCACGCAGCCCCCTCCGGATTCGATGATGGTTGGAATGGTCTCGCGCATCACCAGCCACACGCCCATCACGTTGACATCTATGATCTTGCGGTAGTCGTCGATCGTTTGGTCGGGGAGTGGCGATGGAACCTGTTCGACGCCCGCGTTGTTGAACACATGGTGCAGGCCGCCGAATTCGCTTTTGGTCCGAGCCACGGCATCGCGGATGAATGTTTCGTCGGTGACATCGCCTGTGAGGGGAAGGCAGCTTGCGCCGATCTCCTTGATAGCAACGGCCGCGGATTCATTTTGCTCCGCGCGACGCCCTATGATCGCGACATTGTATCCATTGGAGGCGAAGAGCTTGGCGGTTGCAAGACCGATGCCGGCGTTGCCTCCGGTGATGAGAATGGTTTGATTGCTCATTAGCGGGTGAGGTTAGGGTTCTGGTGGAGCGGTGGTGTCCGCAGGATCAGCGGGGGTGAACGAGAGCACTTGGTATTGCTGGCGCTTGTCCTCTGGAATGTGGATCTGTGAGGTGGTGAAGTAGATCCGTCCATCGCGGCCGATGGCGAATGAGTCGGCCCAGCGGATGCTCGGCGCCTGCAGGACTTCGCTGACTTTGTGGTCGGGGTGGAGTTGGTTGATGCTGTTGGTTTCGAGGCCTCCGAGCCAGAGGTTGCCAGTGGAATCGAACATCATCCCGTCGGTGGCTGGGACCTTGGCGACCTGTTCGACCTGCTCTGCCAGCTCGTCTGGGGAGAGCTCGGGATTTGTGAGAGCTGCGGTTTCAACCCGGTAGAGCGTGTGGCTGGTGAGGGCGATGAAGTAGATATACTGCCGGTCAGGAGTCAGGGCGATGCCGTCGGCGTCCACGCTGTTTTTCCAGACGACGCCGTCGCACACGAGCTGGTCGAGTTCGCTTTTCACCGACGGATGTCCTTCGAGCAGGCGGCGTGATTCGCCGGATTTGAGATCGAGCACGATCAACGCACCGTTACCGGAATCGGTGAGGTAGGCGACGTTGGATTCGGTGTCGATGCGCACATCATTGAAGTAGGAGTTGGGGCGGTAGACTCCTTCCGGGAATGGGTAGGCTTTGACCTTTTGGTTGGTTTTGAGGTCGATTTGGTAGAGCACGGGGCCCTGCTTCTGTACGCCTTTGAATTGCGGGTTGTTGGTATCGAGGACCCAAAGGCGGTCTTTGGCATCGATGACTACGGATTGCACCGCGTTGAAATGCGCGTCGCTGGTGCGGTCGTTCCACTCGGGCGACGGGTAGGGAACTGCTTTGCCGTCTTTGATCTCCGCTACGCTGACGGGAACGTTATCGGACCAATACGGATAGTTCACGAATAGCCGTCCGTCGGAGCTAATCGCGACTCCGGTCCATTGTTTGGCCGATGAGGCTTCGACTTTGAGCGGCGGCTGGCCGTCCTTCTGAGCATGGGCTGGCGGGCAGGCGATCAGAGCGCCAGCCAGCAACACGGTGAGTGGATGTTTCATTGCGGAGAATGGGGGAGCAGTTGGAAATGGTGCGCAGTTTATTGACTGCCGAGTGCTTGATCGGCGGGAATGAGCGGGACGCGGGTGGAGACAGCGTGGAGGCCGATCAGGTGGATTGGCTCGCTGACCGAGGTGCAGCAGTCGGGCAGAATAGTGACTTTGTATTTCTCGGCTGCTTTCGAGATTGCAGTGTGGGTGACGCAGTTTTGGGTCATCATTCCGCAGATGAAGAGCTCCCCGACTCCGAGGTCGGTGAGTAGTTGCTCGAGACCGGTTTCATGAAACGAGTCAGCGTATTCTTTGATCACTACCGGAGCTTCCGGTGCGGCGGCGAGTACATCTGGGTGGATGGCTGCGCCGTCGGTACCTTTGTTGAAGAACGGGGCGATGCCAGCCTCCGGATTCGCGATGTGTTGGATGTGGATGATCTCGACTTCGCGTTGTTTTGCGAGATCGATGGCGTGTTTGACCGCATCGAGGCATGGGTCTGCATTCCATAACGGGAACAAACCTCCAGGGAAGTAGTCCATTTGGAGATCGATGAGAAGGATGGCCTTTTTCATGGGAGGCAAGGGGTGGGGTATATGGGAAGCACGCGTCGGCTGTCGTTGGCGTGCCGGCACGTGCTTTGAGAGGTGGGACTAGGCGAGGTCGAAGCGGTCGAGGTTCATGACTTTGTCCCAGGCTGTAATGAAGTCGCTGACGAACCGGGCTTCGGCATCTTGCGCCGCGTATACCTCGGCCAGAGCGCGCAGTTGCGAATTGGACCCGAAGATCAGGTCCACCCGGGTGGCAGACCATTTCACCGCACCTGTGCTGCGGTCGCGCCCCTCGAACATCCCCTCGACGTCGTTGGATGGATGCCACGTGGTGCGCATGTCCAGCAGGTTGGTGAAGAAGTCGTTGGTGAGCGTGCCCGGGTGCTTGGTGAAGACTCCGTGCTCGGATTGTTTGTGGTTGGCCCCCAGCACACGTAGGCCACCTACCAAGACGGTCATCTCCGGTGCAGTGAGCGTGAGCAGTTGGGCCCGGTCGAGTAACAATTTCTCCGCTTTGGTGGCGACATTGGGTTTGAGGAAGTTGCGGAAGCCGTCGGCGATGGGCTCAAGCGGAGCGAAGGCTTCGGCGTCTGTTTGCTCTTGGCTGGCGTCGGTGCGGCCCGGGGTGAAGGGGACTTGCACTGCATGCCCGGCGCTGAGCGCGGCTTGCTCGACCGCTGCACACCCGCCAAGGACAATCAGGTCTGCCAGCGATACTCGTTTGGAGTCGCCATGAGCGATATGGAACGCGGATTGGATCCCTTCCAGAGCGGTCAGTACCTTGGTGAGTTGTTCCGGTTCGTTGGCCGCCCAGTCTTTCTGCGGTGCCAGACGGATGCGGGCGCCGTTAGCGCCCCCGCGGCGGTCGGACTCGCGGAAGCTGGAGGCCGCCGCCCACGCAGTGGCGACCAGTTCGGCGGTTGTCAGTCCGCTGGCGAGGATCTGTTGTTTTAGATCGGCGATGTCGTGTGGATTGACCAACTCGTGATCAACTGCAGGGACGGGATCCTGCCAGATGAGGTCTTCGTCTGGGACTTCCGGTCCGAGATAGCAAACGCGAGGCCCCATGTCGCGGTGGGTGAGCTTGAACCACGCACGGGCAAAGGCGTCGGCGAACTTTTCCGGGTTCTGCTGGTAGTCACGCGCGATGGGCTCGTAAATTGGGTCGAACTTCAAGGAGAGATCGGCGGTGGTCATCATCGGGCGATGCTTCTTTGCCGGGTCAAAGGCATCTTCGACCATGTCTTCTTCGTCGACGTCTTTGGCCAGCCATTGATGGGCACCTGCCGGGCTCTTGACCAATTCCCAGTCGTACTTGAAGAGTGTGTTCAGGTAGCCCATGTTCCATTCGGCGGGCTTGGCTTTCCAAGCACCCTCGATGCCGCTGCTGATGGTGTCGCCGGCGTTGCCGCAGCCGTGGCTGCTCATCCAGCCGAGGCCTTGTTGTTCGATCGGGGCGCCTTCGGGCTCGCGGCCGACGAGATCGGGGTCACCAGCACCGTGGCATTTGCCAAAGGTGTGCCCGCCGGCGATGAGTGCGACGGTTTCTTCGTCGTTCATTGCCATGCGGCCGAAGGTTTCGCGGATATCACGCCCGGAGGCGACTGGATCTGGATCTCCGTTTGGCCCCTCGGGGTTGACGTAGATGAGTCCCATCTGTACTGCAGCGAGCGGATCTTCCAAGTCGCGGTCGCCGGAGTAGCGCTTGTCGCCCAGCCACTCGGTTTCGGTGCCCCAGTAGATGTCTTTTTCCGCTTCCCAGACGTCTTCTCGGCCGCCACCGAAGCCGAAGCTTGGGCACCCCATTGATTCGAGCGCGCAGTTGCCGGCAAGAATCATCAGGTCAGCCCAGGAAATTTTTTCGCCGTACTTTTGTTTGATCGGCCAGAGCAAACGTCGTGCTTTGTCCAAGTTAACGTTGTCAGGCCAGCTGTTGAGCGGGGCGAAGCGTTGTCCTCCGGAACGTGCGCCGCCGCGGCCGTCTCCGGTGCGGTACGTGCCGGCGCTGTGCCAGGCCATGCGGATGAAGAACGGACCGTAGTGCCCGTAGTCAGCCGGCCACCAGTCCTGCGAATCCGTCATCAGCGCGTAGAGATCCTCCTTGAGCGCCTTAAGGTCTAGCTGCTGAAACGCCTCGGCATAGTTAAAGTCCGCTCCCAGCGGGTCACCTGCCGGTGGGTTTTGATGAAGGATCGATAGATCGAGCTGGTCGGGCCACCAGTCTTTGTTAGTTGTTCCGTCGCTGGCAGCAGGGCGGGCGGACATTCCGGTGATCGGGCATTTTCCAAGTTCGCTCATCGTTGGTGGTCTTTGAGGTGGTAGATTCCTTCGCGCCATGTGGTAACAGCGCGCGCACCCCACCTACGAGGCGCAGCCAAAATCAGATGCCTCGCCTTGCTCCATGTTGCGCTTTTCAAGCGCCCGCTAACACCCATCAGGCAAAGGAAGCTACAATTTGATGCCAGCCATCAAATGCGGCCGCGCACCATTTCGCGACGTAATCATTGGTATGAGAACGACAGCGAAGGCCCGTGGAATGGGCGATGATTTGCGTAGGGCGTTGGTTGGTATCGAGGCAAAGACCGCGGCGAAAGTTGGCGCAGGATGGTGGGATCTGCGCGAGGGACCGGACGGAAAAGTGGTGAGTATGCAGCGCAAACGAAAGCGGATTCTCGGGGAGAAGGGGCGTGATGCTTGTTACCACGTGATGAGTCGCACCGTGGGGGGCGAGGTGTTCTTCGATGATGTGGAAAAGGAGGCTCTGAGAAAGCTGATCTGGAAGATGGCGCGCTTTTCGATGGTGAAGGTGGTGACGTACGCGGTGATGGGAAACCATTTCCACGTGTTGGCCGTGGTGCCGGATGCGGAGAAGACGTTGGAGAAGTTCAGGCAACCTGGCGGAGAAAAATTGCTGCTGAAGCATATCTCGTGTTTGTACTCGCTCGATGCGGTGCAGATCCTAGAGAACCAGCTGCAGACGCTGCGCAAGCGGGGAGAGGAGAAGGCGAGAAAAGAGATTATCGAGCGATTGCTGGCGCGAATGTGCGATGTGTCACGCTTTGTGAATGAGGTGAAGGTCCGGTTTACCCGTTGGTACAATCGTAGGCATGAACGCAAAGGCACGCTTTGGATGGAGCGGTTCAAGAGTGTGTTGATTGGCAGTGATGCGGCGATGCGTAGTGTGGCTCTGTATATTGATCTGAACCCAGTGAGGGCCAGGCTTGTGGATGATCCCGTGAATTATCGATGGTGCGGCTGGGCGGAAGCTGAGGCTGGTGGGAGTCGCCGGGCTCGCCGAGGGATCTGCAAGGCTGTGCACTGTGCGGTGGACAGTTGGGAGCGAGGTGACGGGACGGCGCGTAAGCTCTACCGGGAGGCGTTGGCTTTTGTAATCGCACGTGAAGCTCGTGTTGGTGATCGACAGGGTTCCACCAACGATTCAGCGCTTACGCGTCATTTGATGCGGAGGACGCGGTATTTCAGCGACAGCTTGGTTATTGGAACGCGGGGCTTTGTGGAGGATGCCTTCCGGCGCTACGCGGGGAGCTTCTCTGACAAGAGAAAGACTTTGGCGAGTCGGATACGCGTTCCTGATAAACGGGGGAGGCTGCAGGATGAGAATCACTTCACGATGAAGAATCTTGTGAAGGATGTCTGGGGCTAAGGTGAACTGAGTGAGATCTGGGCAAAAAAACGTCGCTAGTCAGAACAACCCCAGTCTAACTAGCGACTAACGGAGCTTTGCGCCGCAACATAAGCGCGAGAGCCTCCGCTGTGTAAGGAACGGTGGAGTTAGGCAATGGATTAGGTAGAAATAGAGAAATATTTCATATTTTTCCGGGAGGGAAGATTTTCTTGATTCGGAGTAGGCGGCGATGGAGACGTGGTGTGATCTTTTCTGCGCCATCTCTGCGCCAACGTTGGTCAGTTGGTTTCTATTTCTAGTGGTTTGGAAGTGATTTGCTATGAGTCGGTTGTGTGTTTTGGTGGTGCTGCGAGTGCAATTGATTGCAATTGATGGCTGGCATCAAATCGCGGTCGGGGCGAGGACGAGAGAGTGCTGGGAGGCTAGTTTGCGAGGAGGCTGATTTCGGCGGCGCCGGCGTAGGGTTTGCCTTGTGGGGAACTCAAAGAGGTGAGGCGGAAGAATTTGAGGTGTGTCGTTTTTTTGAAGAGATGCGTGCGCTGTGAAGGATCGTTAAGGATGTTGCCGAACTCTCCATGTCCCAGAGCGAACCAGGTGCTGCCATCGAGAGATGCTTCGAGCTTGAAGCTCTCGATCATGGAGTCTGGAACTCGTTTGTCTTGGCGGGGCAGATAGGTGAAGCCGGTAATTTTGCGAGGCTGAGGGAGTTCGATGGTAAGCGTGTGTGGGTGTGCGGGAGCTCCGGGTGCCCACGATGTATGCCAGAATGTGTTTGGATTTCCATCGGTGGCTTTGGAGGCGTCGTACCCGGCGTGGGCGCTGCTTGCGGTGGTTTTCCATCCCTCGGAGCTTATCCCGACGCGAGTGGTTGTGACTTCCCCCATCGCGTTGCCGGCGAAGCTGCGGGCAGATACAGTGCCGCCCTCATTGAGTGTGATGGGGCCGGAGTAGAGTGGCGATGTCTGGGTGGGTTCAGTGCCATCGAGCGTGTATCGGATTTCAAGTGAGTCCGGGGAAGGCGTGTCGTGGCCGGCGGTGGAGGCGGTGTTCAAGGTGACGATACCGTGATGCGCGGTGATGGTAACGCTCTTCGGAGGGGCTTGATAATAATGGGCGGCGACTTCGGCGATGGAGGGTGTTGCCCGGGCGTCGAGAATGCGGACGCGGAATTGATTCGTAGTGACAGCCGGGAAGCGGTGGATGCGTTTGTAGCCGATGGCTTCGGCCGCCGAGACTTCCTGCCATTGGTTGTTGATCCATGCGTCTACGGCATGGGATTTGACCCGTTGGCCCACTTTGGTAATGGACTCCTGGAGGGTGAAGCGGTTGATGGTTTGTGGTTGTGGCAGCGTCAGCGTGAACTGGCCGGACAAGCCATCGGGTTGCCAGAAGGTGTTGAGGTCCTGATCATCCAGATTAGGGGCATCAGATTGCAATCCTGCGGCGAGATTCGTTCTGTAGGTGGCTTTGATACGGCGACCGGCTTCGAGGAGCGATTGGGTATCCCGTTCAGAGAAGACGCCATCTTTGTTCGGTGGGATGTTGAGCAAGAAGACGGCGTTGCCTCCGACCGAGCGTTCATAGACGTCGAATACCCAGTCTGCGCTTTTGACGGGTTGTTCATGATCATTGCGCCAGAACCATCCACCGCGGATCGAGGTGTCGACTTCAGAGATAGAGTAGTTGAGGAAATTTGCTTTCCACTCCTTGCCGTAGACGGTGAAGGACGGTTTTACGATTTCCGACTCGTAACCGATGGTTTCTTCGCGGCGATCGAGACCGGAATGATCGTCCATGTCGTGCATGGTGATCACGTTCCATTCGTTTTTCCGGGTGCCTCCGTGTTCGTTTCCGCACCACCGGATGTCTGGTCCGCCGAAAATGACGGCGTCAGGGGCGAGTTGACGGATCATTTTGAACCACGATTTTTTGTCGTAGGTTTGGCCGCCCTTGCGCTTTGGATGGGCTCCATCAAACCAGACCTCGTGGATTTCTCCATACTCGGTGAGCAGTTCGTAGAGCTGGTTCATGAAGTAGCGGTTGTAATCGTCGACCTTGGCGTGAAAGACAGGCATATCGTGGTCGATCTCGCGCTGCTTCATGGGGTCGGAGTGGAATGAGTCCGGTGCTGTGGGAATGACGCTATCGACCTTTTTTGAGAGGTTTCCGTAAAGGCCTTCGGGGTGCTCGATCTGATAGAGGTCGGCTGGTGATAAGTAGACACCGAGCTTGAGGCCGTATTTCTTGGCTGAGGCGGAAAGGAGTTTGAGGACATCCCCTTGGCCGTCCTTCCATGGTGAGGCCAGCACAGAGAACTGGTCATTGTAGCGGGTTTGCCAAGTGCAGAACCCGTCGTGGTGCTTCATGGTGATGATGACCTTGGTCATGCCTGCGTCCTTCATGATCCGGCACCACTGGTCTGTGTCGACCTTGGTGGGGTTGAAGACTTTTGGATCTTCCATGCCGTTGCCCCATTCCTTTCCTGTGAAGGTGTTAGGTCCGAAGTGGATGAACGCGATGAACTCTTCGTGGTGATAGGCCAGTTGTCGTTCGTGAGGGACGATATTTGCGGCGATCTCGATTTTCTCTGCAGCGGTTTCCTTGCCGGTGAACTGATAGGACTGAATGATTTTCTGGTCTGCCGCGAGAGTACTGGTTACGAGAGCGAGCGAGGCGAGGGTGAGTGTTTTTGGCATGGTTGGCAGGGCTTGAAGGTGATCGTTGGGGGCGGGCGTGCGTTGGGATTAGATGGCGGTCTGTTTGTGCAACTTTATGTGCAGGTGGATACACGATGGGACGAGGTTTCTTACAGCTTTTTTTGGGGAAATGAGTCCACGGGAGGGCGTGCTATGCGGTGGAGTGAATTTGGAAACAAATTGGTGTATTAGGCGAATTTCCCGCTTCCTATATGATAGCTTTTGATTAGATTCGGCGCATGCAGATTGAGAACCCGGATGTTGTGTTGATTGGCAGTGGCGTGATGTCGGCGAATCTTGGAGCGTTGCTCAAGAAATTGGACCCGAAGTTGAGGATTCAGCTTTATGAGGTGGCTGATGGGTTTGCCGAGGAGGCGTCCAATGCGTGGAACAACGCGGGGACCGGGCATGCGGGGATCTGTGAGTTGAGCTACACGCCGAACCGTCGTGCGGATGGAACGGTGGATGTGGACAAGGCGTTCGAGGTTTTTGAGCAGTTTGAGCAGACGCGGCAGTTTTGGGCGTATGCGGTGCGCAGTGGGATGATCGAGAATCCGAGAGATTTCATCAACCGGGTGCCGCATTTGAGTTTCGTGCATGGGCAGGAGCAGGTGGACTTTTTGAAGGACCGGCACGCGGCGCTTTCCAAGCATCACTTCTTTTCAACGATGGAGTACACGACGGATCGCGAGATGATTGGTGAGTGGGCGCCATTGTTGATGGACGGGCGGGGCGACGTGCCGGTGGCGGCGACCAAGATGGAGAATGGGACGGATGTGAACTTTGGTGAGGTCTCGCGGAAACTGATTGCGTGGCTTTCTGCGCAAGATGGGTGCAATGCGGTGGCATCGCACCGGGTGACGGATCTGTCGAAGAGAGATGGGCGCTGGGAGATTGAAGTGCGGGATCTCAAGACCGGCGAGGTGAAGAAGAACACGGCAAAGTTTGTGTTCGTGGGTGCGGGGGGCGGGAGTTTGCCGCTGTTGCAAAAGGCTGGGATTCCTGAGGCTCACGGCTATGGCGGTTTTCCGATTGGTGGTCAGTGGCTGGTGTGTGACGATCCGGAGATCGTGAGCCAGCATGAGGCGAAGGTTTACGGTCAGGCACAGGAAGAGGCACCAACCATGGCGGTACCCCATTTGGACACCCGTGTGATTGACGGCAAAAAGGCGATTCTGTTTGGGCCGTTTGCGTCGTGGACGATGAAGTTTCTTCATCAGGGCGGCAAGCAGACTGACTTGATGAAGTCGGTGAAGCCTAGCAATCTGTTCACCCTGTTGAAAGTGGGAGCTTACAACCTCGGCCTGGTGAAGTATTTGGTGCAGCAGGGCACGCAGAGCATGAAGGACCGAATGGATGTGTTGCATCGGTTTTACCCGGCAGCTGACGAGAAGGACTGGAGGTTGATCGATGCGGGGATCCGCGTGCAGGCGATCACCGAGGAGGATGGCTCGGCGGGGATTGTGCATTTTGGCACGGAAGTGGTGACCAGTGCGGACAAGTCGATTTCGGCGTTGTTGGGGGCGTCGCCTGGAGCATCGGTGTGTGTGAATGTGATGATCGAGGCGATCGAGAAGAGCTTCCCGCATTTGCTGAATAGCGAGGAAGGGAAGGCGCTGATGGCTGAGATGGTCCCGACTTATGGCGTGAAGCTGGTGGAGGATCCGGAGTGCTACGCAAGGGTGAAGCCGCTTGCGGATGAGGCGCTTGGGGTGTGATGGGAAAGGGGGTGTGATGGGAAAGGGGGTGTGATGGGAAAGGGGGTGTGATGGGAAAGGGGGGAACCACGGAGCGACTGAGGAACCAGGAAGCGACGAGTATTTGAACCACAGAGGACTCAGAGAACACAGAGTTTCATTGGTTGGTTGATCACGAAGCGTCGAATACCCTCTCTCAGGAGGGGGACGTTGAAATTGATCAATAGACCAACCTTGAGGCCGGATAGTCTCATGTAGGTTAGGAGTTGAGCTTCGTGGATGGGCTCTATCTTTCTTACGCTCTTGAGTTCCACGGTAAGGTGCTCGTGGATCACGAGATCCATTCGGTATCCGCAGTCCAATCGTGTCCCTTTGTAGCGAACCGGTAGGGGTACCTCTGATTGGTAGGGCACCTTTTCGAGAGTCAACTCGTGCTCCAGGCATCTATGATATGCGGGCTCCAGTAGGCGTGGGCCGAGGCTACGGTGTACTTCGATTGCACAGCCGATGACTGCTCTGGAAATCGGATCGTAGTTTTTTGCGCTCTCTTTCGCTGGATCGTTATCATGTTATATTGTGGCACTGATGTGAATCATGAAGTTTAAGAGCAGGTCTTGAGCAATGGATGAGAAGCTCTGTGTACTCGGTGTTCTCTGTGGTTGATTTGTCAGGTACAAAAAAACGCCGCGACTGGTTTTGGGACCGGTCGCGGCGTTTTGGGAGAATTGGGTGTGCTTAGTCTTCTTTCTCGAGTTGGAGACGAGGGAAGAGCGGCTTCGGTTTGCCGGTGGTGTGGCCGGATGGAAGCAGGCCCCATCCGAGGTCACCGAGTTTGATCGAGCGTTGCTCTGGTGTCAGGCGCAGTTGGTCTTGGAGGTTGGCTGCGGCGGCTGGCATGACAGGAGCAATGAGCAGCGACACCTCAGCGATGACTTCGGCCATGTGATAGAGCACAGCGTCGAGCTGGGCTGCTTTGTCTTCGTCCTTGGCGAGCGCCCATGGAGCGGATTGTTCGGCGAACTGATTGGTCTGGACGATCCATTTCCACACGTGCTCGAGAGCGAGGTGTGGGAGGTTGTTGTCCATGGCCTCGGCGTAGCCGGCGCGGGCGGAGTCGCCGGTGGAGCGGAGAGCTTGGCAGATTTCGTCGTCGTAGCCGGAGTCGGCGGTGAGTTCACCACCGCGGTAGCGCTTGACCATGTTGAGTGTGCGATTGCACAGGTTGCCGAAATCGTTGGCCAGATCCGAGTTGAAGCGGGTGATGATGCGTTCCGGTGAGAAGTCGGCGTCGGCACCGGTGGCGATATCGCGCACGAGGTAGTAGCGCAGGCCGTCTGGACCGAAGGTTTCGGCGAGTTCGGCGGGGTCGACGACGTTGCCGAGGGATTTCGACATCTTCTCGCCGCGAATGTTCCACCAGCCGTGGACGAGGAGCTTTGGCATTTGCTCGTCCGAGAAGCCGATGGCGTGGAGCATGATCGGCCAATAGATACCGTGTGGTGGGACGAGGATGTCCTTGCCGATGATGTGGACGGTTTCCGACGACCAGAGCGACTCGAACTTAGGCAGCTCCGCGTTGTCGGCCGCTTCGTATCCGGCGAACGAGATGTAGTTGGTCAGGGCGTCGAACCAGACGTAGGTGACGAACTCAGGGTCGAATGGGAGTTCGATGCCCCAGCGCAGGCGGCTCTTCGGGCGGGAGATGCAAAGGTCTCCGCCTTTTTCCGATTTTTCGAGCGCGTTGAGAAGTTCCTGACGGCGGAACTCAGGGAAGACGAAATCCGGATGGGACTCGACGAACCCGCGGAGCCATTCCACGTGGTCTGAGAGTTTGAAGTACCAGTTTTCCTCTTCGACTTCCTGGACTTCGCCCCATTCCGGGCCGAACTCGCCTTGTTCGTTGCGGTCGCGATCGGTGAGGAATTGTTCCTGGCGCACCGAGTAGAAGCCCTGGTGGGACTTCTTGTAGAGCTGGCCGTCGTCGTGGAGCTTTTGCAGAATGGCCTGGACGCAGGTGGCGTGGCGTGGGTCGGTGGTGGCGGCCCAGCCGTCGTATTTGACGTCGAGGGTTTCCCACAGTTTGAGGAAGCCCTTGGTGATGCGGTTGGCGTAGGTGGCCGGGTGGACGTTCTCCTTCTCGGCGCTTTGTTGGACCTTTTGGCCGTGTTGGTCTACTCCGGTGAGGAAGTAGACGTCTCGGCCGGCGAAGCGGTCGTAGCGAGTGAGGACGTCTGCGAGAACCTTTTCGTAGGCGTGGCCGATGTGAGGCGAGCCGTTGGTGTAGTCGATAGCGGTGGTAATCAGGCGCATGGGAAAGAGAGACTAGTGGTTCATGATTCGGGATCGGGCTCTGGGTTGCCGGGTGTCGGATTCCGGCGGTGTGAGCGTGAGGCGATCCCGTCTAAGACAAGGGAGCCATCCTCAATCGGATGGCGATGGGTTTAGGCGGATGGTGGCGTATCTTTAACCACCTTTCCACCCAGCGAGAGGATGCGGGCATTGCCCTTGGCATCCTCGGCTTCGGCGATTTGTCCATTACGGACGTACATCTGGGAGAGTGATGTCCACGCGAGCAGATCGTTTGGACGGAGGGTGGTGGCCATCAACCCCGCACCGATGGCCTCCTGGACTTGGTCGGTCTTGAGCAAGACCATCCCGAGAGCGTGCCAGCCGTCGAAGAAGTCGGGGTCGATTTCGACACAGCGGCGGTACTTGGGAATCGCGGCGTCGATATCCCCCAGAGCGAGGTCGCCATTGGCGTCATCGAACAAAGCGTCGCGTTCTTCGGTGGTTGCGTTGGATTGGTCGCTCATGGTGGGATGCTTATGACGTGGCCGCGGTCCGAACTTGGGGTTCGGGGCTACTCGACGTGTGGATTAGCGTTGATGATCGCTTCAGTCCACCATTCGCTCTGGATGTTGTTGGTGGCCTCGAGAGCGAGTCGGCTGGCGAGGGATGCGATCTCTTCTTCGCGGGTCTCCGAGCGCTCGATTTCACGCTTGGTGATCAGAGCGATCTGGAAGCCGTCAGCGGTTGGGATGACAGTGCTGAGTTCTCCAACATTGAGCGAGCTGAGCTCGGCGAAGAGAGTGCGGTCAGCGGCGGATGCTTCAGCGGTCAATGCGACCTGGCGTCCTTCGGTGAGTGTGCCGTTGGTGATGTTTGCCGAGGATTTGAGGGCGGCGAGTGAGGTGCCTCCGTTGGCGAGCTCGGCGAGTTTGGTCTGAGCTTCATTGGCGGCGACTTCAGCCAGGTTTGCGCTGTTGGCATTGACCAGTGCGGCTTTCACTTCGTCGCGGATGGACTCGAGTGGCTTTGGCTGAGCGGCGAGGAAGTCTTTCACCAACAGAACGACCGAGCTGTGGTCGCCGTTGACGAACATGACTGGAGCGTCCTTGCTTTGGACTTCCAAGAGCTGGCGTTGTGCCGGGCGGAGAGCTGCGGGTGCGTTGAAGACATCGAAAGGTTCGCTGAGTGTCGGGCTGACCTCGAAGCTTGCTGCGGCTAGCTCGAACGAACTACCGGTGCGGATGGCTTCGTAGAGTTCGTCTGCCTTGCGGCGCATCGCGATTTTGGCAGCGTTGTCGGCCTTGGCACGAGCGGCGGCTTGTTCTTCGGTTTCGTTTTCAGCAGCTGGGGTCGGCTTGTGGTCGAAGCTGACGTACTGAACCACCAGGCGAGGCTGGTTCATGAAGCGGTCTTTGTTTTCCTCATAGTAGGCGGCAATTGCCTCGTCCGAGGTGTCGACTTCGCTTTCAAATTGAGCATCGGTGAATGCCAGGATGTCTGCAGTGATGATCTGGTTGAGGAGTTCGTAGCGTTGTGTAGCGCGCCACTCAGGTGTTTGGACGCCAGCCCCGAGGGTTTCAAAGATCTTCTGGGCCGAGCGGAAGTCGCGAACGACCTGCTTGATGTCGGCTGCGGTGAGACCACTGCGGCTGAGGGTGACAGGGCGTTCGCCTGGAACCGGACCGTATGGGGTTTGCTGAACGATGTAGATGCCTTCCGATGGCTGGGATGGGTCGCCGCCTTCGTAGGCGAGGAAGCGTGATTCGTCGAACTGTCCGTTGGTCTGGAATGCCGGGGTGTTGCGGATGATTTCCGTGACTTCGTCGTCGCTGACCGCGATGCCAAGGCGCTTGGCTTCATTGCGGACGAGTTGGATGGTGGCAGGGTAGACGCCGTCACCGAGGGATTCCCCGTGGGTCTGACCCAGCATATTGACGAGAGGGGAGATGATTTCGGATCCTGGCAACTGGAGATGAGCTGCGATCATCTGTTGGTTGCTGATGCGTCGGTACTGGCTCACCTTGAGTTTGGCATCGCCCACCACGAGAGTAGGAACGTGCTGGCCTGTCGTGGTATCGGCTTTGGTGAAGAACCATCCGAATGCCGCGCAGATTGCGATGGTGACGATAATCAGGAGGCCTTTCTGGTTTTTGCGGATTGTGGTGAGCATGTCAGGAATGCGTGATGTGAGCGATGGTTGTGCGACGGGATGGGCGCCACGAGTGCTCGGAGGCTGTGGTCGCGTCTGAGGTGTTTAGCGGATTCGGGGCGCGCCGCACACAAAAAAAATGCGGTCAGCGGGGATGGCAGGACCGCCCCGCCGACCGCGGATGGAAAATTGTCCGAGCCGGGAATTAGCGCATCTTGTAAGCCGGGGTGATTTTACCGGTGTCGCAGACGTTGATGCCGCAGCTGGTTTCCCAGCGCAGTGACGAGATTGCCACAGGGCCGGAGAGGAATGCGCTGCCGTCGCTGTAGAGCGAGACGCGTGGTGGATCTGGAAGTGGGACTCGCAGTTTTGCCCAGCGTTCCTTGAGTTCATCCGCGGATTCAGTTGCCCATGCGACGGTGTTGTCGATGTGGAGTTTCTCCAGCTTGGCGAACCATTCGTCGTCCTCTTCCGGCATGAAGAAACCGGCTGCCTCAGGCGAGCGGTAACGGATGCAGGTAAAGTTCTCGTTGTCCTCAGCGAGTTCGCGGGCGGTCTGCGAGAGCTTGGTGAAGTGGGCTGCTTTTTCCTCGCTCCAAGGCACGAGGATGAAATCAGGACCGTCGATGTCGGAACTGCCAACAGGAAGAATCAGGGACTGGTACATAGGGGTGGAGGAGTTCGCCCGTTGGCCCTGGCGGGTGGCAAGCTTGGGCAATCTTAAGGAAATCTAGACTAGTAAGGTGTTTCAATTCACCACGATAGACGGGGATGCAACCAGATTCTGTCGACTTGGCGGGAATCGGAGGGGCGTCCGGGAACGAAGTGGTGGGGGGTGAAGGGGACTGATTTCCGCGGGTCAAATGCCGGTGCCCCATTCAAAGTCGGATGACTGCATCATCGAGCAATGGTCCATGCATTCGGATGGCTCCGAGCTGGATGCCCGTCCCACGACTTCTGCGGGAACGCCTACCACGGTGACATGCTCTGGGACATCTGCCAAAACGACACTGCCGGCGCCGATCCGAGATCCTTGGCCGATTTCGACTCTGCCGAGGATTTTGGCTCCAGCTCCGATCAGCACGCCCGAGCGCACGATGGGGTGGCGGTTGCCGTGTTCTTTGCCGGTTCCTCCCAGGGTGACTTCGTGAAGGATCGAGACATTGTCTTCCACGATGGCGGTTTCACCTGCGACAAAAGAGGTCGCGTGGTCAAGAAGAATACCGCAGCCGAAGCGGGCGGCCGGGTGGATATCCACGGCGAACGCTTCTGAGATCATGCTTTGGAGAAGGCGTGCCAGTGTGTGACGGCCTTGTTTCCACAAGAAATGAGCCGCACGGTGCGCCGACAGCGCGTGAAACCCTTTATAGAACATCAAAGGGTCAAGGTAGGTGTCGGCGGCGGGGTCGCGGTCTTTAATAGCGATCAAGTCGCAGCGCAGTGCATCACCTACCGCAGGGTCGGAGAGGTAGGCGGTTTCGAGAAGGCGCAGAAGCTGGGCTCCAGTCAGGCCGTGGCCCTCGAGTTTGCCGGCGATTCGAGCAGCGACCGCGGCTTCGAGTGACGGCTGGCCTAGTACGGTCTCGTCCATGGCTGCGGCGAGGATGGGCTCGGCTTGAATCGCGCGGGCGGCTTCCTCTTGAAGAGCGTCCCATACGGGATCCGCGTTGCGGTGGGCTGAGAGATCCGCGGGGCGTCGTGTGGTGTGAGGGACGCTGGATTCTCCGCCCGGCGAGGACGAGGTGGGAAAAGGTGTGTTCATGATGAGAGCGATGAAACGAGCCGCTTGGCGGGAGGGCGCAATCTAGCGCAATCTAGCGAAAAGGGAAATGCTGACAAGATTGATTACTTTGCAGAGGATTTGATTTTACTTTGGCCTGGGTTCGGGCGATCAATCAAACCGTGAAGATTTCCCGCAAACTTGAAAATGCCTGTCGTGTGTTGGTGCAGCTGGCCAACCGTTATGATGCGGGAGGTGTGTCGCGGGTGGAGGAGTTGGCACAGGCTGAGGAAGTATCCTCCAGTTTTCTGCTACAGATTCTCAATGATTTGCGCAAGAGCGGTTTGGTTTCGAGCAAGCGGGGGAAGTTTGGTGGCTATCAGTTGGCCCGGCCGCCGCGTGAGATTTCACTTGGGCAAGTGGTTGAGGCGCTTGAGGGTGGTTTGATTGATGTGGATCTGGAGGTGCTCGGGGAGTCCGGGCAGCGGGTGGTTTCGGCATGGCAGGAGATTGCGCGTCATGTCGATGCGAAGTTGCATGCCACGACGCTTGAGGACATGGCAGGCACGGCGAGTGCCGATATGTTCTACATTTAGAGGCTAGAGGCTAGAGGCTAGAGGCTAGAGGCTAGAGGCTAGAGGCTAGAGGCTAGAGGCTAGAGGCTAGAGGCTAGAGGCTAGAGGCTAGAGGCTAGAGGCTAGAGGCTAGAGGCTAGAGGCTAGAGGCTAGAGGCTAGAGGCTAGAGGCTAGAGGCTAGAGGCTAGAGGCTAGAGGCTAGAGGCTAGAGGCTAGAGGCTAGAGGCTAGAGGCTAGAGGCTAGAGGCTAGAGGCTAGAGGCTAGAGGCTAGAGGCTAGAGGCTAGAGGCTAGAGGCTAGAGGCTAGAGGCTAGAGGCTAGAGGCTAGAGGCTAGAGGCTAGAGGCTAGAGGCTAGAGGCTAGAGGCTAGAGGCTAGAGGCTAGAGGCTAGAGGCTAGAGGCTAGAGGCTAGAGGCTAGAGGCTAGAGGCTAGAGGCTAGAGGCTAGAGGCTAGAGGCTAGAGGCTAGAGGCTAGAGGCTAGAGGCTAGAGGCTAGAGGCTAGAGGCTAGAGGCTAGAGGCTAGAGGCTAGAGGCTAGAGGCTAGAGGCTAGAGGCTAGAGGCTAGAGGCTAGAGGCTAGAGGCTAGAGGCTAGAGGCTAGAGGCTAGAGGCTAGAGGCTAGAGGCTAGAGGCTAGAGGCTAGAGGCTAGAGGCTAGAGGCTAGAGGCTAGAGGCTAGAGGCTAGAGGCTAGAGGCTAGAGGCTAGAGGCTAGAGGCTAGAGGCTAGAGGCTAGAGGCTAGAGGCTAGAGGCTAGAGGCTAGAGGCTAGAGGCTAGAGGCTAGAGGCTAGAGGCTAGAGGCTAGAGGCTAGAGGCTAGAGGCTAGAGGCTAGAGGCTAGAGGCTAGAGGCTAGAGGCTAGAGGCTAGAGGCTAGAGGCTAGAGGCTAGAGGCTAGAGGCTAGAGGCTAGAGGCTAGAGGCACACTGTGGTTTTTATGGTGTGGGGTTATGGAATTTGTAGTTGGTGTGGAAATGGTTTCCGCGCCTGGGGGGAACTTTTGCCAAGAGCGGCCAAATCGGGCTGTCTGGCGCCTATGAGAAGTGAGAGTCAGCTCCTCGTTTCTGATAAGAGCAGGCCTGAACAGGGCGGCTAATGTCCTTGAGATATTGGGTTCATCGGGACTTTTTCTGGCGTGTGCTTCGGGTGGGTTGGAGAATTGTCAGCGTCATTTTTAAGAATTGACCAACAATTCTCTAGGTTATGGTGGATTAAAAAATGACGTCAGGGTAAAAATATGACGCTCGAAATGGAGAAATGATACCCGCTTCGGAAGGGTTAATCATTCACTCGAGTTAAACATTGTTCGTTTTCCCAGCCGGCGAGAGGCCGTCAAACCCATTACCCCCCCAAGAGCGTTATGAAGATCCGAGTCATCAAAAAAGTAGGAGAAGAGAAGGTCGCGGAGAAAGTGGTCGAAGTGGACCTCGGAGGTCCGATTGAAGTGGAGCTCGATCCGAATGCGAAGCGCTTGGAGCGGTTGGAGTTTGAGATCATCGATGAAGATGAGGATGGTTGCTGTCAGGACGAGGATAGTCCGAAGGTGGTTGAGGTGCGGACCGAAGAAGGGATCACCAGCGTGGTGTGGGACAATGGGTTCTACGCGATCTTGGAGAACCTTTTCGGTGATGGGACGCTGCCGCTGCAGGTGAGCATCGACGGAACGATTTTTGGCTCGCCTGCCGCGTTCGACCAAACCGGGTTTGATGGTAGCAACGCGTGGGCTGCGATTTATGATCCGAACACATACGACTTCCTGCCGCTGGGGCCTTACGGGTTTGAGCTCTACCGCAACGAAGAACGTTTGGATCTTCTGAGAAGGGAAGAGGAACCTGAGCCAGAGCCGGAGCGCTTGGAACCATCGGAGCGCTCGTCGCGTCCGTTTTTTGATGATCCGAACAGAGCGCCTATCGTCGACAACGAGACGGCTGTGGTTTCTTCGGAGGGCTTGCCTTTTGGTAACAAGGACAACATCAGTTTGGTGCGCCCGTTCGACCTTACCGATAGCAGTTCCGTAAGTGGGCAGGTGGATCTGCGGGATCCTGATGGGAACCCGTTGACGGTGACCTTCGGTGAGCCATTGACCGCGTTTACTTCGACAGGTAATCCGGTTGTGTGGAGTGGGGCTGGAACTGGCGAACTTCTGGGCACTGCGGGAGGCGAGGCTCTGTTCCTCATCAAGATTGACGCAGCGGGCAACTATGAGGTCGCCATGTTGGGGCCAGTGGATCACCCGAATCCCAATGGTGAGGATGAGTTGGAATTTCAGATCCCTATTTTTGTATCGGACGGCACTGTGGTGACCGAGGGGATCTTCACGGTACTGGTTGAGGACGACAGCCCGATCGCGCGCGCCGACGGTGTTCAGATTCTCGGATCGGTGAAAGAGGATGGGATTTCGATCACATTTGGTGACCCTGGTGATTTGTCTGAGGGTAATCAGCCGGGCGCGCCGGATTACAGTGCCGATGAGGATTCTGGGGCGATTGGTTCGCTGAATGCTCTTTTCCTCTCTGGCGCCGACCGCCCGTTGACTTTTGAGCTGGTGGGAGAAAACCTCTCGACTCTGCCTACCTTGTTCTCCAAGGGAGAACCTGTGGTGTACACGCTGCAGGTCGTGGGCACAAAATATATCGTTCAGGCGGTAGTGCCGACTGATGGTGACCGCGTGGTCTTCACTCTTGAGGTTGATACCGCGGGATCGTGGAGCCTGGACTTGGACGACCAGCTCGATCACGTGCCTGGTAGCGGTGAAGGGTCTGTCGATTTGAGCACCAGCCCTGATGGCTCGACCAGCGTGCCGTTCATCGATTTCTCCAAGCTCTTGCGGGCAGTCGACTTCGATGGTGACAGTGTGAGCGGTCTTCCAGAGGGAACGTTGGCATTTGAGGTGCAGAACGACGTGCCTGTGGCCTTGGTGGACATGCCTCCGATTGAGACCACCGTGGATGAGAGTGGTATGTCGCTGGCGACCGGCGACCTTTCGGAAGGTAACAAGGGACCAGGTGTTACGACGGATGACGACGAGGCAACCGGGACAGCAGGCGCTCTGAGCCAACTGTTTTCGGTGGGTGGCGACGAGGAGTTGACCATTGGTTTGAGCGGCGATACGAGCCAACTCCCTCAGTTGCTGTCGAAAGGGGAGCCTGTGACCTACAGCGTGACGGGCAATGTGTTGACCGCCGAGGCTGGTGGTCGTGTCGTGTTCACTCTCGAGGTCAATCCGGACGGATCGTGGGCGTTTGATGTGACTGATCAGCTCGATCACGTCGACGACGGCACCGACAGCGAGAATACCGAACTGCAACTGCAGGGCGGAGGCAGCGTGGATGTCATCGACCTGACCAGCGTGATCATCGGTACTGACTTCGATGGAGACTCGGCTGGTCTTATCGGGGACAAGATGTTCACCTTCACTCTCAAAGACGATGTGCCTGAGGTTGCCGTGGAGGCTGTGCCTGTGACTGGCACCGTGAGCGCGGATGGTATGTCGCTGGCGGACGGGGATCTTTCCGAAGGTAACCGCGAGCCCGGTGATACCACCGATGATGATGAGGTCAGTGGTGGTGCCGGATCCCTTACGTCATTGTTTACCTCAGGTGGTGACGAGGAGCTGACTGTGAGTATTGATCCTGACACCAGTGGGTTGCCTCAGCTGCTTTCCAAAGGAGAGCCTGTGACTTATTCGGTGGTGGGCAATGTGCTGACCGCATCGGCCGGAGGGCGTGAGGTGTTCACTCTTGAGGTCAACCCTGACGGCTCGTGGAACTTTGATCTGAATGATCAGCTCGATCATGTCGATGATGGTAACAACGACGAGAACACGGAGTTGCAACTGGTGGGCGGCGGCAGCGTTGATTTTATTGACTTTACCAGTGTGATTGTGGGAACCGATTTCGACGGAGACTCCGTCGGGCTGTCGGGGAATCCGTTGTTTACCATTATCGTTCAAGACGACGTGCCAGTGCCTGCGCCTGAGGTTACACCGATTACCGCATCGGTGGATGAAGATGGGATGTCGTTTGGTAGCGGTGATTTGTCAGAGGGTAACAAAGAGCCTGGTGACACAAATGGCGATGATGAAACAGGAGCCGGGCCTGGCTCGCTCACTACTTTGTTCGTTGATGGTTCGGACGAAGAAGTGACTGTTGGTCTGGATCCTGACGTGAGCGGGCTTCCCGCTTTGCTCTCGAAAGGCGAGCCCGTGACCTACGTCGTGGTGGGGAACGTGCTCACCGCATCGGCCGGAGGGCGTGAAGTCTTCACCTTGGAGGTGAATGAAGACGGATCGTGGAACTTCGACCTGAAGGACCAACTCGACCATGTGGACGATGGTAACAACGACGAGAATACCGAACTGCAGCTCGCAGGCGGTGGAAGCGTGGATGTCATCGACTTCACCAGTGTGATTGTTGGAACTGATACTGATGGTGACTCGGTGAACCTTCCCGGAGAGCTGTTGTTCACCATTACCGTTCAGGACGACGTGCCTGAACCTGCACCAGAGATCGTCCCTATCACCGCATCGGTGGATGAGGATGGGATGTCGTTGGCTACCGGCGACTTGTCCGAGGGCAACAAAGAGCCTGGTGACACGGATGCCGATGATGAAACCGGAGCCGGACCCGGCTCGCTCACCACTTTGTTCGCTGATGGTTCGGACGAAGAGGTGACCGTGAGCTTGGATCCGGACGTGAGCGGGCTTCCTGCTTTGCTCTCGAAGGGTGAGCCCGTGACCTACGTCGTGGTGGGGAACGTGCTGACCGCCGAGGCCGGAGGGCGTGAAGTCTTCACCTTGGAGGTGAATGAAGACGGATCGTGGAACTTCGACCTGAAGGACCAACTCGATCATGTGGACGACGGCACCGATAGCGAGAACACCGAGCTGCAACTCGCAGGCGGTGGAAGCGTGGATGTCATCGACTTCACCAGCGTGATTGTTGGTACTGATGCTGATGGCGACTCGGTGAACCTTCCTGGTGAGCTTTTGTTCACCATCAGCGTGACCGACGACGTGCCGGTGCCTGCACCGGAGATCAGGCCAATCACTGCATCAGTGGATGAGGATGGAATGTCGTTGGCCACCGGCGACTTGTCCGAGGGCAACAAAGAGCCTGGAGACACGGATGCCGATGATGAAACCGGAGCCGGACCTGGCTCGCTCACCACTTTGTTCGCTGATGGTTCGGACGAAGAGGTGACCGTGAGCTTGGATCCGGACGTGAGCGGGCTTCCTGCTTTGCTCTCGAAGGGTGAGCCCGTGACCTACGTCGTGGTGGGGAACGTGCTCACCGCATCGGCCGGAGGGCGTGAAGTCTTCACCTTGGAGGTGAATGAAGACGGATCGTGGAACTTCGACCTGAAGGACCAACTCGACCATGTGGACGACGGCACCGACAGCGAAAACACCGAACTGCAACTCGCAGGGGGCGGAAGCGTGGATGTCATCGACTTCACCAGTGTGATTGTTGGTACCGACTTCGATGGCGACTCGGTGAGTCTTCCAGGTGAGCTTTTGTTCACCATCAGCGTGACCGACGACGTGCCGGTGCCCGCACCGGAGATCGTCCCAGTCACCGCAGCGGTGGAGGAAGATGGAATGTCGCTGGCAACCGGTGACCTTTCGGAAGGTAACAAGGAAGTTGGCGACACCAATGACGATGATGAAACCAGCGGTGGAGCAGGTTCGCTGAGTGCGTTGTTCTCCGATGGATCGGATGAAGAGGTGACGGTCAGCTTGGATCCTGATGTGACTGGTCTTCCGGCTCTGCTTTCGAAAGGTGAGGCTGTGACCTACAGCGTGGTGGGGAACGTGCTGACTGCCGAAGCAGGAGGCCGCGAGGTCTTCACTCTTGAGGTGAACCCAGACGGATCTTGGAACTTCGATCTGAATGACCAGCTCGATCATGTCGATGACGGCAACAACGACGAGAACACCGAACTGCAACTGGCAGGTGGAGGCAGCGTTGATGCGATCGACTTCACCAGTGTGATTGTTGGAACCGACTTCGACGGGGATACCGTCGAGCTTCCAGGTGAGCTCCTGTTCACCATCACTGTGACCGATGACGTGCCAGTGCCTGCGGTGGACATCCGTCCGGTTACCGCATCAGTGGAAGAAGATGGCATGTCGCTAGCGACCGGTGATCTTTCCGAAGGTAATAAGGAAGTTGGCGACACCAATGACGATGATGAAACCAGCGGTGCAGCAGGTTCGCTGAGCGCGTTGTTCTCCGATGGATCGGATGAAGAGGTGACGGTCAGCTTGGATCCTGATGTGACTGGTCTTCCGGCTCTGCTTTCGAAAGGTGAGGCTGTGACCTACAGCGTGGTGGGGAACGTGCTGACAGCCGAAGCAGGAGGCCGCGAGGTCTTCACTCTTGAGGTGAACCCAGACGGATCGTGGAATTTCGATCTGAATGATCAGCTCGATCATGTCGATGATGGTAACAACGACGAGAACACTGAACTGCAACTTGCGGGTGGAGGAAGCGTGGATGCGATCGACTTCACCAGTGTGATTGTTGGAACCGACTTCGACGGGGATACCGTCGAGCTTCCTGGTGACTTGTTGTTTACCATCACCGTGACCGATGACGTGCCAGTGCCTGCGGTGGACATCCGTCCGGTTACCGCATCAGTGGAAGAAGATGGCATGTCGCTTGCAACCGGTGACCTTTCCGAAGGCAACAAGGAAGCTGGAGATACCAATGCCGACGATGAAACCAGCGGTGCTGCAGGTTCATTGAGCGCACTGTTCTCCGACGGATCGGATGAAGAAGTGACCGTGAGCCTGGATCCTGACACCAATGGTCTGCCTGCACTTCTTTCGAAGGGAGAGATCGTTACTTACACCGTGGTGGGCAACATCCTGACCGCGGAAGCCGGAGGCCGGGTAGTGTTCACTTTGGAAGTGAACCCAGACGGCTCGTGGAACTTCGATCTGAACGATCAGCTTGATCACGTAGACGATGGCAACAACGACGAGAACACCGAACTGCAACTTGCAGGTGGAGGAAGCGTTGATGCGATCGACTTCACCAGCGTGATCGTTGGCACCGACTTCGATGGAGATGAAGTGAGCCTTCCTGGTGATCTGCTCTTCACCATCACAGTGACCGATGATGTGCCGGTGCCTGCGGTGCAGCCGGTGCCTGTGACGGGCTCGGTTGAGGAAGACGGCATGTCGTTGGCAACCGGTGACCTGTCCGAAGGTAATAAGGAGGCTGGAGATACTAACGACGATGATGAAACCAGCGGTGCAGCTGGTTCGCTGAGTGCGTTGTTCTCCGATGGATCGGATGAAGAGGTGACTGTTAGCTTGGATCCTGATGTGACTGGTCTTCCAGCGTTGCTTTCGAAAGGTGAGGTCGTGACCTACGTCGTGGTTGGTAATATCCTGACCGCCGAGGCCGGAGGTCGTGAGGTCTTCACTTTGGAAGTGAACCCAGACGGCTCGTGGAACTTCGATCTCAATGATCAGCTCGATCATGTCGATGATGGCAACAACGATGAGAACACCGAACTGCAACTTGCGGGTGGAGGAAGCGTTGATGCGATTGACTTCACCAGCGTGATCGTTGGCACCGACTTCGATGGAGATGAAGTGAGCCTTCCAGGTGAGCTTCTCTTCACCATTACTGTAACCGATGATGTGCCGGTGCCTACGGTGCAGCCGGTGCCTGTGACGGGCTCGGTTGAGGAAGACGGCATGTCGTTGGCAACTGGTGACCTTTCGGAAGGTAACAAGGAGATCGGAGATACCAACGACGATGACGAGACCAGCGGTGCTGCTGGTTCGTTGAGCGCGTTGTTCTCTGATGGATCGGATGAGGAAGTGACTGTCAGCCTGGATCCGGACGTGACTGGTCTTCCAGCGTTGCTTTCGAAAGGTGAGGTCGTGACCTACGTCGTGGTTGGTAATGTGCTGACCGCCGAGGCAGGAGGTCGTGTGGTCTTCACTCTTGAGGTGAACCCAGACGGATCTTGGAACTTCGATCTCAATGATCAGCTCGATCATGTCGATGATGGCAACAACGACGAAAACACCGAACTGCAATTGGCCGGCGGAGGAAGCGTTGATGCGATTGACTTCACCAGCGTGATTGTTGGAACTGACTTCGACGGGGATACCGTAGAGCTGCCTGGTGACTTGCTCTTCACCATCACCGTAACCGATGACGTGCCTATCCCTGCGGTGGATATCCGTCCTGTTACTGGATCGGTGGAGGAAGACGGCATGTCGTTGGCAACTGGTGACCTTTCGGAAGGTAACAAGGAGATCGGAGATACCAACGACGATGACGAGACCAGCGGTGCTGCTGGTTCATTGAGCGCGTTGTTCTCGGATGGATCGGATGAAGAGGTGACCGTGAGCCTGGATCCAGATGTGACCGGGTTGCCTGCGCTGCTCTCGAAAGGTGAGGTCGTAACCTACGTCGTGGTCGGCAATGTGCTGACTGCCGAGGCAGGAGGTCGTGTGGTCTTCACTCTTGAGGTGAACCCAGACGGATCTTGGAACTTCGATCTCAATGATCAGCTCGATCATGTCGATGATGGCAACAACGACGAAAACACCGAACTGCAATTGGCCGGCGGAGGAAGCGTTGATGCGATTGACTTCACCAGCGTGATTGTTGGAACTGACTTCGACGGGGATACCGTAGAGCTGCCTGGTGACTTGCTCTTCACCATCACCGTAACCGATGACGTGCCTATCCCTGCGGTGGATATCCGTCCTGTTACTGGATCGGTGGAGGAAGACGGCATGTCGCTTGCAACAGGTGACCTTTCCGAAGGTAACAAGGAAGCTGGAGATACCAATGCCGACGATGAAACCAGCGGTGCTGCAGGTTCATTGAGCGCACTGTTCTCCGACGGATCGGATGAAGAAGTGACCGTGAGCCTGGATCCGGACGTGACCGGGTTGCCAGCACTTCTTTCGAAGGGAGAGATCGTTACTTACACCGTGGTGGGCAACATCCTGACCGCGGAAGCCGGAGGCCGGGTAGTGTTCACTTTGGAAGTGAACCCAGACGGCTCGTGGAACTTCGATCTGAACGATCAGCTTGATCACGTAGACGATGGCAACAACGACGAGAACACCGAACTGCAACTGGCAGGTGGAGGCAGCGTTGATGCGATCGACTTCACCAGTGTGATTGTTGGAACCGACTTCGACGGGGATGCCGTCGAGCTTCCAAGTGACTTGTTGTTTACCATCACCGTGACCGATGACGTGCCAGTGCCAGCTGTGGACATCCGTCCTGTTACTGGATCGGTGGAGGAAGACGGCATGTCGCTTGCAACCGGTGACCTTTCCGAAGGCAACAAGGAAGTTGGCGACACCAATGACGATGATGAAACCAGCGGTGCAGCAGGTTCGTTGAGCGCGCTGTTCTCCGATGGATCGGATGAGGAAGTAACCGTCAGCCTGGATCCAGATGTGACCGGGTTGCCTGCACTGCTCTCGAAGGGCGAGGTTGTGACCTACAGCGTGGTGGGTAATATCCTCACCGCCGAGGCCGGAGGTCGTGAGGTCTTCACTTTGGAAGTGAACCCAGACGGCTCGTGGAACTTCGATTTGAATGATCAACTCGATCACGTAGACGATGGCAACAACGACGAGAACACCGAACTGCAACTTGCAGGTGGAGGAAGCGTTGATGTGATCGACTTCACCAGCGTGATCGTTGGCACCGACTTCGATGGAGATGAAGTGAGCCTTCCAGGTGATCAGCTCTTCACCATCACAGTGACCGATGATGTGCCGGTGCCTGCGGTGCAGCCGGTGCCTGTGACGGGCTCGGTTGAGGAAGACGGCATGTCGTTGGCAACCGGTGACCTGTCCGAAGGTAATAAGGAGGCTGGAGATACTAACGACGACGATGAAACCAGCGGTGCTGCTGGCTCATTGAGCGCGCTGTTCTCCGATGGATCGGATGAGGAAGTAACCGTCAGCCTGGATCCAGATGTGACCGGGTTGCCTGCACTGCTCTCGAAGGGCGAGGTTGTGACCTACAGCGTGGTGGGTAATATCCTGACCGCTGAAGCCGGAGGCCGCGTGGTCTTTACTCTGGAAGTGAACCCAGACGGATCTTGGAACTTCGATCTCAATGATCAGCTCGATCATGTCGATGATGGCAACAACGATGAGAACACCGAGCTGCAACTCGCAGGCGGAGGAAGCGTAGATGCGATTGACTTCACCAGCGTGATCGTTGGCACCGACTTCGATGGAGATGAAGTGAGCCTTCCAGGTGAGCTTCTCTTCACCATTACTGTAACCGATGATGTGCCGGTGCCTACGGTGCAGCCTGTTCCAGTGACGGGCTCGGTTGAGGAAGACGGCATGTCGTTGGCAACCGGTGATCTTTCGGAAGGTAACAAGGAGATCGGAGATACCAACGACGATGACGAGACCAGCGGTGCTGCTGGTTCATTGAGCGCGTTGTTCTCGGATGGATCGGATGAAGAGGTGACCGTGAGCCTGGATCCGGACGTGACCGGGTTGCCTGCGCTGCTCTCGAAAGGTGAGGTCGTGACCTACGTCGTGGTCGGCAATGTGCTGACTGCCGAGGCAGGAGGTCGCGTGGTCTTTACTCTGGAAGTGAACCCAGACGGATCGTGGAACTTCGATCTGAATGACCAGCTCGACCATGTCGATGATGGCAACGACGACGAGAACACCGAACTGCAACTGGCCGGTGGAGGAAGCGTTGGTGCGATTGACTTCACCAGTGTGATTGTTGGAACTGACTTCGACGGAGATGCCGTCGAGCTTCCAGGTGACTTGCTCTTCACCATCACTGTGACTGATGATGTGCCGATCCCAGCTGTGGACATCCGTCCGGTTACTGGATCGGTGGAGGAAGACGGCATGTCGCTTGCAACCGGTGACCTTTCCGAAGGTAACAAGGAGGCTGGAGATACCAATGCCGACGATGAAACCAGCGGTGCTGCAGGTTCATTGAGCGCACTGTTCTCCGACGGATCGGATGAAGAAGTGACCGTGAGCTTGGATCCTGATGTCAGTGGTCTGCCCGCACTTCTTTCGAAGGGTGAGATTGTTACTTACACCGTGGTGGGCAACATCCTGACTGCCGAAGCCGGAGGCCGCGTGGTCTTCACTCTTGAGGTGAACCCAGACGGATCTTGGAACTTCGATCTGAACGACCAGCTTGATCATGTCGATGACGGCAACAACGACGAGAACACCGAACTGCAACTTGCGGGTGGTGGAAGTGTGGATGCGATCGACTTCACCAGTGTGATTGTTGGAACCGACTTCGACGGGGATACCGTCGAGCTTCCAGGTGACTTGCTCTTCACCATCACTGTGACTGATGATGTGCCGATCCCAGCTGTGGACATCCGTCCGGTTACTGGATCGGTGGAGGAAGACGGTATGTCGCTTGCAACCGGTGACCTTTCCGAAGGTAACAAGGAAGCTGGAGATACCAACGACGATGATGAAACCAGCGGTGCTGCTGGTTCATTGAGCGCACTGTTCTCCGACGGATCGGATGAAGAAGTGACCGTGAGCCTGGATCCTGACACCAATGGTCTGCCTGCACTTCTTTCGAAGGGAGAGATCGTTACTTACACCGTGGTGGGCAACATCCTGACCGCGGAAGCCGGAGGCCGGGTAGTGTTCACTTTGGAAGTGAACCCGGACGGCTCGTGGAACTTCGATCTGAACGATCAGCTTGATCACGTAGACGATGGCAACAACGACGAGAACACCGAACTGCAACTCGCAGGCGGTGGCAGTGTGGATGCGATCGACTTCACCAGCGTGATCGTTGGCACCGACTTCGATGGAGATGAAGTGAGCCTTCCAGGTGATCTGCTCTTCACCATCACGGTGACTGATGATGTGCCGGTGCCTACGGTGCAGCCGGTGCCTGTGACGGGCTCGGTTGAGGAAGACGGCATGTCGTTGGCAACTGGTGACCTTTCGGAAGGTAATAAGGAGGCTGGAGATACTAACGACGATGATGAAACCAGCGGTGCAGCTGGTTCGCTGAGTGCGCTGTTCTCCGATGGATCGGATGAAGAGGTGACCGTTAGCCTGGATCCGGATGTGAGTGGTCTGCCTGCACTTCTTTCGAAGGGTGAGCTGGTGACTTACACAGTGGTGGGCAACATCCTGACTGCCGAAGCAGGAGGCCGCGTGGTCTTCACTCTTGAGGTGAACCCAGACGGATCGTGGAACTTTGATCTGAACGATCAGCTCGATCATGTCGATGATGGCAACAACGACGAGAACACCGAACTGCAACTGGCAGGTGGTGGAAGCGTCGATGCGATTGACTTCACCAGCGTGATTGTTGGAACTGACTTTGATGGAGATGCAGTCGAGTTGCCTGGTGACTTGCTCTTCACAATTACCGTGACTGACGATGTGCCTATTCCTGCGGTGGATATCCGTCCGGTTACTGGATCGGTGGAGGAAGACGGCATGTCGCTTGCAACCGGTGACCTTTCCGAAGGTAACAAGGAAGCTGGAGATACCAATGCCGACGATGAAACCAGCGGTGCTGCAGGTTCATTGAGCTCACTGTTCTCCGACGGATCGGATGAAGAAGTGACCGTGAGCCTGGATCCGGATGTGAGTGGTCTTCCAGCTCTGCTTTCGAAAGGTGAGGATGTGACTTACGCAGTGGTGGGCAACATCCTGACTGCCGAAGCAGGAGGCCGCGTGGTCTTCACTCTTGAGGTGAACCCAGACGGATCGTGGAACTTCGATCTCAATGATCAGCTCGATCATGTCGATGATGGCAACAACGACGAGAACACCGAACTGCAATTGGCAGGTGGTGGAAGCGTCGATGCGATTGACTTCACCAGCGTGATTGTTGGAACTGACTTTGATGGAGATGCAGTCGAGTTGCCTGGTGACTTGCTCTTCACAATTACCGTGATTGACGATGTGCCGATCCCAGCAGTGGATATCCGACCAGTGGTGGGAGCTGTGGAAGAAGACGGCATGTCATTGGCAACCGGTGACCTTTCTGAAGGTAACAAGGAAGGTGGCGACACCAATGCGGATGACGAAACCAGTGGGGGTGCAGGTTCGCTGAGTGCGCTGTTCTCCGATGGTGCGGACGAGGACGTGACCGTCAGCCTGGATGTGGACACCAATGGTCTGCCAGCTCTGCTCTCGAAGGGCGAAGTAGTGACCTACAGCGTGGTCGGCAATGTGCTGACCGCCGAGGCTGGAGGACGGGTGGTCTTCACTCTTGAAGTGAATCCAGACGGATCTTGGAACTTCGATCTGAATGATCAGCTCGATCATGTCGATGATGGAGCGAATGATGAGAACACCGAACTGCAGCTCGCAGGTGGTGGAAGCGTGGATGCGATCGACTTCACCAGTGTGATTGTCGGCACCGACTTCGACGGAGACTCCGTTGAGTTGCCTGCAGACAAGCTCTTCACCATCATTGTTACCGATGATATTCCGGTGACCGTGCCGCAGGCCACACCGGTGACTGCATCGGTGGAAGAAGATGGTATGTCGCTGGCTACCGGAGACCTTTCCGAAGGTAACAAGGAAGTGGGCGACACCAATGCCGACGACGAAACCAGCGGGGCTGCTGGTTCGCTGAGCGCGCTGTTTGTGGACGGGGCCGATGAGGACGTGACAGTCAGCCTGGATCCGGACACCAGCGGTCTTCCTGCCTTGCTTTCGAAAGGTGAGGTCGTGACCTACAGCGTGGTGGGCAATGTGTTGACTGCATCGGCCGGAGGCCGTGAGGTCTTCACATTGGAAGTGAATCCAGACGGATCGTGGAACTTTGACCTGAACGACCAGCTCGATCACGTCGATGACGGCAACGACGACGAGAACACCGAACTGCAGCTTGCAGGTGGAGGAAGTGTGGATGCGATTGACTTCACCAGTGTGATTGTCGGAACAGACTTCGATGGGGATGAGGTCAGGCTGCCGGGTGATCCGTTGTTCACCATCACCGTGGTGGATGACGTGCCTGAGGCTGTTGTGGGAGTTACTCCAATTGCAGCGTTTGTGGAAGAGGATGGCATGTCGCTTGCGACTGGTGACCTTTCCGAAGGCAACAAAGAGGGTGGTGACACCAATGCGGATGATGAAGCCACTGGTGGAGCTGGTTCATTGACTTCGCTGTTCACCGATGGAGCGGATGAAGAGGTGACCGTGGGACTCGATCCTGACACCAACGGGCTTCCAGCCTTGCTGTCGAAAGGTGAGTTGGTGACCTACGCAGTGGTGGGCAACGTGCTGACTGCATCGGCCGGGGGCCGTGAGGTCTTCACGCTCGAGGTGAATCCGGACGGATCGTGGAACTTCGATCTGAACGATCAGCTCGATCATGTGGATGATGGCACCGACAGCGAGAACACCGAACTGCAGCTTGCAGGTGGTGGCAGCGTCGATGCGATCGACTTCACCAGCGTGATTGTCGCAACCGACTTCGACGGGGATACCGTTGAGTTGGCAGGTGATTTGCTCTTCACTGTGACGGTCCAAGATGATGTGCCGGTGCCAGCAGTGCAGCCGGCCCCAGTGACTGGATCGGTTGAGGAAGATGGCATGTCATTGGCAACAGGTGACCTTTCCGAAGGTAACAAGGAAGTCGGCGACACCAATGCCGATGATGAAACCAGCGGAGGTGCTGGTTCACTGAGCGCGTTGTTCTCCGATGGTGCCGACGAAGAAGTGACTGTGAGCCTGGATGTGGACACCAATGGGCTGCCACAGCTGCTCTCGAAAGGTGAGGCTGTGACCTACGCAGTGGTGGGCAATATGTTGACCGCATCGGCAGGAGGCCGCGAAGTCTTCACTCTCGAGGTAAACCCGGACGGATCGTGGAACTTCGATCTCAACGACCAGCTCGACCATGTCGATGATGGAGCGAACGATGAAAACACCGCCCTGCAAACCGTCGGAGGTGGCAGCGTGGATGTGATCGACTTCACCAGTGTGATCGTGGGAACCGACGCGGATGGAGACTCGGCAACTCTCCCGGATCTGCCACTCTTTACCATCACTGTGACTGACGATGTGCCTATTCCTGCGGTGGATATCCGACCAGTGGTGGGAGCCGTGGAAGAAGACGGCATGTCGCTGGCAACTGGTGACCTTTCCGAGGGTAACAAGGAAGCCGGTGACACCAATGACGATGACGAAACCAGTGGAGGTGCTGGTTCGCTGAGTGCGTTGTTCTCCGATGGAGCGGACGAAGACGTGACCGTCAGCCTGGATGTGGACACCAATGGTCTGCCAGCTCTGCTCTCGAAGGGCGAAGTAGTGACCTACAGCGTGGTCGGCAATGTGCTGACCGCCGAGGCTGGAGGACGGGTGGTCTTCACTCTTGAAGTGAATCCAGACGGATCTTGGAACTTCGATCTGAATGATCAGCTCGATCATGTCGATGATGGAGCGAATGATGAGAACACCGAACTGCAGCTCGCAGGTGGTGGAAGCGTGGATGCGATCGACTTCACCAGTGTGATTGTCGGCACCGACTTCGACGGAGACTCCGTTGAGTTGCCTGCAGACAAGCTCTTCACCATCATTGTTACCGATGATATTCCGGTGACCGTGCCGCAGGCCACACCGGTGACTGCATCGGTGGAAGAAGATGGCATGTCGCTGGCAACTGGTGACCTTTCCGAAGGTAACAAGGAAGTGGGCGACACCAATGCCGACGACGAAACCAGCGGGGCTGCTGGTTCGCTGAGCGCGCTGTTTGTGGACGGGGCCGATGAGGACGTGACAGTCAGCCTGGATCCGGACACCAGCGGTCTTCCTGCCTTGCTTTCGAAAGGTGAGGTCGTGACCTACAGCGTGGTGGGCAATGTGTTGACGGCATCGGCTGGTGGCCGTGAGGTCTTCACATTGGAAGTGAATCCAGACGGATCGTGGAACTTTGACCTGAACGACCAGCTCGATCACGTCGATGACGGCAACGACGACGAGAACACCGAACTGCAGCTTGCAGGTGGTGGCAGCGTCGATGCGATTGACTTCACCAGTGTGATTGTCGGAACCGACTTCGATGGGGATGAGGTCAGGCTGCCGGGTGATCCGTTGTTCACCATCACCGTGGTGGATGACGTGCCTGAGGCTGTTGTGGGAGTTACTCCAATTGCAGCGTTTGTGGAAGAGGATGGCATGTCGCTTGCGACTGGTGACCTTTCCGAAGGCAACAAAGAGGGTGGTGACACCAATGCGGATGATGAAGCCGATGGTGGAGCTGGTTCATTGACTTCGCTGTTCACCGATGGAGCGGATGAAGAGGTGACCGTGGGACTCGATCCTGACACCAACGGGCTTCCAGCCTTGCTGTCGAAAGGTGAGTTGGTGACCTACGCAGTGGTGGGCAACGTGCTGACTGCATCGGCCGGGGGGCGTGAGGTCTTCACTCTCGAGGTGAATCCGGACGGATCGTGGAACTTCGATCTGAACGATCAGCTCGACCATGTGGATGATGGCACCGACAGCGAGAACACCGAACTGCAGCTTGCAGGTGGTGGCAGCGTGGATGCGATCGACTTCACCAGCGTGATTGTCGCAACCGACTTCGACGGGGATACCGTTGAGTTGGCAGGTGATTTGCTCTTCACCGTGACGGTTCAAGATGATGTGCCGGTGCCAGCTGTGCAGCCGGCCCCAGTGACTGGATCGGTTGAGGAAGATGGCATGTCATTGGCAACCGGCGACCTTTCCGAAGGTAACAAGGAAGTTGGCGACACCAATGCGGATGATGAAACCAGCGGTGCTGCTGGTTCACTGAGCGCGTTGTTCTCCGATGGTGCCGACGAAGAAGTGACTGTGAGCCTGGATGTGGACACCAATGGGCTGCCACAGCTGCTCTCGAAAGGTGAGGCTGTGACCTACGCAGTGGTCGGCAATGTGTTGACCGCATCGGCAGGAGGCCGCGAAGTCTTCACTCTCGAGGTGAACCCGGACGGGTCCTGGAACTTCGATCTCAACGACCAACTCGACCATGTCGATGATGGCGCGAACGATGAGAACACCGCACTGCAAATCGTTGGAGGTGGCAGCGTGGATGTGATCGACTTCACCAGTGTGATCGTGGGAACCGATGCGGATGGCGACTCGGTGAACCTGCCGGATCTGCCACTCTTTACCATCACCGTAACCGACGACATTCCGGTGCCTGCGCCGCAAGTTACTCCGGTGACCGGCGCAGTGGAGGAAGATGGAATGTCGCTTGCGACTGGTGACCTTTCCGAAGGTAACAAGGAAGTGGGCGACACCAATGCCGATGATGAAACCAGCGGTGCAGCAGGCTCGTTGAGCGCGTTGTTCTCCGATGGTGCGGACGAAGACGTGACCGTGGGACTGGATCCTGATGTCAGTGGTCTGCCAGCGCTTCTCTCGAAGGGAGAAGTGGTGACCTACTCGGTGGTCGGCAACATCCTGACCGCATCTGCCGGAGGTCGTGAGGTCTTCACCCTCGAGGTGAACCCAGACGGATCGTGGAACTTCGATCTGAATGACCAGCTCGACCATGTCGATGATGGCAACGACGACGAGAACACCGAACTGCAACTGGCCGGTGGAGGAAGCGTTGGTGCGATCGACTTCACCAGTCTGATCGTGGGAACTGACTTCGACGGCGATCAGGTGAGTCTGCCAAGTGAACCGCTCTTCACCATCACTGTGACCGATGACGTGCCGATTCCTGCGGTACAGCCGGCACCTGTGATCGGAGCGGTGGAAGAAGACGGCATGTCGCTGGCAACCGGTGACCTTTCCGAGGGTAACAAGGAAGTCGGCGATACCAATGCCGACGATGAGACCAGCGGTGCAGCTGGTTCATTGAGCGCACTGTTCTCTGATGGATCTGACGAGGATGTGACCGTGGAACTGGATCCTGATGTCAGTGGTCTGCCAGCGCTTCTCTCGAAGGGCGAACTGGTGACTTACACCGTGGTCGGCAATGTTCTGACCGCCGAGGCGGGAGGTCGTGAGGTCTTCACCCTTGAGGTGAACCCAGACGGATCGTGGAACTTCGATTTGAATGACCAGCTCGATCACGTTGATGACGGCACCGATAGCGAAAACACAGCCCTGCAGCTTGCTGGTGGTGGCAGTGTCGACGCGATCGACTTCACCAGCGTGCTGGTTGGAACCGACTTCGACGGTGATAGCGTTGGTCTCCCTGGGGACGGGCTCTTCAAAATCACGGTGCAAGACGATGTGCCGATTGCAGTGGATCCTGCAACACGAGTTCAGGGGTTTGTAGAAGAGGACGGAATGTCATTGGCAACCGGCGACCTGTCTGAAGGCAATAAACAGCCAGGCGACACAAATGCTGACGATGAGGATTCCGGACCAGACGGATCGCTCACCGGGTTGTTTGTGGCCGGTGCGGATGAGGAAGTTAGCATTAGTTTGAAACTGGACGACGGGGATCTGCCAGCATTGCTCTCGAAAGGCGAAGAGGTGACCTATTCGTTGAATGGCACCACCGATACACTGACCGCTAGTGCTGGAGGCCGCGTTGTCTTCGTGGTTGAGGTTGAGCCAGACGGCTCGTGGACGTTTGATCTGGTAGATCAGTTGGATCATGTCGCGGGCAACGGCGAGAACATTGATCTCGCGTTGAGTGGCGGAGGAAGTGTGACATCCATCGATATGACCAAGTTGTTGGTCGCTACCGATACGGATGGAGACCAAGTAGAGCTGACAGGTGGCGACAAGTTTGTGGTCACTGTTCAGGATGACGTGCCGGTTGAGAATCCAAATGGGGTTGCCGTGTTGGCGACCGTTGAGGAAGACGGTATGTCGTTTGGCACAGGTGATGGATCCGAGGGCAACAAAGATCTGGTGGGAGACAGTAATGATGACGATGAGGCCAGTGGCAACGCTGGTGCGTTGACCCAGCTGTTTGCCTCGGGATCGGACGAGCCTATCGAGGTAAGTCTCAAGTTCGATGGCAGTGTGTTGCCTCAGTTGCTCTCGAAGGGAGAGGAAGTGAGTTATGTGTTGAACGGTGCGGGGGATACCCTGACCGCATCTGCCGGAGGGCGTACCGTGTTTGTTCTTGAGGTGAACAAGGACGGATCCTGGAGCTTCGATCTGCAGGATCAGCTCGACCACGTGGATGACGGTACCGACAGCGAGAATACCGCACTGCAAACTGTGGGCGGCGGCAGTGTTTCTGCTCTTGATTTCACCAGCTTGCTGGTGGGAACCGACTTCGACGGAGACGCGTTCGAACTGGATGGATCCGGAGCCTTCGTCATTACGGTGGAAGACGACGTGCCGGTGGAGGCTGCGAATGCGGCACCAGTGAGTGCTGAAGTTGAGGAAGACGGTATGTCGCTTGTGTCGGGAGATGCAGGGGATCTGTCCGAGGGTAATCAGGAAGTCGGAGACACGTTCGCCGATGATGAGGCCAGCGGAACTCAGGATCTCACCGGGTTGTTCTCAGCGGGTGCTGACGAACCAGTGAGCGTTAGCCTGAAGCTCGACGACGGCGACCTGCCAACCTTCTTCTCCAAAGGGGATGCGGTGAGCTACAGCCTGAATGTTGCGGCCGATACCTTAACTGCAACCGCAGGTGGGCGTACGGTCTTCACCTTGAAGGTCGAGTCTGACGGATCGTGGAGCTTTGATTTGGATGATCAGCTCGATCACGTTGCCGGAGGCGGTGAGAATTCCGAACTCCTGACCAGTGGTGGAAGTGTCTCGTACATCGACTTCACCAGGTTGCTGGTGGGAACCGATTATGATGGCGACTCCCTTGAGCTTACAGGAATCGGTGACTTCACCGTGACCGTTTGGGACGACGTGCCGGTTACCAACGACGATGCTCCTGCTGTCACCGCATTTGTGGAAGAGGATGGTATGGCTCTGGTTGGTGGTGATCCTGGAGATCTGTCCGACGGTAACAAGGAAGTCGGTGACACCAACGCGGATGACGAGGCATCTGGAATTGCTGGAGCATTGAGTGATCTGTTTGTGGTAGGTGCCGACGAACCTCTGACTGTGAGCCTGAAGCTCGATCCCGGTGATCTGCCGGAACTGCTCTCGAAAGGTGAGCTGGTGAGCTACTCGCTCAATGGCACCAGCGACACGCTGACCGCGACTGCGGGTGGACGCGTTGTCTTCACCTTGCAGGTGAATCCAGACGGATCGTGGAGCTTTGATCTTGATGATCAGCTCGATCACGAGGACGACGGCAACAACGATGAGAACACCGCGCTCCAAGTCAATGGAGGAGGAACCGTGGAGGGACTCGACTTCACCGCGCTCTTGGTAGGAACCGACTATGACGGCGATGCCGTCGAACTCGGTGGATCCGGACGCTTCGTGGTGACCGTGCAGGATGACATCCCTGTGGCGATCCATCCAGAGGCTGGCGAGCTTGCCAATAAAGATGGCACATCCGCTACCTTCAACTTGGATTCGGATGTCAATGTCGATGACAACATCGGTGCGGACGAACCTGCGTCGGTCTGCTTCACCAACATCACCAATGGCCAGGACAGTGGTCAGACATCAAATGGAGATGCGATTCTGCTCTACCTCAATGGTGATGGAACCGTTCTGACTGGTGCGACCGGGGGCGATGCCAACACAGGCAAAGTCTTTACGATCACGCTCAACCAAGACGGGGATTTGTCACTGAGCAACGACACTTACAGCGTTGAGTTGTTTGGCTCGGTCGACAACGGAAGCAGCGTCAGCTTCTCCGACCTTTCGGGCGTGGATGCCGGCAACGTGCCATGGGCGATCATTGAGACTCCCGGCACTGATACCGAGTTGCTCGTGACTGCAACCGGTGGATCCGTGAACAACAACGCAACTGACATTGGTGTGGGCAACAACTCGGTCAACACCGGCGAGGTTGTTCGGATCGATTTCGGTGAGTTCAGCGTCAGTGGAGCTGACTTCAACATCGACGATCACTACACCGTGAACGGAGCGAAGTTCAGCTTGAGCCAGGTGCCAGGTACCGGTCCGGTTGCCTTCAAGGTCACCGCATACGATGCCGATGGAGACAACTTTGTCACCGGCGATGTGGGCGACGTGAAGGACACGATCACCAAGATCGAGATCTACGACGAGTTCAATGTGCTGATTGGCACTGTGACTGGCGATGCGGTCAATATCGGAGGAAGCGGCGCAAATGCGACCTTCGATGGCGCCAATGGCGTGGAACTCAGTGGATTGATGGAAGGATGGTCGATTGCGAGCTTCACCGACGATGGCTACAACCGTCTTGAGGTTGAAGGGGGCAATGAAGAGCCGTTCTCGGTTTCCAACATCTCGCTTCAAGTGATTGATGCAGGTGATCCGGTGGATCTCTCGTTCGATCTGAAGATTGAGGATGCCGATGGAGACCAGGTTGGTGGATCACTTCATGTCACGCTGACACCGAACGATGTGCCGATCATCACCGGGCTGACTCCTCAGTCGGTGGGCGGAGATGTGTTGGTCAACGAGGATGACTTGTTGGCCAGCCGCGGCCCTGGCGAGTCCGAGGGATCGGACGATACCAAGGAGTCGACCACCCAGCCTCAGAACTTCTTCATCCAGGCTGAAGATGGAATTGATGATCTCACCGTCGATGGTGAAGCAGTAATTACCGATGGCGTCTTTGTCGGACCTGTGGTGATCAACACGCCACTGAGCAATGTGTTGACCATCACCGGATATGACCCTGGCACTGGTGAGGTGACTTACACCTATGAACTGGTGGACAACGAAACCCACACCGAGCCAGGTAATGACTCGCTCTTCGAGGTGTTTGACGTGGTGTTGACTGACACGGATGGCGATGTGGCCAGCGATGTGCTGGTTGCCAATGTGATCGACGACGTGCCGGATGCGGAGGCCAATGCCAATGCATTGCCTGAACTGGTTCTCGACGAGTCGCGACCAGAGGGATCCGATACGGATGGCGATAGCTCGCCTGCAGGTCTTGCTTCGGTGACCGCTGGGTTCGCTGGCAACTTCGAGCCGGTTAAATACGGTGCCGATGGACCGGGAGCTACCACTTACGCCTTGTTGCTGAGCGGCACGGACGTGGGTAGCGGCCTGTATGCTGTCGACCCAACGGATACGACACTGGCGGATGCCGATGGAATCGGCCAAGGTGCTGAGATCGTGCTCAATCAGAGCGGTAATGTGATCACCGGGTCGGCCAAAGGAGTGGATTACTTCACCATCACGTTGAACACAGCTACCGGTGAGATCACCTTTACCCAGCTTGATGATGATCAAGGGCAAGTGCGGACCGTCTGGCACGGTAATGTGAACGATGACGACGACACATCGACACTGATGACCGCTCAGCCTGACGCTCTGAAGTTGATCCAGACCGTGACGGACATTGAAGGAGACACAGACAGTGCCGAGATATTGATCGGGCAGGATGTGTTCAAGCTGCAGGACGATGGCCCGACCGCAGCAGTGGCCAATGCGACCGTTGCTCCTCTGGTGCTCGATGAGACCCGTCCGCTTGGGTCAGAGACCGATGGCGACAGCGATCCTGCCGGATTGGATACGGTGACTTACTCGATTGCCGCCAACTTCGAAACTCCGGACTTCGGTTCGGACGGAGAGGGCAGTGTGAGCTACTCGCTGATCCTCGACGGCGTCGATGTGAAGAGCGGAATCTTCGCCCTGGATAACACAGACACCATCGACGGAATCGATGGTATCGGTCAGGGAGCAGAGATTGTCCTCAACCAGAGTGGTAATGTGATCACTGGTTCGGTCGGCCTGACGGATTACTTCACGCTGAGTATTGATCCAACCAATGGTGAGCTGACCTTCACCCAGGAGGCCAATGTCTGGCATGGAGATACCTCCAACGACGACGACTCGGCGATCCTCAACCTTGCGACTGCAAGCGGCTTGAAGGTGGTGCAAACCATTACCGATGCCGATGGCGACAGCGATTCCGCTACGTTGAACATTGGTCAGGGTGTCTTCCAGATTGAGGACGATGGACCAGTTGCCAACGACGACTGCTACTCGCTCGACGAGCCGGGTGTCGCGACTGTCAGCGCGCTGATGATTCTCGACCGTTCCGGATCGATGGGTAGCGAGACAGATCCAAACTCCAAGCTGTCGCTTGCCAAGGACGCGATTCTTGAGTTCGCCTCACAGACCGGTCAGGTCACTGCGATCCGCGTGTTGCCGTTCGACAGCTTCGGCCGCGAACCTTCGGTTTGGTTCGATTTGACCCAACCAGGAGCACTCGCTGACCTGGAGGCTTATCTCGATGGCATTACCCAAGGGGATACCGGTACGTTCACCAATGGTGTGCGCAACGGATTAACCAACTACGAAGACGCAGTGGTGGATGCTGAGAGCGCCTGGGCAGGTAACCCAGGAGCCGACGCCAACAACATCTACTTCATCACCGACGGTGAGCCTACGGTTCGCTCGAACGATGGAATCAACGATGGCGGAGGTCAGGCCACCACGGATGCCGAAGGGCTCACCGTGAACGAGGTGGCTGCCTGGGAGAGCTTCGTGCAGGATCCGGTGAACGATATCAACAATGCGTATGCAATCGGTATCGGAGCCGGGGCCAGCAACGAGGACCTGCAGTCGGTGGCGGTGCCAAACGATGCACCTGACGGTAATGTGATCCAGATTGATTCTGCCGATGACCTCGGGGACACATTGCTCGGCACCATTCCTGCTGAGATCAGCGGTGATATTCTCGCTGGTGACTTGGAAGGTGGCGTTGCCGATGACTTCGGATCCGATGGGCCATTGGGTGGCAACATCGCAGTGGTCTCGATCGAGATCGATGGCGTTACCTACAGCTATGATGGAACCCAGATCACCAATGATGCCAATGCCAATGTGGTGGCTGGTTCGAACTTCACGGTGGTAACCGCGTTGGGTGGAACACTCGACTTCGACTTCGAGACCGGTGGCTTCAACTACGATGCACCTGAGGTCAATCAGACTACGGAAGAGGTCTTCCTCTACACCATCATGGATGCGGATGGAGATACCGATACGGGGTCGTTCAAGATCGAGGTGCGCGACCAGATCGATGCACTGGATGATCAGGATGTGCTCTTCACCGGCCAGTCCACCAGTGGCAACGTGATCACCGGAGTTGATCCCGACTCGTCGGTCAATCAGTTGCAAGCTGATAGTGTTGGAACCGGGCCAAATGTCATCCGCTCGTTTGAGTATGACGGCGTGGTCTACGAACTGAATGGAACCGATGACGGTATTGTCGGAGGTCTCGGATCGTTTGATGCGGGTACCGGCGTGCTGACCATCAGTACCGCAACCGGTGGATCGATCTCGATCGACATGGTCGGAGACAATGTGGGTACCTACAACTACACGGCACCAACCGATAATGCGCCGGTTGAGCAGTTCATCTACACCCTGGAGGATGCCAATGGAGCGTCTGACTCGGCGGCCCTGACCATCACCGTGGATGCGGTGCCGACTGCCAATGATGACAGTTACTCGGTGGAGGCTACTGGTAGCCAGACATTGAATGCGTTGTTCATTTTGGACCAGTCGGGGTCGATGGGCGACAAGACAAACCCTGGAGATCCGATCTCATTGGCGAAGGCAGCGATCCTTGAGTTCGCCGAGCAGCCAGGAGTGCAGTCAGTGCGTGTAATTCCATTTGCTACTGAAGCTGGTGCACCATCGGTTTGGTTCGATGTGACCACCGCGCAGGGATTGGTTGATCTTGCGAACTTCCTGAGTCCTATCACCGGTAGTGGCTGGACCAACTACAGGGATGCTCTGAATGACACCGAGAACTCATGGGAGCCTGCACCGCAGATTGCCGACCTGAACAACGTGTACTTCATCTCTGATGGTGAGCCACGGAGCCCTAACGGGTATGATCCGTTGACTGATGCTCAGGTTGCCGATTGGGAGGCGTTCCTGCAGACGGCAGACACGGATCCAGGTGCGGGAGTGACCGAGGGCATCGACAATGCCTATGCCATCGGCATTGGCAGCGGTCCATCGGATGGAGACCTGCAAGATGTGGGGTATCCTAACGATGCTCCTGCCGGCAACGTGATTCAGATCACCTCCGCCAGCGATTTGAACGATACGTTCAACTCGACCATCACCAATGATGTCTCTGGCAACGTGTTGGATGGCGATGCCAATGGTGGAGTGGCCGATGACTTCGGTGCTGATGGAGCAGGCGGCCTGGTGAGCATTGCGCACAATGGAACCACCTACACCTATGACTCTGCGTTGAACCAAATCACCAATAGCAGCAATGCGAATGTGGTGGCTGGCAGCACGCTGGCTCTGGTGACTGCGCTGGGTGGCTCGTTTACCTTCGAGTTCGCCGATGTCTTCAGCATCAATGCAGGTGATTATGAGTACACCACTGCTGTGAATGGTGCGTTCGGCGTGGAGAACTTCCTCTACACCATTGAGGACGTGGACGGTGATACGTCCGTCGCAACGCTGACCATTGATGTCACCGCGGTGGCTCCAGCTCCACCAATCGCGCTTGACCTGGATGGTGACGGCATCGAGCTCGTGTCGATCGAAGAGATCGCGAATGCGGGCTTTGACTTCGACGGCGATGGCGACCTCGAGCAATCCGCCTGGTTGAACTCTGACGACGGCTGGTTGGTCTATGACGGCAACCAGAACGGCGTGGTCGATGATGGATCCGAAATGATGTTTGCTGACAAACATCCGGATGCGGATACCGACCTGGAAGGCCTCGCCCTTGCATTTGATAGCAATGGAGATGGAGTCCTGGATGCCAACGATGACGAGTTCGACAAGTTCATGGTCTGGCAGGATCAGGACGGCGACGCTGAGACTGATGTCGGTGAGTTGACCTCCCTGACCGAGCGCGGTATCGCCAGCATCGATCTTGAAAGCGATGGCGAAGGTTACACTGCCGCAAATGGCGACGCGTTTGTGACCGGGCAATCAACCTACACCAATGAGGACGGAACCACTGGCGAGCTCGCTGATGTGATTCTTGACCTTCGTGAAGGTAACGATGAATCGATGGGAGATGTGCTCGACGAGATCAACAGCGTCGGTAGCGATGAGGCTCCAGAGTTGGCCGAAATTGCCACAGAGGCCGAATCGATCGAGAGCTTGTTGCCGGATTCCGGTGAGGACGCTCCAGCCGATGACATGGCAGTTGCCAACAGTGGTGAGGAGCTCGCTCCTCCTGCTGAAGACACCAGCCTGCTGACTCCACCTGATGTGGTTTCGGACGGCGGCGACGATGTGCCACCAGCAGTGGTCGTGTAATCAGTCGGCCTCAATCAAGCAACCCGCCGCTCTGGCAATTTACAGCCGGGGCGGTGGGTTGTTTTTGTTTGCTAACCAAGGTGCTGGCGAACTGACGTGGGGGGAGTGTTACATGTTGCTGTGTCTTTAAAACTTCCTAAGCGTCATGTAGATGTGTAGGGTGTAGGTTATGGCATCAACCCCCGTGCAAGATTCTACGCTGAGTGAGGGCTCCACCGAGGTGGACTTGAGTGGCATCGAAAGCCCCCGTACTCCTCTCAAGGGGAGGGAAGGTTTTTGGACGAGAAGCCCGCTATGCCAGGGATTGGAGCGGATGGCCGGTTGGCACAGTATTTCATTTAGTTGGGATGAGGCGTCGGCCGGAGTGCCGGTGGAGAAGGCTTCGATTTCGATGGAGAGTTTGCTCGAGATTGCGCGCCGGATTGGGTTTCAGTGCCGTTTGGTGAAGCGGCCCATCGCCAAGCTGCACGAGGCGGTGTTGCCGGCGTTGTTGATTTTGAAAGAGGGGGGAGTCGCTGTGATCGAGCCGTCTGGTCAGGCGGGGGCTCCAAATACTTTGGAGTGGGACAAGGAGAAGCAGCAGTGGGTGAACATAGGCCGTGGTGCGTTGAACAAGCTCTACTCGGGGTACTTGGTGATGTTCCGGCCGTCGGGGTTTGAGAGCCGCTTTGAAGAGGAAAACCGCAGCGCGGCTTATGCGGCGGGGGATAATACGGGCTGGTTCTGGAAAACGGTGTGGCAGTTCAAGTCCGAGATTCTGCGTGCGATTCCGGCTTCGTTGATGGTGAACCTGTTTGCGATCGCGATGCCGATTTTCACCATGACAGTTTATGATCGCGTAGTTCCTAACAATGCGGTGGAGACTTTGTGGGTGTTGGCGGTCGGGGTGCTGGCGATCTTTGTGTTTGAGTTTTTCATGAGGTTGCTTCGCGGAGCGTTTCTCGGGCGTTTGGGCAAGCGGTTGGACGGGGTGCTTTCAGGGATGGTGTATGACCATTTGATGGCGGTGAGCATGAAGGGGAAGACGGGGTCGTCGGGGATTTTGGCGGGCAAAGCGAGGGCGTATGAGTCACTGCGGGAGTTCTTCATTTCCGCGACGCTCGCTGGCTTGGTGGACATGCCGATTAGTTTGTTGATGATCGGAGTGATCTTCCACTTGGGAGGCCCTGTGGGGTGGGTTCCTGTTGCGGCGGCGATTTGCATGTTGGTGATGGGCTTCCTAGCGAGGTTTCCTCTGATGCGCGTGGCGAGCGAGAGCTACCGCCAAGGGTTGGAACGGCAGGCATTCCTAGCGGAGACGATCCATGGATTGGAAGCGGTCAAGGGGAGTAACTCACAGGGGTTCTTCCGGCACCGCATGGAGCGCATGATCCGGGATTCATCTGATGTGGATGTCAAAGCGCACTGGTATTCCCTGCTGGCGAACTGCTCGTCGTCGTGGATTATCAATACGTCCAATGTCATTCTGGTCGTGCTGTGTGTGTTCCAGGTGAAGGCTGGAGACATGACAATGGGGGCGATGATCGCCTGTATCATTTTGTTGTCCCGCGCACTGAACCCATTGGCTTCGGTTGCTGCGATTGGTACACGTCTGGCGCAGGTGAAGACCTCGCTCAAAGGGCTTAGTGAGGTGATGGCGATGCCGCTGGAGTATGGAGGCGATCAGAGCCAGAAGTTCTCATTGGTGACCGAGTTGGTGCCCGATTACCAACTCAAGGATGTGAACCTGAAATATGATGATGAGGGCCGTTATGCGATCAAGGGACTGAACCTTCACATTCGTCCTGGCGAGTGCTGGGCGGTGCTAGGGAAGATCGGTTCGGGCAAGAGCTCGTTGTTGAAGCTCTTGAACAAGATCAACGAACCTTGTGACGGCCAGATTCTGCTCAATGATCTCGACTATTCGCAATACCACCCAGCGACCTTGCGCCGTCTTGCTGGTTACATGCAACAGGAGTCGGCCCTGTTTCAGGGAACCCTGAGAGACAACCTGAGTCTCGGGAAACCGTGGGCCAGTGATGAGGAAATCATCGAGGTGGCGAATAAGATCGGGATTGGCGATCTGATAAACAGTCACCCGATGGGGCTTTACGCGCCGGTGACGGAGCGGGGGCAAAGTTTCTCCGGAGGGGAGCGGCAGGCGATTTGTTTGGCTCGTGTGTTGTTACAGACGCCGAAGGTTCTATTGCTCGATGAACCGACGGCAAACATGGACGTGACTAGTGAGATGCGGGCCCTCAAGGCGATCCAGGCGTACGTTAAGGAGGATCCCGAGCGAGCGATGGTCGTAGCCACGCACAAGATGTCGGTGGTGAAGATTGCGACGCATTGTTTGGTCTTGGACCAAGGAAAGGTCTATCTCTCAGGCCCCAGGGACAAGGTATTGGCCAAGCTGCGTGAGCAGGCGAGCGAAGGACAGCCACAAGCGAAACATTAACAGGTCACCCGATTGTCATGAAGAAGCAGAGTTCGATGAAAAATGGGAAGGCCGATCCGGCTGCGGTGTTGGCCAAGGAGTTGGAATTGCTGGCAGCGAAGGATTCGCCTGTCAAAGTGGGTGGGCCACAGACTCCGCTTCAGGCGGATGATTTGGATTACGTATCCGATTGCCAGGCATTGTTGCAGAGGCAGTCCTCGGGCTGGCGTGGGGGCATTTTGTTGGTGTCCATCGTGGCGTTGGTAGCATTTTTGGTGTGGGCGAACTGGGCCGAGCTTGACGAGGTGAGCCGGGGAACCGGTCGGGTGATTCCGTCCTCCTCGGTGCAGGTGATTCAGAGCCTCGAGGGCGGTATTTTGGAGTCTATCGATGTGGAGGAGGGGCAGATGGTGGAAGAGGGCGATGTGCTGCTGCGCATTCGCGACAACATCTACGAGGCGGCTTACCAGGAGAACCTGGCCAGGAAGGATGCCTTGGAGGCTCGGATGGTCCGCTTGATGGCGGAGGCCGAGGGTGAGGAAGAACTGGTTTTCCGTGAGGGGATCCGGCAGGACCTGGTGGAGAATGAGACCAAACTCTTTGCGATGCGCCTGACGGATTACAATGAGACGCGCGATGCACTCGAAGACCGGCTGAAGTTGGTGAAGCGAGAGCTTTCCGTGCTCGATAAGTCGCGGCGGATGGGCTCTGTGTCTGTGTTGGAGTATATCCGGGTGGAGAAGGAGCTGGCGGATTTAAACGGTCAACTCAGTACCATGGAGACGCGGCGCAAGCGCGAGGCGATGGAGGGGTATGACGTGGATAAGGCGGAATACGACGCCTTGGTGCATGCGATCAAACGAGACAAGGACCGGTTGGACCGGACGGTCATTCGTGCGCCCGTGCGCGGCACTGTGAATGAGATCTATATCGATACCGTGGGGCGGGTCATTCAAAGTGGAGTGGATATCATGGATCTTGTGCCGGCGGACGATACGCTGGTGGTGGAAGCCAATATCAGCCCATCGGATATTGCGTTCATTCGTCCGGGGCAAGAGGCGACAGTGAAGTTCACTGCCTACGACTTTGCGGTGTACGGTGGTCTGGACGGCACGGTGGAGCACATCAGTGCCAACACGATCACGGATGAAGAAGGCAATAGCTTTTACCAGATCAAGGTGCGAACCAAAGAGTCGACCTTGGGGGAAGACCGCCGCGGAGAGAAGCTCGACCTGATGCCCGGTATGATCGCGGAAGTGGATGTGTTGACCGGCCAGAAGACGGTGCTGGCCTATTTGTTGAATCCATTCACTCGAGCCAAGGAACGTGCGATGCGAGAGAAGTAGGCAAGACCGCAGTTCGTGCGGTCGGCGATTGGATGAATCGAAACGGAGGTCGCATGTTGAGCCCCCACCTTTTGGCAAGAAATGAAGAAGCTCCTCACAACCTATCGCAAAGCTCTTTCTTCCTTAGATGGACAGAGCAGCAGTTGGAAGAGCTGCGTGATTGACCTTTGGACAGCAATAGGAATACCGATATCGGTCGTAGTTTTATTATTCGGTATGCTGGCAACTTTCGGCGTCACCAAAATACACGTATGGGGAGTGGAGAGATCAGGAATAGGCGCTTTCCTTGCGACCGTAGCTACGATCACCCTAGCAATTCCGCTAATTTTTACAGTGGTTGGCTCTATCATGTGGTTTGCCCATCGATTTCTTAGATGGCCATGGCGAAAGTCGCGTTCAACCCAAACCAACACCAAACCATAGAATTCGAACAAGCCGAACAAGTCGGAGATAGTGACGACTAACATCGACGTTGTTCCAGAGCTGTTTTAGTGGTTTCATCCGGTAACAGGAATCAGGCCTCCGCCATAAGGGGCGGTGCACCATTCCTAAACGTTGGTTTCGTCATTGGAGAAGCTGTCGAAGCTTGCTCCAGCCGGGGAGGCCAAGCGAGACCCGCAGTAAAGGGAGGGATGAAGCGTGCGATGCGCAGCTGAGTGCGAGAGCCTTGGGCGTGTCCTGAATGGCACTAACTTAGGGTGCCTGTTCGTGTCGGGAGCGGCCATCGGGGAGGGTGCTGCGCCTTGGCGGTATCGCACGCTCGGCCGGGGATTGGTGGGCGTATTTACCTAGGGTGGCGCTCGCCTGAGGCTCGCTGACCCTAGGCTGTTATGAGACGCGCTTTCAGCGCGGAATTGACGACGCTGAGGACTAAGTTAATGCCATTCGGGCGTGTCCTGAGTGATGCTGCGTTGCTCACCGCTCAGGTAGCCTGGTAGCATCGCGGTTCGCGCCTTGCCTCACTCGAAAAGCTCTCCGTCATTCCGCCAATTTGACCATTCAAATGGCATAGGGGCGAGGAGATGAGCTCCTTGGGATGGGCCTCGGATGCGTTAGAGATTAGCCATTGGCGTCCACCGTGCTCGCTGTGGTGGCGATGGGACGGCTTTCACTGGTCAGTGAGGTCACTTGCTCGCGGTAGTCCGCCAACGATCCGATATAGGTCTTGGCGCTGTGGGGAACGAAGCGTGCGCGGTGTGAGACGGCGAAGATGACCCCGACAACTTCCCATTCACGGGTAGCTTCGTTGAAGCGGAAGGCGGCTCCACCGGAATCTCCTGCAGTTGCCTGAGCTTCCCCGGCATCGCGTCCAAAGCGGGTCACGAACGATGCGGTTTCCAAGCCTCCATTGGTTTTCACGAGCTTCTCCTGGACTCGAGAGATGGTGGTGGCTCCGAAAAGGAAGTCTCGCTCTTGCTTCAAGTAGACTCCTTGTGTGGCAATCTTCTCTCCGTTGATGGTAAGTGGTTTGCGCTCGCCGCTTTGCACGTAGCCGGTAGCGGCGAGGACGACACGGTCGCCTTTGGTTGGAGCTTCGTGGGAGATGCGCACGGTTGGCAACTCTTTGAGAAAGTCTGACTGTTCCCACTTTGCGAGCCGGAAGATCGCGACGTCGCTTGGTTTTCCGTTGCGGGACTCCAAGACACTCCAAGTGTTCTTGTCCGGGGCGAGCGTGTTGCCATTGGCAAACCTTACAGGGGCGCATCCCACATGTGTGCTGGTGAGCACCCAACCATCTCCAAGGTAAACTCCGGATCCTTGGGCGATCATGACGGAATTGCCGGCGAGAGGAAACTGAGGCTGTTGTGCCTGCTCTTGGGTTGCGGCTCCTTTTCCGTAGATCTCACCTTCACTGATCACCAGCGCGCTCGCTGTGGTGAAAGAAGTTGCGATACTCACAGCGAGCGCCAAAGCGCGCGAGACGGGGGACTTGATCATTTGCGGCTGGTGAGGGGGATTCCAGTTCAGTAAGAGCTGTCTCTCTGCCGCAAACTATTGACGCTCTATCGGTTATGATGAAGTTGATTCAATATAAAAAATCAGATTCAGCGTCTGTTTTTAAACAGGGGTTTCAAGATTTAAAGCGAGTGGTGTGTTTTGGGGGTGTCTTTTTTAAAAAAGCGGTGTTTTTGGTGTGATTTTTGGAGGTTGTCGACTCGGGGCTATGCCAGCGGGCGGAGCTCGTGATTATGCGGCAAAGCCTCTGGCGTGGAGCCTGGAGCCGCATGCCCGGATTGTCTTCAATAACGTTCTCGGCGTCGAACGGTGTGGGGTCATTGAGGGGACCTGTTTTCGAGTGATGAGATGGCCTGGGGGGGGAATTGACGAGATCAGCGGGTGGCGGATGGGGTGTGGATGTCTTATGTTGGTTGTAAGTGGTTGTAAATGATAGGGTTGTGATGTTTTGTGATTTCTAGAACGCTTAATAATAGCCATAACTTCAGGCGCGTTACTTTGCGGTTTTTCAAGGGGCGATCGATGTGGGGATGACTACGGCGGAAGGGCTGTTGGCAGGGAGCGCCAAAGAGAGGCTGAAGCATACCCTGGAAGGTGCTTTGAAGAGGGGGATGCTGGAAGGAACGGGTGGAACACAAAAAAGCGCCCGTGCAGCGGTGCTACACGGGCGCTTGGAGGAATCTGTTGAGATGGAGAATTTCGCGGCTATTTGCCGACTCCGCCTTTGCCTCCTTGAGCCGGGTCAAAGTAGGTGGAGAGTTTGCCGCCGAGAGCGAGGAGTTCGTAGGCGAGCATCCGAGCTTGTTTTTCTTCATCAACGATGCGTGTGTCCGCAGAGATTTTCTCATTGCGGATATCCAGCAAGCTGAGAAGTGGGCGCTTTCCGTTGTCGAACTGATTCTGGTAGAGATCGCCGGTCCGGCTCAACTTATCCGAGTAGACGTTGAGAACGTTGATACGTTGGCGGTGGGTGGCGAGGTCTTCCCAGGTCGAGCGAATGTCCTGTTCGAGTTTGACCAGAGTCTCTTCGATCAGGGCTGCTTGTTCATCGATATCGCCTTGGGCTTGTTGGACGACGCCTTTATTGCGGCCGCTGTCCCATACGCTCCAGTTCATGACCAGCAGTGCGTTGTATTCGTCGTCGCGTCCTTCAATGCCGAGAACGTCTTCACCGACGAATGCGCCGCCTTCGAGGAAGAACTTGGGATAGTTGTTCCGTTGCTTTGCCTTTTTACGGTGGATTGCAGCGGCGTACTGGGTGGTGACCGCGGAGTAGCGCCAGTTGGCACGAGGGTCAATCTGCGACTTGCTGGTGATATTCGGGATGCGAGGCATGGACATGTTGGCGGGAGCCTCCATGCCGGTGAAGCGGGCGAATGCGGCTTCGGCCTGGGCCAATGACAGTTCGCGCTCGAGCACGAGGGTTTCCGCCAACTCGATCCGTGCCGCGGAGAGTTCGACGTCTGAATCGTCACCGACGGAGTTGGTCCGGCCTTTGGCGAGTTCTCCGATCTCCTTGTGGAGTGAGAGGTTGCGGTGTGCCAGAGCGAGTTCCTTACGGGCGGCGACTACGTCGAGGTAGGCGGCGGCGGTTTCCAGTGCGATGGCATCGCGGACGGCTTTCTCGAGATAGGCCTGGGCCTCTTCGCGTTTGCGGGCGTCCCGCAGACGGTTCTTCTGGTAGCCGAAATCAAAGAGCAACTGACGAACGCGTACTCCGATACGGCGGCTGAACAAATCGTCACCTCCGGTGGCTACGCCGTCGATACTTCGGTCGCGTTTTGCCCATCCAGCTTGTCCTTCGATATTGACCTGAGGCATGAAGTCGGCTTTGACCTCACGCGAGTAGCCTTCGGCGCGGTAGATTGATGCTACGGCTTGTTTGATCGCGGGATCACGCGAGAGAGCCTTGTTGACGGCCTCGCCGATGGAGAGACCCCATGAGCTGACAGTCATGGCAGCGCATGACACCAATGTGATAGCGCCGATCTTGGTGGCGCGGGGATGGGGAAGTTTCATAATGCGGTTAAGGGATGACGTTAGGGCAGCAGCGGAGATTTTCGCTGCGACTGCCTGATTATGAATAACGAGGGGATCTCGCCATTGGGTTGCGTCATTTCGGCAATTAGATGAAACTTTTTTAAAATATTATAGCGACTAGAAAATATTTGAGGGGTGAAGGTTCGGGGCGGGGGAGCTTTGGTGTGGTTAGGTCACGAGACTTCCAGGCATTGATCGATGAACTCGAGCAGCGGGGTGCGGCCGGATCCGGTTTTGGAAGAGCAGGTGAAGATGCGGGGGAGCCCTTCGCACCATTCGGACATGGCGTCTGTAAATGCGGTGATGTTGGCGCTCACTTTGCCGCTCTTGGATTTGTCGGTCTTGGTGAAGACGAGGATGAACGGGATCTCGGAGTCCATGAGCCATTGGGAGAACTCGAGATCGATCTTTTGGGGCGTCAGTCTGGAGTCTACCAGTTGCACGACGCAGGTGAGTTCTTCTCGTGAGGTCAGGTAATCGGAAACCAGGTCGTGGAACTCATGCCTTTGTTTGGCGGAGACCTTGGCGTAGCCGTAGCCTGGAAGGTCAACGAGTCGCCATGGGCGGTTGGCGTTGATGTTGAAAAAATTGAGCAAGCGGGTGCGTCCGGGGGTGCTTGAGACGGTAGCCAATCCTTTCTTTGAGGTCAGCATGTTGATCAGTGAGCTCTTGCCTACATTCGAGCGTCCGATGAAGGCGAACTCGGGCAAGCCGTCGGCTGGGCAGTCGGCAAGTGCTTTGGCGCTGGTGAGGAATGATGCGGGAAGTCCTTTCTTCATAGGGTGAAATTGGGTGATGGCGGGCCGGTTGATTTTCTGAATAAAGTGATGTCCTAGTTTATCCCGTGCGCGGCGCTGGTCGACCAGTGATTGCAACTCTCAAAGAATCTTGAAAATATGAGCGACAAGGAACTCTCGAAGAAGAACGCCAATGTGGTGTTGGCGTTGTGCGTGGTGATCGCGTTGGGCGCGGTGGTGGCATTCAACTGGGTTGGGGTTCTCAACCGTCAGCAGAAGGAGAAGGACGAGCGTCCGTTGTATGTCGGACGGGTTGAGAAAGACATGACCTTTCTCAATTCGAATGGCGAGGAGATGGCGTTGAGCGAGATGCGAGGCAAGGTGTATTTGGTGAGCTTCGTTTTCACGCAGTGTCCGTCACAGTGTGCCGGAGTGATTGAGTCGATGAAGGAGGTCGCCGACAAGTATGAAGACAACGAGAAGTTGGAATTTGTTGCGGTGAGTTTGGAGCCCGATGTGGACCGCCCGGAAGTACTCAAGGAGTGGGCCAAGGTACACGGCGTGGATAACGATCGCTGGCATTTCCTGACCTCGCTGACTCCTGAGGGGCGCGACGAGCTGCATGAGTACATGAACAAGGAGCTCATGTTCTACAACGTGATCAAGGTCGATGGCCCCGAGAAGTACGAGCACGACCAGCGGGTGGCGTTGATCGACGGAGCGGGAAGTATCCGTGGTTTTTACGATTTGTTGAGTTTGGAGGCACCGGACCAGGTGCGCCGCAAGCTCGATCGTCATCTCGGGATGGTGCTTGAAGAGAAGCAGAAGTCCGGCCCGGTGCTGATCTGGGTGGTGGTGCTTTTCGGCGTGGTATTCCTTGTGTTTGGATTGATCTTCGCCTCGGGAGCTGCCAAGAAGCGAGCTGAAGACAAGAAGTGAGTCGATGAACTTCAAATGGCGTGCTTTCCTCGGAAAGCACGCCATTTTTTTTGGATTGCCGAGATCAGTCGTCCCAGCGCTTCAGAATATTAGAGTAGCTGTCGATGCGGCGGTCGCGGAAGAACGGCCACATGCGGCGGTGTTCATCGATGGCATCGAGGTCGCAGTCGGCGTAGATGATTTGTTGATCTGAGATCGAGCCGCGGGCGACGACCTGTCCGTAGTGGTTGGCAACGAAAGACTGTCCCCAGAATTCGGTGTCGCCCTCGGTGCCGACGCGGTTGATGGCGGCGACGTAGCAGCTGTTGGCGACGGCGTGTCCACGCTGGACGGTTTCCCATGCGCAGTGCTGGGCTTCGCCGAGTTGGGGTTTTTCTTCTGGAAGCCAGCCGATGGCGGTTGGGTAGATGAGAATCTGAGCGCCCTGGAGCGCGGTGAGGCGTGCGGCTTCGGGGTACCATTGGTCCCAGCAGATGAGCACACCGATTTTCCCGAATGCGGTGTCCCAAGCTTTGTAGCCAATATCGCCCGGCGTGAAGAAGAACTTCTCCTCAAACCCAGGGTCCTGAGGGATGTGCATTTTGCGATACAGTCCGAGGAATGAACCGTCAGCATCCACGACCCAGGCTGTGTTGTGGTAGAGCCCGGGGGCGCGGCGTTCGAAGCCCGAAGCGACGATGACGATGCCAAGCTCCTTGGCTAGTGCGCAGTGATGCTCGGTGATGTCACCTGGAAGTTCGTCTGCGAGATCGAAGTGCTCCGGATCTTGCTCACGGCAAAAATAGAGCGTGGTGAAGAGTTCTTGGGTGCAGACAATTTGGGCGCCATTGGCAGCGGCCTCACGGATGGCGGCCTCGGTGCGGGAGATGTTTTCCGCACGGTCTGCAGATGCAGGCAATTGGAGAAGGGCGAGCTTTGGCATGATGAGTAATCAACGACAAGTTAAGGCATCCTGCAACAGGACGAAATCCTCATCCGTGTGTGCGGTGGTGGTGGTGAAGCGGATGCGGGCACTGCCTTTGGGTACGGTCGGGTAGCGTATGGCGGGTGCCAGGATTCCCCGCTTGGCCAGGGCGTCTGAGAGGGAGAGCGCGGCATCGCTCTCGCCGACAATTAATGGAACGATTGCGCTTGGTCCGGTGAGCTCCGAGTTGCCTGTGAGGGCTCTCAACCTGGTGATGTTGGATTGCAGTTGGGAGCGCAAGGTGTCGCCTTCCTCGCTGTCGACCAGGTCGATTGCGGCGGTGGCTACTGCGGCGCTGATGGGTGATGGAGCGGTTGAATAAATGAATGATCGGGCGCGGTTGATCAGGAGGTCGATCCACTTGCGCGAGGCGCAGAGGTAGCCTCCCGAACCACCAAGAGCTTTCGACAAGGTGCCCATTTGGAAATCGATGGATGAAGCGACTCCGAGAGCGGCGGCGAGCCCGCGCCCACCCGGCCCACAGATTCCAATCGAATGCGCTTCATCGACAAGCAGCAGTGCTTTGTATTGTTCCTTCAGAGTGACGATGGCTTCGAGCGGAGCCGTGTCTCCATCCATCGAATAGATCGACTCCACGGCGACGATGATACGGCCATTGGCCTGGATCTTGGATTGGGCCCACTTCAAGTGCGACTCGAGCTTGTCGAGGTGGTTGTGGGGGAATACGCGGAGGGTGGCACCGCAGAGGCGTGCGCCATCGACCAGCGATGCGTGGCAGAGTTTGTCTAGAATCAGGATGTCATCCTTGCCGGCGAGAGCGCCGAGTGTTCCCACGGCGCAGGCGTAGCCAGAGGAGAATGTCAGTGCGGCTTCTGCTTGTTTGAATTCAGCGAGGCGCGACTCAAGCGTGACGTGAGGGAGGAGCGTGCCGCAGACGAGCCTGGAGGCACCGGAACCGGTTCCCCAACGGTCGGCCGCATCGCTGGCGGCACATTTGAGCGTGGGGTGCGTGGCGAGACCGAGGTAGTCGTTGGATGCGAAATTCACCATCGGCCGGCCGCCTTGTGGGGTGAGAGATCGCCCCTGCGGGGATGCCATGTGGCGCAGCGAACGCAGCAGTCCACGGTTCTCCAAGTCTGCTAGCTCGGATTCCGGCAGCCGGTGGTGTGGATCGGACGCGGGCACGTGTGTGGAGGTTGGGGTTACTTCGCCTGACTGAGCCCGTATTCGAGGAGCTTGCGGCTGTCGTTCCAAATGTGGCGTGACGAGCTGCCGAGTACGACGGTGATGATATTGCGTCCGTCGCGATTGATCGAGCAGATGAGACAGCGGCCGGCAGCGTTGGTGTATCCGGTTTTGAGACCGTTTACACCAGGCATCCGCTTGAGAAGCTTATTGGTATTGTGAAGCGTTCTGGTGCGGCCGTTGGCGAAGCGGAAGGGAAGCGTCTCAATCTTGGTGATCGCCCGGATGGCTGGTGTGTGGTAGGAGGTAATGGCGAGGCGGGCCATGTCGCGGGCGGTCGAGTACTGACCATCGGCGGGCAATCCCGAGGCGTTCTTGAAGTTGCTGTTGACCATGCCGAGTTGGCGGGCGCGTCGAGTCATGAGGCGGGCGAACGCGGCCTCCGAGCCCGAGTGGTCCCGTGCGAGGCAGTGCGCGACATCGTTACTGGATTTTACCAGAAGTGTACGCAGCAAGTCGATGCGGCGGTATTGTTGGCCTGTACGCAGGCCGATCTTGGCGGGAGCCACGAGCGTGTCCGACCGGTCGACCGTGAGCATGCCGTTGACGTTACCCTTTTCGAGGACTAGCAAAGCGGTGAGAAGCTTCTGCGTGCTGGCGACGGGGCGTCGCTGGTCCGCGTTCTTGGTATAGAGAACGACGCCGGTATCGGCATCGACTACAATGGCGGCCTTGCCGTAGATCGACGGAGCCGAGGCGGCGGATGCCGCGTGGGTGAGGATGAAAAGGAAGATGAGGGGGATCCAGTGGGGAAGTCTCATAGCAGGGGAAGAAGGTGGGTTGGCTGAACTTGGTGGATCAGAGCGGGGGACGCAAGGTGCGATTCGCTGGACCTGTGGAGGATAATAGGCATTACGAACCAACTCCCGGTTGTCGTCGCGGATCAAACCCGCCGGGGGAAGTGACAATCCACTCGATTGAGCGAGCGACCGTGGGGCTCGTGTTCGAAAATGTCCCTCTGTATCCGACGCTCATGAGGGGACAGGAAATCAGTAGGTAAAAAGTTCTTGTCTCAAAATGTTCCTTTGAGTAGTGTTCTCTCGAACAGTAAAGAGAACACCCCGTTATGGACCCTCAACTTACCAAGCGACAAAGCGAACTTCTCGAGTACTTGCGGGAAGTCCATCATCAAACCGGCGTCATGCCCTCGACTCGTGAGATCCAAGCCCACTTCGGATTTGCCAGTCAGACCGCGGCGGTGACCCACCTCCGCGCATTGGAGAAGAAGGGGGTGATCCAGCGCACTGCCGGTAAGGCGAGAGCATTGGCGTTTCCTGAGGAGTTGGAGCGCGAGGAGATTATCGACGTGCCTTTGTACGGGCAGATTCCCGCTGGGATGCCGACGGACTCGCAGGAGGAAAGTGATGGCTGCATCTCTATTGACGTATCGACACTTGGGGTGTCACGCAACGCACGGACATTCGCATTGCGGGTGCGCGGAGATTCGATGATCGACGCACATATTTGTGATGGGGATACGGTGATCCTGGAGTTCAAGGAGGCCCGCCCGGGTGATGTGGTGGCGGCTTTGATCGATGGCGAAACGACGCTCAAGCGATTGGTGCGCGAGGGGGGCAAAAGTTACCTGAAGGCAGAGAATGAGGACTATCCCGATTTGCTGCCGGTACATGACCTGGTGATCCAAGGGGTGATGGTCATGTTGCTGAGAATGGGAGATGGCAAGCGTCGGGTTGGCTGACGTGGAGCCGTATGAGAGGGGCCTCCGGAACGAGGAGGCCGAGTCAGGCTCAGCAGCCTGAATGAAAGCATTCAATTGGGTGCTCTAGCGTGAGCTGTGCCCGAAAATCTGGGATCTCCGTTGGCGGCGGAGATTCACACAACAACCGAACAAACAAAAGCAAACGATGAAAGATTCAAAGTTATCCGTGGATGTCTGTGCACCTGCTGTAGCGGTTTCGGGCGAATTGGTTTCTTCTTCCGGTTACAGTAGCCGGCCGGCAGGGCGTGCCGCCGAACGTCATGACCTCAATGATCGTTCGTGGCATGTTGATTTTGGCATGCTTCCGACAGCACGTCGCCGATCGGGGGTGGTGCAATCAGTCCGGCGGTGGGTTCGGAATGTGCGGGCGCGCTCGAAGAGCGTTGGCGTTTTCGGGGCTGGGCGTGATGGGGATCTGGTAGCGAGTGCGGCGTTTGTGATGGGTGTTTTTGTTGCCGCTTTGGTGATGGTGATCAGTGTGTTGCGCGATGCTGGATGGGTGCACGGATTGTTGGACACGGTGTTGGCATTCGGCGTCACCGCTACCGGCGGGTTCGTGTTCGGAGTACTTGCCTTGAAGGGCTTGGCGCTTATGGGCGTGTCATTGACCGATGGCGAGGCCGCCTAAGGGGGGCACCGTTCATCAATCCCTGTGATGAACGGCGAGTCCTAGGTTCGGAAAATGGGCGTGGGTTAATCCTGAGCGAGTGGCGCGTCTGGATAAGGAACACGTTTGCCGCTCGCCTTGAGTATGGGCATGGAGGCATCGACAGAGCGCAGGTGTTTGCCGAGTCCGCTTCGCAGGTCGTTTACAATCTCGGGGTGCTGCTTTGAGATGTCGTGTTGTTCTCCGAGATCCTGACTGAGGTTGAAGAGATCGACGGATTGGTCACTATGCCAATAGATGAGCTTCCAGTCCCCACGGCGAATCGAGCTGAAGGCGGGCTGGTTGTAGTAGTTTGGATAGTGCCAGAAGAGCGAGCGGTCCGGGTGATTGGTATCCGGCGCTTTTAGCGCTGGGACGATGCTGTGTCCGTCAATGTGCTCGTTTGGTGTCGGCGGGTTGCCAGCCATCTCGAGAATGGTGGGGAAGAGATCTTCGATAATGACCGGGTAATCCGTGCGGCTGTTTGGCTTGGTGACGCCCGGCCATTTTACGACCAGAGGGACACGTGATCCGCCCTCGTAGGCCGAGATTTTGAACCCGCGTAAGGGAAGGTTCCGTTGGCACTGTTGAGGGGAGCCGTTATCGGACATGAAGACGATGATGGTTTCGTCCTGAATGCCGTGTCGGTCGAGGGTATTGATTAGCTCACTGAGTGAGTGGTCCATCCCTTCGAGCATGGAGGCGAAAGTGGCTTGCTGCTTTGGGAGGCCTTTTCCTTGGTATTTCTCGATGAACCGTCGGTCGTCCTCCCAAGGCGCGTGGACTGCGTAATGCGCCATGTAGAGGTAGAATGGTTTTTCGTCCGCCACCGCGCGATCGATTTCGCTAATTGCCTCACGGGTGATGGCATCGGTGAGGTTGATTTTCTGACCGTGGTATTTGTCGAGTCCGGGGACGTCCCAGATTGGGTCGGCTCCCCGCCATTTGCCGGAGAAGTTCTTGTCGCCGTGGAAAGAACCGGGTCCACCTCCCGCGAAGCCGGCTATGTTGACATCAAAGCCGAGGTTTACAGGGTCTTCACCTGGGGTGTCCATGGCACCAAAGTGAGCTTTGCCGACGTGAATGGTTCGGTAGCCGTATGAGCGAAGCACTTCCGGCAGGGTAGTGGCTTCTACCGAGTTGGGGACACCGGCGCCGATGGGTTGCAGACCGTTCACGTTCCACGTGCTCGGGGCGAGATGTGGGTGGTTGGGCTCGGGGGATTTGTCCTTGCGTAGCGTCCAGCAGGTTACCTTGTGGCGTGCCGCGTTTTGTCCGGTCATCAAGCTGACCCGTGATGGCGAGCAGATGGCACATGCGTAGGCGTTGGTGAAGAGCGTGCCCTCCGTGGCAAGCCTCTCTAGTGTTGGGGTATGATAGACCTCGTTGAGTTTTGTGCGCTCGGAATGGAACGCCAGTGAGGTGTCCTGCCAGCCCATATCATCGACTAAGAAGAAGATGATGTTCGGAGATGCTTGAGGTTTGGCAAATGCGGAGCAGAGACTGATGAGGAGGCCGGAGGCGAGGGCGGTGAGCTTCATTGGTAGGGCGTTATGGCTGCGGTGCTTCTAGCTTCAGGTCTCCTTCGAGATTCACTCGGATAACAGATGCGATTGGATCTGGCTGCTGTGTTGGTAGATTGATCTGCCAACTGTCACTCTGGAGTTCATAGTCCAGCGCCGTGTCAGCGTGCATCAGAGTGGCGCTTTTGATCTTGTTGGGGAATTGGGGCAGGGTGAGTTCCCTGTTTTCCGGCCACTCAAAAAGGTGGAGGTAGAGCACTGTGCCTGTGGGAGTCTCTTTGCGGGTGCAGCGGCCATTCCACGTGATTTCAGGGAATGGATTTGCCGATGTGCCATGGATCGACTCTGCGTTGGTATCCATCCATTTGGCGATGTCCTGCAGGCGCTCTACAGATGGCTGTGGGATGATGCCATCTGCCGTCGGTCCGACGTTTAGAAGGAAATTGCCGCCCTTGCTGGCGATGTCGATGAGGTTGCGAATGAGGGTTTCGGAGGACTTCCAATTGTGGTCCTTTGATTTGAATCCCCAGGTGTCGTTCATGGTCATGCACGACTCCCAATAGGCGCCCTCGCCGAAGCCGGTCTCAGGGATCTCCTGTTCCGGCGTGCCGTAGTCGCCGCGGAAGGTGCCTTCTTTGGTCATACCTGCGGCGCCACTGCGTCCTTTGTCGACCCGGTTGTTGATGATGATGTCGGGTTGGAGTGTGCGGCAGTAGTCGTAGAGTTCTTTGCCCATCTCGTGGGTCCACGATCCTTCCCATTGGCCATCGAACCAGAGGAGGCTGATGTCGCCGTATTCGGTGAGCAGTTCGTGGAGCTGGTCCTTCATGAACTTGCAATAGATCGCCATGTCGGGTTGGTCGATCGTGCCGTTGCCCATCCACGGGTGGATGTCCTTGTCGCCATAGTGGGGGTGGTGCCAATCCATGATCGAGTGGTACCAGCAGATCCTGAGTCCGTGTTTGCGACAGGCGTCGGCGAGAGGTTTGAGGAGGTCCTTTTTGTATGGGGTGCCGCCCATGTCCCAATCGGTGTACTTTGAGTCATAGAGGGCGAAGCCATCGTGATGTTTGGTGGTGATCACGATGTATTTCATTCCTGCCGCCTTGGCGAGTTTGACCCATGACTCAGGATCGTAGCTCTGTGGGTTGAATGTTTTTTGCAGTGGCTCGTACTCCGCGACCGGTATCTCTGCGTGTTTCTGGATCCACTCGCCAACACCCGGGTAGTCTTTGCCTTTCCAGACACCTGCCGGCTGGGCGTAGAGGCCCCAGTGGATGAACATGCCGAAGCGGGCATCGTCGAACCACGCCATCCGATCGGCTTTTTCCGCCGCCGTCTCGTGCGAGAAGTCGTTGATCTCGACGGTGGTCGAGTCTGCGATGGCTCCGAAAGTCGACGCGGCAAACGCGAACGAAAGGAGTAAAGTTTTTTGCATGCGGCGGGTACGAGAAAGGGCGGGGTGTTTTATCGGCATAATCCGATTTATAAACACACCCGCCCAGAGGGAAGATTCTTTTTTAGAAGAGATTGCGGTTAGTCGGCGAGGTTTACCGGAGTGCCGCCACTGAGTCTTGAGGCTTCGGCGGCGAAGGCGATGCGGTGGCCTTCGACCGAGTTTTCGATGAGAGAAGCGGAGTCGCTGTTTTCGGTGATGATTTGATAGAGGGAATCGATCAGGCCGAAGTCGCCGCCGCCGTGACCGTAGCCTTCTTCGCCTTTTTCCGGGACTTTGATTTCGATTTCTTCGATCTCTCCGCTGATGTGGTCGCGGATGACGATATCTTTACCAAAGTGGAGTTTGTTGGCGTCGCCGCCGCGGAGTGATGCCTTGGTGCCGTAGATTTCAATGCTGCGGCCTTGATCGAAGGCGGTCATGGTGAGTGCTGCGGTAGTACCATTGACGAACTCCATATTGACCACTTGGTGGTCGACGACGTCGTTATCGCAGGCGTATGGGTTGCGCGCCCACGGGGAATTCTTGAGCCACTCGAGGACCGCTTCCTTATCGTGGATGCCTTCAGGATCTGGATAGACCATCTTGAGCCATCCTTCCATGTCCTCGTCGAGGTAACGAAGTGCGCAGTACGGGCAGTTCTTTTTGTGCTCGTTGTCGCCATCGGTGCAGAGGTCTGGCGAGCCTTCCGGGCGGTTGCCTGCGTGGAAATGGGTGAGGTTGCCGAAAGATGAGACGCGTTTGCATTTTTCACCCATGATCCAGGCGATGATGTCCATGTCGTGCGAGCACTTGGCAACGATCATCGGGGTGGATTCCTGCGACTTGGCCCAGTGGCCGCGGACGAACGAGTGGACTTGGTGGAATGCGCCGACACCCTCAGAGGCACGCAGCGAGATGATGTCCCCGAGGCGGCCTGAGTCGACGATCTCCTTGATCTTGCGGTACACCGCGGTGTAGCGAAGAACGAAGCAGAGTACGACTTTTAGTCCGCGCTCGGTGGCAATGGCTGCGAGTTCCTCAGTGGTTTCGAGATCCTGAGTGGCCGGCTTCTCCAAAAGAAGGTGGTAGTCTTTGAGGAGGGCTGTTTTGGCCGGGCCGTAGTGGTAGTTGTCCTGAGTGCCGATGATCAGGATGTCGGCGAGTTTTGGTTCCGCCAGCAGGGCGTCGGCCGAATCGAACGAGCGAAACTCGGGGTTTTGGCTGATCTCTTTGGCGGCGGCGACACGCTCAGGGATAGGATCGGCAGCAGCGACGATCTGGAATTGCTCCGGTCTCGAGGCGGCGAGCTTCATGTAGGTCAGGGCGCGGGATCCGCAGCCGACGGTGGCAATTGTCAGTGGTTTCGTGGTGCTCATGAGTGTGGCGAGGTTGAAATTTTCGTGTAGAGCGTAAGCGGAGAAATGCGCGGATCAACCGTCATTGGTGATTGGGGGCTGATCTGCAATGGATGGTCGATATCCGAGCAGCATGTCTGGGGGGGGCTTCGGACTGGATATGAAAAAGCGCGCCCCCTCTGGATGAAGGGGCGCGCCGGCTGGTGAAGGTGATTCACCGATTATACCATTTAAACGGTCATCTTGGCGTAACCGATGGGGGATTCGATTAGACGAATAGGGAGTGAAGAAAGTGATCTTGGCGGGATCTTTTTGAGTGATGCCGCGTTGCTCACAGCTCAGGTAGCCCGCTAGCATCGCGGTTCGCGTCTTGCCTCACTCGAAAAAGCTCTCCGCCATTCCGCCAATTTGACCGTTCAAATGGTATTAGTTGTAGATCTCTCCGCCTTTTTTAGCGAACTCCTTGGCTTTTTCCGCCATTCCCTGTTCGATTGCTGCTTGTTCAGTGAAACCGTGTTCCTCGGCGTACTTGCGCACGTCGTCGGTGATCTTCATCGAGCAGAACGTGGGGCCGCACATAGAACAGAAGTGAGCGGTTTTCGCACTATCTGCCGGTAGGGTTTCGTCGTGGTAGCTGCGGGCCTTGTCCGGGTCGAGTGACAGGTTGAACTGATCCTCCCAGCGGAACTCGAAACGAGCCTTCGACAGTGCGTTGTCGCGTTCCTGAGCTGCTGGGTGGCCTTTTGCCAAGTCGGCGGCGTGTGCGGCGATCTTGTAGGTGATCACCCCTTCGCGCACGTCATCCCGGTTCGGCAAGCCGAGGTGCTCCTTCGGTGTGACGTAGCAGAGCATGGCGCAGCCGTACCAGCCGATCATCGCGGCACCGATACCGGATGTGATGTGGTCGTAGCCTGGGGCGACGTCGGTGGTGAGTGGTCCAAGCGTGTAGAATGGAGCGCCTTTGCACCATTCGATCTGCTTTTGCATGTTCTCCTGAATGAGGTGCATCGGAACGTGGCCAGGGCCTTCGTTCATCACCTGACAGCCCTTCGCCCATGCGCGTTGGGTGAGTTCACCCTGCACTTCGAGTTCTGCAAGCTGGGCGTAGTCGTTGGCGTCGGCGATCGAGCCCGGGCGGAGTCCGTCACCGATGGAGAACGAGACGTCGTAGGCGGCGCAGATGTCGCAGATTTCATCCCAGTGGGTGTAGAGGAAGTTCTCCTTGTGATGGGAGAGGCACCATTTTGCCATGATCGAGCCACCGCGCGAGACGATGCCGGTCATGCGGCGGGCAGTGTGAGGCACGAAGCGCAGCAAGACTCCGGCGTGAATGGTGAAGTAGTCGACGCCCTGCTCGGCTTGTTCGATGAGAGTGTCGCGGAAGAGCTCCCAAGTGAGGTCTTCGATCCGACCGTTGACCTTCTCGAGGGCCTGGTAGATCGGAACGGTGCCGATTGGGACCGGGGAATTGCGCAGGATCCATTCGCGGGTAGCGTGGATGTTTTTTCCGGTGGAGAGATCCATCACGGTGTCGGCGCCCCACTTGGTGGCCCAGCGCATTTTTTCGACTTCCTCGTCGATGGTGGACGCTACGGCGGAGTTGCCGATGTTGGCGTTGATCTTCACCAGGAATTTGCTGCCGATGATCATGGGCTCGGCTTCCGGGTGGTTGATGTTGGATGGGATGATCGCGCGGCCGGCGGCGACTTCTTGGCGTACGAACTCAGGAGTGATGAGCTCAGGAAGCTCGTTGCCCCAGTTTTGGCCAGGGTGCTGATGTTCGAGGATGTTGCGTGAGACTTGCTTGAATGGGTCGATCTGCGACGGACGTGGCATTTCGTAGCCATCTGGCGTGGTAGTCGAGGAGCCGTTCGGATTGTCGTACTGATCGGCGATGGTTTGGAATGCCTGAGTGCGACCGAGGTTTTCGCGAATGGCGATGTACTCCATCTCAGGGGTGATGATGCCCTGATCGGCGTACCACTTCTGGGTGACCGGGTGGCCTGCAGCGGCGCGCAGTGGCTTGCGCTTCAAGCCCGGGTACTCCTTGAGCTTGTTCTTTGCCTCCTTCTTTTCGTTGAACTTGCGGGCGTGTTCGTCGGAGAGGTAGCCGTTGTCTTCCGGCTTAATGTTGCGTCCTTCGTACTCTTCGACGTCGCCGCGGTCGAGGATCCAGTCTCGGCGCAGGGCAGGCAGGCCTTCGGTGACCTCGCCGTCGTACTCAGGGTCGCCCCATGGTCCGGAGCAGTCATAAACGCGGACTGGTGCGTTTTGTTCGACGCGACCAGTTGGGTGATTGGTCTGCGAGAGTTGGATCTCGCGCATCGGTACTTCAAGCTCCGGGTGGAGGGTGCCTTTGACGTAGATGCGTTTCGAGTTCGGGAAGAGCGAATCTTCCGCTGGAGGTGTGTCGGTAGGTTTGATCATGGCTGGTTGGTGATGTGAGGGTAAAAAAAAATCGCCGACCCGGAATGGGTGGCGATTGAGAGAGTGGGGCTGAAAATCCGCGGGCTGTTCCGATGCTTGGATGCCGTTGGCTTCGCTGGGCCGATCTTCCTTCGCCGGCATTATCCGGAGCAGGTTTGAAGGGTCTCCGGTTTGCAGGCTGGCGATGGTCATCGGCCCTCCGTGCTACGTCCGGTCTCAACCTCGCCGTCGCGAGGCCCCCCTGTCGGGTTGTGTGATGGCTTGAAGCTGCGGCTGTGGCGGCGTTTTGTCAAGCGAGAGCGGATCGTCGAGCCTCGGTTAGGGGGATGGAATAAACCAGCCTTATTTGTTATCGCGTGCTTGACGAGTGGTTAGGATTCTGGAGTTTATAACCGACCCTACCCAAAATTGGGGGGATTTTTTCAGGCAATATTTTAAATATTGTCACTAGAATGAAAAATTGAGACTTGGTAACGTCTTCTCAGTGTGAAGGGATTATGCCGGATCCCCCTGTTGCCGGCCCCTGAAAAACAGCGTAACGAAACGAATATGAAAACCCGCCCCAATGTTTCAATGTTGTCGGCCTGCCTCCTGGCAGGAGCTTTTGTCGTTCCAGCGTCTGCTGATTTTGTTGTTGGAGGACCGGGCATGGATTCTTATTCCATGACCAACACCATCGACGAAGTGGAAGCGAACATGGGTGACTGGTATCATTACGAGGTTCAAGGGTACTACGCCCGTTTGAACGCGACAGCGCCGGTGGGTGCGGAGGTGTTGTCGAATGGGCGCTTCTCGACCTCGGGTAAGAACAAACAGGAAGACTTGGTTGACGCACACCTCAAGATTCAGGCCTTTGTCAATGGTCAGTCTGTGGGGAATGCACTCACCTTGACTGATGGCCGGGCGACCGGAACGACAGATGACATCGAAGTGGTGTCGCCGCTGCCGGCGATTGATGAGAGCAACGTGACACTTAAGTTCGTTCTCACGACCAACGTTTCTAATCCTGACGGTTATCTCATCCTGATGGGGACCGGTGTGAAGCAGCCGCCGAAGCCGGTAGGCGAGCTTGACACCCCACTGTATGCGGAGGTCGGGACCAAGCCCAATATTGGTTGGAAAGTCGTGAAGAATATGGAGATGATCAGCTCCAAGAACGACGGACTCACCGGAAGCGTGACGATTCCGGATCCTGTTGGAGATTTGGGAGGCTGGGATGATGCAAACGCCGACGATGACGACGACGATCGTGACGACGACGATTTTGGTTCTGACGATTCGGTAAGCTACGACGATGCCCTCGATGGATGGAGGGGATCCGGTAAGTCTAACAATGGTCACGGAAACAACATTGATGGTGTAGATGTTAGTAACCCTGGCAAAGGGCATGGCGGACCTAATGCCATGAAGGATTACGAGGGGATGGAAGTTTTCTATTCTAAGGAAGAGGCCGAGGCCTATGCCGAGAGTTGCTATGGTTCTGCTGATGCGGTTCCAAGTGATGCTGTCTTCGAGGTTGATGGTGTTTGGTGTGTCGATGACGAGGGGCGTGGCGGAGGTGCCTACCCAAGCAAGTAACATTTGAACCGCAGGCCTGCTCTGGGTGGCAGGCATCTTGTGGTTGAAGCAAGCCCTCAGGAGTTGAATGGATTTCACTTCTGAGGGTTTTCGTTAGGGTGGTGTTGCGATCAGAATGACAGTGAAATGTGATCTGATGATTTTGGCGTTTGCCATTGCGAGTGTGCATTCGGTGAATGCTGTCGGATTATCCGGCCGGCTGGCGGATGCGCATGAAGCGATGATGGATCGGTGTGCCATTGGAGCAGCCTCGATGGAGTCCGTGTTGCCACGGCCGCATGGGGTTGATGTTCGTGACCTTGGCTTGGCCCGCTACCGGGTGTTGGACCCCACTTATCGTTGGCGTGATCGAATTACGGCTACGGTTTTCTGGGTTGGGGAAGAGGCTCGGCCTGGCAACCCGGTGAGCAACGACAAGAGTTCGTGGGATCCGTATTGGCAGCAGACCTTTGGTGGGTTTGATGCGCCCGACGCCAGAAATGGCTACCTGCCGATTGGGTTTTATCCTGATCAGTCGCCATTTTACGTGGCGCTTCCGTTTAACGACATCGACCCGTCTACGGGATTGCTGCGTGAGGGGGCGGACCATTATATTCCGTGGTACTGGGAGGACTATCGCGGGCCGGGGATTACGGTTTGTGACGGGCGTTGGGTTGCGATCCGTTACAACGGAAAAGTTTGCTATGCGCAGTGGCGGGATGTTGGTCCATTTCGGACCGATGATGTTGACTATGTGTTTGGTCAGAACCGGCCGCTACCGAACCGAAATGACGATGCGGGGATTGACGTGAGCCCTGCGGTAAGAGATTTTCTCGCTATTAAGAGCGGAGCCAAGGTGGATTGGAGATTTGTGGACGACGAGGAAGTCGCTGCGGGGCCTTGGGACGCTTGGAGGTACTAGAGTTTATATGAAGAAATTGTTCTACATGTTGATGGTGGCCGCGGTCGTGGCTGGAGGGGATGTTTCCGCCCAACAGGTGGTGTGGCTGAAGAAGTCAGACCGCTTGGATGCGAATGGTCTGCCGAAGGATCTCAAGGCGCCATCGGCCAACCGTGTGACGCGTGAGGAGATGAACGCGAAGCGCAAGAAGATCGACCGAGAACGGAACTACATGATTGTGCCGAACAAGTCGGTGCCGATGAATCCGTCGATCTACGACAACTCGACGATTATCGCTTACGACGGCAAGCACACGATTTTGCCTGAAGGGGCGGTGATGTTTGTGCCTGAAGTCTTGAGTGACCGGGTGGTGAACGAGCCTGTTGGACAGTTTGTGTTATGGCCTGAGTTTTTGCGTCAGAACTTCGGGTGGCTGCGTACTATCGATTTGAGCGTCGAGGAGGCAACCGGCAAGGAGCATCTCAAGGAACCTTTGCTTGAAGCGATTGTTGCTGATCAACGAATCTCCGTGTCGGTCTATCAGCGGCATCCAATTTCCTACCGAGGAGATGTGAAGAAGCAGCTGAAGGCTGCGAAGAGCCCTGGAAAGGGATAGAGACTCTATCAAGAATTAAACCCCGAACCAAAAGATACTATGAAGAGAGCGATTCGAGTTGGTGGCAGAACTCTGTTGGCTGCTTGTGGGCTGTTGCCTATTTGTGTGACTGGAGTGTTTGCTCAAACCGAGGCTGATGGTGATTTGATCCGTCAGATCCAGATGGACGATAGTGGGCTCATCTGGGATTACTACCTTCCTACTTTGGAAGGCGTGACGCCGGCACCAATGGCGATCCCTGAGAGCGGTGCGAAGTTTGAGTTGTACGCGCAAGGTATTGAGCCTGATACCAAGATCTACTTCCTGGATAGCAAGATTATCGGGACTTATCAGCCTAAAGCCAAGGTGACGATTACCTCCGAGGATCCTGCGGTGCCGTTGCGGACTCGTGCGGACCGGCCTTATCGAGTCAAGCTGCGCACTGCGGGGATGGTTAATGATGACGATGCCGACTTGCACGAGCGGATGGTCTTTTATCGTTATGTGAAAGAAGATTACAATCCTAAGACCCATGCGGCGCCTCTTGGTCAGAAGACGAACCAAGTGGAGGTGGAGAGCTTCTTCATGGAGAATGGAGCGTTGATTCGTGAACAGTACACTTCCTTGGTCGGTGAAACGGTTGAGAAGGGGAAGGTGATCGAGGATGCGACCAAGGCTGAGGGTGAGGAGGTGTTCACCATTTTCTCCATCGTGAAGGCAGACACGGGGAGCGGCTTTAGCTATACCGCTAGTGCGATTCTAGACTCCGAAACGATCAAAGTTTGGCCGGTTGCTGAAGGTAAGATCATCGGTGTCGAGGAAGATCAGAAAGTTCTGCGGAACATTCCAGAAGTGCGGTATCAGGTGACCGATGTGTATCCTGATAGTTTGATTTACCTTCACGTCTATGAAGGTGAGGAGGCTTTGGGTACAGTGGGTAAGGTGATTGCCGCATCGGTACGCGATATCCAAGCGGACGAGCCGCAGGAGCTCGATGTGATTGCGGAGAACTGGGAGCAGTATCTTGGCGATGACGGGGTTTACACCATGGAGTTGTTGAGTAAGACGCCTTTCAATAACGGTGAGCCTGAGCGTCTTGATGTGGTGACGTTCACTGTCGATCGCGAGATCGTGGTGAATGCGAACGTCGGATCGTCCGAGTAATCGACTGCAGAGTATTCAAGACAAGACCGTGGGTGCCGGCTGCGCCCACGGTTTTTTTGTCTCCGGTCGGTGAGGGGAAATTAAACGACGGATCGTACGATTCTGCAGTTGAACGGAATCAGAGGGCGGTGGATGCTCGGGGCAGTTGTTGAGCGCGTATGATTTCATTGGACCAAGGAGAAGGGGAGGCACCGTCGATTGCGGAGAGTGTGTATGATGTGTTTTCCGAGTCCGGTGTGTTGTCGGGATCTCCGGATTTCGAGTATCGCGAACAGCAGCAGCAGTTGGCCCACAGCGTGGCGCGCGCGCTTGAGAATGACAATCTGCTGGTAGCTGAGGCTGCGACGGGGGTGGGTAAGTCCTTGGCCTATCTGGTTCCGGCGGTGATGCACGCGCTGGAACACGACCGGAAAGCGGTGATTTCCACGCATACGATCAACCTGCAGGAGCAGTTGATGCACAAGGATCTGCCGATTGTGGAAAAGATTGTCGGGCAGGAGATCAATGCGGTGTTGCTCAAAGGTCGGCAGAACTATTTGTGTCCGCAGCGGTTGCGGGCGGCATTGCGCCAGCCGGGGGACTTGTTCACTACCAGCGAGACCGAGCAGCTGGAGCGCATTGCGTTGTGGGCTGAGGAGACTGAGGACGGAACCTTGACCGACCTGCCATTTCGGCCCGACCCGAAAGTGTGGGCGCAGGTTTGCAGTGAGTCGCGGATTTGTACGCCGCGTCGCTGTGGGGCGCCGGGCGCGTGTCATTACCAGGAGATTCGCAAGAAAGTGGCGGCGGCCCAGGTTGTGGTAGTCAATCACACTCTGTTTTTCACTCTGTTGGCGGGTGAGCGATTGATTGACCGCGATGCGGATATGGAGGGATTTTTGTTCCCTGCGGATTTTGCGATTTTGGATGAGGCGCACACGATCGAGCAGATTGCTGCAAAGCAGTTTGGTTTGCATGTGAGCCAGAGCGGTTTGCGTTACGATCTTCAGCGGTTGTACAACCCTCGGACCAAGCGGGGGATGTTTTTGTCATCGCGGGATGGGGCGGGTTGCCGCTCCGTTGAGACTGCGATGAGCGAGATCGATCACTTCTTTAGTAATGTGGCCGAGGCGTGTTCTTTTGGAGATTTTGGTAAGGAATTCCGGGTGCGCGAGACGGGGCTGGTTGAGAATACGGTGGCGGCGTCATTGCGGCGGGTGGAGGACTTGGCCCGGGCTGCCGCGGATGAATGTGAGGGTGAGCTCAAGAAAGACGAGTTTGAGGACATGGCCGATTCCGTGAAAAGCGCGCGGATGGCCGTCAACGCATTCCTAGACCAGGAAGAGGAGGATCATATTTACTGGGTGCAGAGGAATAGTCAGGGCGGGAGCGATGTGGTGACTCTGCATTCGGCTCCTGTGGATGTGGCGGCGCTGCTGCGCTCGACGCTTTTCCATGGGCGTCGTGGCTGCGTGCTTACCAGTGCGACTCTTGGGGTGGGTGATAACGAGTTGAGTTACTTCAAGCGACGCGTGGGGGCGGAGCGTGCCGAACCTCTGGTGCTTGGGAGTCCGTTCGACTTCAAGCGGCAGATGGAATTGCACCTCGTGAAGTCGATCCCTGAACCGCGCGACCCGAATTTCGATGAAGCTTTGGCGGAGAATATTAAGAAGTTCGTCGAGATGAGCGATGGGCGGGCGTTTGTGCTTTTCACCAGCTATGCGCTGATGCGGAAGACGGCGGCGTCTCTGTCACGGTTCTTGGACCGTGGAGGATGGCCGCTGTTGGTGCAGGGGAGCGGAATGTCCCGTGAAGCCATCCTACAATCATTCCGAGAGAACAAAGGCTCGGTCTTGTTTGGGACGGATAGTTTTTGGACCGGCGTTGACGTCCCAGGGGACGCGCTGACCAACGTGATCGTGACCCGTTTGCCCTTTGCAGTACCGGATCACCCGTTGGTGGCTTCGCGGATTGAGCGGATCGAAGAAGAGGGCGGGAGTTCGTTTTTCGACTTCTCTGTTCCTGAGGCGATTTTGAAACTGCGTCAGGGTGTTGGGCGGTTGATCCGCTCGAAGAATGATCGGGGGATTGTGGTGATTCTGGACAATCGCGTGCTGACCAAGCCATATGGGAAACGTTTCCTGCGAGCGTTGCCGGATGCACCGCGTGTGGTGCATTGAGTTTCACCGATGGCAGGGAGCTACGTGCCTGTTGGTTAGCTGCGGTCGATCAGAGCCTGTGCGATTTGGAGGCTGAGTTCATCGAGGGCGGCGTTCATTGTCTCGACCGACATCAGGGTAGCGCTGTTTGTCGCGCTGGCTTGGGCTTGGTCGAGGATAATGGAGAACGGGAGGATTCTTGCGGGTTGCGGTGAGTAGCTTTGGCGCAGCGAGTAGAGTCCGCTGAACTCGATTTGGCGGCCGCCGGGGAGAGGTTCGAAGCGGTTAATCTCCAGGTCGATGCGTGTGGCGTCGTCGCGTCGTGCGAGGTTGCTATCGCGGGCTACGATGTAGCTGGTGCCGAGGAGTGAGCGGAGGTTGGTTGCCAGAGTTCGGGCGATGTCGGATTGAAGGTCGTCTCCCCAGACGGCGCGGTGGCGGATATCCAGCTGGTTGGGGCTGGAGCGGGTTACGAGTTCAGAGCGGTCGAGATAGCCGGGAATGGATACCGAGGTAACGTGTGCGCTGAAGGTTGGCATGGTTGCCAATGGCGTGTGCTCGATTGGGCGCAGCGTATAGATCGCGCGTTTGTCCGAGGTCTTCGTGAGCAGTGCGCAGGATCCAAGTAGCAGGCAGGAGCCAAGTGCGAGGAGGGTGGTGAGCGTTTTCATGGGAAAAGGTGGGGATTAGGTTAGTCGCGACCTTTGAGTACCGCGTCCGGATTGCGCTTGAGGAAGTCGGCTAATTCCCGGAAAGCTTTCGATGTGCGCTGGATCTCGGCAATTGCGTCGTTCAGGCGCATGATGGTGGGGGCGTCCTCGGCGGTGAGCCCGGCGAGTCCGTCGGCGGCGGCTTCGATCTTGGACATGCTGGCATCGGCCTTGGCGAGCGCCTGGTCCAGGTTGTCGGCGATCGGTCCGGCTTTGGAGTTGAGGGTTGTCGTCAACTCCTTGATCTGCGCTGCGGCAAGTTTGAAGTCGTCCAAACCTTGAGCAAGTTCGGGGTCGTTGAGCACCCGTCGGATGTCGTCTGTGGTGCCGACGATGCCTTCTTTAATTTCCTCAGTGTCGAGTTGGGCTACTCGTTGTTCGGTGACTTTTACGAGCTTGGTGATCTCGTCGAAGAGTTCGGTGAAATTGAGGCTGCTGATGGCGTCCAGACTTTCCGAAATCGATTCCATCATGGCATCCATGGTGGCGGGGATGGTCGGGATCTGAGGGTGCTCTCTGGAATGGCGGGAATCGAACACAAAACCCTCTTGGTCTGGGAGGAAGTCCAACTCCACGAAGAGCTTCCCGGTGAGGATGCTGTTCTGGCGGAGGCGCCCGCGTAAGCCGCTTTCGATGATTTCGCGTTGGTGCTGCGGGTTGCCCAGGTCGATGTCGGCGGTTGCCGGCGAGAGTCTGGTGAAGTTTTGCTCATCGATGGAGACGACGACGGGGACGATTTTCGTGCCGGTCTCAGGGTTGAGCTCGATGCTGATGGATTCGACCGTGCCGATGGCCACTCCGCCAATGCGGACGTCTGATCCGACATCCAGACCGTTGGCGTCGGCGCGGAAGTAGAGGATGAACTCCTGCTTGCTGCGTAGCCATTGGCCGCTGCCGATCAAGAGAATAGCGAACGCGCCGAGCGCGATGGCGCCGGTGACGAAAATGCCGATGGCGGTTGGGTTGGCCTTGGAGCTCATGGTCCTGGGGTAGCTTGGGTTGTTGGCGATGGAGATTCGCCGCGGTTGAGAAACTTGCGCACGTTCGGGTTGGTGCTGTGATCTTTGAGGAACGACGGGTTGCCGATCGGGCCTTGGCGCTTCGTGGTAACGTCGAGGAAGATCGAGTTGTCGCCGATGCCGAGGAGGCTGGGAAGTTCGTGTGTTACGAGTACGACGGTGGTGTTCATGCTGCGACTGATCTCGAGGATGAGTTCGTCGAGGCGGCGCGAGGTGATGGGGTCGAGGCCCGCGGAGGGTTCGTCAAAGAAGAGGATCTCCGGGTCGAGCGCCATGGCTCGGGCGAGAGCGGCGCGCTTTTTCATGCCTCCGCTGATTTCCGATGGGTAGTATTCCTCGAAACCGCCCAGCCCGACGAGTGAGAGCTTGTAGCTAACAATGTCGGCGATTTCGTTGCGTTTGAGGTCGGTGAACTCTTCCAGTGGGGTGGCGATGTTTTCCGCGAGGGTGAGCGAGCTCCAGAGTGCGCCGGACTGATAGAGTACGCCGAAGGTCCTGAGCATGCGTTGGTGCTCAGCTGCAGTAGCTTTGGTGAACGTCTTGCCGTTGTAAAAGATCTCGCCGCTGGCTGGCTGGAGTAGTCCAATCATGTGGCGCAGCAGGGTGCTTTTACCGCAGCCCGAACCTCCCATGATGACGAAGATTTCGCCGCGTGAGACTTGGAAATTGAGTTCGCGCATCACCACGTTGGTCCCGTAGGCCATGGTGAGGTCGCGAACATCAATATGTGGGGTGGTGGCGGACATGAGTGGGGGATCAGATGTCGAGAATGGTGAAAACGACAGCGAAGAACGAGTCGATCACGATGATGGCGGTGATCGCTGTGACGACGGCACGGGTGGCTGCTGTTCCAACTGCGGATGAGCTGTTGCCCGACTGCATGCCGCGGAGGCAGCCTGCGCCGGCGATGACGATACCAAAGAAGAAGCTTTTGATGACGCCGAGGGATGCTGTGGTGATGTCGAGGAGTTCGACTGTCGAGTTGAAATAGAGCAGCGGGGGGATGCCTGATGCCCAGGATACGAGCATGCCGCCGGTGATGCCGACGATATTTGAGTAGATCGTGAGCAGGGGCATCATCAAGATCATTGCGATCATGCGGGGCAGCACGAGGTAGTCGAATGGGCGGAAGCCAAAAGTGCGCAGGGCGTCGATCTCCTGCGTGACTTTCATGGAGCCGATCTGAGCGGCGAATGCCGCACCGGTTCTGCCGCTCATGATGATGCCGGTCATGAGGCATCCCATTTCCCGGACCATGGCAATTGCTACCAAGTCAGCGACGTAGATAGATGCGCCGAAGGTGTCGAGCTGGGCTTTGCCAACAAATGCGAGAATGGTCCCAACCAGGAAGCTGATGAGTGTGACGATGGGAAGGGCTTCGGCGCCGCATGATTGGAGCGTGATCCAGAAGTCACGGGATCTGAAGCGGGCGCGGCCTGTTACGAAGCGGCCCAATGAGAGGACCGTCTCGCCGATGAAGCTCATCGTGTCGATGATGTAGCTGTAGAGGTCGAGGGTTGCCTTGCCGACGGTACAGAAGAAGTCGTGCTCGCATTCGTGTGTGCGCTCGGCGTCTTTGTTAATGGGGACGCCGAGGGCCAGTTCCATCATGTTATGGATGCTGGGGTCGGTGCGCGACGTGTGGTCGATCTTGAGTTGGCGGCTTTCGCTGGTGCGGATCAGGCGGAGAATCAGCGCGGTGAGGGAGGAGTCGTAGCGGGTGACTTCCAGGGTGTCGAGAGTGAGGCTGGATCCCGCGGCGAGGCGCTCAATCTCAGCGATCAATTGGGCGACTTTCGGGCGCGGTGTCTCAAGAGTCCAATCACCGCGGAATTTGAGTACATGCCCTACGCCGTCAGCGGAAGGTGCTGACGGAGCGATGAGATCTGCGGATGGTGTAGAGTCGGTCACCGGTGGGTGTGTCGCTAAGGTGGGCTAAGATTTCCGGTGACGTTAACCAGTTCATGAAAGCTTTGCAATGGTAGCCTTGAGGAGCTTGGCCGGCCATTGACCAGGGACTGATGCAGATTGGATGAATCCGTAATTGAGCTCCGACCCTGCGGATGCAGCGATGAGTCGGGTGGCCATGCCAAACTTCCCCATCCCCATGAAAGAGAAGCGTTGGTTGGAGCATTCCAGTTGGGCGAGTCTTTCGGTCCAGAGTTGGAGTTGGGTGGTTGAGTTGACGGTCGCTGCGATCTTGGTGATCGCGCGGTGTTCCCTGGCGCAGGCGAGGTGGTCGCGGATCTGTGCTTCGTCTGGTACACCGTTGAAGTCGTGATAGGACATCACGATGGTGTTGCCGTTGTTCTTCATGGCTTCGAGTAGCCGGGTGAGTGCTGGGCTTTTTGCAGTAGAGTTGAGGGTTCGGAATTCGAGGTCCACCATGGCATCTTGGAGGAGGGTTTGGTGGATTGCGTCGATCCTGGCTGCGTCGCTCATTGGGGAGAATGCGCCTTCGTCCTCGCGTCGGGCGGTGAGGATGAGTGGGGTGGTGGCGTGGAGGGATTGAAGTTCCGAGAGCTCGAGAGGTGTCTCTTGGAGTCCGTCGAGCCGAATCTCAAGCACATCGCAAAGTGATGGTAGGTCCGCGGTGCGCGCGAATGCGAGGTCGTCCGCGTTGTTGATGGTGGTGACAACGCGCGGAGGGTGAGGGAGATTGGATGAGGTGTCGTGGCTCATGGACTAAGAGAGTGAGGTGCGGGAGCGGGGAGATGGCGCTTTCAACCATGCATTGGGATTGGCATGTGTCGAGAGCGTGTGCTTTAGATCAGCGGTGATTCTCTGTGCGATTTTGGTGATCCAGAATTGGCATTTTGGTAGTTGGTTGAGGAAATCACAGGCATTTCAAAGATTTTTCTTCCGTTCCCCCGAGAATCCCATTAAACCCATCCAATATTTATGAAAACCCTCCAGAAATTCTCACGTAGCCTCGCGTTGGCAGTGGTCGGAATGGCCGCGTTGCCAACATACGTCTCCGCTCAGGTTCAACATAAGGTTGAAGTTAAAAAGGTTGAGGTGGAGATGCAACAGACCCCTCGTTATGCAGCGGCTGGTCCTCGTGACAAGCGCTGGGATCAACTTGAGTGGTTGGAGATTGAGGTGGAGTTGGATGTGGATTCCCGTGCGGAGACCAAAGTGATCCCGGAGTTGACTGCGACCTTCTACGTGGCGCTTCCGAATGAGGCGGATCGTGCGGCGAGGTATGTGATGCTTTCGGATTCGATCACCTTCACAAATATTCGTGCGGGTTCCAAAAAGGCGTACCTCGTGGCGTACGTCGATCCGGACACACTTGCCCGTTTCGTGGGGAAGGATAAGCCTAGTAAGGGTGATGTGCAGTCGGTTGGTGTGACGGTTACGGCTCCAAATATCTCGATGAGCAAGCCTAAGGACTTGTTTGCGTCGACCAAGGGCGGTGAATGGTGGAAAAAGTGGTCTGATCCGCGTGAGAGCGGTTTGATTCGAGCGAAGGGGAATACCCCGTTTGCTTTGTTGTGGTACGATCGTTACCCGCAGACCCGGCAGGAGCGATAGTCGGGAGTTCGGCCGTGCTCGTTAGAGCGCGGCTGTTTGTCTTTCTAGACAGAGGTACCCAGTGCGCCGCGCGCTGATGGTGCGATGGTAATTTTTTGACACATTTATCTTCACGTGGCTGGGCTGAGGCGGTTTGGTACTTCAGCACTGGACGCGAACTTATTTCGGAAACTCATCAATATGGCAAAATCAACATTGATAACGACGATTGATATCGGATCTCAAACCGTGGCAGGGGCTCGCTTTCAGGCGGATCCTTCCGGTGGGGTGATTCTTCAAGGGCATGCATTTGAGGCGATGGACGGGGATACCACTTTGGACTCCGCCAAGATCTCCCAAACCGCGCTCGCTTTGGATGGCGTGACCCAACAGTTGGGTGTCTCCAAGGGAGAAGGCTGCCGCTATTCGATCTCGGGGCAGTCGGTCTTCACTCGCTTTGTGAAGATTCCGGCGGTCAGCGAGGACAAGATTGACGAGATGGTGCGCTTTGAGGCGCAGCAGCACGTTCCGTTCCCGATTGACGAGGTTGCCTGGGATTACCAGGTGTTTGGTGAGACTGCTGACGGTGACCTGGAAGTCGGTTTGTTTGCAATCAAGCTTGATCAGTTGAACTCCCTCAACGGGGTGGTGGAAGATGCCAAGCTTGTTGTCAATGGCGTCGGAGTTGATGCGATGGCGCTTTACAATGCGTATCGTTATAACTATCCGGACGTCGATGAGCCGGTTTTGTTGGTCGATATCGGTTCCCGCAGTACCAATCTTCTGTATATCGAGGGTGGTAGTTTGTTTGCCCGTACGATCGCAGTGGGCGGCGCTTCGGTGACCAGTGCGATTGCAAAGGATCTTGGTGTGACCTTCCAGGTTGCTGAACAGCAAAAGATCCAGGATGGATATGTGGCGCTTGGCGGTGCCTATGAGGAGAATCCGGATCCTCGGATCGACGCGATCTCCAAGATCGTGCGCACAACGATGACGCGCCTTCATTCTGAGATTGTTCGTACCAACAACTTCTACCGTACCCAGCAGGGCGGTACCGTGCCAAAGCGCGTGCTTCTGGCGGGAGGGGGAGCATCCCTTCCTTACACTATCGAATTCCTTCACGATAAGTTGGGCGCGCAGGTTGAATACTTTAATGCCATGCGCAACGTGGCTGTGGGTCCTCAGGTCGATGCGGCGGCTGTTTCAGCTGTGGGTCATCGGATGGGCGAGCTTGTGGGTCTTGCTCTTGGTCAGGCAGGCGGTGTGCCTGTGGATGTAGACTTGGTGCCGGCGACTGTGGCTGCACGGCGTGAGATTGCCGCACGGAAGCCGTTTCTTACGACAGCGGCAGTGTGTGTGCTTGCGGCACTGGGAGCTGGGGCTGTTTACCAGCAGATGGCAGCCTCCAAGCTCGAAGACAAAGCGGGTGAGTTCTCTGCAGTGGGTAAGGTTGTGGATGGTAACAAGCGAGATCTGTCGGTGCTTGATGACCAGATTTCCGAGATCGATGTGAACCGAGGTCCGGTGATGCGCATTTTCGAGATGCGTGATCGTTGGGTAGGTATCATTGATGAACTTAACCGTCAGTTTGCGAGCGATATTATTTGGGTGACCGATCTTGAGCCTCTGGCCGGAGGCACTGGAGTGCGTGACTTCGGAGCGCTGAAAGAGCGCACCGCTGTGGGTGAAGAGCTCGAGTTCGATGAGGAAGATGGTGGGAAGCCGCGACCTGATGTGGTGACTGAGATCCGCATCAAGGGATTCTGGCGCAATGCTCCGGCGGGGCAGAACCAGATTAATCAGATTTACGACCGTTTGCGCGAATCGAAGACGGGGCCGCTCGTGTTGGCTGAAGTTCCGCCACAAGAGAAGGCAAAGCGCTTGAAGGTGAGTAGCCGCAACGATGACGATTACGCCTGGGCGTTTGAGATGACCTTGCCTCTTGCCGAGCCGATCTTGCTTCGCTAATGCCAAGTTAGGAAATCCTGAATCAAAGACTCATGCGGATGTGATCCGCGAAGAATTTATACGAAATGAATTGGATTAAGAATAATCAGTACCTGGCAGGTTTGATCGGTACCGTGGTTGTGGGTGCCGGTGTGTTTGGCTACCTGACCATCGACGGCAAAGGCCGCGCCGATGACGCTCGTGATGAGATTGAGAAGTCGCTTCGAGCTCTGAAAGGCGCTGCGGCGCGCGAAGAAGTTCCCGTCAAGGAAGTTGTGGCAGCAAAGGAGGCGGCGGTTGCTCAATTGGAGACCGATGCTCAGGCGATGCTACGGAAGGCGGTTGAGCGCTATTCGTTCAAAGGAGAAGTTGGTTCGCCCGATACCTTTGGTCAGCGAGTCGAGGCGCGTTATCAAGAGCTGCGCAACCGTTGGCAGAACCGCAAGATTACCGTTCCTGATGGGTTCTTCCTTGGGTTCGAAACCTATCGTGACCGTATTCAGGCCAACCCATCGGCGGTCGCAGAGTTGGATCATCAGCTGGAAGCTGTTACGTGGCTTCTGGATAAGGTGGTAGCCAATGGAATGTCTGAGCTGGTTCGCTTTGAGCGCCAAGAGGTGGCGGGAGAAGTCGCGGCTTCTGCATCTGATGACGACGATGATTACGGTGACGAAGTGGAGTCGCCTGTGAATACCTACCAAATTGTCATCGCTGTGCGCGGTCCTGAGGGCAAGGTTCAGAGCTTGTTGAATGATCTGGTGAAGGCCGAGGACCATCTCTTTGGAGTGCGTTATGTCAACTTGCGTAACAGCAATCCAACGGCCCCTGCCAAGGAAGAGGTTGAAGCAAGGATTCAGTCGTCGGAGGTTGTTGATTCATCTCCTGCTGGGGGTGGAATGAGCGATTTTGGAAGCTTCAGTGAGTTCGGTGGATTCGAAGAAGATTCTGGAATGACAGACGCTGAGCGTCGCGCTGCGCGTCTTGCTGGTGGCGGTGAAGAAGCTGCTGCCGAGGAGCCTGCTGCTGAGGAGGAGGTGCTTGATGCCAGTGCGGCTGCCGAGTTGGCTAGTCTCGTCGAAGAGAAGGGGGGGCGGGATGCCGTGGTGTTCCTTGGTGCGGAAGAGGTGATTCTCACTGCGGTTTTGGACTTTACCGTGTTTAAGCCGCTCGCGGGAGATGACGCAGATCAGAACTAAGCTTTACTCGTTCAACACGTTCACAAATTACACAGCCTCGAATATGCGGGGATCCGGCGAATAGCCGGTAGCTGCAACTATTAGATTATGAAGAAAGCCGTACGCAAAGAAGACCCAATCATGTTGATCGCCGCCGGGGTTGTGGCGCTTGGCGTGGGTGGTTGGGTGATTAGCAGTGCACTCTCATTCAGTGATGAAGTCGACGAATACAAACTTCCGGATGTGACCGCGAAGATTGGTGGGCAGACTCCAGAGCAGGTGATGGTCGAGCAGACCGTTGATGCTACCAAGAAGATTGCCGGATCTGTTTCGTTTGACTCCTGGAAGAACTATGAAGCTGCCGGACGTCCGCGCGGATTCATGGTTTCTACTCCGTTGGTGCTTAAGAAAGACGGGGGGGAGAGTGTGATCGTTGATCTTGATAAGAACGATCCGCTGTTGCGTCCTCCAATGACCAATGAGTACCTGATGAAGTATCGTTTGGAGAAGGAGTACGAGAATGTGGGTAATCTTGACCCGGATGGTGACCATTTCACAAACGAAGAGGAGTTTCTCTTCGGTAAAGCGATGGGTACCTCGTTCGATCCGACTGATCCAGAGAGCCATCCGCCGTACTACTACAAGCTCGTGTTTGATCGCATGCTGAATGATCCGTATCCGATCATGTTCAGTTCGATCGGAGCGAATGACTGGCAGCTCAAGCATCCGGACCGTACCAACCGTCGCACTGGCCAGTGGAACGAGTATCTCAACCAGGATGGTCTGAAGAAGAAGATTCCAAGCAACAAGCGAAAGGAAGAGGCTGGACGTTTCTCGCTTGATTCGGTCGAACAGGGGGCAACTCCAACTGCGATCGTCGTTGACCACTCTCGTCCGGAGGGGCATCCAAAGCGTACGCAGCGGATCCCTGACCGTGAAACGGTGGACTTCGGAGATGTCTCCGGATTGTTTGGATTTGTCGCTTCACCGGACCAGCCGGTGAAGTTGGAGCTGCTGCAGAACTCCGGTGATCTGCCGGAATTGCTCAGTGGTTACACACTGCGATTGGTGAAGGTTACCGACGGGGTGGCAACCGTCGAAATCAAAGAGAAGGCCACTGGCAAGCTCATCACCATGGAGTATCCGAAAGGGGCTGCTCTAAAACCTCAACAAAATTGATCTTTTGCCTTGATTGACAACTGACCCTGATGCTTTTCTACCCCGTCCATCCCCCCCAGAAGCTGGGAGTGTAGGCGATTAGTTCACCACTATGAGAAACACAAACAATTTAAAGACAAGCTATTGGAAGCTGGCTGCTGTTGCGGCGACTGCTGCAGCGCTAACGCCGCTTTCGATGCCAAGCGCCCTGGCGGGCTCGACCGGGTACACCGGTGGAGCTGGCTATGGATCGGCCGGTTATTCATCCGGACTTAGCAGCACTGCTCAACGCGAGTTGATTCGTCGTCAGGAGATGACGTTGAAGGCGCGTGAGATTGCTGTGGAAGGCGATGAGAAACTTGCAGCTGACGACTTCGAAGGCGCGTTGCAGGATTTCCGTGAAGCCCGTGATCTGATTCCACGCGGCAATGTGACTGCCGATCTTCATGAGTCGGTGACATCCCGTTATGTCCGTGCCTCGTTGTTGCTTGCCAAGCAGCGCGCTGGCGAAGGGCGTTACACCGAAGCTCGTCAGTTGATTGACGATGTGCTGCTTCCAACCGTTGATCCAGGCAACAAGCGTGCGCTCCGTATGCGTGAGCTTCTGGAGGATGAAGAGCGCTTCCCGTTGGTGAGCACCGGTGGTGACGATTACAATGAGCTTCAGCAGCGAGCAGCTGAAGTGACCCGTCTTCTCAAGCTTGGTGAAAGCTATTTCCTTCTCGACGATTACGACAATGCCGAGAAGATGTTCGATCAGGTGCTTCGCATCGACAAGTACAACAAAGCGGCTCAGCGCTTCCACGAGAAGATCGAGCGTTTCAAGATCGAATACTACAGTGTCGCCCGTACCCGTACCCGTGCAGAGATGCTGGCGGAAGTGGACAGCGAGTGGGAGATCAAGCCTGCATTGATCGATGTGCCGAAACTCGGTGGATCTGAAGATGACGGTGGACAGACAGATGGACGCCTTGCCATTCAGCGCAAGTTGGACCGCCTGATCATTCCTAGCGTTCAGTTCGAAGATCAGACACTGCGTGAAGTGGTGCAGTTCCTTCGCAACAAGAGCCGTGAGATCGACACCGATCCGAATCCGGCAAACCGTGGCGTGTCGATCGTGATCGACTCGCGCAGCAGCTTGGCTGAAGGTGGTCGCCCGGACGACCTTTTGATCTCGGAGATTAACCTCCGCAACCTGCCGCTTGGTGAAGTGCTTCGCTATGTAGCCGACTTGACCGACATGCGTGTGAAGGTTGAAGAGTACGCGGTCGTGTTGGCTCCTAACGATTCTGTCGACAAGAACGTTTACACCCGCAGCTTTGATGTCCCACCAACCTTCATTCCTACCGATGGCGGTGGCGGTGCGGCTGATTTCAACGATGATCCATTTGCTACTGGCGGTGGCGGCGGTGGCGCCGCGGTTGCTGCCCGCATGACTGCACAAGAGTACCTTGAGAGCCGTGGTGTCCCATTCGGTGAGAATGGTCGTGCCAGCTACGATCCAGGTAACTCGGTGCTGACCGTGACTGGTACACCTCAGGCCATGGAGTTGGTTGAGGTGATCGTCGACGAGGCGAAGAACAAGGCGCCTAAGATGGTGAACGTCCGCGTTAAGTTCGTGGAAGTGACCCAGCGCAATGGTTACGAGCTCGGTTTCGACTGGTTGCTTGGACCTCTTACCGTTGACTCCCAGAAGGGTGTGGTCGTGACCGGTGGTACCGCCGGTAACGGAACCGCAGTCAACCCAGGCGATTGGCCGGTGGTCGACCCAACCTCGGGTATCATTCCGCAGCCTCTCGGCAGCAACCCAGTGACAGCTGGTAACCGTTCCGGTGATTTTGGTATCACACGCGGTGCAATTGATTCGATTCTCAACTCCTCGATCTCCGAGGCACAAGGTGAGAACGTGGCACCTGGCGTGCTTGGCATCGCAGGTATCCTGACCGAGCCTCAGTTCCAGGTGGTGATGCGTGCGCTCAACCAGAAGAAGGGCGTTGACCTTCTCTCCGCTCCGCAGGTGACCACCCGCCCGGGTACACCGGCTCGAGTCGAGGTGATTCGAGAATTCATCTACCCAACCGAGTACGATCCACCAGAGCTTCCAAACGCAGTCGGCGCCAACAACATCGATGGTGGTGGCGGTGACGGTGGTGGTGGTGACGGAGTCGCTACCGTGACCTCGTTCCCTGTGACACCTGCGACACCAACCGCGTTCGAAACGCGTAACACTGGTGTGACTCTTGAGGTGGATCCAACCGTTGGAGCGAACAACTTCACCATCGATCTGAACCTCGCTCCAGAGGTGGTCGAGTTCGACGGCTTCATCAACTACGGTAACCCGATCACGACTCCTGCGATCGACGCACTTGGTCGTCCGACCAGTGTGACCATCACCGACAACCGCATCGACATGCCTGTGTTCTCGACTCGCCGAGTCAAGACCCAGGTGACCGTGTGGGACGGTCAGACCGTTGCGCTTGGTGGTTTGATCCGCGAAGACGTTCAGGACATCGAGGACTCGGTGCCTATCCTTGGCGACATCCCAATCGTGGGGCGTTTGTTTAAGACCAAGGCAGAGGAGCGCTTCAAGCGTAACCTGATGGTCTTCGTGACAGCTCGCCTGATCGACCCTGCTGGTAAGAACCTCAACGAGTACAGCACCGACGTGAGCGGTGAGACCTCGGTGTCCGGCGGTCCGAGCAGCGATCTGTTCTGATCGACCTGATTGTTGATTCTTATAAGGCGGTCACCGTTATCCGGTGGCCGCCTTTTTTTGTTCGTTGGTGCGAGGCTGATTTGTGTTTGTTGGTGTTGCGCGAGGGGGGGATTTATGGTGCGATCTGCTGCGTATTTGATCCGCGAACAAGTTAATGGATAGACGTAATTCCCCTGAGGTTTTGGTGGTCACCGGAGGTATAGCCTGTGGCAAGTCGAGTTTCTGTGATGAGTGGCAGGCGCTCTATTCTGGTAGTTCGTTGTTCTGCGCGGACGAGGCGGTGCACGAGGTGTACCGGGACCCTGATGTGGTCGGCCGGTTGGTTGACGTGCTGGGCTGCCCTGTGGCTGACGATGGAAGTGTCGATCGTGCGGGGTTGCGGGAACTGGTGATGGGTGATCCGGAAAAGCGGCGGGTGCTTGAGGGGATTGTGCACCCTATGGTGCGCGCTGCTGCGTTGAAGGCATATCGTCAGGCGGCCGATGACGGTTCCCGGTGGTTCCTTGCGGATGTGCCATTGTACTTTGAGGGCGAGGGGCGATTCGTCGTCGATGCGGGGATTCTTGAACAAGCCCCGAAGGCAGTGGTAGTGGGCGTTGGGACGGCGACGCAGATGCGTAGGATGAAGGAAAGAAACGGATTCGACAACGAGACATCACGCGCTATATTGGCCGCGCAGATGCCTGTGGCTGAGAAGCTCAAGCTTGCTTCATTCGTGGTTTGGAATGAGGGGACTTTGGATGCTTTGCGCAGCCAGGTGGTTCTGCTTCACAAGCGATTGGCCAACGCACCGGTAGACGATCATTCGGAAGCCGGTGACTGATTCGGGATCCAAGGTTGGTCGTAGCGACGAGTTGGTGAGGGTTTCCACGAGGTGACTGCTTGCGGCTATGATTTTAATTTAAGGCCCCACGAGTTGATGTGCGCAATGCGCAGGTTGGCTTCCTTCAGAGCAAGGCGGCAGGGGCAGACTATTTTTACGTTCAATAAGACATGACAGAGATCGATTCCTCTACTCCAGAGAATGACGACGCAGCTGCCAAGCCGGCAGAGCCAACGGAGAACAAAGCGGTGCCAGCTGCTCCTCAAGAGGAGGAAGTGAATGTGCCTGAGTTGGTGGTTTTGGCTGAAATGCAGAAGCGCCCGTTGCCGGAGTTGTATGAGCTTGGTAACGAATTGCGCGTCCGTGTGAGTTCGCGCACCAAGCACCAGATCATTTTTGATGTGCTGTGCTTTTACTCCAAGCGGGGGACGGTGATTGAAGCGGAGGGTGTGATTGAACTGAAGAACGAGAACTCGTTCGGAATGTTGCGTACACCATCTTCGAGCTTCCGCGCCCAGCCTGATGATATCTACGTACCAGCGCAGACCGTGCGTGAGTTTGGCTTGCGCCATGGGCAGCAGGTGAAAGTGCAGGCCCGTGCGCCGCGCGACCGTGAGAAATATCTTTCCGCGAGCCGCGTGCTCGAGGTGGAAGGACTGCCGGCTGAAGATTACCAGGCAGCGACTCCATTCGAACACCTGACAGCAATGTATCCGGACCGACGGATCATTCTCGAAAACTCAGAGCTTAAGAATGCGGCATGTCGCGCCGTTGACTTGATTGCTCCGCTCGGCATGGGGCAGCGTGGTGTTATTGTGGCGCCACCCCGGGGAGGTAAGACCATTTTGCTCAAGAGCATCGCCTCGGCGATTCATGCCAACCACCCCGATGTGGAGTTGGTGATCTTGTTGCTCGACGAGCGGCCTGAAGAGGTGACCGATTTCCGCGAGACTGTGAATGCCTCGGTGTTCAGTTCTACCTTCGACGAAAATCCGAAGCGTCACATTGAGGTGGCGGAGTTCGTGCTCGAGCGCGCCAAGCGTTTGGTTGAGCGCGGCAAGGACGTGGTGATTCTTCTCGATAGTTTGACGCGTCTTGCGCGTGGATACAACGCGTTGGCCAGTGGCGGCGGTGGATCGATGTCGGGTGGATTGAACTCAAAGGCATTGCAGAAGGCGCGTACATTCTTCAACTCGGCGCGCAACGCCGAAGAGGGAGGCAGTTTGACTATTCTAGCCACTGCGTTGGTCGAGACTGAATCGAAGATGGACGATATCATTTTCGAGGAGTTCAAAGGCACGGGTAACATGGAGATCCGCTTGGATCGGGAGATGGCCGAGCGACGTTTGTTCCCTGCGATTCACTTCGCGCAGTCGGCTACGCGTAAGGATGATTTGTTGTACCATCCGGACGAGATGCGCAGGATCAACGTGGCGCGTCGCCAGTTGGCGCAGCTCCCTGCTCCCGATGCGATGCAGGTGTTGCTTAAGAATATCGCCCGCACGCAGAACAACACCGAGCTATTGCTCACGGGACTGCAATTGCGCTAGGCCTCAAGTTTGCCCGAGGATATAGATTATTTACCGTACGACGAGTTACATGACTGATCAGCAAGTGCCCGGATCGCCCGTTGGGGGAGATCGCCCACCTCTGGAAGCAGAGTACCTTTGGATTGATTCAGCCGAAGCGCTGGAGTCGTTTGCAGCGTCGCTTCCCGCGCCTGGTGGGTTGATCGGGATGGATCTCGAAGCCGACAACATGCACTGCTATCAAGAGAAGCTGTGTTTGTTGCAAGTTGATGGCGGTGAAGGCGCGGTTGGTTTGATTGACCCGTTGGTGATCGATGATTTGTCACCTTTGACCAAGCGGCTGTTTGATCCGGCGGGGGAGATCTGGATGCATGGCGCTGACTTCGATATTTCGTTGATGAGCGCAGCGTTCGGAGAGGTGCCTCCGATGATCTGGGACACGCAGATTGCGGCGCAGCTTTGTGGTTTTCGTCGCTTCGGTCTCGCTGCTGTTACCGAAGAGATTCTGGGGTTCACGATGTCCAAGGGTTCTCAGAAGGAGGATTGGAGCAAACGCCCGTTGACTCAGAAGATGCTCGATTATGCGGCCTTGGATGCTCGTTTGATGTTTCCATTGTCGGAGTTTTTCAAGAAGCGTCTGGTTGAGTTGGGGCGTTGGGATTGGTTTGAGGAGAGTTGTGTGGCGGCGCGTGAGAATGTGCTCAACCGTGCACCGCGCGATCCTGATACTGTTTGGCGGGTGAATGGTTGGGGCAAAGTGCCGAAGGGGCGAGCCCAAGCCTACCTGCGCGAGCTGTGGCATTGGCGCGACCGTGAGGCGGAGCGCCGTGACCGGCCGCACTTCAAGGTGGTGAACAACCGCGACTTGGTGCAGTTGGCGACCAAGCTTGGGTCTAGTTCGAAGCCAAGCCGCAAAGATTTGCGCTGGCGCTTGTCGAAAAAGGCGTTGGCTGAGTTTGGCGACGTGGTGGAAAAGGTGGAGGCGATGGCTGCCTCTGATTATCCACAGCGTCCGGCTGTGCAGCGTCTGGCCAAGGACGATGCGTTTGACGACCGGGTGAATGCACTGATTGCCAAGCGCAATGCGGTTGCTGCCGAGCATGATTTGGAGCCGTCGTTGATTGCACCGCGCAAGACGATTGAGCTGTTGGCGTTGCATTCGGATCCGATTGCCGCGTTTGATCCGGCGAATGAGAGTCCGGGGCGTCCGCGGCCGATGATGCTGAACTGGCAGCGTCAGTTGTTGGGCCTGATTTAGAGCCTGTGCTATTGGTCGAGCTTGCGGTAGAGCGTTGCCAGGCTGATGCCGAGCACGCTGGCCGCTTGCTCTTTGTTGCCGTTGGTGTGCTCGAGGGTCGCGCGGATGAAGCGGCGCTCCAGATCTTTGACGAATGGCCCGAGTGGTTCGCCGACGGGAAGTTTGATGCCGTCCTCGGATGGCTTTTTGCTCAACGATAGAGCGGCGCTACCATCGCGGAGTTTCGGTGGAAGCTCTTTCTCGGTAATCAGTTCACCTCCACCGAGAGCGAAGGCGCGCTGAATGGAGTTTTTGAGCTCACTGACATTTCCAGGCCACGGGTACTCTTGAAGTAGCTTGAGGGCGGTGGGAGAAAGTTTCGACGGTCCTCCTTTAATGGTGGTGTGGAGTTCCTGTAGGAAGAAGTTGGAGAGAGGGGCGATGTCGCTGCGTCGTTCGCGCAGGGGCGGCACCGAGAGGGGAATCACAGCGACTTTGAAGAAAAGATCCGGGCGGAAGGTTTCCTCCCTTACCATGGTTTCGAGGCGTTGTTCAGATGTGGAGATCAACTGGGTGCCGGTGCGTGCCGGGCGGTGGGCCTCAAGTGAGTTCTGTAACAATGACTGGAGACGCGGCGAGAGGGTGTCGATCTCATCGAGGAGTAAGGTGCCGCCTGCTGCGCGCTCCAGGATGCTGCGGCCACCGGCGAGCTCTTGTTCGATCAAGGAATCGGGAAGCGCACCACACGGAAGAACCTTGAATGGCCGGGCTTCTTTGTGACGGTGGCTGTGGAGGATTTTAGCAAGTGTGCGTTTGCCGACACCGGATTCGCCTTCGAGTAGCAGCGGTGTGGGGCGCATCGACAGCCGGTCGATGAGCTTTTCAATGCGCCGCATGACCTCGCTCTCGGCGACGATCTTCGCGTTGCTGACCGAGAGTGAGCTGCAAGAGACGACCGATGATAACCCACGACCTTCGGTGCTGGCGGCGGCGGAGTTGATGGTTTGCCCGAGTTCGTCCAGTTGGAAAGGTTTCGTCAGGTAGTCGAACGCGCCGAGGCGCATCGCATCGACGGCGGACTCGATCGAGCCATTGCCGGTGGCCATGATCACAGCCAAGTCCGGGTAGGCTTTTTTCGCTTTTTCGATCAGCTCCAGCCCGGTGATGTCCTTCATTCGAAAATCGACAATCATGACCTGTGGCTGGAACTCTTCCAGCAGGGACAGCGCCGCTTCACCGGTTTCCGCGGTCACGGAATCGTGGCCTTGGTCTTTGGTGTATTGGTAGAGTTCCTCGCGGACGCTGCGGTCACCATCAACGATCAGGATTTTCGCCATAACGAGTATCTAAGCCTTTATTCGCAATTGTGACAACCTTTGATTCGCAGTTTTGTGGTGGGCAAGTCGTTGTAACTCAGCGGGTACTATGGTTTTTATAAGGCCGTTGAGGCGGGCTGTCAGAGGGCGGTGAAATCGGGGGGAGATCACAAAAAAAACGATCCCGCGGGTAGCGGGATCGTTTGTGTCGCGCCAACGAGAGGCGCGGAGGAATCGGATGGCTGTGGGTATTAGCCCTTTTTGATGCGGGCGATGAAGTGGCGGCTGACCAACCAGCGGACGCCAAACATGTCCATGGTGGCGCGCCAGGCGCGGTTGCCGAAGCCGTATTTGGAGACACCGTACTGACGTGGACGGTGGTTGACTGCGACTTCATCGACTTTGTAGCCTGCGCCTTTGATCAGAGCTGGGATGAAGCGGTGCATGCCGGTGAAAGGAATGAGCGCATCGCGGCATTCGGACTTCATGCATTTGAGCGAGCATCCGGTGTCGCGCACGCCGTCGCCGGTGAAGCGGCTACGAACGAAGTTGGCGATGCGGCTTTGGATGCGCTTGAAGGTGGTGTCCTTGCGTTTGGCGCGGTATCCGCACATGAGGTCGACGCCGGATTTGCACTTTTCGAGGAGCATCGGGAGATCCTTTGGATCGTTTTGGAGGTCTCCGTCGATGAGAGCGATGTATTCACCGTGGGCCTCGCGGATGCCGATGAACATGGCGGCGGACTGGCCGGTGTTCTTCTCTAATTCGATAAGGCGGGTGTGGTCGTTGCGGACGACGTTCTCGACGGTTTTGTCCTTGGATCCGTCGTCTACGAGAACGAGTTCGAAATCAATGCCCTGGAGTGCGGTGGCGAGTTCTTCTTGAAGGATGGCGACGTTGTCTTCCTCATTGTAAAGCGGGACGACGACGGAGAGCTCGGGTGATGTCGATGCGTTGGTGGTCACTCGGTAGATGGGTAAAAGGTCAGGCGGGGAATGGGCTAGAGGCTGATGCCTTGGTAGTCATAGCAGACAAAGATCCGCACATCTCGTAGTTTCATGCCTAATCGGCGGATTTCAACCGTGCTCAACGGTTGGGTGTGACGGAATGCGCGACGGATCTCTTCCGGTGGGTTGCTGCGCGGGTGGGTGCTGATGAAGAGGGCGTTTTTTCCGAGGAATGGAGTGTATCCAGGTTCACCTTCGGTAGCACCTGCGATCGAGTCGTAGCGGGGCCAGAACGAGAATTGATTGAGGATGATGGACGACTGCGGGATGAAGACCTTCGGGTGGGCCTCCGTTGGGCGGATCAGGTTGAGGTCGTCTGGAAGGTGGTGATGGAGGCTGGCTGCGCTTTGATAGCGGTCGCAGATGAGGAAGATGCCGTCGCCGAGATTGTCCTGGGATTTGCGGATGACGTCCTCCACGGCATCGGCGGTCGATTGCCAGCCGGTGAGGCGGGTGGTGGGGTCGAGAGAGTACGGCCACTGGACGCCCATTTTTCGCAGTACGTCGAGGTTGAGCGAGAGAGCGGTCAGGAGGATCGAGAGGGTAATGGCGGTGGCCCGGACGATGCCTTTGGTTCGGTTCGACCAGCGTGCGAGCTGGAAATAGTGGATCATCAAAACGCCGAGCGAGAGCATGCCCGGAGCGGTCCAGTTGGCTTCCCCTGCCTCTTTGAACGAGAGGATGAAATAGAGAATGATGATTGGTGCGGCGAAGAGAATGAGGAAGGTTTCGCCGAAGTCTTTGCCGACTCGCTTGATGCCGAGATAGAGGGCTGCGAGCAGACCGAGGAAGATGACCGGTGAGTAGACCCCGGCATGCATTCCGAGGTAGCTGAAGAACTCACCTGGATTGACTCCGGTTTCTTCATCGAGTTGGCCGCGTTCGATGAGGTGGGTGACGGTGATCCACTGGTTTTGGGCGTTCCAAATGATCACCGGGAGCGTGCAGACGAGGAACGTGGCGAGCAGCAGGTAGGGGCCGGGTTTGCGCCAATGTGGGCGCCAGCGACGGACGATTACCAGTAGCAGGATGATTGAGATGAGCTGCAGTGCGTTGGTATATTTGCACAGGAAGCCGAGGCCAATGAGCAGGCCGGTGAGTGGCCACCAAGTGAACGATGCGTTGGAGCGGTGGAGGGCTCGCCACAGTGCGAGCATTGCAGCGGTCCAAAAGAAGATCGAGAGTGGGTCGATGGTAAGGAGGATCGACCCAGCGTTGAAGATCGGGAGAATATTGAGCAGTACGACCGACCAGGCGGCGGTGTTGGTGTCGAAGATACTGCGGGCGAGGCGGAAGATGAGCAGGCTGGTGGCCAGTCCCAGTAGTGGCGAGAAGAAGCGGATGCCGAAGGCGCTGTCGCCGAGGATGAACGAGGACACGCCCATGGTAGCTGCGACTCCGGGGCCTTTACTGTAATAGGAGAGGGCTGGGTGCTCCGACCAGAGGTGGTAGTAGCTTTCGTCTTCCGTCAGCTCAATGGCTCCCGCCATGATCCAACGGCAGATCGTCAAGAGAATGAGGGCAATCAGGAGCCAGCGGTGCGTCTTCCACATGTTCGGGGAATGAACCCTTGTCCATGGGTGGTGTCAAAGGATTCTCCGGAGGATGGGATGAATTCAATTGACGTTCGATTCGTCTGCCGAACAACTTGTAATGATGAAGGTGCTGAATGATTGGATCAAAAACGGGGCGGTGATGGTGGTCGCGCTGGCGATGGCTGGTGTGGCGGTTGCCGCGGAGGCGGAACCCACAGCCGCGCAGATGCTGAAGTGGGTGCGGATCAACAGCAGCGGTCAGGAGATGGATACGACCGGGCACCTGAGGACCTCGGAGGGCAAGAAAGTGCCATTTGCTCTGCGCATGGACCGGGGGGCGATTTCGTTTTCCTTCACCCGCCCGAAGGAGACGCTGACTTTGGATTTGAGCGGTGGCAAGCAGGATGTGTTGGTGAAAGATGCGTCAGGCAAGGTGCGGAAGCTGACCTCGAAGAGTTATGGGCAGTCGATCCGCGGGACGGATGCGAACTTTGAAGATATCGCACTGCGTTTTTTGTTCTGGGAGAGCGCGAGTTTTGAGAAGGACCCCAAGAGCGGAAAACGGATCGTCGAAAGTGTGGCCACCCGCGATTGCTTCAAGATTCGTGCCAACAACCCGCGGCGTGAGGGCCCGTATGCGGCGGTCTTTGCCTGGGTGGATCGTGAAAGCGGTGCGTTGATGCGGGTGCAGGGCTACAATTGGCAGGGCAAATGTGTGAAGCAGTTCGAAGTGATCAGCGCGCGCAAGATGAAGAAGGGCTGGGTGCTCAAGGAGATGCGGATTGATCGCATTGACGCGGGGACCGGCAAGGTGGTGGCGCGGACGTGGCTGTATTTGGACAAGGCGCGGAAAAAGTCATCGCCGCTGTTTTGACGAGTGGGCCCAGCGGGGCTACCGATGTGGGAGCCATTGCCGGGCGGCGCCGAAGGGATTTGGTGGGCTGCCGGTGGATGTGAAGACTTACGATGTCTGACTAGCCATGAGTGAATCGAAATCTATCGACCCGCGAGATGCGTTGAGCCACGTTGAGATCCGGTGCTATTTTGTGCGCCACCGCAATGCCTTGTTGGTGCGCGGGGATTTTGGCGAGTTGTACATGGATTACTACCTGCATTGGATGCAGCATGGAATCCAATTGGAGACCGAGTGTGACGTAGTGCTCAAAGAGTCGCTGGCTGCGTTGACACTGCACATGGCATCGAAGCCGTACGACGAGACCGCTGCGTGGACGATCAACTTCGTCGACCCGCGGATGAATGTTTTTGTCACCGGCAATAACGGCGAGGGCAGTGTGACGGGGCGGGTTTGGACGCATGATTTGCAGGCCATGCACAAGGGGCTGTTCATCGCGGAGGCTCAGAAATTGACCTCCGGGGAATCGCGCCGCAGTACGGTGGAGATCAAGCGGGATGGAGCGCGTCCATTTGACGCTGCCCAGGACTTCTACCAGCAAAGTGAGCAGCGCATGGCGCGGTTCTTTGCTTATGGTCCCGAGGACTTTGTGTTGATCACCGCTCAGCCAGACTGTGATATCGAGTGGTTGGCGGAACTGACAGAGGACGACATCCGTGAGCTGGATAAGAAAGAGGAGCTGAGCCTGCTTGAGACACGCAAGTATGTCTTTGACTGCGGATGTTCTGCGGAACGGATTATCTCGCGTTTCGCCGGATTGCAGGAGGCAGACCGCAAAGAGATCTTTGGCGATGATGCGTCGATCCGAATCAATTGCCCACGCTGTGCGGCCAAGATCGATGTGACCCGCGAGCAGTTCGACCGCATCCTCGACGGCCCCGACAACGCGTAGTTCGATTTATGATGTCTGACACCCCACAGCCCAGCACAGACTCAGGCAACGAAGTCGTGCGGGGAAGCGCGGATGATTTTGCGTTTCTTCGCGTGCCGGGGTTGGGCTTTTGTGTCGGCCGTGGGCCATTCCGTGAGTTGGCCGATGAGCCTGGGGACGGAGTGGATGCGTTTTACGCCGGGGATTTCCAAATGACGGATCCTCGGCCGTGGAAGGTCCCCGCGAGTTTCTGGGTGGCGGACGATTTGACCGCGTTGGCCAAGCATATCGGTGAGACCTTGCCTGAGATCAGTTGGGACAGCCCAGGATTCCGTCAGTGGGAAGGTGTTTTCAGCAAGGTGAGCCGTGATCTGTCCGCCGGGCGCTACGAGAAGATTGTGCCGGCGGTGGTGGAGAGCGGCCGGGTGGTCAGTGGTGATCTGGATGCGCTGGTTCACCGCTTGCCCGAGTTGCCGGAAGAGTACTGGACCTACGGCTATCGTGTGGGATCACGTGGCTTGGTCGGTGCTACTCCGGAGCGTTTGTTTTCACTGACGGGCGATGAGTTGATCACAATGGCGCTGGCGGGAACCGCTCCGGTCGAGCGCCGGGCGCCATTTGTGAACGATCCCAAGCAGATCCGTGAGCATGAGATTGTCGTTCGCTATTTGATCGATGCGTTGGATCCGCTGGGCGAGGTGGTGCGTGAGAAACGTGAGGTGATGTCGCTGGGCTCGATCGTGCATTTTCGCTCGGCGCTGAAGGTGAAGCTCAGCGAGAGTCCGGGAGTGGACGCGTTGGTCCGCCGATTGCACCCGACTCCTGCGTTGGGTGTGTTACCGCGCAATGCGGAGAATTTAGAGCTGCTGGGCGAGATGCGTGACCGGCTGGGTGTGCCCAAGCGATTTGGTGCGCCGTTCGGGGTGCGCGTGGGCGGGAGCTTCCACGGGGTGGTGGGGATCCGTCACATTTGCTGGCGAGGTACGCATGCGCTGTTGCCTGCGGGCTGTGGGGTAATTGCCGAGAGCGAGTGCGAGAATGAATGGAAGGAACTGGCGATCAAGCGTGAGTCTGTGAAGCGCTTGTTTGGTATCTAGAGTTTCTTTCTGGTTAGGGGTGTTGGCCTTTTTTTGAATTACTAGTCGGGGTTTGAAAGAACATAGGCCGATCTGGTAGTTTTGCTTCTTTATGAAGCCACTTAACTTCTTTGCCCCGGTGCGTTGGGTTCGCGCTGCAATTCGCGCGACCGTTGGAGAAATCCACTACCGCCCACCGCGCTGGTTGGCGGGCACTGGTAAGGCAATCGCGGCTCATCCACGGCGGGCTTTTGGTGTGGTGGCCACTTTGGCGGTGCTTGGCACGGCAGGGTGGTATGGCTGGCAATGGTGGGAGGCGCACAAGCCGCAGCCGACGGTGCGTGTGGTGATGCGTGATGTGGAGGTTGAGATCGCACCGCCGGCGGTAGCTTCGGTAGACGCGAAGGGCAAGCTCAAGATGCACGAGGTGGTGGTGCGTTTCAGTGAGAGCTCGGCGCCGATCGATCAGGTGGGCAAGGAAGTGGCGGGTGGAGTGGCATTGGTACCTGCTCTTGACGGGGTGTGGCAGTGGAAGGATGACAAGACGCTGACGTTTTTGCCTGATGCCGAGTGGCCGGCCGGGCAGCAGTTCGAGCTGGCGTTTGCCGAGGGCTTTTTCCCGCCGGAAGTCCGGTTGGACTCCGAGTCATTGAAGTTTGCGACTCCAGCGCTCAACGTGGCGTTTGAGAACCAATCTTTCCATACCGATCCAAAAGACCCGACACGGCATGAGGTGCAAGCGACGTTGAAGAGCAACTACACGCTGGAATTGGATAAGCTCAAGAGCGCGCTCTCATTGGAGGTCTTGGGGGATTCAGATTTGTTCACCTACAAGGGCGTGCGTCCGACCACGCTGCTGAACGTCGTCGAGGATGAGGCATCGGCGGGCCGGACGTATTACTTGCGCAGTGCTCGGATCGCAATTCCGGACGAAGAGGACCACGTGAAGGTGAGTGTTTCGGGGGCGTTGATGGCCGCGAGTGGTGGGTCGGAATTGGGAGAGGCGGTTGCGGTCAAAGAGCGAGTGCCCGATCGCATGTCCGGATTTCATATCGCGCGATTGGACAGTAAAATCGTTCGGACTGCGGATGGTGTGCCGGAGCAGGTGTTGTTGGTCGAGACGACGGGCTATGTCGCGGGCGAGGCGCTTGATGGCAAAGTGCATTGTTGGGCGGTTCCGAAGGAGTGGGTGCGTCGCCACAAACGGCCAGGATCGGCAGAGGCACTGGAGAATGTTCCGGGCGGCTGGGAGCCGGTTGAGTTGGTTAGGCAGGAGGCAGCGGGTGCCAATGATGAGGGCATGAGCCAGGTGCATGCATTCACGTTCTTGCGTGAAGAGGGGGCGACTTTGTTTGTCCGTATTGATTCCGGCGTGGAGGCAATGGGGGGCTTCGAGTTGGCGAATGCCTATGGGACGTATGCGTCGTTGCCATCGTTTCCGAAGGAGGTCGTGATTTTGGGCGATGGTGGGTTGCTGGCGCTCAATGGCGAGCGCAAGCTTGGGCTGAAGACGCGTGGTCTCGATTATTTGCGGACGACCTTTGCGAGGATTCCGGAGGATCAGATCAACCATCTGGTCGCGGTGACCAGCGGCGACTTCGAGTCTCCACAGTTCAAAAATCACTGGGTTTTCAACGAGGAGAACATCGGGATCTATCAGCGCAAGGTGATGCCGATTGTCTCGCCCAATGATTATGAGGCGTCGTTCCCTTTATTGGATATGGGGGAGGCGATGCGTACGGTATCGGCGGGAGCGGAGGACTCACGCGGATTGTTTTTCGTAACCGCAGAAGGAGTGCGTCCTCGAGGTGATGAGCCAGGAGCGATGGAGGGTGATGGTACGATGACCGATTGGCTTCCTGAGTACGGTGACAGCTTCAAGAAGCGCTTTGTGTTGGTGACCGATTTGGGGATGCTGGTGAAGCGTGCAAGCGACGGCTCGCGTGCTGTGTTTGTCCAGAGCATCTCGAATGGGGTGCCTGTGGCCGGGGTGAGGGTGTCGGTGGTTGCTAAGAATGGATCAGAGGTGTTGGCGGCCAGGACGGATGAAAACGGATATGTTCACTTGGACTCGGTGGACCACCTGCGTGAGGAAAAAGAACCGACGGCGATTTTGGCGAAGTCGGGATCGGATGTGGCGTTCATTCCGTATCAACGTCCGGACCGTCTGATCGATTTCTCGCGCTTCGACATTGGTGGGGTGAATGCATCGGACAGCGAAAAGTTGGAGGCATTTGTGTTCTCCGAGCGTGGGATCTACCGCCCGGGGGATGAGTTGCACATTGGTGCGGTCGTGCGGCGGCGGGATTGGTCGGGGCGTTTGCAGGGGCTGCCGTTGATGCTCGATGTGCGGGATGCGCGGGGGAGTGTGGTCGGCTCTAGCGGGGCACCACTGGCAGCGGATGGATTTGTGGACTTTTCAGTGAAGCTCAATGAGGCGTCGCCGACGGGCAGCTATACTGCCACCCTCTATTATCTGGTGAACGGGCAGCACCGGCAGTACTTGGGAAGTCATCGCATCCGGGTGGAGGATTTCCAGCCGGACACGATGAAGCTCGATGTGGCAATTAGCGGAGTGGAGCGAGCGAATGGGTGGATCAAGCCGGAAGCGACCACTGCCCGTGTGCAGCTCAATACTCTGTTTGGGTTTCCAGCGGCGGATCGCAGAGTGAAGGCCAAGCTGGAGTTGAGCGCGGCGAGCTTTGAGTTTGATCAATATGCCGATTATGTCTTCCACAACCGGGCGCTTACGGCGGCGAAGAACCTGGCGGGCGATACGGTGAAGTTGGGCGAAAAGAAGACCGATGAGAATGGGCAGGCCGAGTTTGATCTGGGAATGGAGCGGTTTGAGAACGCGACCTTCAGGATGAATGTGTTTGTCGAGGGCTTTGAGGCGGGAGGCGGGCGCAGTGTCCGTGGTGCGACGTCGACTTTGGTTGCGCCATTTGATTATGTGGTCGGCTACAAGGCGGACGGGGCGTTGGATTATGTCGGGGCGGATAGCAAGCGAGTGATCCAGCTGCAGGCGGTGGACCAGAGTCTGGCTCCGGTTGCGTTGCACGACTTGGCTTGGCGTGTGGTTGAGACGCGGTTTGCTTCGGTGCTAACCAAGCAGCGCAATGGTAGCTACGCTTATGTCTCGACCAAGCGGGACAAGATCATTGCCGATGGGATGATGCATCTTGAGGCAGGTGGGCATGCGTTCGAGTTGCCGACTGATCAGGTGGGTGAGATGCGGCTCGAGTTGCTCGATGTGGATGGGAACGTTCTACTGGTTTGTCCGTACTCGGTTGCGGGTAAGGGGGAATCCGGGCGGAGTTTAGAACGGGATGCCGAGCTCGATGTGAAGCTGGCTGACAAGGAGTGTAATTCGGGTGATGAGCTCGAACTGTCGATCCGCGCGCCGTATGCTGGTTCGGGATTGATCACGATCGAGCGGGAGGGTGTTCTGGCGTTCAAGTGGTTCCGGATGGACACGACGTCGGCGGTGGAGACGATCACGGTTCCTGAGGGAGTGGTGGGAACGGCTTATGTATCGGTGAACTTTGTCCGTGCGTTGGATTCGCCTGAGGTGTTCATGAGTCCGTTGAGTTATGCGGTGCATCCGATCGAGGTGAATCTGGATCAGCGGCGGGTTGGTGTGGAACTGGATGTTCCCGAGGTGGTGAAGCCGGGGGCTGAGTTGAAGATTGGGTACACGGCTGAGCGCCAGGGCAGGGTTATTCTCTATGCTGTGGATGCGGGCATTCATCAGATCACCGATTATGAGATGCCGCGGCCGTTGACGCAGTTGATGGCCAAGCGCGCGCTTGAGGTGAGAACCTATCAGTTGCTGGATTTGATCCTTCCTGAGTTTTCGTTGATCCGGAATAGCAAAGCCTTTGGTGGCGGTGGGGCTCCGCCCAAGATTCACCTGAACCCGTTCAAGCGTCGACGCGAAGCGCCGGTGGTGTTCTGGTCGGGGATTGTCGATGCGGGGCCAGAGCGGCGTGAAGTCAGCTATCAGGTGCCGGACTATTTTTCCGGGAAGCTCAATGTGATGGCGGTGATGGTATGTGACTCTGCGTTGGGGCAGAACGAGGATGGCGTTTTGGTGAGAGGGCCCATGGTTCTGACGCCTAATGTGCCGTTGTTCGTGGCACCGGGCGACGAGTTCACCGCTAGTGTTACCGTGGCGAACAATCTGGAGCATGAGGGTGAGGACGAAATCGCGGTTACGCTTCAAGCCGATGAGCGGCTTGAGTTGGTTTCCGGTCCTGATGAGCCACTGGTGCTCAAGCAGGGGGAGGAAGGAACCGCGCGATTCAGGATGAAGGCGCTTGAGAACCTGGGTGGTGCCGAGTTGCGGTTTGCAGCCAGTGCCTCTGGTGAGGAGATGACCCGTGGCGCTACCTTGAGTGTTCGGCCGGCCTCACCGTTTATGACGCATATTCAGAGCGGGTATTTCCGTCTTGGGAGTCATGATGTGGATGTCGAGCGTGAGTTGTTCCCGCAGTTCCGCAAGACGGAAGCTAGCGCTTCGCCGCTGCCGTTGGGGTTGGCGCGTGGTTTGGAGTCCTATCTCAACGTGTACCCGCACGGGTGCAGCGAGCAGATCACGAGTCGGGCATTCGGGCGCCTGTTGCTGGCGGATTATCCGGAGTTTGGATTTGATCGGGCGAAGACAGTGGAAGCCGTGCAGGGAACGCTGTCGATGTTGTCTGTGCGGCAACACAGCAATGGAGCGTTTGGTTATTGGACGAGCCGGGGCACTGGAGCTGCAGCCGATGACTTCCTCTCGGTGTATGTCATGTCGTTTTTGGTCAATGCGAAAGAGCGCGGATATCCGGTGCCGTCGCGGATGTGGGATTTGATGTGCAGCCGGATGCGCGAGATCGCTGCCGTGGCACCCGACAACATGGATCAGGCGATGAACCAGTCTGCCGCGATCTATTATCTGATCCGAGGGATGCATCGCTCCTCGGCGAATCGCTTGGTCAACTTGAGAGACACCTTGGAGCAGCACTTCACCGGGCTGTGGGAAGAGGATCTGACGGCGATGTATGTGGCCGCCAGCTACAAGCTGCTCAAACAAGATGACGAGGCAGTGCGCTTGATGCGCCGCTACTCCGAAGGGCTGGCAAAGGAGAAGCCGGTGGACCCTGCGTACCGATTGGATTACTACCACGATGACGAGGCACGGAAGGCGCTCGGGTTCGCTTTGATATGTCGCCATTTCCCTGAGGTCGCCAAGCGCTTCGGCTACGACGACTTGAAGCCGATCGTCAAACCGATCGAGGAGGGGCGGATCAATACATTGCGCTCGTCGGCACTGATTCAGGCGTTGGAGGCGTACTCCGCGGTTGCGGGAGAATCGGGCGCGATGACGGCAATCCTTGAGAAAACCTCAGGCGGCGAACTCAACGCCCTGGTGCCAATGGCTCCAGGCTACAGCGTGGCTTCGTTTGACCCGACGAGTTCACAGGTGCGGTTCGAGTTGGACAAGGGAGAATCAAAGCTGGGTGCGTTCTATCAGGTGATCGAAGCCGGATTCGACATAGGTGTTCCCGACGCGGTGGTGCGGGATGGGCTTGAGGTGGCGCGTGAGTTGGTCGATGCCGATGGTAACCCGGTCACCCAGTTGCGTGTGGGGGATCCGGTGACGGTTCGGATCGCGGTGCGTAACATCTCGCCGCGTGTGCTCGATTATCTGGCCGTACTGGACCTGCTGCCTGGCGGATTCGAGGTGGAAGCCAATGCATTGAAGCCCGGGGCGGGAACGGTTCCAGGAGCGGATTTTGTGGACGTACGGGAAGACCGAAATGTGTTCTTCCTCGGGCTCGGCAAGGGCGACCTGCGTACGTTCAGCTATCGGATCAAACCGGTGGCGGCCGGCACGTTCGTGATACCTCCGATCTTTGCTGAAAGCATGTACGATCCCGGGATCAAGGGACGCAGCGGTGGAGGCACGATCGAAGTGCTGCCGGCGGAAGAGGAATAATCCCAGTCAATTCAGCGATGCCCCAACGTCGATCATCCGCTTCCCCCGATGCCAGAACCGGTTCCGCCAGGTGCCGGCGTGGGTGGGTGCGTCGCTGGTTGAAACGTATCGGGGGGCTCAGTGTGATCGTCCTGATTGCTTCTGCCGTCGGGTATTGGCTGTTGCCTGAGGATACGCTTTATCCGCAGGGGCTGACGTTTTCGCCTGTGCTGGAAGACCGCAATGGAGAGGTGATCCATATTGCTCTGGCGGCTGATGGTCGATATCGCGTGCGTTGTGGGGTGGAGGAGATCAGTGAAGAATTGGTGGAGGCGACGTTGTTCCACGAGGACAGGCAATTTCGCGATCATCCCGGAGTGAACCCGGTGTCGCTCATGCGGGCGACGTGGGGAGTGATCAGCGGTCAGCGGTTGGGCGGAGGGTCGACCGTCACGATGCAGCTGGCCCGCATGCGTTATGGAATCGAGACCACTTCGGTTAGCGGTAAATTGCATCAGATGGTGCGGGCATTGCAGATGGAGCGGCATCACAGCAAAGACGAAATCCTTGAAGCGTATTTCAATCTGGCTCCTTATGGAGGGAATGTGGAAGGCGTGGCAGCTGCCTCGTTGATCTGGTGTGGTGTGGATCCTGGGGAGCTGAACGAGCGCGATGCGGTGGCGTTGTCCGTGATCCCGCAGAGCCCGTCGCGACGGTGTCCGAGTGCGTTGCGAGACAACGAACAGTTGGCGGCGGCGCAGTATCGGCTGCGGCAGCGGTTGGCTGCGGAGGACGGTCGGCGTGTCGACCCATTGGACGAGCATTATGTGTTGCGGCCGTCGGGCGGTGTGGTGCGCGAGGTCCCGCATTTGGCGCGGCGTTTGTTATCGGGGCGCTGCGGCAGGGTGCGCTCCACGGTGGATGTGAACTTTCAGCGCACGTTGGAGGCGGCGATTAATGGTTATATCGAGCGGCACCGCGATGTCGGCATCACGAATGCGTGTGCGTTGTTGGTGCATGCTCCAAGCCGCGAAGTCAGGGCGTATGTGGGGTCGGCGGATTTTGGCAATGATGGGATTGCGGGTCAGGTCGATGGCGTGATGGCGCGGCGTTCACCGGGATCGGCGTTGAAGCCGTTTGTGTATGGGCTGGCGGTGGAGCGTGGGTTGATTCATCCGGCGACGTTGTTGAGGGACGCCCGGCGGAGTTTTGGTGAGTACAACCCGGAGAACTTCGACCGTGGGTTTGTCGGTCCGGTGGCTGCAGCGGACGCGCTGTATCACAGTCGTAACATACCGGCGGTAAGTTTGGCGGCGCAGTTGGGGGAGGAAACCTTCTATCATTTTCTGCGTCGGGCGGGAGTCGCGCTGCCGGAGGATGCCGAACATTACGGGCTGTCGCTGCCGCTCGGTGGAGGCGAGGTCACAATGGAGGAACTGGGGGCGCTCTACGCAATGCTGGCGACCGATGGTGTGGCACGGGCGTTGGTTCTCCAGCAGGACGGTGCTAGCAGTAGCGGCAATGATGAGGTGGTGATGTGGTCGCCCCAAGCCGGCTTTCTCACCCGGCAGATGCTCAAGGCGCGGGACTACGATGTGTTGGCGGACAACCCGGAGGTGCGCTGGAAGACAGGCACGTCCCATGGATTCCGTGATGCATGGTCGGCCGGAATTTTCGGGGACTATGTGCTGATAGTGTGGATTGGTAACTTCGATGGTTCCGGCAACCCAGCGTTTGTGGCGCGTGAGTCGTCCGCCCCGTTGATGTTCGATGCGCTGGCGAGGTTGAACTTGCCGGCGGCGTCCGATCCAGTGCCCGAGGGGGTGAAGAGGATCCCGATGTGCGCGGTTTCCGGGCAGCTGCCGACCCCGCATTGTCCGAGTCACCAGGACGAATGGTTCATCCCTGGGGTGTCATCGATTGCGCCATGCGGCGTGCATCGGGAGGTCTTGATCGACTTGGAGAGCGGCTTGCGTGTGGCTTACGACGACGGCAAGCGTGAGCTGGCTCGGGAAGTGTATGAGTTCTGGCCCGCTGACTTGTTGGGCCTGTTTCGGGCGGCTGGATTGCCGCGCCGGACGCCACCGCCGTTTGAGCCGTCCGCAGCGGCAATGGCGACGGCCGACAGCGCTGCTTCTCCGGTGATCTTGTCGCCCCAGCCGGCGTACGTTTACACGCTGCGGTTGTCGGATCCGGAGCGTTCGCGGATCCCGTTGCGAGTGGATGCGGCACCCGACAGCTCCACCGTGTACTGGTTTGTCGGAGGATCGTTTATCGGCTCGAGTCCAGTGGGTGAGCCGATGCTGTGGCAGGCGCATGCCGGCGAGTGGAGTGTCCACGCCATAGACGACCGGGGTCGCTCCGCCTCCACGGTATTTTCTGTCGAGGTGGTGGAGTAGCGGGCTGCTACTAATCCGCGGTTTCCGGCAGTGTGATGTTTTGGCCGGCGAAGGTTTCTGGAAGTTCTTCGGCCCAGCGGGCGAGGGCGCGGCGGATGTGGACCGGGCGGCGGCCTGGGGAAAGTTCCCAAACCATGGGCTTTTCGGCGGGCACCATTTTCATCAACTCGAGGAAGTTGTCCATGTGGCCGGTGAATGGAACGCGGTGATCTTTGGCGGGGTACTCGACGTCATGGACGTGGCAGCCGACCAGATAGGGAAGCATTTTTTCGAGCCACTGTTGGTGGTCGATCAGGTCGAGGTTATGCTTGCGTTGGACGTGGCCGAAGTCGTGCCAATAGCCGACCTGCGGGCAATCTTCGAAATGCTTCATCAGGTCGACCATTTCGCGCTCGGTCGGGACTTGTTCGAAGTGACTGCGGGATTCCACGGCGAGAACGATGCCGGCTTCCTTGGCGGGCTCGATGAGTTTCTCCAGCACCTGGATGATGCGCTTCATGGACGCAGGCGACGCGGCTTCGCGTTTTCGGATGAAGTCGAGCTTCTTCTGGACGTACTTGCGTGAGTTCAGGCTGCCGGATTTGACCATGGTCTCGAGCTCCTTGGTGAGTCCGCGCAGTGGGGTGCTGCCCATGTGGAGCACGAGGTATTTGGCACCGAAGTAGGCGGCGGTTTCGATCGTGCGCAGCGTCAGTTTGAATGCGCGGTCGCGCTCGGCCGGGCGGTGGGAGGTGAACTCGTAGCAGTCCGGAGCGTCGACCATGACTTCGACCGGTGAGGGGAAGAAGTTGTGTAGTCCGCTGACTTTGATTTGTCCTTTGTCGAAGGTCTCCTGAATGCCTGGAAGCAGGCTGACGGTCATGCCGTGGGAAAGCTCGACGGTATCGAACCCGAGACCGGTGATTTCCTGGAGCAATTTGGCTCCGTCGTGGTGTTTTGAACTATTCCAGCAGGTAGAAAAGGAGAGCATGAAGAGGGTCCGGTAGGATTGATCGCGGCCACAAGGTAGAGCTGGTGGCCCAGATGGCGAACCAAAAAATCCCCTCTCTCCAGGATCAGAGAGAGGGGATGGGAATCAGGGAATCCACCTGGTATCTCAGTGCGACCAGGTGATGCGGCGCAGCTCGTGGGCTTGCACGAGATGTGGCGACGTCGGAACGACGCGCACCGACAAGCCGAAGGCACCCGAATCCGACGGGATGATCTGACCGCGGTAGGTGAGGCATCCTGTTTGGTCTGGTCCCTCCACGCGCTCAAGTGGCTGGATGGTAGGGGAGATGATGTTGTGCTCGTCGCTTTCGCCGTAATAGGCCTCGACGCTTACGTGGTCCGGGTTGACCTCGCCGAAGTGGACGCGTGCCTCGACCGTGACGGGATCTCCGACTGGAACGTCGAGTGGATCAGTGACCGCGACGTCGACGTGGTCGATGCGGATTTGCTCCCAGTTGCGGCGGATCTCGTTCTTCCAGTCGGCGAGGGCGGCAGCCGCTGCGCAGTCATTTGGTGTGAAGATCGAGCGGGCTTTGGCTGCTCTTTCGTAGAAGCGCTCGTTGTACTCGGTGACCATGCGCTCCGTATTGTACATCGGAGTGACGGTTTTCATCGACTCCTGCATGACCTGGATCCACGCGAGCGGCAGATTGCCGTCTGGCTTGGTGTAGTAGAGCGGGACGATCTGACTTTCGAGCAGATGGTAGAGCGACGCGGCATCGACGTGGTTTTGGAAGGTGGGATCCCCGTCCGTGATTTCCTCGCCGATGGCCCAGCCGTTCTTTTTGTTGTAGGCCTCGCACCACCAACCATCGAGCACCGAGAGGTTGATGCCGCCGTTGGGGGGAAGTTTCATGCCGGAGGTGCCCGATGCTTCCAGTGGACGCAGTGGGTTGTTGAGCCAGAGGTCGACGCCTTGGTAGAGGCGGCGGCCGATGTAGGCGTCGTAGTCTTCGATGAACGCAATCCGGTGGCAGAAGCCTTCTCTGCGGGTGAACTCGATGACTTTTTGGATGAATGCCTTGCCGCCGTCGTCCGCAGGGTGGGCTTTTCCGGCGAAGATGAACTGAACCGGGCGCTCCGTGTGGTTGAGCAGTTTGAAAAGGCGCTCCTCATCCGAGAAGAGGAGGGTGGCGCGCTTGTAGGTGGCGAAGCGGCGGGCGAATCCGATGGTAAGGATATCGCGATCGAGCATCTTCGAGACCTTGCGCAATTCGTCCGGGGTCTCGCCGTTACGTTTACGTTGTTTGCGAACGCGTTCGCGGGCGAAGTCGACGAGCCGTGATTTGAGGTGTTGGTGGGTCGACCACAGTTTCTCGGCCGGGATGTTGGTGACGCGGCCCCAGAACTCGGTGTCGGTGATATGGTCTTCCCAGTCGTCGCCCAGGTATTTGGTAAAGAGTCGGGAAAACTCGGGAGCGAGCCAGGTCTTGGTGTGGACACCATTGGTAACCGAGGAAATCGGGACCTCCGAGCTCGGAACTCCTGCCCAGACATTCTGCCACATTTCACGGCTGACTTCGCCATGCAGAGCGGACACTCCATTGGCGTGGCGGCTGGTGCGCAGCGCGAGAATGGTCATCGAGAAGTCAGGGTCCGGGTGCACGGTGGCCTGACCGAAGGTGTAGAAGTCATCAAATGAGATGCCGGAGTCCGCGCAGTAGCCTGCGAAGTAATGGCGCATCATGTTTGGTGAGAACGCGTCGTTACCCGCCGGTACCGGAGTGTGGGTGGTGAAGACATTTGATGCGGCGACGACTTGAAGCGCGGCGCGGAACGAGAGGTTGTGTGACGCCATGCGGCGGCGGATGCGCTCCAGGCTGAGGAAGGCGGAGTGGCCTTCGTTCATGTGGTAGACTTCCGGCTCGATGTTGAGCGCGTCGAACATGCGGACTCCGCCCATGCCGAGGATGATCTCCTGTTGGATGCGGGTTTCCTTGTTGCCTCCGTAGAGCTGGGCGGTAATCTCGCGATCCTCGTGCGGGTTTTCCGGCACGTCGGTGTCCAGCAAGTAGAGGGTGACTCGGCCGACGGCCATTTTCCACACTTTCACCGCGACGTTGCGGTGGATCATTGGAACGTGGATGATCAGCGGCTTGCCGTTGATGGTCACTTCTTCGACCGGGAGCTGGTGAAAGTTTTGGTCGAGCTCGCGGGCTTCCTGCCAACCGTCGGAGTTGATCTGCTGTTTGAAGTAGCCGTGGCGGTAGAGCAGGGTGACGCCGATGAATGGAAGGTCGAGATCCGAGGCGGCCTTGCAGTGGTCGCCCGAAAGGATGCCGAGGCCACCGGAATAAATTGGAATGGACTCGTGGAAGCCGAACTCAGCCGAGAAGTAGGCGATGGGGCCATTGAGCGGAGAGTCGGCCGCGCGTTTCTTGAAGTAGGTGTCCGGGCGATCGAGGTAGGTCTTGAAGCGGCGGAATGTGGTGTCGAGTCTGTGGAGGTAATCCGGGTCCCTCGAAAGTTCTACCAAGCGGTCCTGTGAGGCGAGCTGGAGCATGCGGATGGGTGAGTGGTTCACCCTATGCCAGAGTTCTGGATTGATCTCGCGGAAGAGACCTCGGGCTTCCGGCTCCCAGCTCCACCAGATGTTCATCACGATCTGGCGCAGCGGTTCGAGCCGCTCCGGTAATTTTGGTGTTACATGGAACGTGAGATGTGGATGCATGATAGATTGGGGGTAACTAATTGCCGATTGATCACTAATCACTTAGGGATCTGTCGGTCAAGAACTTGGGCAGTTTTTGGGGGGCGATGAGTAAAACGATTTCGCCTTTTGGTGGCTGCTTGGTGAAGTGCTCCAGCAGTGAGCTCGCGTTGCCCTGGTGATAGGTTTCAAACTTCTTGGTCAGTTCGCGGGCGACGCAGACCCAGCGCTCGGGGTCGAGATCGGCGAGTGCCTTCAGGGTTTTGGTGAGGCGGTGCGGAGACTCGTAGAAGATCGAGGTGGCGGACTCGCGTTCGAGTGCGGCGGTGAGCATGGTTTGGCGGCGTCCGGATTTCGGTGGCAGGAAGCCATCGAAGACAAACTGCTCGGTTGGCATGCCGGATCCGACGAGAGCGAGAGGCACCGCGCACGCTCCGGGGAGAACCTCGACGGGAACCCCCGCATCGGCGCAGGCATTGGTCAGCCGCAGGCCTGGATCCGAGATGCCGGGCATGCCGGCGTCACTGACGACGGCGACGACCTGTCCGTCTTGGACGCGTTTGATGATCTCTTGTGAGCGCGACGCCTCATTGTGTTCGTGGAGGCTGATCGTGGGTTTGTCGATTTCGAAGTGCTTGAGCAGGATGCGCGCGCGGCGGGTGTCCTCGCAGGCGATGACCGAGGCTTCTTTCAGGGCGTCGAGCGCGCGCAGAGTGATGTCGCCCAGGTTTCCAATGGGCGTGGGGACGAGGACGACGCGGGGAGTGGTGGATGATTCTTGATGGCTCATGGAGACAAAAAATGCGACCGCAGTGACAGTTGAGCGTCACGTTACGGTCGCATGGTTGGGAGAGTGAGAGAGGCTTGGCTGAGTTAGTATCCTTCGGTCAAGCGGGTGGTCAGGTCGATTGCCAGTTGGCGTGCGGCCTCCGGCAGAGCTTGGCGTTCTGCCGTCTGGTAGTTCGCCGAGACGAAGACGTTGGTGCTGGAGAAGAACGTGCCGCGGCTGAGGATGTCTCCGGTGGCTTTTTCCACCAGTTCGTATTCGAACTCAATGCGCAGTTCGAGTTCCCGTGAGCGCAACTGGTTGTCGCGAGCGGAGCGTAGTTGGCGGCGTTCGATGCTCTTCACTCGGCCGTTGAGCACGGCGTCGGCGGTTTCGCTTTGAGCGATGCTGTAGGTGCCGTCCTGCTCCATTTGGCTGATCAGCGCACCCGTAACGATTTGAGCGGTACGAGGTTGGAGGGTGTCGTTTTTAACCAGTGGGATGGCAATAGATTCGACGCCTTCGAGTTGAGCCGGCTTGATGTCGCCCACTCGGTAGCCGCAGGAGGTGACCGCAAAGGCGGTGAGGATCAGCAAAGAGATGCGGGTGAAAAACTTGATCATGATAGATGGTGTTTGAGAGTGCCCAGCAAAAGGGGGCAGGGCTGTGTATGCAAGCCGAAATGGTGCAGCCAGCGTGAATTCTATCGGGCTGCTGAGGGAGGTTAATCTTCAGATTTTGGGCCGACGTAGTCTTTGCGGTCCTTGGTCAGGCTACCGTCTGAGTCTTCAGGGTCTGTGGTGGTGGGGGCGTTGAGTTCACCGCCTTTTGCCTGAAGTGCGGCCAGTCGGGCCTTGGCCTCTTCGACCACGGCCTCGTCACCGCCGCGCTTGATCACATCGCGGTAGTAGAGTGCGGCAGCGCGGTACTTTTCGGTCTTTTCGTAGAACTTTGCGACCTTGAGCAACTCTGCGGCCTGGCGTTTGTCGACAGTTTTGAGTAGTTCCTTCGCTTTTGGAGCGAGCTTGTGATCCGGGTAGGCGAGGAGGAAATCTTCAAAGGCTTCGCGAGCCGAAGTGATGGTCGACGTGTCTTTGGCTCCCTGGGCGGCGGTGGCCATGTGCAATTGACCGATGCGGAACTGGGCGATCGGTGCTTGTGGGCGGGTGCCGTGAGCGCTGACCACTCGGCCGTATGCCATGATGGCATCCTGGGTCTTTCCAGCTTCCTGATACACTTCGCCGATAGCAAAGAGCGACTGAGCTGCGAGCGGGCTGCGCGGGGAGTTGGTGGAAACGGTCTCAAACATCTCGACCTTTTTGTTCATCGGCACGTCCAGAGGGAGACCCACCACGCGGCGCTTGAAGTCACCGGTCTTCGAGCGTTGAGCCAGTTCGTACTGAGCCTTCAGCACTTCGCCGTAACGTTTGTCGTCGCGGCTGAGTTCGATGAACTTTTGGTAAACGTCGAAGGCGTCGGTTGGTTCGCCTTCAGATTCGAAGAGCTCTGCGCTGCGGATTGCGGCGTCTGCGGTGAACTTGGTCAGTGGGAACTTTTTGACCAGCTTGCGGTAAATTTTGGCTGCGTCCTTGAAGTCGCCCTTTTGTTCTTGTTCTTGCGCTTTGGCGACGAGTTCGGCTGCGGCTTGTTCGCGCTTTTCGAGCTCGGTCTGGGTCGGGAGCTCCTCCTTGTCGCCGCCACCGAAGAGCTTGGAGAAGATGCCGGCGTCGGCCGGAGTGGTGAGGGTGGCGGATGCCAGCACCGATGCGGTGATTGCCACAGCAGCCGAGGAAGAGAGTCGGTTACGCAAGTTCATGTCGAGGGACGTTAATGAATGCGGCAGGATGGGTCAAGCAGTCGAAATTGTCATTCGTTCTGATTGGATGCGTTGGGTGCCGCCGATGGGTTAGCGAGCGTGCTACAGGTCCACGTTCGATTTTTTCGCAGGCACTTTGACATTGATGGTGCCGGCGTGGCGGATCGCGACCGGAGTGGTGCCGCAGAGCTCGCCATCGAGTTCGAATGGAACCTGTCCTTCCGCGGAAATGTCCAACGAGTGGCAGCGGAAGAATTCGAAGTCGTTGCCTGATTTGGGGATCTGACCGGTCCCCACGGCGGCGAAGAACTTCAGCAGTGCGGGGATTTCCTGTTTTTTGAAAACCATGACATCGAGAAGCCCGTCGTCGTTAGCGGCCTCCGGGAAGAATCGCATCGGTCCGCCGTAGCGTTGGCCATTGCCAATCAGGACGAACGCGCCCTGCAGCGGGGCGGCGAGGGCGTTGCTGGTGACGGTGACATTTTCGTGGGATTCGCCGAAGATGCGCACTGCGTTCATGAGGTAGGAGAGAGGGCCCGCGATCTTCTTCTGCTCCCAACTGGTTTCATTGATGACTGCGGCATCGAAGCCGATTCCCGCCAGTTGGATGAAGGGCATGTCATTGCCGGTCCAGACATCGACCCTGCGGGTGGCACCGCTTTCGATAATCTTCCAACAGCGGTGCATCCCCAGTCCGGGGAGTCCCATCTCAAGCATCGGTAGGCCAAGTTCCTGGGCAAACACATTGGCGGTACCAACAGGAAGTACGCCCAAATGGACGTCCTTGGCGGCGTCTCCGCAGGCGGCGATTCCTTTGACCACTTCGTTGATGGTGCCGTCGCCGCCGGCGGCTACAATCGTGGTGGCTCCCTCTTGGACCAATTCGGTGGCGATGCGGGTGGCATCTCCGGCGCAGGTGGTGGGAACCAGTTGGACGCGTGGGGATAGCGCGGAGAGCTGGGCCTCGCGGTGGGATGAGCGGGCGCTTTTTGCAGCCGGATTGTAGATGATTGGGATGGCAGACACGGTGCTCATGACGGTTTCTTATTCTAGCGTCTGAGACAAGTCATTTGAACAGAACGTAATCTAGTGAACAAATCTAGGCTGGGGCGTCGCCTGATGCGACGTCGTGTGTGCTATTAGTCAGTTCTCTGCATGGGAATTGCGACTCGGATTTTTAACTGCTTCATCATTCCTGTGACTACCTTCCAATCTTACACCTTTGGCACTGCTTTCGGCTTGTTGATGACGGGAATGAGTCTGGCGGAGACTGGTGCGTTGGTGGGCAAGCGATCGGTGATCCCGGTGGAGCAGCGCGAAGTATTGAGTGGGCGGCTGAGTTTGCGCGAGGCGGTGCTTACGGCGCTGGAGTTGAACCCGGAGATAGAAATTCAGAGGGAGCAGCAAGTGGCGACCGAGCTGCAACTAGATGTTGCCAGAGCTGAGTTTGATCCTGTTTTGAGCGCGGATAGCGCCGGACGTTATAGGCGGGAACCCAGAGCCTCCAGTGAGTTGGACGGTGCGGTCCAGCCGGAAAGCGATGGCGTGACTGCCTCGATGGGGGTGGAAAAGAAACTGGGAACGGGGGCGTCCGTTGGTCTGGATTGGCAGCCTTTGAACCGCAGCGCGACTAACTCTACGTTCTCCACGTTGAACCCAAGCTTCTCGAGTGAGCTTTCGCTGAATGTGCGCCAGCCATTGCTGAAGGGCGGCTGGGGGGTGAACCAGATCCCGACCGAGTTGGCGATGGTCAATGTGACCAGTGGCAAGTACCAGACGATGCAGGTGGTGATTGATACCTTGCGGGATGTCGAGGTGAGTTACTGGCAGGCAGGAGCCGCGGCCAACGAGTTGGAGATCCGAGCTCAGGCGGTTGAGTTGGCGAAAGTTATTCTCGAGGAGACGATGGCGCGCGACACCAGCAGGGTGGACGAGTTGGAGGCCAAGTCCAACTTGCTTGAGCGCGAGGCCGCGTTAGTCGATGCGCAGAAGCAACTCGACGACGCAACCGACAATTTGCTGCGTGTGTTAGGGGTGCTGGGTGAGATGGAGCCGGGAGACCTGGCTCTGCAGAAAGTGCGGGTGCCTGCGGATGTGGAGCAGTTGATCGATCCGGAAAAGCGGTATGCCCAGGCATTGGAGACGAGCCCGCGGATTGCGATTCAGCGTGCGCGAATTGACCAGGCTGAGTTGGAGGTCGAGCGTGCGCGATATGATGTGCGGCCGACATTGGACCTTACGGCGAGTGTCGGGGTTTCCGGGCGGGACGCGGATATGCGGGGTGCCTGGTCCGGAGCAGCCAACCAGGACGGTCGTGCTGCCAATGCCGGGATTGAGTTTCGCATTCCCTGGGGATCGCGAGCGGAGCGGGCGCGTGAGGCGTCGGCCGAATCTGATTTGAAGCGCGAGCGCTTGCAGGTGCATGCCGAGCGCTTGGACCTTTTTGGCGATGTGCGCGAGGCCTGCCGTGCTGTGGAGGCCGCCCTCAAACGACTGGCGGCGGCCGATGCTGCGGTGGAAGTGAACGAGGTTCGTTTTGAAGAACAACAAATCCGCCGCCGCAACGGAGATTCCTCATTGCGCGCGCTCTTGGAAGCGCAGAACGATCTCGATGGTTCGCGCTTGGGGCAATTGCAGGCGCGGGTGGAAGTTTTGACGTCTCTGGCCCGGTTGCGGGCGCTGGACGGTCAGTTGCCGGAGACGCTTGGCGTGGTGTTGGTCGATGGGAAGGCGGTCGAGGATGTGCCTGAGGACCAACGTTCATGAGAATGAGCCGTTAGGGTGGATGTAGATTTTAATTAGATGTTATGATTCGTAAGATAATTACTTTTTTGATTTTGGCGGGAGTGATCGGTGGCGTGGGCTTTTACTCGTTGCGGATGATTTCCACCGAAGAGGAAGATCCGAATGCCGGGTTGGAGTTTGTCGAGGTTTCGCGCGGCGATGTGGTTCAGACGGTGTCGTTTGTGGGCACGGTGCAGCCGGTCCGGTTGACAGAAGTGAAGTCCGAAGTTTCCGGGCGGATCATCAACGTGGCGGTTGAGGACGGCGAGGCGGTGGAGAAAGGTCAGCTTTTGTTGGAGCTCGACCGCACGGAGATTGAAACCGAGATCGAGGAACTGCGACGCCAGATGGTTTCCAATCAGTTGCGCAAAGAACAGTCGGAGCGCGATGAAAAGCGCACGGCCGAGCTTTACGAGAAGAAGTTTGCCACGGACAAAGAGATGGAGGATGCGGTGACCGCGCGCAAGTTGGCGGAGAACGAACTGAGGATTCAAGAGGCCAGATTGGAGAACTTGAACGACCGCTTGAGCAAGACCCGGATTCACGCGCCGCATGGCGGGGTGGTGTTGAACCTCGATGTGACCGAGGGCGAGGTGATGGTCGGGGCGAGTTCGGTTTCCGCAGGAGATGTGCCGATGAAGATTGCGGATCTCGGCCAGATGTTGATTGAAGCGGAGGTGAGCGAAGTGGATCTGCCGCGGATGGAAGTCGGACAGGCTGCGAGGATCACCTTTCCGGGGATGGCGGATTTGAAGCTGTCGGGCGAGGTAAGCAGTATTTCCCCGTCGGCGGTGGCGGATAAAGCGGAGGTTGTGTTCCCGGTTAAAGTGGTGTTGCGCGACACCGATGAGCGGGTGAAGCCGGGGATCAGTTCCTTGGTGTCGATTGACGTCCAAGAAGAGCAGGGAGCGCTCGTGATCCCGGTGTCTGCGTTGTTCCGTGAACGCAACGAGACCTTTGTGTTTGTGGATGCGGGAGATGAGTTTGAGCTGCGTAAGGTGGAGATCGGTCTCAGTGCGAAGAGCAAAGTGGTGATCAAATCGGGACTGGAGGAGGGGGAATCAGTGACCCTGGGGATCCCTGCGGGGTTTGATGTAGAGGCTCGCCGAGGTGAGGTGGGGCGCTGGGCGAAGTGGCGTTAGACCAGTTGTCGGGCAGAGAGGTCGCAGAAGAAGCCTGATCGGAATTGTATGATGTCAGATATTTCCAGTGAGCCGGTGTTTGAGTTCCGCGGTGTCTCCAAGAGTTACCAGATGGGGGAATCCACGGTGTATGCGCTCAACGAGGTGGATCTGCAGGTGAGGGAGGGCGAGTTTCTTGCCATCCTGGGGCCGTCGGGCTCCGGTAAGTCGACCTTGATGCACATTATGGGCTGCATGGACCAGCCGAGTGCCGGCGAGGTTCTGCTGGATGGTGAGGATGTGGCGAAGGTGTCGGCGTCTAAGCTGGCGAGGGTTCGGCGTAGCAAGGTGGGGTTTGTGTTCCAGACCTTCAATTTGCTGCCGAAGTTGTCGGTGTTGGAGAATGTGATGCTGCCTATGTTGTATTGTCACCGCAAGCGGGCGGATGCGAGGAAACGCGCTGCCGAGGTCTTGGAGATGGTGGGGTTGTCTGATCGGGTGGGGCACATGCCGGGGCAGTTGTCCGGCGGTCAGCGTCAGCGGGTGGCGATTGCCAGATCGTTGGTGAATGATCCGCGGGTGATTTTGGCGGACGAGCCGACGGGCAACTTGGATACCGCGAGTGCAAGACGTGTGCTGGAGTTGTTTGGCGAGCTACACGAGCGCGGGCGGACGGTTGTTTTGGTGACGCATGACCCGCGGGTGGCGGATGTGGCGCACCGCACAATTGTGGTCGAAGACGGGCGGGTTTCGGAATCCGGTGCGTTGACGAGCTTTGTTGGAATGGTGAAGGAATCTGATGGGAAGGAGGTTCGATGAGAACGTTTTTCAATGGATTGCAGATGGGCTGGAGGGAGATTCTAGCTCACCCTGGTCGTTCGTTTTTGACCATGCTCGGGATCATCCTCGGGGTGACTGCGCTGGTTTCCACGATCAGTATCGTGTCGGGTATGTTCCAGATGGCCGAGGAGCAGCTCAAGCAGACGGGCGGATTGTCCAAGTTGATGATTGAGAATAGCGACCCTCCGGCATCTCAGCAGGCGATCCAGCGTTACTCCAAGAAGTTGACGCTCGAAGACGCCAGCGTGATCAGCGAGACGGTCGAAGGGATTGATCTGGTGGCTCCGGAGGCTAACGAATACCGTTATATCGCACGTGCCAACGGCCGCGAGTACCGCAGCCGGATGAAGGGCGTGGTGCCGGACTATTTTGAACTCAACGTGTACGACCTGGCCGACGGGCGCTTTATCACCGATGAAGATGTGCGCAATGCTGCGCAAGTGGTGGTGCTCGGGCACGAGGCTGCGGAGCGGTTGTTTCGCGGTCGGCTGACGATCGTGGGTGAGCAGATTATCATTGGCCGCGTGCCGTTTACCGTGGTTGGGGTGTTGCAGAACTACGAGCTCGAGTCCCGCAATGAGTCCGGGCGCAACAGCAATGCCCTGCGCTGGAAGAACCGCGGCGTTTTCGTTCCGATCAGCACGGTGCAGCGACGTTTCCCATCCGAGGGAAGGCGGCTGACCCCGACGTCGGTTGACTCGATTTCGGTACGGGTGGAGAGTTTGGACAAGCTGGAGAATGTCGTGGCGCAGATCAACAACGCGCTGGCATCAACGCACCACGGAGTGCTCGACTTTGAGGTCAAGACCAACGAGGAAGGGGTGGAGCAGGCGCGTGAGATGCGGAAAACCTATCTCACCGCGATGGGCGGGGTCGCTGGGATCTCGCTGGTGATTGGCGGAATCGGGATCATGAACGTGATGCTGGCGTCGATCTCGGAGCGCATCCGCGAGATCGGTATCCGTAAAGCGGTTGGGGCGACGAACGCGAATGTGTTTGTCCAGGTGTTGGCGGAAGCGGTGACTTTGAGTTTGATCGGTGGATTGATCGGAATGGCGGTGAGTATTTGGAGTGTGGGGCTGCTGGGTGGGCTGCTTGAAGGGTCGCGATTGGAACCAACGATCTCGGTGGATTCGATGTTGTTCGGGTTTGCCTTCAGTGTCGTGGTCGGGGTGGTTTCGGGATTGTACCCGGCTCTCAAAGCGGCTCGTCTGGATCCGATTGAGGCGTTGCGCTACGAGTGATGCTGGGTGGTTGACAGCGATGGCGGATCGGTGATTCGATGAGCACCGTTTCAGATTTCCGCCATCCCCCTTTAGTTCATGCACGACTGGTTATTGCTCAAATGTCCCGATTGCGGGAACACATTCCGCGTTGAGGCGGTGGATCATGCTGATAGAGCCGCATGTTCTGTGTGTGGCTTGGAAATGATTTACGACGACGGCTCCGGTGACGTGGATTTTGGCAAATTGAGCGCTGCGGGGGCGAGTGCGCAGACTGGCATCCCCGCGAAACAAGTGGCCGTTGTAGATGTGGCAACGAAGGCCGCTGTCGCACCTCAACCTGTTTCTGAGCAACCTATCGAGCCGTATGCCAAGCGTGCATCAGGTTTAGCTGAGCAACCCGTGACGCCGCCAGCCACACGCACGAGTCGCTCCGCTGCCGGTGGAGGGGCTGCGGATGAATGGGATCAGCGTAAGCCGGGCGGGAAGTCGCAACGCGGTGCATTGGTAGCTTTGGGCGGAATGGCAGTGTTGATCGTCGGCGGTTTGATCTGGGCGGCGACGGTCGGCAATGGTGAGGAGGCATCGGCTGAGGATGCGGAGACTGCGTCGCAGATGTTACGCGAGATGGTGGTGTCGATTCCTGCACCACTGGGATCGGCAGAAGATGAGACTCGTTCCGGGCGTGAGATTGTGGAGGCTGAGGGGAACGATCAGGTGACTGAGTGGCGGGCGGGTGTGTCCAGAGATCCAGAGCGCTTCATGAACGAGGTGAAGCCCGTACTCGAGAGCTTTTTCGCTGCCGAGTCGGTGGACGAGCGGATCAAATGGGTAGCGGATCGCGAGCGGGTGATGCCATTGATGAATGAGTTTTATGCGCGTAGTGGCGAAGCGGTGGGGCCAATCGGGGTGTCGGAGTATTTTTCCGGGAGCTCTGTAAGACTCGGGCGTTTTGGCGTGCAGTTGGAAGTGGCGTTGGCTGATTACACCGAGCGAGATCTTGTGGTTGTCCGCGAGGGGGACAAGTGGCGAGTGGATTGGGAGGCGTTTGTTCGCTATTCATCGATGGATGTGGATGGACTGAAGCAACAGAGGCCGACAGAGACGCAGTTGTTCCGGGGACGGATTGCGATGATGCCCTCGCAGTACCACAACTTTGCATTTTCTGATGCGGAGCGGTGGGCGAGCTTGATGCTTCATGGCGAGGATGCCGGGAACCTGCTCTACGCCTACGTGGACAAGCGCAAGCCGGGGTTTGCGAGTGAGCTCCACCGCGCATTGATCAAGGCTCCTGATGGAATTGATGTGACGTTGATGTTGCGCTATCCGGAAAACGCCCGTGTCGATAATCAGGTGGAAGTTGTGGATGTGGTGTGCATTGGGTTCAGCGATTTATTGGGGCTGGATGCAGGGAAGGAGGAATAAGTAGCGGGCGTGGGTTTGGCTCGCGTTGTGGATTGCTCTGTGTTAGCCACTGTGGGCATGGTGAGCCCAGGATACGCGACGACGAAAGACAAGGTGCTGCGCATCAACTTGGACGACTCAATGTACGGCACATTTGCCGAGATTGGGGCGGGTCAGGAGACTGTGAACAATTTCTTCTACGTCGGGGCGAGCGCTGGGACGGTGGCCAAGTCCATTTCGGCCTACGACATGACGATGAGCGATGCCATTTATGGCAAGACGAAGCGTTATGTCTCGCGCGAGCGACTGGTGCACATGCTCGACCACGAGTATGAGTTGCTAACGCAGCGTCTGGAGCAAAAGCGGGGGGCTGATACGCGATTCTTTTCCTATGCGAATACGGTTCGTGCCCGAGGGTATAAAGACAATGGCGAGTGTCATGGCTGGATGGGAATCCGGCTGCAAATGAGCCCGGGGCACGCAAGTAACGATATTCTTTTGCATGTGCGGTTGTTGGATCCGACCAACCGGCGACAACAGGAAGCGTTGGGAGTGCTCGGGGTGAATTTGATCTACGGCGCGTTGTTCTTCGACGGTGATCTGGATCGTTTTGTTTGCTCGCTGATGGATAACTTGACGGCGCAGCGAGTGGAGGTCGACATGCTCAAGTTTGTGGGGCCAGACTTTGCCAGCGTGGACAACCGGATCTGCAGCCTGATGCTGGTGGAAAAAGGGCTGACTCCTACGGCAATGTTCTCTGCCAACGGCAGCGTGGTGCAACCTGCCGAGTGCTTTTATCGCAAGCCGATTGTGGTGCTGCGCGGGGGCTTCCAACCTCCGTCCCGAGTGCATATGGATATGCTCAAGCAGTCCCGGATGCGCATGAATGCACAATTGGGGAACGGCTCCGGTGAAGAGGTTGTGGAAGTGATGGAGATCACAATGAACAACTTGCTGCGCGAACGGGAGGGCGGAGTGGATTACAATGACTTTGTCGCACGAGCCGATATGTTACAGGCTTTGGGCAAGAACGTATTGGTCTCCAAGTTTGCGCAGTTTCACCGGCTGTCCGCGTTCTTTTCCAGATACACGGACAAGCCGATCGGCGTGCTGGTGGGCCTGCCTTTGTTTGAGCGATTGTTTGAAGCCCATTGGTACGAGGAACTGGAAGGCGGGATCCTCGAGGGCTTCGGGCGGTTGTTCAAGAACCAGGTGCGTTTGCACGTTTATCCGACCGCGCGCGAGCCGGGGGGGGACATCCGAAGGCTCGAAAGCGCCTCTGTGCCCGTGGCAATGCAGTCGCTGCTCGATTACATGCGCACTAATGAGATGGTCGAGGCGTTGGATAGTGAGGTAGAGGAGTTGTTGCACTTCAAGCCTCGCGACATCCGCAAGATGATATTGGCGGGGGATGATCGATGGCAGGAGTTGGTAGCTCCGAATCTGCCCGGGAATCTGTATCAGAAATTCCAGTAGAGGGGGCGATCCTGTTTTTTGGACAGGATTGACATGATTTACGGGATGGGAACGTGGCGGTGTCACGAGGTTTGCTCCGTAACGTGACCAAGGCAAAGTGGTGCGTTGCTGTCGACTCCTTATCGTTATCTTCTTCGTTATCCTTATCCGCGGAGCGGAGGATGTGCTCGCTACGCTCGAGCGGTGTTGGTCAACCTCAAGAGTGAGGTTGCTCCATCGTTTTCCGTGTTGTGTGGCGTAGGGCGAGATCTGCGGAGGTTCACGCGCAGCGCTGGAGAGACGGCATTCTTGCCGGCAGTGTGACTTGGTTTGGTCCTTAACGTGACCACGACGAAGCGGTGCGTTGCAGTTGGCTCCTTGTCCTCGGAGTGGGGGGAGTGCTCGCTGCGCTCGAGCGGTGTTGGTCAACCTCAAGAGTGAGGTTGCTCCATCGTTTTGCGTCGTGTGTGGCGTAAGGGCAGATCTGCGGATCACCTCAACGCGCAAGGGGCGAAGACAAAAATAGCCGGGCCCGTTTTCCGGCCCGGCTATTTTGATACTAAGACGGATTTGTCCTCCGGTTACTGGTTCCCGTTTTCGAACTCGGATTGTTGGCGTTCGACCTGTTTGATCTTGAGCTCGGTGAGTTCTTTTTCCACAGCCTGGAGCTTTTTGCGGAGGGCCTCGACTTCGGCGGAGTCCTGACTTTGCGGATCCTGCTGCACTTTTACACTCTTGGTGTTCACTGCTGGTGTTTCCGAGTGGAGGAAGGTGTGGCTGGTTGCGATCGACTGCAGGTCAATCGACGTAGTCACCGGCTGGTTCTTACCATTGCGCAACACAGATGCGGTGACGGTGATCTTGCCGGGGGTATTGGTCGATCGGACGAGAGCGACCGCACGGCCCCAACGGGATTTCTGTGGGTTGGCGGCGACCTCTGCATCGTTCACTAGCGAGCCTTCGCCGGTCACCTTGAATTGGATGAACTCATTGGTGAGGCGCTTGGTATTGCCGGCGGCGTCTGCCAGATAGGCGACCACTGGAACGATGTCCGAGCCATCAGCTACGAGGGCCGCGTTTTGGTAGTCAGGCTTAAGGATAATCTGACTGCGGCGCATCGCCGGGCGGCGGGTTTCGGTGTGGACAACTTTTCCATCGACCAACCCCTCGACGACGATAGCAGCATCATTGCCCCGGCGTGCGCGGTTGAGCTTTTTCACCTTCATGAAGTCGAAGACGTCTTCGAAGACAACCGGAAGGTGCGGCATGCCGGCGCCTTGTGGCTTGGTGGATTTGTTTCCAATGACCTCGCCATGCAATTTGAGACGCACTTCGTCGCAGTTGCTGAAGACCCAGACGTCGGAGTCCGAGAATGGCGTCATTTCATTGGCGATGAACGTGAAGTATCCGCTCTCTACGTTCGGGATCTCAAGCTGAGGATCCCTTTGTGCTTTGAACATATGGTAGGAGTACTTTGGCTGGCGGTAGGCATCCATGACCCCGCCCCAGAATGGATCCGGATGGTAGCCACGCTGATGGTCGAAACTGTGCCACAAGCTGCCGCCAAAGTGTTGGCGTGAGGTGTGGTGGAGCGAATCGTAGGCTGTGTAGATGAAGTTAGGAATCGAGTAATGCAGAGCCTGCACCAGTTGGGCGGCTTCTCCCCATTCCACGGCTACGCGGCTTGGCGAGTTGTGCGAGTTCCAGTTGTCCACGCAGTCGCCCCACTCGCGGGTGAAGATCGGCCGGGATTCGTTAGGTGGCGACTTGAGGAAGCGTTCACGGTTCTCCGCGGTGTTGGGTACAGCGTCGGTCCAGAAATTGATCTTCGGCGTGTTGGACATCGGGTGGTCGAAGATCACATCGAAATGTTCCTGGCCCTTCGCACCGGCGTCGCAGGCCGTGTAGCAGCCGGGGTAAGGGTATTCTTCTTTGACGATGTTATGGACGGTTTGCGCGAAGTGTGCCGGGTAGTGGGTTTCGTTGAGAATGGGTTCCCACAGGAGGATCGACGGGCGGTTGCGGTCGCGGCGCACCATGTTGCGGACGTCCGAGTAGACCCGCTGCTCAAAGTGTGGCTTTGGGTTCCAGAACTGCCAGCCAGGTGTGTTGACGATCACGAAAAGCCCGAGTTCGTCGCACGCATCCATGAACGCAGGATCCTGCGGGTAGTGTGCGTTGCGGATGATCCGGAGTCCGGCATCGCGTAGTTTTTTGGCGTCGCGCCAATGGGTGGTATTCGGCAGGGCGTTGCCAATATGAGCGTAGTCCTGGTGGCGGTTGGCTCCGATGAGTTTGTGCTCGTAGGGTTTGCCATTGAGCCAGAACCCGTCGCGGCCCTTGAATTCGATGGTGCGGATGCCGACGCGCAGCTTGAGTGTATCGATCGTTTTACCCGAGGCGTCTTGAATCGTGACGTGGAGGTGATGAAGGTACGGGGTGTCCGGGGTCCAGAGCTTGGCATCTTGCACCTGAATGTCGTGGGAAACCTTGCCGGAAGCGTCGATGCGGGCCGGGGATTTGCTCGTTCCAACGGTTTTTCCATCGGCATCCACGAGATGGGAAGTAACCGTGACGTTCTGGGCCTTGCCTGAGTGGTTCAGGATGTGGGCATCGACTTGAAGGGTTGCGTTGTTGGCGTCGATGCTCTTTGTGTGGACGAAGATGCCGCCGCCTGCGGTTTCGTTGACGGCGTTGGTATTGCTGAAGTGAACATCACCGGTTTTGACGAGCCAAACGTCGCGGTAGATGCCTCCGAAGTAGGAGAAGTCGAGTGTTTCCTGCGGCTTGCCCGGTGGGTATTCGGGGTCGTTTGAGTTGTCGGCGAGGACGGCGATCACATTGGGCTCACCGAGTTTAAGGTGGTCGGTGAGGTCCAGATGTGCGGGAAGGAATCCGCCGAAATGGGATTTGAGCAGCTTGCCGTTGATCCAGATTTTGGATTTCCCCATGATGCCTTCGAAGTGGACGTAGATGCGTTGACCTTGCCAATCGGTAGGGGGCGTGAATTGTTTGCGGTACCAGGCTACGCCTTGGTAGTTCACGCAGCCGCTGGCATCCAGCGGAAGTGTTTCTAGCCCGTGCGGAAGGTTCACCACCTCCCAGTTTTCATCATTGAATGAAGGAGTGTGGGCGTCCGCTTTTGAGCCTTTGAAAAAGCGCCAACCGACATTGAAATTGATGGCCTCTCGGACCTCTGCGTCGGTCTGGTAGAAGCCTGCAGTAGACGAGGCTGGTGTCCAGTTCGGAGAGTCGCCCGCTTGTGCGGTCAGGCTGAGCGGTAGGGCGGCGGCGATGGAGATCGCAGCGAGAGCTTGGAATGAGGAGCGCACTAAGGTCATGACCGGCCCATTACGTAGCGCGCCCGTTTGTTTTTCAAGAACTTGGTGTGTTCTTGTTTTTGGCGGGCACCTTATGGGCCTCGATGACGATGATGTCCATGCTGTTGACTGGCATTCGGGTGATGCGCAGCATTTTCGGAGTGAGTACCACCTGGCGGAGCGTACCGTCGTCTTTGGAGGAGGCGAGCAAGGCTTCGGCTGTTGCGATGCCATCCAAGCCGTCCTCGACAATCATGCGGGTGCCGGCGCGATAGACGGCGAACGAGATGCGTTTCGAGTCACCGTCTACCAACTCCAATTCGATTCGCTCACCGTTGGAGAGTACCCGGTAGTCGTAGGGCTCGATCGCCGATGGGATCAGCTCACCATTGGAAACCCGCCACATCGCGGACACCCGAAACACTCCGATCTCTTGCAATGGCCGCACGACATTGGGTGCGGCCTGCGCGAGGCTTTCCCTCCCCACAAACAGGAGGCAGAGTAATGCGACAGTGAGGAGCGGACGCATGGTGGGGAGGAGCAATGAAGCTAGAAGCCAACGTCCCACAAGCCGTCGTCCGAGCGGTCGGAGGGGTCGTAGATACCGCCGGCGCCATCATCAATAACTGGAGGGCTGACGTTTACTTTGATGGTGTAGGTCGCATCGTCGAGACCAACCACGGTCGGAACCTCCGTGAGCCCATTGCGGAGATATGGTGTGATGTCCTCTTGGGTCAGATCTGCGACGTTACTGGTGGGATGGTCACCTAGGTAGGTCTTTTGGGCTGAATACACTTCACGAAGAGCCTCAGATGCCATTTTCCCCTTTTTCCAGTCCTGCGTGACTGTCGAATAGCCCAAGCCGAGACCGATGAATATCATCAGGATGCATATGACCAACGTCATTTCTAGCAATGTGAGGCCGTGCAGAGACTTGGTTCGGAGACTGCTGGTGATGAGTGGAGTCTTCATGATCATTATGTGTTGTTTGATCTAAGCTCATTCGTTAGAGGGGGAGGGCTGCTGCTCTATGCCTTCTGTCGGGGATTGGGAGTGAAGCACCTCTTCGGCGCTCCTCAGGAGCTCTTTCGCAGTATTTAGCAACGAGTCTTTAAGCTCCAAAATCGGTGGAACAAGGTAGAGATCAGCATACTCGATCAAGATGTCGGGGAATAGTAAAACCACCCAAAACATTGCGGACGCTCCCAAAATTGCGGAGATGAGGGAAATCGAGAAGCTTCTGCCACTTTCGTGGGCGAAGAAGAATTTTGCCAATCCCTTACGCTGACGGACCCTGGTGGTGTATGTCTGACTCAGCTTCTTGAGCTCGGTCAGAATTTTGTCCAACTCCTTGGCGTCGCTAATTACCATCTGGTAGCGGTAGCGATTGTTGAGTGACTGTGGTAGCTCTTCGACCACAATGCCTTTAGGGACATAGGGCGGTTGGCGCACCGTGATCACCAACGTCTCATTGACGTAGCGTGATTGGAGCCAGCGATCGAATTTGGTTTGTTGCATGTTTTAAGTGGGCAGTACGAAAGACTTGGATTAACCAGCGTTCTACATGTTGCCACCTTGCATCATCTTTGGCCCCATCAAGAAGATTGGAAGGAAGGTTCCAATGAAGACCGTGGCAATCAGAATCACGGCGACGATCAAAACCACCAAGTTCAAGGCCGCGGTGAAATCTTCCATGTATGCGCGCGTGTCTTCCTCGTACATCTCCGACAACATCTTCAATTGGGTATCGATAGAGGCAGCCCTTTCACCAATGAAAAGCATGTGGGAAACCTGTGGGTCACAAGATGTGAATTTCTTGAAGGCCTCGGAAACCGGTAAGCCGGTCTCCTGATATTTGTTGGCAGCTTCCTTGAGCTCGTCGTGCATTGGCGTCCCTTTGACACTGCTCGCTGCGGTTTGAATAGCCTTTGCCAGGTTGATTCCGTTGGAGTGCAGCATGTGCATGGTTCCGAGGAAGGTCATTTGGCGAAGTCCCATGATGAGGTTGCGCAACAGGCGCCATTTGGACATCGCAATGTTGGTGATGATAGTCCGTAACCCCTCTGAAAATACGATCGCTACCACAGCGATAACGATTGCTATAACAATCGTAGACCACCATTCCTGGGTGAAGTGACTCATCTTAAAGATCAAACCTGTGAATGCGTCCGGTTCTTGGGCCACTTGCATGAGCATCTCCTCTACTTGGGGGACGATCTTCACCTGCGACATGATGAAAGCAAAGATAAGTAAGGAAATTACAACAAGTGGGACGGCAATTGCTTTCCTCACCTTTACCTTGAATTCGTGTGCCGTCTTGATGCGATGGGCTACTGCGGTGAAGGCCTGATCCAGTTGGCCGGACTCTGTTCCGGCCTGAACCAGACCAATGGTGGTGTCGTCGAAGAGCTCTGACTTACGGAATGCCTCATGAATCGGAACCCCCGCTGTAATCGCCTCTTGAATGCCTATGACCTTATCAGCTACCGGTCGATTGGTCATTCCGTGGGCATAATACTTCAATGCATCACCTGTGTTGATCTGCGAGCGCAGCATTGATGCCATACCCCGGTAAAACTTGATAAGTTCCTTTTCGGGCATCTTGATCTTCTTTGGGCCGAAGATCTCGATCTCTTTGCTCGCCAAGGATTTCTTTTCCTTTTTAGGTGCGCTTCCCTCAGCTGTTTGCTCTTTCGCAGCGCCTTTGGGAGGCTTCGGGGTAACCGGTTTGGGGGCAACAGGCTTTGGCGCGGAGGATGGGACTTGATTGAGTGGTGGCATGGCGGGGAGCGGAGTGAGTGCGAAGGCGTTACGAATCGATCCTAGTCGGTGTAGGTCATATCAATGACCTTGGCGAGTGCTTTGAGGTCGGTTTTTCCGGCTTCCAATAGGCGAAGACCACTTTTGCGAAGGGACGGCAGGCGGCCTTCTTCCTGGATTCGGATCTCCAGCTCGTACGGGCTGAGTGTGCCTTTTGAGAGCTCATCGGAGACTGAGGGCGAGATCGGGATGATTTCCAGAATGGCGGTACGTCCTTTGTAGCCACTGCCTCCGCATTCCGAGCAACCCTCAGGGGCCGCCTTATACACCTCTTTGTGTGCCCACTCTTCCTCCAAGTTGAAAACCCGGCGATCTTCCTCTGAGACGCCATCGAGGCGGATCTTGCAGGACGTGCAGAGTTCCTTACAGAGACGCTGGGCGCAGGCTGCTTTTAGAGTCTGCGCGATCTTCCAGCGCTCCATTCCGAGCTGCTCGAAACGTTCGATGATCTGACTGGCCCGTGGCGTGTGGACCGTGGTCAGCACCTTGTGACCGGTAATAGCGGCCTCGATAGCAAGTTCTGCGGATTCGGTGTCACGCACCTCACCCATCAGGATGATATCCGGGTCACTTCGCATGAACGAGGAGATCATGGGTTTGAACTCGGCAGGGCCTTTCAAGTCACAGTGGGTCACGCCGGGGATTTCATCCTCCACCGGGTTTTCCAGAGTGAGGATGTTGACCTCGGGTTCGTTGAGCTCGCGCAGCATGGCGTTGAGCGTGGTGGACTTACCGGATCCGGTAGGTCCGGACATCACGATAATACCAGCCGGGATACGCATCACGCGGCGTAGCTCGAAAAGGGTCTCCGGGTCGAAGGCCATGTTGCCTTTACCGAGAGCAACGCTCAAGTTGCCTTTGTCGAGCAATCGCATGGTCACGTGGTAACCACGGTAGGTCCGGTGGCGCTCGTAACGGACGTCGATACTGCGGTGAAGGTAGGAAAGACTGAAACGACCGGAGATGCCCGGGCTGGTCGAACGTTTTTCGGTCGCCAGCTTCATCAAGTTCATCAGGAAGGCGTCGACACGGTCGCGCAGCTTCATTGGAAGCTGGTACTTCTCGCCCAGGTCCCCGTCGAGACGGTAGCTGTAGTAGAAGGTGTCCTTCTCCACTTTGATGTGAATATCAGAAACACCAAGCTGGACGGCGGTCGCCATCATAGTGGCGATCAATTGGGCGATGGGTTCGTCGTACTTCTTAAGGACGTCGAAATCCTGAATTTCGTCGTCGGTGTCTTCGACTTCAATTGCTTCGAGCTCGGATTTCCCGGGGCCGGCAGTCGACGAGAGCACCTCGACGATCTTGGTGATCTCCGAGGGGAGCGTGACCACCATGGTGATCTCAAGCTCAGGAAAGATCAGCCCGAGGTAGTCGAGCGGCAGGTCGTTCCACGGGTCACAGACCGCCACGATCAGGAATTTTCCTTCGCGTGCGATAGGCGCGAACATGCCGCGGTTGAGGACTTTTGGGTCGCAAACGCGTACCAACTCCATATCCGTCAATGCGGCCACTTTCGGGATAAAGGGGAGATCGCGCAGCGAAGCAATTGCCGCCATCAGGGTCGAACGCGTGGTCTTCGACTCGATCTGGTCGTGGTTGATGTTTGCGATTGCCGGGTCATGCGCCTCAAGACGCGCCATGATCCGGTCGCTGATGCCTTCATTGAAGGTGATGCTGTCGATAGAGATCATAAGCCGAATTGTTTCTCAAGGAGGGTTTTCCAGGTGTCGTAGTCCACGCGAACCACAGACATGAAGGGCTTGACGGGCTCGGTTGCTGAAACCGCATTTGCGACGAGTTCGGAGGCAACAAATGCGGCCTTCGGATTGATGGACCCAATTCCGATCACTTCCGACTCTTCAGCGTAGAGGATAGGGGTGAGCAACGCTTTGCACAGAGGTTTGACCGAATCGTGCCGCTCGTAGAATGCCGAGGGTTTTTGCAGCCGTCCTGCCAGTGGTACGTAAGGAACGTTGCGCTCCAGGGTCTTGGACACGGCGTCACCCAGTTGGCGGATGAACTGTGGGATATCGCGCGGTGAGGTGGTGCTGAGTCGCACGATGGTCTCGAATACTTCGACTGATGCCATGCCATCGAGTTCGGAAAGGTAAGCGGATTGAATCTGTTCCGCTTCGTCGAAGCTGAGGTGTTTGCGCGTGATGAGTGCGTCCAGGGTCTTTCTGGCCACGGTCTTCTGCTTGTCGCGCAAATCAGGATCCACAAAGCTACTGTTGGCGGACGAACCGCCTAGGTCATTGCCTTCGAAATCGGATGAAAACATGGGATTGGGTCTGGTGATCGAGACAAAAAGCGCCGCACCCCGGTAAAAACCGTGATGCGGCGTGGGAGGAACTAGTCAAACATGCCCCCCTCGAATTTCTTCGAGCTTGGGGTGGTTTTGGCAGGAGCCTTGGTCGCAGGTGCTGCCTGCTGAGATTGCGCTGCCTTGGCCTTTTGATAGGTCGCTTCGTAGCGCTCCATGTTTTGCTGCACCTTTTCATCGGCGCGCTCGGGGCGAACCAATGGGTTGCGCTGATCTTCGGCTTTGTCGTCACGTGGGCGCATGATGTTACGCACGGTGTTGCCCATGTTGGATCGATGGGCGACACCTTCGACGCGAGGTGAGAAGACTTCGTTGTGGTCGCTGTCCAGGGCTACGTTGTCGTAGATGGCGTCATTGGCGCGGAGATTTTCGATGGCGCTGGATGGATCGTACGAGGTCGGGGTGATGATGAACACCAAGCTGGTCGACTCCTTGATGGTTTCCTTGCTCTTGAAGAAGAAGTTCACCACCGGGATGTCACCGAGGATCGGGACTTTGTTCTCCTTGTTGCTGTCGGTGTATCCGTAGAAGCCACCGATGATCAGCGAGTGACCGTTAGGGACGCGAGCAATCGACTGAACCATCGATTCGGTAACGCGTGGGTAAACGTTGCCACTGCGGCCTTCGACGAAGTCGACGATCTGTGCGGTACGCGGGCGCAGGTCCATGCGGATGGTGTTGTCCGGCAGCAGGGTAGGGGTGACGGTAAGGGTCACACCGACCTCGCGGGTTTCGCCAGGGTTCTCCGCATCGGAGAGAGTTGGGTCGGACTCGTCGATGGTGTAGCGGACTTCGTCGGTGATGTTCTGGCCGGCGGATGTCTGCGAGATGGTCGAGGTGATGATTGGCACACGGTCGATGATCGTGATGAGTGCCTGTTCGTTGTCCTCGGTGATCAACGTCGGGTTGGTGCGCTGGTTGGCAATGTTGCCTTCGTTGAGTGCACGGAGCACGGCTTGGAGCTGAACCGGAGCAAGAACCAATCCGGAACCTGGGGTCGAGGAGCGGGTTTCGATCGAGTTGGTGTTGAGCGAGCCGTTGTTGGTAAGTTGGCCATTGGCGCCTCCGATCAAGCCGTTTGTAACGGAGTTTGCAAGCTCCTGTCCAGAAGTGAAGTCGTCGGTGGTGACCTTCGACAGCGAGCGTGAATCTGGCAGATTGAAGAGCGAGTTAAGGTTCTGAATGGCGTCGAAGGTCAGGCCCTGCTCGCCGAGAGTCGAGCTCCAGTCGACACCAATGCGGCTGCCGGCCGAGCTATTGATACGCAGGATCTTCGTTTCCACGATGATCTGCCCCTTTGGTCGGTCGAGCTTTGCCATGAAGTTGTTGATGCGCTCGATCCGGCGTTTCGAATCGATCACCAAAAGGGTGTTGGTTTTCGGCTCGAAGTTGACGGTTCCCGTGCCAGGAGTCAGCAGCGGTTGGATGATGCCACGCAGGTTCTCGAAGTCCGATGGGCGAAGATACTTGAGCTGATAGGCCCACTCTTCCTGCGGCAATTGTTGCACATCCTGAGGCGAGAGTGCGTAGATGGTGTTGCCACGGACGTGAATCTCGACATTGAAGCCAAATGCGAGCTCTTGGATGGTGGCAAGTGGATCTCCAGCGGCGATGTTACCGGCGACGGAGTATTGTGGTCCGTTAAGTGCCGGGTTGTGGGTGTAGGATTTGCCGGCCTGGGTGGCGAGCAGACCGATCACGTCATTGAGGGGTTCGCCCTCGAAAATCAGACCGTCAAAGGCGGCCTCGGCGGCAACGCGTTCGCGCTCAAGCGCACTTACCGGAGCGTCGGCAGGCGGTTCGCCTTGGGCATGGATTGAGGAGATCGACCCAATCGCCGTGGCGGCGATCATGGCCAAGGTTGGGATGGAGGGCTTCGTTTTCATGATGGCAATGGAGGAAAGTGGGGGGAGTTTTTGGTGTGGTTGGATGGGAAGATGAGCTTGTGGCTTGGTGTGGCTTTGTTACCGGCCGTGACGGGCGGTCGCCTTTTCTTCGGAGGTTACGTCTTGGAGGACAATGCCGCCGCTGTCGACCGATAGGATCTTACAGTTCAGAGGAGCGCCTCCGGTTTTAATGGTGACGGTGTCGCCTTGCTGGTAGGGGCGCATGCCGATATAGACTTGGCCGCGCGCCGCGTTGATCGCACGGATTCGGACATGGCGGTCGACCAGATCTTGGAATGGGGTGGACTGAACGGCCTCTTTGGGGCCTCGGATAGGCTTGATTATCTCGGGTTCCTTTGGTGGCTCGATCTCACCGTCTTTGATCACACCGAAGGGATCGTAGAGTCGGTCTTCATCTGCCATGGCAAGCTCAATGGCGACGTCTGATTGGGGGGCGGCTTCGTTAGCCTCCGCTGCATAAGCGGCCCCCGACAACACCCATGTGCAGGTGACCACTGCTGTAGCGAGAGATTTGATTGGAATGGTCATGGAATTCAATGGGGTTACTTGGTCTCCTTCTCCCACGCTGTGTAGGAGAGGTTGAAGATGAGGTCATCGTAGCCGCGTTCACGGCCAATGGTCATCGATTCGAGAGCGAGTTGAGGCAGCGAGGTCTCGATTTTCTGCAATGCGAGCTGCATCGGTAGGTAGGTTCCGCGGAATGCCAGTTTTACCGTGGATGATCTTTGGCGTGCTCCGTTGGCGAGACTGCCAGGCTTGCTGGGTGAGAACTGGCGGGAGGTCAGCGCGAGTTGGGACGGAGTGAAGTCAGACTCGACGGACTTTAGTGTTTCTGCTGCCGTCGGGCGGATGTCATCCGTCAGCACTTTGTACCAATCATCAAGTTCCTTTGAGGTCGGTTGTACGTCACTGCGCAGTTTATTGACTTGCTGCTGGAGTGCGTTGTGCTGGCTGAACGCGGCTTCGCGCTCATCCGCTTTGGCGGAGATCTTGCTCTTCACCACCACGCAGGCAATGCAGAATACGATGGTTGCAACCGCAGGGATCGCAATTCCAAACAGGGTGATAGGCTTTGTGTAAGCGCTCATAAAGAATATCTGATACTGTGAGATGTTCTCCGTGATTTATTTCGGTTGCTTGCCTCTGGTGAGAGCCAAGTCGTCTTTGGCCGAGTACTGGAGATCGATCTTCATGGTAAAACGTGTCGGGCAGTTCTCCAGATCGAGCGGTCGGGTGACTCGGGCACTCCGATTGTATTGCGGGTTGTTGCCGAGGGTCACGTTGATCAGTAACTGCCGCGTATCCGAGCTCGGGTCGAACGATTGAATGCCTGTGGCGTCGGTGATTTCGGTGAAGACGGCACTGATTCCATCGCGTGAGTTCAGCGAAGTGAGGTGCTCCTCGCCGACATCGGTTGCAGCGCCAGTGATCGTCCAACTGCGGGCGAATGGAAGGGTGTTGCCCTTCTTAGCCTGCTCGACGCGGGCGGAATATTCGACGTTCTCTACAAGGACCCCCGAGTCCTTTGGGAAAATCCGGGCAATCAATTCGAGAGTGGTCCAAGCAGAGGTACGGTCTGCGAGGATATTTTCCCAATGGGCATGCGCCTTTTGTTTTTGTTGTAAGAGATTGATTTCGCCATTGAGCATCGAGGTGGTGGTCTCATCGTACTGCCAGCTCTCGTTGGATATGGCACTAATGACTCCGGTCATGGTCAATCCAAGAGCGCCGATCGCCACCAAGGCAAAGACAGGTTTCGCCAATTTGCTCAGCTTGAGCAACTGCATCTCCTTCCACGACGGAATGGCAGCGGACTCATCAGCGGGAGGGGCGAGGAAGTCTTGGAAAGCCCAACCTTGCCCACCAAGCATCTTGAACGTGTTAGAGTGCTCGGATGCGGTGTAGTCGGGAAGAGCCATGAGCATTTCCGGACGGCTGCCTGCGCATTGGGTCACTGGCTCCACTCCTGGCTTGATCACGTCGATCACGGGATCGTCGTCCAAGTGCAAGGTGGCGTGGAGCTGGGTCACCAAGGGCTCGATGTCCGTCGAGGTCATCGGTACCAGAATGATCTGCGGCTTTTGCAACTCGTTCGCGTGGACCGCAGCGGTCAATGTGTCGCTCAGGTTGGGCGGATGAGGGCGGCCCCGGTGTGGCAGCGCACGCACTTTGATCAATTCGCCATTTGGACTGAAGATCGAGAGCGCCGAAAACTTGTGGTAGTGCAGGACGACCAACTTGGGTGCTTCGTTCTCAAAGTCGAGGAATGCCGGCAGTAGGGCAAGAAAGGCAAGTGGAGCGCTGACGCCTTCCGTGACAATTGGGAAGTTGCGCTTTTCGCCCAGTGCCCGCAGGTTGGCGAGCACCTCTTGGTATCGGTGCGAGATCGCGACGGTGGTGCAGATCGGAGGCGTGATGGCGCCAGGCGTTGGGATGATGCGCCATGACGTGTCTTCGGTCGCCATGCCTTCGTCGCCGATGAGTGAGTGGGGATTTGTGGACAGTTGCTCGCTCAAGGCGTCGAGCTGGTTCCAATCGGAAAAATCTTCGAAAATCTCAGTGGTCGCGAACTCGTCCGCGATATGGAGCACGATGCCCAGGCTCTTGGCCTTCGGGTGGCGTTTGAGGATCTCGTCAATGGCAGCCTCCAAGGCATCCATCGAGCGCAGTTGAGGCAGATTCAGGTTCGGTCCGTCGCTCCAAGCTTGGTCGGACTCTGAATACACGGCAGACGCCAAACGTGGCGAGCCGGTGGTCCGGATATGCCACTGGAGTCCAACTTGATGAGCCGGCTTGTACCAGTCCGGATTGGATGCGCGCGAGCTTGAGTTCGCGACCATGCAGGCCTGACGGTAGGCTTTGACTGCTGAGAGTGTCTCTGGGTGATGGAGCTGATTCACGATTTCTGTGTTGAGACCAGGTAGGGAGGGCGGAAAACTGGAGCAGGATCACAGCCAGGTTGAGCAAAAAGGAGGATGGAGTTTGCTCTAGCCGATCGGCTGTTAAAAAGGGCCGCCCTGCGTTGCCCGCAAGCAGCGCAGGGCGGCGGAATTTATCAACTTGTAGTACCGTGCCAGCAGGGGGGGGCGCAGCCGATACGGTAAAGTCGCTTGATGGTTAACCTAGAGGCTTACCAATCTCCGGTCTTCGAAGCGTCAAGCCCGCTCCCGTCCCACTGTGGGTCGTGGTTTTTGGAAGCGTTGAGGGAGCATGTAGTGACTACATCACCCGCTGCTGGGACTTCGGTACCGAGATCCAAGGTGTATGTTCCTCCTCCGGGGCACTCTGGTAATGCCTCCAAGAACTTGCCAGTCCCGATGAAGTCGCCTTGGCTCATGGCAGTGTCCTGCGGGATGCCGTTCAGGTTCACGTAGGAACGCATCGCAAGTTGAACGTTGCGAATGTTGAGGACGCAGGCAGTGCGGTCCGATCCCTCTTTGTATGCCTGGGCGCCGAAGAAGAGGACGCCGATCAGGGTGAGAAGGACGAGGATCACGATGGTGAGCTCGAGAAGGGTCATGCCCTTGTTCTTACGCAGTGTATTTTTTTTCATGATGGTTGGGGTATTAATTTAGTTATTACCAGTTTCTGTTTATTTGAAAACTCCGTAATGGAATGGAGTTAGAATTCGGAGGTGTCTTCACCCCGTTTCATCCGGTTGTTTTCAAAAGTTTCCGCGTCAATGAGACCTTGACTGTAAAGGTTGTAGAGTTGGGCGTCCCACTCGATGTTACCCGAGCGTCTGATGACGTCTTCGAGGGCGCGGGAGCCGCCGTAGTAGTTGGCGATGGCTGATGAGCAGGCATCGTCACCGTTTTGGAGGAACTCGTAGGTCAGAACGCGTCCGTTTTCGGTTCTGAGGAGTCCCTGGGAAAGGATGAATACGAGCATTTCACTCATGCGGCCGAGGATGGCCTCGTGCTTCTCGCGAGGGAACATCTCAAGGATACGTCCCATGGTTTTGACCGCGCCGGTGGTGTGGAGTGTGGAGATCACGAAGTGACCGGTCTGGGCCGCCTCAAGCGCGGTCTCCATGGCTTCGCGGTCACGGATCTCACCGAGCAGGATGATGTGAGGTGCTTTACGCAGCACGTCCTTGAGCCCCTGGTGATAGCTCGAGACGTCGCGGCCGACTTCCTGCTGGGTGACCAAGCCGGGGCTGGCGATTTGGTAGCCGGATCCCTCGGGGTCGTCCATGCTCGGCGGGTAAGAGTATTCGACAGGGTCTTCCACGGTCACGATGTGCTTCGCGTGGTTGCGGCGAAGCCAGTCGATCAAGGCGGCGAGAGTGGTGGATTTACCGGACCCTGTTGGTCCAGTAACAAGTGCAAGTCCTGCACGACGCTGGACCGCGGCGCGCATGGCGTCGATGAGGTCAGTGGACAGCCCCAGCTCCTCAAGCTCTGGGATGGAGTCGTTGAGAATACGGCAGGTGACCCCGAGGCCGGAGGCACTGAAGTGTGCCTGGATACGCAAGCGGCCGCTGAGGCGCCCTGCGCCATCCATATCGATCTGCTGGCAAGCGAAGTCTGCGACCCTGGTTTTATGGAGGCAGTAGAGGACATCAGAGTCTTCTCGGTTGGCCTCGAAGCCTTCGAAATTGCGGTTGGTTTCCTCCTTGAAGCGGATGAGTTCCTTGAGCACGTCGAGGACGATTTCCTCGGAAAGGATGCCGGGCTCGGCGAGGATGCGCATGCCTTGGCTGGTTTCGACGTAGAGCAGGCGGTTCGAGCGGAACTGAATGTCTGAAACCCCGAGGTCGGTACCTACAGCCAATGCCCAACGCAGCAGTTCAGCGCCGCTCCGCAAGTGGAACGCAGCAGCGGACTGGTCCGATGAGAGTTGGAGAGTGCTGTCCGCGTCATCGACAGACAGACGCAGCGACGTGCCGGTCTGGTCGAGGGTAAAGCGCGGATCAGGTGTTTCGTGGGCGGCTTCCATTCGGGATCGGGGGAGGGGGGATTAGCGGTTGCCAAGTTCCACAGAGACCTGTGGGACCATCTGTTCTAACGTGATTAGCTTGGCTTTGTAAAGCTTGGAGAGGAAAAGAAAGCGATCTTCCATTTGTGTCCTGCGTTTTGCAGAAATGTTGGTCCAGAGGCCTGTTTGTTTAAGAGCGTTGCGTTTTTGCACAAAAGTGGTCAGGCAGTAGTGGTAGTCTTGGAGGATAGGAACGAGCTTTTCTGGAGTGGCGGTTTCCGGTTCCCAATCGTAGATGAGGCTGAAGAGGATGTCCTGAGTGGCGGCGGCTGTGAGCCATGGAGCCGGGTTCTCTGACGACTCATCTGCCAGTTTACGGACGCTTTGAGCGAGCTCGCGCAGCTCCGATGTGGACTTGAGTTCTCTGCCTAAATCATTGGTTGAGTAGAAAAGATAGAGGTTGTTGAAATTGGTGTAGTTGAGCGGGTCGAGTTTGTGGGCGAACTCCAGCTTACGTTCAATTTCGTTAGAAATGAATTGCTTGTGGCGAGGGGTCATCGGTTCGTCCGATGTTTTGGTGAATCTAGCGGCCGAGAGTTGCTGTAGTCGAGTTTTCGCGCGGCTGAGCATCGGCTCCTGTGGTGTTGCGGAGCTTGGAGTTACTTTTGGCGTGTGGTGGTCGTGACCACAGTCTGGTCCGCAATCCGGGCCGTGCGCGTGAGGTTTGTGATCGGCTTTGGCGTGGTGGTCGTGGCCACAGTCGGGTCCGCAATCCGGACCGTGTGCGTGAGGTTTGTGATCGGCTGTGGCGTGGTGGTCGTGACCACAGTCGGGTCCGCAATCCGGGCCGTGCGCGTGAGGTTTGTGATCGGCTTTGGCGTGGTGGTCGTGACCACAGTCGGGTCCGCAATCCGGACCGTGTGCGTGGGGTTTGTGGTCGGCTTTGTCGTGGTGGTCGTGGCCACAGTCAGGTCCGCAATCCGGGCCGTGTGCGTGAGGTTTGTGGTCGGCTGTGCCGCGGTGGTCGTGACCGCAGTCTGGTCCATGGACGTGGGTGTCTTCACTGCTGCCGTGGGTACAGCCGTCGGCGCATTCGGGGCCGTGGACGTGTGGTGCGTTCGGGTCATCTGCTCCTTCGTGCCAGTAGAAGTCGATTGATCCCTGTGCCGTGAGCGCGAGGGTTTTGCCAAACGGGCTGCCGTTGATGGTGGCTACGTTTGGCTCGTACTCGAATGCGCTTTGTCCGCCGGACGACAAGCCGTTGGCACCAAGCGCCCACAAGCCTGCGCCGACGCCGATAGCGGCGAGACCGAGGGTACGGGGATTGGAAAGAAGCGAGGGCATGTTGCGGGGGATTGGGGGATTGGGGGATTACTTGCTGGATTGGCGCGAGTTGAATGCAATCGCGCTGATACCGAGCAGCACGAGCGCTACGCCCAACAAATAAATAAGGATGTCAAAAAATGTGGAAGATGTCAGTTGTCCGGATTTGAACACCAAGCGGTGGGTCAGATCGGCGAGGTGGAAATGAGGGCTGACGGTCCACAGGGTGTCTGCGACTGGGCTACCGCTTTCACGTGAGAACATGCGCAGGTAGCCGACTCCGTAGAGTCCATGTAGCCCAAGCCCGAGAGTGACCAGATAGGCGACGGTGGATCCGACGCGAGTGCCGAGGCTGACGGCGAGGAAGACCAGAGAGCCGATCGAAATGCCAGCAAGCAGCATGTATTGGAGCGTGAGGTGGCTCCAAGCGGTGGCTTGGTCTTCAGCGGCCGGGGAGGCTCCGAAAATGGTGATGGCACCGGTGATCAAGGTGAAACCAATGACGAATACCATCACGGCGCTCCACCCTTGGAAAAGTTGGCTGAGTTGGCCGGTTCCCTGGCTGGCGAAGTAGTCGCCCAGGCCGTCGCGGCGGAGGCGGGTGCCGATGGCTGCCGCTTGGTAGAGTCCCCAGGTCAGGCAGATGAGCCAAAAGAGAACCCAAGCCGTGTGGGCGCGTGCCGGCTCAATCAGTGACGGCTCTTGTTCCCATGGAGTCATGGTCGGGAAGACCAAGGCCCCGACGACGAGCAGCAGTGTCCAAACGATCCAGACCTTGTGCTGTATGATGGTGGCGAGGAATAGGCGGAAGATGTCCATAGTGAAATTGTTCTGCGTTGGGGATTGAGAACGTTAGTTCAATTGGTCTTTCAGCGAACTCCAGCGATGGGATTGCTCGTTGGTGAGGTGGGTGAGTTTGCCGTCGGTAATGGTGACGACACTCGGAAACTGCATCTCATCAGAATCCGGGTGGCAGGTGATCAGTCGCAGTGTGTTGGCGGTGTCGTTCTGCCAGTGGTCGAGGAAGAATTGCTGTGTGAACGCGTCGAGTCCGGTGAATGGTTCGTCAAGCAACATGATGTTTTGAATGGCCGGGGAGGTGCGGCACTCCGCCATGATGAGGATGGTCTTTTGGCGGTTGCCTCGCGAAAGCTGACCGAATGGCTTTTTGACGTCGAGTTCCACCTTGTTGGCCATGGAGATGGCTTCGGCGCGGCGCTTCTTTGGTACGAGGGCTTTGAAGATGGAAGTGGGCGTGAGCTCGCGGTCGAAATCGAGGAATTCGTTTACGAACTGAAGTTTGCCATCGATCTGGAACGATCCGCTTTTGCTCTTGAGGTTTCCTGCGAGGGTTTTGAGCAGTGTGGTTTTTCCGCGGCCGTTGCGGGCGAGGAGGTAATGGTTGCCTTCACCGAGTGAGATCTCGTCACTGGTGGTGGCAAGTGGCTGTTTGTAGCCGATTGCGAACTGTTCGGAGAGTTGGATTTTCGGTTGTGGCATGACGGGGGATCTGCTGCTGGTTGCTGCGTGCTGGTTTAAAAATCAACTAAGGGCGGGGCGGACAAGAAAAAATCCGTCGATTGGCAAAACTGTGCATCCGGTTTGAATTCGTACGCGCGGATTTGCCGTGACTGGCTTCGTTTTTGGCGATGCGGTTTCAAGGAATGCGCGGAGTGCTACGGTTTGGATGCGGTTTTGGACTCGGTGATTCCCTGGTTTTCTTAAGTTTTGTGAAGTTTGTCCTATTCGGTCCGGTTTGACGTACCCGTGAGCTCCGCAAGAAGCCCCGCGCAGGCGTCGGTGACCAGATCGAGTACGTGTTCGAATCCTGCGTCCCCGCCGTAATAGGGGTCGGGGACTTCGATGTCATCGTGATGAGTGGTGAAATCACACAAGAGCCGGACCGGTGTTTGGTGGTCTTGGGCGAGTTTGGTGACGTTTCTCAGGTTCTCCTTGTCCATTACGAGAATGAGGTCGAAGCGGTCGAAGTCGTCACGCGAGATCTGGCGGGCACTTCCTTCGATGGCCAGTCCGCGCTGGCGCCCTGCGGCGCGCATCCGCGGGTCTGGTGCGGCTCCGCTGTGGTAGCCAATGGTGCCGGCGGAGTCACAAAGGATTGATTCGCCTTGTCCGGCTTTGATTGCGAGATGGCGCATCATGCACTCGGCTGCGGGTGAGCGACAGATGTTGCCCATGCAAACGAAGAGCAATCGCAGCGAGCCGTGGGATGGCAGGGTGGGCAGTTGGTTGCTGTCAGGTGCGTGGCTCATTCGGGGTCGTGATGAAAATCCATTGGGTGCAGAGTCTGCACTTGTCGTTGGTCGCGGATTCTTTAGCGTGTGAGAAGTTATGGACTATTTGAATTTTTGTCGTCAGCGCTCGGGCGGGCTTCCGCGTAATGTTGCGAAGGTTTGTTTGATTGTCGCTGCTTGTTTCGGATTTGCAAGCTGCGGATCGGAGTCTGCGGATGTTAAAGTGGAGGGGCCCGTGGAAGAGGCTCCTGTTACTGAGGTGGGTGCGGGCGATTTCTCGTTGGATCGTGAATGGGTACGCGCGACGCTTGAAGGGAACCGCGAAAAGTTAAGTAATATTCGTGAATCGCTGACGGTAGTGCGGCGTGAGGTTGTCAGTGCGAAGGAGATGGGGAATGAGGTGTCGCTTGACGGAATGCGCGATGAGATCCTGTTGCTGATTGATTCCCATGCTGCCGACCTGGAAGAGATCCAGGCCAGTGTGGCTCAGATGCGGACGGTTTTGGCGAATGATGGAGAGGGCCGTTAGGTACGGTTTTTAGGAAGCGATTTTTTGTTCAAGGCGAGGGATTACCCGTTATGGCTCAGACTGCAGAGGGGATGAACGTCAATGATGGTGACGGTCGGCTGGTTGGTTGGCTTGAGCGGGTGATCGCTCTTTGGATCGCGGCCCAGATCGCCGGAGTGACGTTTTTCTTCGGGGGCGCGCTGAACACGGGCAAGGGGATGGTGTTCTCAACCTGGATGTTGGCCGGGTTGGCGGTGTGGTTTTCTTTGTGGTGGGTTTGTTTACCAGAGGGGCGGCGCGTGATCCGTCCGGTGGGCTTTTTGTTTGTGCCCTGGCTGGCGTTCCTTGCGGTCAGTAATTGGGTGATCACACCGGCACCTTGGGTGGGCAGGCTTGAGTTGTTTGCCTTTTGCCACGCGGCGGTTTTGTTTTTTGTAGTGGTACACGCCGTGCGTTCGGCTCGCGCTCGGTGGATTTTGGTAGGAGGTGTTTTGGGGCTTGGGTTGGCGGCATTGGGTGTAGCGGTCTACCAAGGGTACGTGGATACAGGATGGCACCCGGCTGGCGGGCGCGTATGGGAGCAGTACGCCGGACGTTCGGTGGGATTCTTTGGTAACCCGAACAGCTTGGCGGCATTGATGTTGCTGCTTATTCCCGCTCCGCTGTATTTGGCGCTCGACACCCGCCGAGGCTTGACCGTGCGGGTTCTGGGGGGCGCGCAGGTGTTGGCTTTTTTCTGGTGTCACGTGCTGACGGTGAGTCGCGGCGGGGTGTTGGCAATTTTGCCGATGTTGGTGTTGGGTGGTTTCTTGTTTTGTTCCGGGTGGAAGAGGCGAGTGGGCGTGGCGGCGTTGTTGTTGGTCGTTTATGGGCTGGTGTTTTTTGGGCAGTCGACGATGAACGAGCGGGTGGGTGGTCGTTTTGCCGGAATGATGGAGGCGAAGGGTGAAAGTAGTCGTCAGTTGCTGTATCCAGCCGCTTGGAAGTTGTTTCTTAATGAACCCATCGCCGGCAATGGTGTGGGGAGCTTTCCGGTGCTGTGGGATGAACTGGTGCCGGTCAACAACGCAAGAGAAGCCAAGTATGCGCACTCTGACTATCTGCAGACGCTGGCGGATGAGGGCGTGATTGGGTTTGTTTTGCTCTACGGGCCGCTGTTTGGGTTGTTGGTGTTTGGACTGATCCGTGTGATGCGGGAGCGGGATGATTTTTCGGGAGCCCGGATGTGGTTGGCGATTGCGGTGGTGGGGCTTTGTGGGTTTGCCGCGCACAATGCGGTGGACTTCTTGATGAAGATTCCGTCGTTGTTGTTTCTGCAGTTTGTGATGCTGGCTTGGATTGCCTCTGTGTTCTTCAAGCGCGAGGTGGTTTTGGATGATGCCAGTGGGGCACGGGTGATGATGGTGGTGTGTGCGGCCTTGGTGGCGAGCTGGGGGCTTGCTGTGGTGCGGCCTGTTTTTGAGGTCGAGCGGATGACCTATGGAGCTGACAACCGGATCTATCATTTAAAGAGCGAATTGTCGGCAGGAGAACCGCTGGACGGGGAGTTGCTGCAAGAGGCATCCGACGAATACGCAGCGGCTTTGTTGTTGGACGAGCGTTACGTGCCTGCCTGGGCGGGCTGGGGAAAGGCGAAACTGCTTTTTCGACATCTTCATCCGAAGGCGACCCCTCGTGTTGTGGATGATGCGGTGGCTGATTTTGATACGGCAATGGAGCTTGGCCGGCCGACGTGGAGACAGTGGGCCGATCGCGGCGATGCCTTGGCCGTGATGCCGTCACGATATGGCGAGGCGGTTGCGAGTTATCAAAAGGCGCTCGGGTTGGCACCGGAGCATTCGATCTTGTGGATTCGTTATGCGAACCTGTTGATCCGCAATCCGGCGGCCTATCCTCAGGCAATGGCGGCGTTGCAGCGTGCGCTTGAGATTGACCCAGGCAACGAGCAGGTGATCGCGACGATGGAGCAGTGGCGGCAGATTGCCGAAGGCACCGTGCAGAGGCAGTAGCCCGGATCGGGTGAAGATTCCTGAGGATTTTTCGCGACAAGGCGAAGCGAATCATGCGATTGGATGTGGGCACTCATCGAGCCCTGTGTTCCCGGATTGGAGCGTGGGCAGCGATGCGTGTTAGCAGAACACACAAATGACATCCTCAATCGATTTCGAAATTGATGACGACGGCCGCATGTGGCGTCGTGGAGAACCCTCGGAGTGGATCCGGGTCGAACAGTCCGGTATTCATGGCAGCGGTGTTTTTGCCGCCAAGGATATTCCGGCGGGCACCCCGATCGTTGAGTATCTTGGGGAGATCATCGATAAGGATGAGGCTGAGCGGCGAGGGCTCGAGCAAATGGAGGTGGCGCGTGAGACCGGTGATGCGGCGGTGTACGTTTTTATCATCAATGATGACTATGATATCGACGGCAACTTTGAGTGGAATGTGGCGCGGTTGATCAATCATTCGTGCGATCCCAACTGCGAGAGTGCAATCGATGAGGACGACAGAATTTGGGTGTCGGCATTGCGTGATATTAAGAAAGGGGAGGAGCTGGGGTTTGATTACGGCTTCGATCTCGACCACTACCTTGATCATCCGTGTTATTGCGGGAAGGATGGGTGCGTGGGGTACATCGTTGGCCGGGATTATTGGGACGAGTTGTTGAAGAAGGAGAAGGCGCGGCTGGAGAAAGCGAAGAAGCGGAAGGCCAAGCGCGCCCGCAAGGGGAAGAAGAGATAGAAGAGGTGTGATGAAATGTCCCTTCAGGGCAGGGGCATTTTGGATATGGACCAGGGACTGGGTCCCAGGCTGGTATGAGATGTGCCGTTGGCACGGTGGAAGGTGGCTGCGCCTCGAGCGCAGTCCCGCGAGGTAGTGTGCCAAAGCTTCTGCAAAAAGGGTCATGATGATTGATTAGGTTTTTAACAAAACAAGAACCCCTAATCGTCACACCATGACCCCACGACCAGATAAGACCACAACGCCGCAGTTGAAAAGTATTCTTGCCGAGCAGGAAGATTTTCTGAGGCCGTTGGTTCAGAAATTGATGCAGGAGATGCTCGAAGAAGAAATGAACGAGACACTCCAGGCGGTAAAATCAGAACGCAGCGACAGACGCCGAGGTTATCGCAGCGGCAGTTATCAACGCAGTCTCCTGACACGGGTAGGAAGGATCGAGCTGCGCGTCCCTCAAGATCGCGACGGACTCTTCAGCACCGAGATCTTCGATCGCTATCAACGCAGCGAGAAGGCTTTGGTAAGCACCCTGATCGAAATGTACGTGCAGGGCGTCTCGACACGTAAAGTCGCGCAGATCACCGAGGAGCTCTGCGGTCACCGAGTTAGCGCCAGTGTGGTAAGCAGGCTGAACAAAACGTTGAATGAAGAGCTTGAGAACTTCGCCCGACGCAAGCTCAGCCATGCCTATCCCTATCTCATCCTGGACGCCCGGTACGAAAAGGTTCGAGAGAACGGCGTGGTGCGCAGCCAGGCTGTGTTGATCGCCATTGGCATCAGTTGGGATGGCCGACGGGAGGTCCTTGCTACCGAGCTCGATCAAAGGGAAAGCGGAAGTAGCTGGAAGAACTTCCTACTTCAACTCAAGCAACGCGGACTGACGGGTGTTGAGTTCTGCGTGACTGATAACCATGCCGGCCTGCGGCGAGCTATCAGCGAAGTGCTTCCCGAGGCGCTGTGGCAACGCTGCTACGTCCACTTCCTTCGCAACGCTCTTGATCATCTACCTCGCAAGCATGACGACGACTGCTGCACCGAGCGGCGCTGGATCTATGACCGTCGAGACATCAATGAAGCGCGTCAGGATCTGCGGGCATGGTTGGCGAAGTGGGGAGGCAAATACCACAAGCTCTGTGACTGGGTCGAAAGTGAGATCGAAGAAACGCTCACCTTTTATCGACTTCCCAGAGAGCATCACAAGCATCTCAAAAGCACGAATATGCTCGAGCGACTCAATGAGGAGATTAAGCGTCGTACGCACATTATCCGAACCTTCCCCAACCAGGCTGCAGCCCAACGCTTAATCCGGGCTGTCACGCATCAAGTCCATGAGCAGTGGATCGATCAACACCGCTACCTGAACATGGATCACCTCAAAGAAGCCCAAAAGCTCAGCCTCACTTCAAATCAAACGTCCGCAGCCTGATCATCATCCTTCAAAGTCCTTTTTGCAGAACTTGACGTACATAACCTCCCGCGAACGCGGGATCGGACGGATCGGGCGGTCGCGGGACGACGCCGGAGGCGCGGCCTGCGGTGGGTTCGCGGGAGCGCTGCGGGCACGGCAAAAAAAAATGGCCGCGCCGGATAGGGGTCCGACGCGGCCATTTGGGGTGATTAGGCTTTGGCCAACTCGACCTCGTGAGGCTTTGGAATTCGGTTGCCGTAGCGGTGAACGGTTTCACTGACGGCTTGCTCCTTGGTCCAGAAGATCAACTCAAGGCGGCCATTGGCGAGGATTGGCTGGTCGACCACATTGAAGTGGTGCGAGTTTGCGGCTTGCCAGACTTCGGTTGGAACGCTCCACGGGATACGCACCACATCGAACTTCTCCTTGCCGGCGGCGAGGCGCTTGGCCAGGTCGTCGGCGGTTTCGATGATGGTTTCGTAGCCGAGTGCGTCAGCCAGAGCCGATGGTGCGGACAGGCTGATTTGCAATGGCACATCGGTGATTGCAGCGGCCAGCGCAGCTCCAGCGATGTAGGTTGGATCATCATCTTCCACGCGGATCAGCACGCCGTTGGTCAGCGGGCGGTAGCGGAAGTGGTTGGTTTCACCGAGGAGTTGCGATGGGTCGTGCTCCTGGCTGAACTCTGTCTTCCATGCCTCGGTGTAGCTGTGGGCCGCGGCTTCGACGATGGCAACCGATTCGGTATCGGTGATCCAGCGGCGGATGGTCTGAAGGATCTCGCTGGTTTCGTTGCTGAGCTCGGTGCGTGTGGATGGCAGAGCGACCTGTTCCCAGCGGCAGAGCGTGAGGGTGTAGTTCGGGCCGCCTGCTTTGGTGCCGGGGCCGAAGACCGAGTTCTTCCAGCCGCCGAATGGCTGGCGGTTGACGATCGCGCCAGTGGTGCTGCGGTTGATGTAGGCATTGCCGACTTCCACTTTTTCGCGCCAAATTGCGATCTCGCGTGGGTCGAGCGAGTGGATTCCGCCGGTGAGTCCGAACTGCGAATCATTCTGGACCGCGATGGCTTCCTCAAGCGATTCGACGCGGATCAATCCGAGCACCGGACCGAAGCACTCGGTGCGGTGGTACCACGAGCCTGGCTTGACGCCGGTGCGGATGCCTGGTGACCAGAGGCATGGGTTGTTGTCCACCATCGTCGGTTCGAGCAACCATTCTTCGCCGTCCTTAAGCGAGTGGAGGGCTTCCGACAAGTTCTCCTCAGGAGCTTGGATCACCGGGGTGACGACCGAAGCGGGATCCCAAGCGGAGCCCACTGCGAGTGATTCCGCGGCATCCTTGAGCTGCTGCATGAAGATTGGGTTGTCGTAAACTTCGGCTTCGATAATGGCGATCGATGCGGCCGAGCACTTCTGGCCGGCGTTACCAAACGCGGAACGCACCAAGTCCTTGACCGCGAGATCGAGGTCGGCTGCTCCGGTGATGATCAGAGAGTTCTTGCCGGATGTCTCAGCGTACAGGTTGAGCTCTGGCTTCCAAGATTGGAAGAGCTTGGCGGTGTCGAATGCGCCGGTGAGGATCACGCCTGCGGTCTTTTCGCTGGTGATCAGGCGCTTGCCGATCTCGTTGTCCGGAGCCGGAACGAACTGCAAGACGTCCTTAGGAATGCCAGCCTTCCACAGAAGTTGGGCGAGCACCCATCCGCAAAGCACGGCCTGTGGGGCTGGCTTGAGGATCACGGTGTTACCTGCCATCAGTGCAGCGAGCACACCACCGCATGGGATGGCGAATGGGAAGTTCCATGGTGGAGCGACGACGAACGTGCCGAGTGGCTGTGCTTCGACGTCGGAGTGGTTGACCAGCGCGTCGAAACTGCGGGCATAGTAGGTGGCGAAGTCGATGGCCTCCGAGATCTCCGGATCTGCCTCGACGATGGACTTTCCGCCGTCGAGAGTCATTGCGGCGAGGATTTCTCCACGTTCGGCGGCAATCAGAGCGGCTGCTTTGTCGAGCAGCGCCTTGCGTTCGTCGATGCTGGTTTTGCTCCAGTCGGCGAATGCGCGCTCCGAGACGTCGAGGGCATTGTTGACGTCGCTCATCTTGGCCAGGGCGTAGCGGTAGGCGACCACGCCCGGGCGTGATGGGTCGCTGCCGGTGCCGCGGAAATCGTAGCCGATTTCCTCACCATCGATGACCACAGGGATCTGCTCAGGCTCTGCGGCGAGGCGGCGCTCACGGCAGTCGTGGATCCAGGTGCGGTTGGCTGGAACGGTCCAGTCCGTGTCCGGCTCGTTGATGAATGGTTGGCCGGGCAGGCAGGCAGGCACGCGCTGGTCGGCTTGTGAGCGGTCCTGATCACGATATGGGGTGTCGCGCACGGTGTCCTTGTCGCGGCAGGCGTCGAGGAAGCGCTTCTTCTGTTTGTCCCAGGTATCCGATCCGACTTTCAGAGCGAAGAGATCGCGCAGGAAGTTTTCTTCCGCGGTGTTTTCGTCGAGTCGGCGCACGAGATAGGCGATGGCCGAGTGGAAGTCGTGCTTCGAGACGATCGGAGCGTAGAGCAGCATGCCGCCGGAAGCGTCTTGGACCACTTTTGCCTGGCTGTTGGCCATGCCTTCGAGCATTTCGAACTCCACGCGGTCGGTTACGCCGTGGCGCTCGCGAAGGACCATGGCGTAGGAGATGTCGAACAAGTTGTGCGATGCCACACCGATGCGGACTGCGGCTGCGTTCTCAGGCTGCACGGCAAACTCGACCATGCGCTTGAAGTTCGAGTCCGAGTCATGCTTGCTGTGGTATGGAGCCACTTCCCAGCCGTGGAGGTCGGCTTCGACTTCTTCCATGGCGAGGTTGGCGCCTTTGACGAGTCGCACCTTGATGCCGGCACCACCATTGGCGACGCGTTTTTTCGCCCATTCGGTCAGCTGCTGCTGCACTTTGTAGGAGTCCGGGAGGTAGGCTTGGAGCACGATTCCGGCTTCCAGCGACTTGAACTCATCTTCATCCAGCGTGCGCATGAAGGCGGCGGTGGTGAGTTGCAGGTCGCGGTATTCTTCCATGTCCAGGTTGACGAACTTGGCGCGCTTCTTGCCATTTTCGTCCTGGTATGGGTTGGCAATTGCCTCGCGGTAGAGCTTGCGCAGGTTGATCTGAACGCGCTCGATGGTGTGGTCGAAGGCCAGCAGGTTGAGCTGCGAGAAGACGTTGGAAAGCTTGACCGAGATGTAGGTGATGCGTGGGTCGCGCAGGAGTTCCAGATTGCCCTCCAGACGGTGGGCGGCTTCGGCCTCGCCAAGGATGGCTTCACCGAGCAGGTTCACGTTGATGCGAACGCCATTGGCGGTGCGGCGGTCGATGTGAGGATAGAGCTTCTCCTTCTCTGCCGGCAGAATCACGGTGCTGCTCTCCTTGCGCATCTGCTCGGTGACCATTGGCATGACCAACTGAGGGAACAGCGCCGAGGCGGCCGCACCCATTTTCATTGCCAGTTGGGAAATCTTCGGCAGGTATTGCGGCACCCCGTACTGGTCGATCAAATAACGGAATTGATCCGCGCATCGCACTGGCGAGGTCGAGCGGAAAACCTGGTCCGCCATCGTAAGCGTCATCGCTTTGCCCATGGGGTCGTCCATCATGCCCCCGATCTGAACTGCGTCCCGTTTTTCACGGGCGGTCTTATGATTTGCGGCTTCGTTCAAGAGTTCGGCAGCAACATCGATGGCGATATTAGGCAAATCCGATTCAGCAACGGTGCGCAGATCAACGTTGGCAAGGGCTTTCATAGGGCGATAACAATTCGGTACGGGGTAGTGCAAAAAAATGCGCGCCATGGCATCACCTAATGCCCGCGCAAGCCGAACTGTTTCACTATTCAGGGTGGGGGGTGCAACTGATAAATTTCACGTCGAATGATTTTCTTTCGTGTGCTGTAACTCGCGCAAAATCACTGACCTGTAAGATAGTTTTGAGCTGAATTAGAGGGGGGCATCCGGCAGTCCCTGCGGGCGGTAGTGGATAATTTGCCGTGTATGAATCATTCTTTGAAATTTTGGCAGGGGAGTGACATGGTTGCGCCGCTATGAGCTCCACATTATTGACCAACTGTCACTTGGTGTCGCCGGACGTCGAACTTGAGAACGCCGCGGTGTTGATTGAGAACGGAAAGATCGCTGCAGTGATCGAAGCGGGCGGCGATTTGCCGGCTGCCGATGAAACATTTGATGCCGCTGGCCGCATGGTGGTGCCGGGCTTCATCGATATTCACACCCACGGTGCTAATGGTGCCGACGCTTCGAACGGAAGCGAAGAACAAGTCCGCATCATGGCCGAGGCCAAGGTGCGCGAAGGGGTGACCTCCTTTTGCCCGACCACGCTGACCCTTCCTCAGGAGCAGTTGGTGGGAATCATGGAAGGTATCGCCGGATACCAGGCCAACCAGGACTGGGCCAAGGCGCCTAAGGTCCACATCGAAGGACCATACATCAACCCGAACTGCACAGGTGCTCAGAACCCGGCGTTCGTGCGCGACCCGGATGCAGCCGAGCTTCTCGAGCTACACAAGATCGCTCCGGTTGGCGTGGTTTCGGTGGCAATCGAGATGCCGAATGGCGTGGAGTTCGTCGCGGCGATGAAAGAAGCCGGAATCGCGACATCGGCTGCGCACACCGCGGCAACCTTCGAAGATTTCTCCAAAGCCAAAGAGGCTGGCCTCAACCACCTGACGCACTTCTGCAACCAGATGACACCACTCCACCATCGCGAAATCGGAATGGTGGGTGCCGGCTTGGTCGACGATGAGATCAAGATCGAGCTGATTTCCGACAAGATCCACCTTTGCCCGGACATGCTGCGTCTGGTGTGGAAGCTCAAGCCGGTGGATCAGTTGATGATCATCACCGACTCAATGTCCGCGTCGTGGTTGCCTGATGGCGAGTACGATCTCGGTGGTCTGGCCGTGCACGTGAAGGACAACTCGGCTCGTCTGGGTAACGGCGCGCTCGCCGGTAGCACCGTGCGCTTCTACGAGTGCTTCAAGAACACACTCGAAGTCACCGGCCTGCCAGCCAGCGAAGTGGTCAAAGCCACGTCGTGGAACCAGGCTCAGTCGCTCGGTTTCGAAGGTGTTGGTAAGATCGAGTCTGGCTTCCAGGCGGATATCGCTGTTCTCGGCGGCGAGACCTTCCAGCCGGAAGCGGTTTGGGTCGACGGCGTGCGCAAGGTCTAATTGCGCGGCGTAGCCGATCTTCCCAGAGTTTGCTCTGGATGAATTTTCACCACCCGGGATGCTTTTCCCGGGTGGTGATTTTTTTGTGTCTATCGGGGCACCGGGGGGGGAGTTGAGGAAAGGTTGTTCCGGTCGTTCCTATAACAGTTTGGTGGTGCTAACCGGGGCAGGGCGGGGCTATTCGCCCACTCGCAACCTGAAGAAGATCCTTCCGGCTTCCTGATAGAGAGAGCTGGCTTGGATGGTCACGAGCTTTGATCCGTCGGGGAGCGAGACTTCACTCACCGGTTCGACATGGCTGGCACCGGACTCCCAGTTTTCCATGTCGGTAGAGACTTCGGTTACGAGTGTTGTGGTGCCGAGCTCCGCGGCGCGGGTGAATTGGAACTGGTAGCCGCCGGGGGCATCGGAATTCGCGATCAAAAGTGTGCGGGTGGAAACCGGCTCGGTGGATGAGTTCGGATCCAAACCGAGAGCAAATGCGACCTCATTGGTGCTTCCCGTGGAGCCGAAGGATCCATTGCCGTCGCGTTGTCCGGACCTGCGCTTCATCGCCCATTCGCGAAACACAGCGTTGCCATGCCATGCGGGAGGAGTGGTGGGAGTGGCATCGAGCGTGACGACCTCAAATGCAGCGAGGGTGAGTGTGATGGACTCGTTGATGCCGTGGTATGAGGCTGGTTGTGCGGCGTCCTCGATCCACGGGCTTTTGAGATAGTAGCCGACGGATGCCCCCGTAGTGGGCAGTTCGAAAACATCCTGTAATGTAAAGGTAATGGATTGCGCGTTGTTGGATGGGTTGCGCAAGGTGAGAACTCCCTGGTCGGGCTGCCACGCTGCCCATCCGTAGACTTCGGCATTGCCGGGGTTGCCGCCGATCCAATGAGTGTCACTGAGTGTCGCAGTGTTTTCGCGGGACCATTTCACGGCCTCAGCCAGGCTGTGCCAGTCTCCTTCGTTGAGGCGGATCGGGTTGATGTAGAGTTCTTGAATGTTGGTTCCGCTGCCGAAGTACGCGCGCACATCGGATTTGAACGAGGCGGAGTTGAAGTCCGAGTCATTCGCATGCTGGTAGTTAGCCCAGACGACTCCGTGAAGCATGATCGAATTGAGAGGGTAGAGCGGGGCGCGCTGCACCACGTTTTTGTAGCATTCGTGATCGCGGTAGGTGATCCATCTTTCGTGGTTGTTACCCGCGCCCGTAAAGCCCATGTCAGAGCCGGCGCGCCAGATGCTGTCGGCCGACCACAGCCAATACGGAGATGGCCAAGAGCCCACAGTCAGGTTGATGAAGAGGTCATTCTGTGAGCGCCGCAGCTCGCGGGTCAATTTCCGCATGGCTTCGATGTCGGCGAAGTATTCACTGCCGGCACCACTGGCCCCGTTGCCAGCTCCGATACCATCGAACTTGAAGTAGGAGAAGCTGTAGTCGCGGACCATTTGCAGGCAGCGGTTGCGGAAGGCTTCATAGTAATTCGGGCCGGATAGAGAGAATCCGTTGGCGTTGGTTTCGAATGCCGGATCCTGGCTCGCGCCGTAAGCGATGCGCTGGCTTTTGGCGGGATCGTATCCTCCGAATGGAGATAGCCAGGCCCCGAGCTTCACGCCGTGCGAGGCTGCAAGTGATTCCATGGGGGTGAACTGATTGGGGAATGTGATGTCGTTGAATTCCCACAGGGAGTTCCAGTTGTCCCAGCCGTCATCGAAAACAAATGCGGCATACGGCTCATTGAATGGAGCGATGAAATGATCGATGTGCCCTTGCATCGAGGTCAAGGTGTTGGCTTCTGTCATTGTCGATCCGCTGCCATCGTTCCACGAGACGTCGAGCCAGGAATTGTAATGCAGGAACTGGCGGTAGGCGTGGGCGCGTTCGCGTTCTGTATAACAAAGGAATGAGCGGCGTAACTGACCGGGAACCACCACTCCGTAGACCGATGAGTAGGTGGCGCTGTTGCCCGGGGAAATGGTTTGCTCGCCGGTGACCGTAGCTACGATCGTACTGCCGGTGGTGAGTGTGACGGATCCGTAGGAGTTGGATCCGGACTCGGTGACGTCGATGTTGGCGCGGACCGAATAGCTCTTGGTGGGCGAGTAGTCGCTGAGGGTTACTGTGTAGCTGTTGTTGTTGTTTGGTAGGCCTGCGTAACCGAAATGGTTGTCCGATGAGGTGGCGACTCCGTCCTCCAGCAACGTGACTCCGTTGATATTGAGTCTGTGCGGGCCGGACTCGTAATTGAACGAAATGGTGAGGTTGCCTTCTGCTGCGTAAGGCGTGATGTCGAAGTCCACATTAGTGGGGCCATATCGGACACCGTCTGGTTCATCGACAGACCAAGTGCCGATCTGCCGTCCGGAGTGTGCCGTGTTTCCGTACTGTGAGGATGGGTGCTCAAAGGCGATGAAGAAGTCGTCGGAAACCTGAGGGGAGCCATCGACAGTGCCAATCGTGCTGAAGGATCCGTCGTCTGCGGCGTCGGTTGTCAGGTCGAGTGACCAGCTCTGGAGACTACCGCCATCGGCACTGTAACTGTCGGCGATCTCCAAGGTCCATGTGCCTGAGGCCGTTTTTCCGATTAGAGAATCGAGGTCGCCCTCGGGGCGGAAGGTGCCGGTGAATGGTGGGGATGCAGAAGTGATCGAGCTTCCGGCGGACTGATCGAAGGTGGTGTTGGTGTAGTCGTCTCCACTGGTTCCGTTGTTGGATGACAAGGAGACGCGTGTGCCATCCGGGTGGATGAGAGTGATGCTGAGGTCGCCGACCCACGTGTGGTTGATGTCGAGGGTGACATTGGCGTCGGTGAGATTGCCGGCGCCGGATGGCACGGTGATGGAACTGGTGATCGTCGGGGTGCCGGTGCTGGATATTTCAACCGGAGTGTCGACCGCCGAATGGCTGCCGGATGCCGTGGTGGGCTGGGGAAGCTCGAGCAGAGTGATTCTGTTGGTTGTGAGCGATGTTCCGTCGATGCTGCTGACCTCGATCTGAGGGCGGATGTAATGGGAGCCGTCGCGAAGATCTGCAGTCCAGAGTACTTTCAGATTGTGCTCTGGCGCCTGGAATTCCGCCACGATCGATTGTCCGGGCAATCGTTCCGCGTAGCGCGCTGCGGATGGATCGGTGGTCAATGTGCCTACCGAGGGTGGGACCGTCGCCGTCATTTCCGATGCGGCAACCCGAGCCCCGTCCGAAAGCTCCACGATGAAGAGCTCGGCGGAGGAAGGGGAGGAGAACAACTCTCCGCTATAGTGATTGGTAATCGAGTTCAGGCGCCATGTGCCGGAAGCTGTGCTCCAGCGTGCGGAGATCGCCTCATTGCTCAATGCGGCCTCCGTGGATGACGCGGTGGCAATTGCCGAGCCAGGTTGTACGGCCGCGGGAAGGTATGGGGTCGAGGCTCCGGCCAATGGGGCGATTATTAGACCCAGGGCAAGGCGGATCAGAGTGGAGGTCTGGGTGCGGAGCATATGCGTCGGCGTGGCAAAAAACGGAGCGTAGTTATGCTGGATACCGACGAGGCTTCATTGCTGACTGAAATGTGGCCGGACTCGTGCCCACGCTCGATCTGAATACAAAAAACGCCCCGTGGCCGATCGAATCAGCCACGGGGCGCAATGGGAGAGCGTGGGGGTTATTCTACGAGGAAAACCTCGCCGAACGAATCGGTGCCGCCGTCGCTGCGGACGACGACGCGCAGCACGCAGCTATTGTTGGCCTGGGTGCCTTCTGGGATCTTGAGACGATAGAAGTTCTGCACGTGCTGGAGACCGGTCGATCCGTCGTGCTTGTCGATTGCCACTTCGTTGCCATCGGCGATGACCGCGGCCGACTGAATGTCGAGGCGGTGCTTGCCGCGGGTGTAGAGGAAGGTCACGCCTTTGAGGGTCTTGAGTTTGGCGGTTGGAAGTTGCCACTCAATGGTCGTCCATTCCGTGCCGATTTGGTCTGGTGTCCAGCGGCCGACGACTTCGCGGTCGTCGCCACCTGCGTTCGGCAGTGGCTTGCTGTAGGCCTTCTGCACCGCCTCGGCTGCGGCGAGGGCAGGGTTGGCATAGGGCTCTACCGGTGAGAGGCCGAGTGATTTCACCCATGCGGCTTCCCACTGTGCGCGGTTGAAGCTTTCACCGGTCCACATGGCTTCGAGTTGCTTTTGCATCCGTGGCGCATAGAAGTCGCGGATCAACCCCGACCACAAACGGCATGAGTAGTCGTTGATCGGCGGCCCCCAAATAGTGACCAACTGGCGGGCACTGCGTTCCCAATCGTTCTTTTCCTCTGCGCTGCCATCGTGGCTGCGGGCGAAGTCGATCCACGATGCCATCCGCAGGTAGCTGTGGGATTCGAGCAAGCGGTCGGCTTCGAGCAAAAGCTCGATGGCTTGTTCGCCCGCTTCCTTGGATTCCTCGATCATGCCCATGGTGAAGCGACTTTGCGCGAGGATGAACCATTCATCCGCCCGCATGCCAAGTGCTTGTGCTGCCATTTCAATGGCGTCGTCGCGGTAGTTCGCGTTGGCGTGCAGTTCATCGGCAACTGAGAGGAACTTCTGGATACCGGCGACAAAGGCATCGCTGCGGTGGGCGGTGCCACGGTTGAACGCGCCCTTTTGCCAGCCGTAGTGCGGGTGGTCAGTGAAGCTGCTGTAGACGCTGCGGCGCAGCTCCATCCATGCGTCGATGGCTGTCTGCGAGCCGGTTTGGTAGCGGTTTTCAACGTAAGCCGGCAGCCAGGTATCGATACCGATTGCATCTTTGGACCATGAGCTGTCGCTCATGACTTCGTAGATCACCTCGTTGTTTTCCAACGCCTCACCGGAGATAGTGAAGCCGACGAGGTTGCCCTTGTCCGGGCTGGCAAGCACCTTGGCAGCCTGGCTGGCGTAGAAGTCGATCTTGCCGACGTAGGCGGTTTTTCCACCCATGTTTGGCACGAAGCCCATCGCCCAGGTCTTGCCATGGAACGCATCGAAGTAGTCCCAGCCCGGGTTGTAGTCGTGGGCGTAGTCGAGGATGAACAACTTGTCGTCCGGTACGTCTTGCAACAGGGCGCCCATGGTTTCGTTGTTCCAGATGTAGCGCTGGTACGAGAACATCCAGCCCTGAAGCACCCAGACCGCATCCGGGATGGCGCTGGTGATGGCTTTGTAGGTGGCGCCGCCGTAGCCGCGCAGTAGCTCGGTTGGCGGCGTGCCGGTTTTTGGCAACTTCATTTCATTGAAGCTGTCGACGAGGATGTAGCGAGCATCGCCGAACTCCTTTTGCCATTCGGTGAGGTAGCGCTTCATGATTTTGGCGAATGCCGGGGTGTCCGGCATCATGACGACCGGGCGTTGGCCCTGGCCGAATCCGGCTTCCCACGAGGTCTTGTGCAATTCCGCATCGGGGAAAACGCGGGAGATCTCCTCGGGTACGAACCCGGCGAATGCCTGAACCACCGGCTCCATGCCGAGTTCGCGCATGCGTTTGAGGATCTTGTGTTGCAGTGCGATCTGATCGCGGTGCCAGGCGGCGGTGAGCGTTCCTCCCACATTCTGGATGTTGCCCATGCGCTGCCATGGAAGGTGGGCAGGTCCGGTGTAGAAGCGGTCGATTTCTTCCTGTTTCAAGCCGAGACCCAGCCAGACCTTGGTGGCGATGGCTTCGGTGGCGACCGGTGCCATGGCCATGTTGAAGCCGTGCATTGCCTGCCAGTCGAGTTCTTGCTCCCAGCGCTCCCATGTCCAGTACGGGAACGTGTAGCCAGCGGTCACCACATTGTAGCTGTGGCGGATTTTGAACGGACAAACCTGACGCGTCGGCTCGGCGACTGGCCATTGCTCCGGAATATTCAAGCGAGCGCCTGCCCAACCAACGGTGCCGAGTTTCTTCGCGCGGAGGTAATCATAAACGCCGCGGCACATCGCCACCTGGCTGCTTCCTTTGACGGTCAGCTTTTCAGGAGTTGCGCTGTACTCGTAGACATCCTGTCCGTTTTCCTGCGGGATCGGGGCGAGTTCAATGCGGGCTGCCGCTTCTTCGCCAAGCGTGCGTTTGAGTACTCCTTTGGTCGCGTCGAGGGCAGGGGACGCTGCGGGTAGTGCACCAAGCGTCATCAGCGTGCAAAGTGTGATCCAGGTGAGGCGGCGCATTGGCGCCCATAGAGGCTTGGTAAGGTTCATCGTGTCTTCGGTTTGGTTCGCCCATTGGGGGAGATGGGCATGCGTGATGTGCAGTCCACCATACCAGAGGCGGGGGATTGCTGACCAAATCAGAACAAAAAGAAACGCCCTCATCCTGCGGATTGGCGAAGAATGAGGGCGGGATGTTGAGCTGTGAATCGTATTGTCCTCGATGTGGCTACTTGCGGCGGCGCAGGATCACGGCAAGCCCCGCCAGACTGAGGAGCATGGAGGCCGATGGCTCGGGAATGCGATCGCCATCAAATGAAATTTCCGTCAGCCCCCATTTGTCGCCGGCTTGGGTGGTCCCATCGAAGGCGAGTTTCACGTAGCGGGCTTCAGCTGCGGACGAGCCGGTGTTGTTGGTGACGGCTCCGTTGCCACCGTTAAGTGCGTAGTTGGCTCCGGCCCCGTATGTCACGTTGTCATTACTGTAGGAAATTGTAACGCTTCCTGGCTGTCCGAGATTAAAAGGAGTCCATGCGTATCCAGTGATCACCACGTCGTTGACAGAGTAGGCGCCTCCCAGGTCAAAGATGATCGTCGCCGGCAGAGGGGCTGGGTTCCATGCGACCATGCTGTTAATCCCGCCGTTGTCGGTGACCGGGTTGGTGCCATTGTAGACCACCCCGTCGTTGAGATCGCCGGCTGAGAATGGTGTGTTGGCTTGGTTGAGTGTGGTTCCCGCCAGATCGTCCAGGTAAAGTCCGCCACCACCGGAGAAGCCCGGGGCAATGTCGTAGCTGTAGGTGGTGTCTACGATGGTTGCCGCGCTGCCGAATGTGAGAGATCCCAGGGACAGGGCTGTCAGTACTGCGGTTGCTTTCATGGTTGGCAATGGAAGTTGCTAGAGCTTTATCTCGCCGACGATGGGCGCCTAGATTGAACGGGATACGATTTAATAGATAAGCGTTGGTTATTTAA